>JADHTQ010000015.1 GCA_016784965.1 Bacteriovoracaceae bacterium | reverse complement strand
CAAGAGTAAACCAAAATGCACAATTTCCTAGATGAGTTGAAATGAGATCATAATTATTATTTTTCAATAACTTAAAAATTACAATCAACTTACCTAAAAGGGTATTTGGAAGTTCAATAAGTGTAAAATCTAAAAAATCTCTCTCAACAATCTCAACCAATGCTCCTTTTGGTATTACAACTGTCACCTTGAAGTTATTTGTTTTAAGTACCTTCAAAATATTCAAAAATACAATTTGCCCACCTCCAATCTTAGAATCCCCTATTGACATTAGGACACTCGGAATTTTAGATTGTTTGGTAGATTGCACATTCTCTCCAAAAAAAACAATAGAATTCACAAGGAAAAAGATATAGTATATCACTCTATTAGAAGCTGATCATAAGGCAAAACATGAAAACAGTAAACCAGTATTCTGGTGATGATTTAGCATTTGTCATTCCCACCAAAGACCGCCCAAGAAAAATTGAGGCGTTTTTACAAAGTGTTTTGATACAAGAGATTAAACCTCACAGAATCATTTTTGTCGATTCGGGTGAATCCATTGAAGGAATTCTAAATAGATTTAAAGATCGCATTAATGTTGAATACTACAGAGCACAAAACAGAGGTCAAATAGCTCAGCGCAACGAAGGTATCGCCAAGCTTGATAGCTCAACACCCTTAGTGGCATTTTTTGATGATGATATTATTTTAAATGAAGGGTCTTTGAAATCAATAATTACTTTTATCAATAATGCTCCAAAAAATACCGCTGGAGTTGGGTTTAATATTACCAATATGCCAGCAAATAGCCATAGTTGGCCAAAGGGACTCTTGGGAATTTCAGGGCCCGATGCCGGAAAGATTCTAAAATCGGGCGCCAATACCCCCACTTCTGGTACACCAATTAATCTAGAAACCAACTGGCTTTGTGGGGGAGCGACAATTTGGAAGTTTGAGGTAATCCAAGAGTTTAGTCACAGAGCAATTGAAACTAGATGGGCCAGTTGTGAAGATATAATTTTTAGTTACCCTATTGGAAAAAAGTATCCATTATTTGTCTGTGCTGACGCAAAAGTTATCCACGATCACCACTATGACCATACGGGAAATGCCCGATTTGTTTATTATGGCAAAACAGAGACTCTTTGGCGGATGTATTTTGTTGATAGCAACAGCGACCTATCGATCCTTGCATTTTTAAAAATGATCCTCTCTTTAACCCTGGCACGTATTGTTCTGGGCCTTATGCAGCTAAAAGCTAAGCACTTTCAATTTGCAATTGGACAAGTATTTGCGTTATTGATAGGAATGCAGGTACTTTTTGGTTTAAAACAGTGGAAAGATGTCTTAGTCGATAAATGACCAGACTGAAAGACTGGAGTCATAATTAATGAAAATTTTAATGTATAATCCTCCCTTTTTAAAAAAATACTCCCGCTTTTCTAGAAGCCCTGCTGTGACCAAAAGTGGCACTATTTATTACCCAAATTGGCACGCCTATGCGACAGGAGTATTAGAACAAAATGGGCATGAAGTTTTACTTTTGGATGCTTGTGCAGAAGACATGACAACAAAACAGTGTTTAACAATCATCAAAGCATTTGCTCCTCAAATGTCTGTAGTCTATACATCAACTCCTAGTATTTACAACGATGTCGAAATTGCGGCAGAACTTAAAGAACAACTGCCCAATCATTTTGTAGTGTTGACAGGCCCTCATGTGACTGCTCTTCCAAAGGAAACACTGGAGATCAACCACAACATTGACGCGATCGCTCATGGAGAATATGATTTTACTTTAGTTGAGTTAGCAAAATTTTTAGAAGAGAAAAAAGAAAAAGAAGCGCTAGGGACCGTTGCAGGAATAAGCTTTCGATTTCAAAATAAAGTTATAACAACTGTGCCCAGGGCCGCTTGTGAAGATCTGGATTCTATTCCATTTGTCTCTAAAGTATATAAAAAACACCTGAATGTGAATAACTACTTCTATGGCCATTGCCGCTTTCCAGTAGTTTCCATTTTTACCAGCAGAGGCTGTAGTGCTCGCTGCAACTATTGTGTCTATCCCGAACAAATGTTTGGTCGGCGACACAGGCAAAGGTCTCCCGAAAATATTGTCGCCGAATTTGAATATATTGTAAAAGAGATGCCAGAAGTAAAAGAGATCTTAATTGATGATGACACCTTTAGCTTTATACCGAAACATACAGACAGGGTGTGCGATTTATTAATCGAGAAGAAAATAAAAATCCCTTGGACAGTTGAGTGCCGTGCCACCTTGCGCTATGAAACAATGGTAAAAATGAAAAAGGCCGGTTGTAGGTTAATCGTTGTTGGTTTTGAAAGTGCTGATGATCAAATCCTTAAAAATATAAAAAAAGGGATCACTTTAGAAAAAATGGAAAAATTTGTCAAAGATGCCAAAAGAGCAAAAATCATGCTTCATTCCTGCTTTATGGCCGGGAATCAAGGAGAGACAAAAGAAACCTTGAAAAAATCCCTTGCGTTTGCCAAAAAAATTGATGCCGATACTTGCCAGTTTTTTCCTCTGATGGTTTATCCTGGAACTCCTGCCTATACGTGGGCAAAAGAGAATAACTATCTAAGCACCACTGACTTTAAAGAGTGGTTAACAACAGAAGGGCTACACAATTGTGTTATCAACACTCCAGAGTTAAGTGCAACAGAGCTGGTAGAATTTTGTGATAATGCGAGAAAGCAGTACTATTTAAATCCGAGGTATATTACTAAAAAAGCGCTGCAAATGGTGACAAGCCCTAAAGAAATAACTAAAACAGCTAAAGCGGCCAAAACCTTTTTCAAATACCTTCTGCGTTAAAAGAGAAATATATGTTAGTTTTCCATCTTGTTTTCTGGTTACTAATTAGTCTTTTACTACATACGTACATTTTTTATTTTCTTTGTTTAAAAATTCTAACGAGAAAATCAAGATTTAAGTTAAAATTAAAGTTAACGTCAAAGTTAACGTCAAAGTTAACGTCAAATCAGGTTGCCCCCCAAACAACTCAATTACCAAAATTGACAATGCTAATAGCTGCTTATAATGAAGAAAAAATTATTGAGGCAAAACTGCAAAACACTCTAGAACTCAACTATCCACTGGATTGTCTAGAAATCATTGTTGCCTCTGATGGCTCCAGTGACAAAACGAGTAGCATTGTAGAGTGCTTATCAAAACAGCACCCCCAGATAAAACTAATTGAATTTAAGCGAATGGGAAAATCAAACGTCATAAACGCCGCAATTGAATCCGTCTCCACAGATATTATCGTTTTTTCTGACGCCAACACGATGTACGATAGTAACGCACTTAAAGAGCTTGTCAGCAGATTAGCTCCACAAGATGTTGGTTGTGTTTGCGGGCGCCTTATATACCATAATCCAAAAGATATAATAAGCGGCACAGGAGAGAGCATATACTGGAAATATGAAACTCAGCTTAAAATTATGGAAAGTCACCTGGGGTATGTAGCAGGAGCTAATGGTGCAATTTATGCCATCAAAAAACAACTTTTTGAAAAGATGCCACTAGGTACAATTAATGATGATTTTATGATCTCCATGAAAATTGTACAAAATGGTTATAAATCACTCTACGCTCCCGAGGCCAAAGCATATGAAGAAGTGGCGCCTTCTGTTGGTGGGGAATTTAAAAGACATATTCGCGATGGTGCAGGTCACTATATCGCCCTTTTACACCTGCTAAAATTGTTCAATCCGTTTATTGGGATTAGATCTTTTATTTTTTGGTCTCACCGAATCTTGCGCTGGTGCGCCCCAGTTTTTTTGATCATTTTATTTTTGCTCAACCTGTATCTTGCAAACACCTATGCTTTTTATAAAATCCTACTGGTTCCACATGCCACCTTCTACTTGCTCGCGGTGATAGGACTTCTTATACGCCATCGCAAAAAAATTCCATTTTTGATATATGTCCCTTTCTATTTTTGTAATCTCAATTTGGCATTGTTTTTAGGGCTTTTAAAGGCCCTAACTAAACAGCAAAAAACTATTTGGAGCAGCACCCAAAGGTAAATGATGAACTCTTTGTTGAAAAAACATTATTTTTGGATCATTAATTATATAACATTGTTTTTGAGCAGTTTATGCTATTCTTACCTCACTAATATTTCCACAAAGTTCTATAACAATTTCATCACTATCGGATACATCTTAACACTGCTTGCCGTTTTTATTGTATGTTTTAATAGAATAAAAAAAGAACCGGTGTTTAATATTGATATTAGATACTACCTTCCATTCATCCTACTAATGTATCTCGGGATTTATCTGGGCGTTTATTTATCTTCTGCAGCAGAGTCAGTAATCTGGATGCCTGACTCTTACCGCGTACATCTCCCTCAGAGTATTCTATTTATGAAGGGAATCAATATTCTAAGAATCCCCCAGCATGTTGACGAGCGTTTTCTGTTTTTTCATATGATTTCAGGTGTTTTCTTCTACCTCTTTGGAGCTAATATTTTTGTAGGTGGAGCTGTTCTTTTTTTGGGTAAAATTTTAAGTGCCTTTGTTATATATAAATTAGGGGCGAGGGTATTTGATAAAAAAGTTGGGATTATTGCTTTGTTAATTTATTCCTTTATGCCAACAGTTTTATTTCACAGTATCGTATTTTACAAGGAAGTCTACGTTCATTTGTTTGTGGCATTGATATACTATTTTTCACACCGTGTGTTATTTAAATACCAAAATAAATTTTTACTACCACTGCTCATCTCCCTCCTTTTATTATTTAACGAAAGGTTCTATCTGGCATCGTTTTTTGTCATTACCTTGTTTGGATTGTTATTGCTCTCCCCCAAAATACCCAAAACATACCGGATAACATTGTGCTCAATACTTGGCATTTTTGGACTATATATACTTTACTTGTTTTTTGAAGATATCTCACACCTTGACTCATGGAGACGAAGCTATAATGGATATTCCGACATTAACAAAAGATGGAACACAGAAATCCCATATCCCTTGGCATTTATCAAAATTTTATTCACACCATTTTTTACTTTTAATAAGTTTTCTCTTTACGACAAGTTTGCATACCTTGGCATTTGGGGTACATTTTTCAACCAAATTATCATTTTTCTTATGCTTGGTGGATTATTCAAGAGAATTAAAAAAGACCTCCTACTCAATTTGTTAATGTTTTTTCCACTCTTTTGCTTCCTTTTGCTATTTGCATACGTCGGCCCTGCACAAGGAAGATTACGCGATAGTTTTTTACCAGTAATCTCTATCTATGCCGCATATGCCGCATTCTTCCTTTTCAAAAGAAAGAAAGAGTCGTAGAATTTTGTTGTTTATTTTTTTAATATATCATGTGGAGTAATGGATGGGGACAAACGATCATTTTGACAACGAAATTGTCCATACTTTCAATATTATATACAAATGGAAGTGGGCAATACTTATATTTGCAATTATTACCACTTCGATCAGTTATTTGAGCATTGGATCAGATAAAAAAGCATCTACGATTATTAAAGTGGGCACAATCGCTGGCGAAAAAGTCAGCGATCATTTCTCAATAACTAGGTATTTACACCAAGAATTTAAGCGAGGAACATTTTCAGATTTAAACTTTGGAGAGCTTAACGCCCTCTCATTTCAATTCAATAACTTTTCTGTAGTCCGCAATTCAGAAAAAGCACTTAATGTCTTGTTTACTCTTGAGTATCAAGCACATTCAGCTCATAAATCCCTCAAAGGCCTATCTCAAATCCTCAATATTTTAATGACTCACCTAAGAAGCGAATATCAAGCCGCTTTTGATAAAGTTCAAAGTAACATTAATGCGATAAAAACAAAAAGTGTAATACCAATTAGATATTTATCCCGCCCTGATAATGTCGGACCTCAAGTGATCTTCAAACCCAAAATTCAAAATTCAAGGATCAATGTCCCAAAAAAAATTGTTATTATTTTTATTGTATCCTTGTTTTTTGGAATTTTTATATCTTTAACAATCGAATATCTTCTTAATATTTTAAAGAATCACTCTAGTCAAAACACATGACTGAAAAAAATAGCATCTCATTATACTCTATAGCGTCGCTGTGGATTTTACCTGGTCTGATTATGACTCTAGTCTTTAACGAGCAGCCGTGGCTTGGCAGACTTGGTCAAATTATAGGTTGGGGCAATATTGCTTCCGTTATCATTATACTTTATTCATCTTATAAACATAAACTGTTTTGCTCTCTCCTAATTGGTTCAACTATTGGTCTTAAAATTTATACTATTATGACCCAACAGGACAGTGTATTTTACATCGCGTTATTAAATACTTGTTTCTGTGCAGCTGGGGCCGTCATCGCTCTTAGAAGTAGAACCTTGGTATACTACCAGCTCATGATGTTTTGTTTCATTAATGTGATTTTCATGAGCTTACAGGTCATTGGTGTAGGAGAGTGGGCACAAGTTTTTGCAGCTGGATGGAACTACTCTCTTACCCCCAGTAACATGATTTTTACCTCTTATGACCAGCTTAATTTCTTGAGTCTCTACTCTCATTATCAAGCTCGCCCATTTGGCTTGATGGAATCAAATACATTTTTGCAACTCATTATCTTATTTTCATTTGCGCTATATTTTTCACAAGATAATAAAAAATTTGCTCCTAATTTTATTATTCTTTGTTTAATGGCCGTTTTAGCAATGTCTAAACTTGTCTTTATTTTTTTAGCTTTGTTAATTATAGGATTAGTATTGACCCACAAAAAGCTAGGGTATCTATATATTTTTTTATTTATGGGATGTTTAATCACTCTTTACAAAATCCTTTTCCCAGGGCTCTATGTGTATAATTTATCTAGTAACACTATTATGAATAGTATCTTCTTTAGAGTAAATAATCTTGTTGATTCACTCGGTTACACCAATGAGTTGTCGTGGTTGCTTCGGTATACACCAACTTTAGGTTTTTTAAAACCAGGTGAACATATCTCAGGCTATGTCTCAATAATCAAACAGGCATTGATTGCACTACCTGCAGGAATCACTGCCCTTGTATTTTACGTAAAAATGTACCTGAAACATGAAACCGTTTTTAAAACACACAAGAAACTCATTTGGATAAATTTACTGGTAATATTGCTTTTTCCAATGAGCTTTTCTGCTTGGCGATCAAATATTTTTTGTTTTATAGCTGGCTTTTCGTTATTTCCTCTTTTTGCAGTGCTTAAACCTGTTTACCTTGAAAGTAAGCAGTATACAGAAATCAACACAAAGAGCACTTGTGAAAATGTTCTTTAATCTACAATATATGTTCTGCCCAAGCAGGGCACAAGCGTATTGTTGGTCTAGAATAAAACTATTGATTGAATTTACGAGTTATTATCGCTACTATAGCGGCAATTCTACTCTTTTTTTCGGGAATATTTATGAAATTTGACAACTGGAGTAATCTTTTTACTCACACAAAATCCAAGTTTACACTTTGTGACATTGGTGCTCGAGGGGGTCTAGAACAACCTTGGATTAACTATCAAGATTTTCTCTCTATAGTTGCGTTTGAGCCTGACAAAGAAGAGTGTCAAAACATCTCTGAAAATTTTACGATAATCAATAAAGCTTTATCTCTTTGTGAGGAAGAAAAAAATCTATATTTAACAAAGAACAGAGGTGCCTCTTCTCTGCTTAAACCTAACTTGAATTTTCTAAACTCTTTTCCCGAATGCGATCGCTTTAATATCGAAAGCAATCAACAAATTTCCTGCGTTGCTTTAGACGATTTATACAAACAAAAAAAAATTGAATCCCTTGATTTTGTCAAAATAGACACTCAAGGAACAGAGCTTGATATAATAAAAGGTGGAGAAAAAATTTTAAAACAATGTGTGGGTTTGCAAATTGAAGTTGAGTTTCATCAACTTTATCAAAATCAGCCACTATTTTCTGATATCGATGTTCTGGTTCGAAATTCATTAAATATGGATTTACAAGATCTGAAAAAATCTTACTGGAAATATCAAACCAAGACAACTACGTTAAACACCAAGGGAAGTTTAATTTTTGGTGATGCCTTATACTTCAGAGCGCCCAATAAAATTGAAGAATGGTTGGAACAGTTTCCCCAAAAACAGAAAGTCAATAAGACAATTAATTTGATATTTGCAGGATTTGTTTATGGATATTATGACTATTGCTTTAAACTTCTTGAGTTGCCCATTACTCAGCAATTAATTGGTGAGAACCTTTGTGCGATTGAGAATATTCTTAAAAAAAATAATAAGAATTTGGCCTGGCTTGTGCCTACTAAATGGAGATCAAGGATTGGGCATAGGTTGAATATTTTAGCAAGTTTTTTTCGACCAACCCATAATAATTGGGCCACAATTGGTGAGTCTTTAGGGAATCGAAAGAAATTTGGCTTTTTCACAAATCATTAATCAATTGCCATTTTTTTTAAATTTCTGATCATTTTAAGCAAGATGGCCATAGAGGTGATGGTGAGCGAATTTAATTTACAGTATAAAATTTATAACTCCTTAAGAAAGTATGTTGATACAACTGTAAAACACAATTTCCCTCCCAATACAAATGTAAAATTTTTTGAATATTCTAATGTTGAGCTTAGGCTAAAACAGGCCCTTTCACATACAATTATGTCTAAATATTGCGCACTTTATCAAGAGGATAAAGATAACCAAAACATTGATATTGAGCTTGAATCTATTTCAATTATTAATGGCAAGCCAGTTTTTAAAATTAAGTATTTTCTTAAAGTCTTTTTTCTACTTTTAGCTGGAAATGCTTACACATTTTTATATATTTTACGTGGGCTATTTTTTGGTAAAAAGACACAACAGTCTGTTGCCATACTAAGTGCATATGGACGAGAAAATATTTATGAAAGTGCAAATAAGAAAGAAGCATTTAACTTTCTAAACAATGGACCCTTTGGATTTATAAATACTTCAAAACTTTATCTTGGAGTAAATCGACATGTTACTGGGGACACTCAAGGTGTAACGTTTTGCAAGTACCCCCTACTCAATTTACTAGGCGCAAGTAAATTGAGTATAGCAGATACGGTAAGAATATGTACTTTCACATTTTATTGTTTTTTTATATATCTAAAATTAGTAATAAATTTTCCTATCTTCATACTACTTGATAAAGATTTTTTTTGGTTACCCACCATAAATCTTATTGGCCGTAAAAAATTGTTAAATCATTTTGTATTCGATAACTCTGATGCATCCAAACAATTATTGCCTCTGGTTAGCCTACCGGAAAAAACATTTATAACCCATATGATCTTTTATGCCTGCAATACTCGCGGACTTAAGTTTAAAGGCGCGAGAGTCGCTGAGCACCCTGTTTTTCAGTATCTAAAAGCCGACAAGGTTTGGGTTTGGAATGAAGAGCATGCCGATTGGGTAAAAAAGAATATCCCTACCGCAAAAGATGTATCAGTTGTTGGTACGGTACTATTTTACAATGACAATTGTTCGAAAATTAAGCTTGATGGTGAATTTAAAATACTTTGCTTTGATGTCACTCCTACATCTCAATCATGGACAGATAATTATCTTGGAGGACGAGTCAAAGGAATGAATTACTACTCACTAGAGACTACATTAAGGTTTTTATCGGACATTGAAGAGAGTACACGATACTTATCGAATAATATTAAACTGTTTTTAAAACCGAAACGACAGATAAGTAAAATACATCACAATCTTCAATATGTTGATTACCTGAACAAAAATGAACATATACACGTCTTGGACTATAATTTAAATCTTTACTCGTTAGTAAGAAGTGTTGATCTGGTGATTGCAATTCCATTTACATCAGCATTGTATATTTCTGACATTAATAATATACCTTCTATCTTTTATGACCCTTCTGGCCAATTGGAGTGCAACATTGACTTAGGGAAAAACAGTGATTTTATCCAAGGGTATGAAAATCTAAAAGAAAAAATTAACTATCATTACATGGCCAAAATAAGGTCCACAAAATGAGAAATAATTTCCTCTACTACACTTTTACAACTTTGCTAACAAGCCTGATTCCATTTATTATCCTACCCTTTTTAACCAGACACTTATCACCAACTGATTTTGGTATTCTTGCTTTAGGCCAAATTTTTGGCTCCTTGACTGGCGGGCTCTCATTCCAGGGGTTAAATGTATTTTTTGAAAGAAATTTTTTCGAGTGGAGCAAAAAAAACCGAGAGAAAGATCTACTCTTTACTTACGCCACCTACGCATTAGTTTCGTCATTTGCCATGACTGGCGTCATCCTTTTTTTTAAGGAGTTTTTCTCAAACCTTCTCTTTACTAATTCTCAACTATATCCAGTTATAATAATTTTTCACCTAGTTTCAACTTTTACAAATTGTAGAATGTTGATTATGTCCTATTTCAAATGTAAAGAAGACGCTAAAAGCTTTTTTTATTCACAGATATTCGTTACAATATCTGTCAATACACTAATTATCAGCTGGACAATATTAAACAATGGTAAGTTATACTCCTATCTTTACTCTCACCTTATAGTAAATGCCTTTGTTGCTCTTTACCTTTTTGCTTATCTGATTAAAAAAGGCGCAAAGTATGATTTTAATTTTATTAAAAAAGTGCTGCCCGTATCTCTTCCATTGACCCCTAGAATATTTATCGGAACAATTAGTTCTCAGGTTGATAAGTACATGTTAGGTCTTCTTATAACTCTTGGTGCTGTGGGGAAATATTCTATAGCTCAAAAATTTTCTTTTATAATTTTTGTAGGAGGAACTACTCTAGGAAATATCTTTACTCCTGTAGTTTATAAAAAAATGTTTGAGGGTGATTCTTTGAAGATAAGGCGTCAGATAGGAGTATTTTTAACGCCTTTTTTTTTCTTGGCAGCACTGGCAACCTTTATTCTATGTCTCTTTTCGCAAGAAGCACTATTTTTGGCAACATCACAGGACTATCATGATTCATATATTTTAATCATGGTCCTTGCTTTTTATTACTTAACATTATTTTTTGGGAAACAAAATCAACTGGTATTTAAGAAAAAATCTTGGATTGTACTACTCCTATCTTTACTACAAGTATTAATAGGTGCTCCTTTAAATTATTACTTTATAACTTATTGGAATGAACAAGGTGCGGCACTAGCAACTCTCCTTACAGGTCTCTTGGTAGGTGGATACACATTTTATCTATCACAAAAGTCTTACAATATTCTCTTTGAGTATAAGTATATCTTGAAACTATTTGGATTTATAATACTCTCAATTTTGATTATTGTAGTTTTTAGAAATATTGACTATAAATTACTTCTCCTAACAAAGATCGTACTGATGGCCTTATTTTTATTTATGTTTAGAAAAAATATTGTTGATACAATAGTAATATTTAAAAATAAAGGATCTTTATCAATTTAAGGCCAGACTTATTAAATTCAACTTATTTCAAGAATTTCAATCAAACCAAATCCAGATACAAGATAGAATGAAACTGGATTCTTTTCAAACAAAATTGCTGGTTTGGGTGGTGACACACAAACAAAACGAACTCCAGAGGACTGTAACTGATTAAGAGATTTATCAAGGTTTTTAGTCCGATAACACACGTGATACATCAGCTCACTTCGGTGCTTCAAAATTTCGGTCAATGGTCCATTCTCTAAGACCTTATAAATTATTTCAATAGCGGGCATATTATCATGCTTACACAGAATAAGGTTAACTTTCTGCTCAGGATCAAAAACTTCTGCACCCACAGAATAACCTAGGCAACAAACGAAGTCTAACGCCCTTGACACTCGAGAAACGGCCAATCCCAAATGATCAAAAGTTAAATCACATTTTTCATTCATATTAATGCCAAATCTTGCTTAACCAACCCATTAGGAAATTCATCAAGGATTGCTTGTGTTTCATTAAAAAAATCAACGGCAGTCGTGCCATAAATACCAAACCGGCCGATCTCCCCAATACTAAATTTATTTTGTTCCTTCAACCTCTCCTTAAGCATTGTCAAGTCAGTTGTAAACTTATAGCTATAATCACGTACAAAATATTGAATTGAACACTCTCGCAGCACACCTGATTTATCAATAATTTCTCCCGAAAAAGTTTTATTATAGCGATAGTCAATACCGTGAGCTTTCTCACAATAGTGGATAAATGTCGCTCGATCTAAGGAGCAGCCTAAACACACAATTTTTGCATTCATCTTATGAAGCTTTCCAAAAAAAGAGCCTTGCCCAAAACAGTCCTTTAATTCAACTTCACACAGCTCTTGAGCAGAGGACCCTATGGCCGCAACACTAAAAATTGGATCTAACGACCTCTTGGCCTCTGGTCTCTTTCGTACATACTCTGGAAAGGCCCCTACATCCTTAGAAGGAGAATCGTTCACATCATATACCTCTGATCTACAAAAACTATACGTAAATGTCGGTACTACTAAGGTTCCAGCTTTTCCCAACACCTCTTTTATTGATTCAAGGAGAATATCCAGGCGCTCTTCTAAGGAGATACTGGGTATTTGTGCCAAAACCACGGTATCGGCATGAAGCATAACAACATCACCCTTTGTAATACCCACTGCATGCAAACCGCGAACAATCTCATTAAAACCAACAATTTGTCTTTTCACAGCTCAATTCCTCGATTTCCCAGAGACTTTTGAACTTGAAGTAAAGACTTACACTCTGTCATTTCCTCAACAGTAAATCTTACATCAAACTCATCCTCAACTGCCAATAAAAAATTATAGTTTCCCATTGAATCCCATTCTTGACAACAACCTATTGACAGTGCTGAACCAACTGCTAGATCGATACTGGGAAACGTTTCCTTTAACAAGTTTTCTAATTTATTCATTTTCAAACACCCCAAGGTTTGGAATATTACATTCTGTGATATCAATATAGTGCGTCCGCTCGAATGCACATGATATTTCATCTAGTTTTATATTTTCTAATACTTTAACTGGCATATCTCTAATTGGTTTAAAACCTAAGCTCGACAGAAAATTTTCAACTAGTACATTCTTCTTAGTTGGAATATATTCCGCCAAAAGATATTTTACATTATTTTTCTGCAGTTTTAAAAGGCATTGCTTCAGTACCCACGCTTCTAAATAACGACCTATTACCCGACAACTTAATAAAAATGTATCCAAAAAAGCAACATTTGAGTTCGACGTAGACTTCACAATAGAGAGGCCAACAAGTCCATGTTCACCAAATTTATCAGATAACTTTGCAATTAGTGCAACATTGTTATTGCTGTTAACAATCTTCTCAAGATCCTTATGTGTATGCCTAATTGTCCGCAGATTAAATTGGTTTGTTTTATTGCACAATTGTTGGGCACGGTCTAGAGTATGAGTATCAACTTCGAAAACTTCAGGTCTCATTTTGATAGATTTAAGATAGCTAACTTTATCAATATTACCGTCTAACTCCTTATTAAACTGGGCACGTATTTTGTACTGCTTTTTCTTATTTTTATCTTCAGATGAAATATTGAAGTGGGAAAATCCAGAAAATTTTCGAAGAAATAAAGGCCAATCATAAACATCTGCAGGAGGTTCAACGACTGTTAGCTCTGGTAAATGAGTTTTCGTCATGTCTCGCTCAATTGGCGAATCATCCCAAAATACAAAACTGTCAATTCCTAGTGAAAGCTCGTTTGATATTTCTCGAATACTATTAGCCTTATCTTCCCAATTAACCTTCATGCTAACAAAGTCAGCTTTTTTTAAAATCATCCCTTTGTGATTGTCAAATACCTCAACGACATCGTCATGATTATTCTTTGAGGCCAATGCCAACAAAATACCACGATTTGAAAGCCCCTTTATAACATACTGAAAATCCTGAAATGCCTGGCCAATGCCATCTTGACCAATTTGAATATTTTTTTGCCCCGCTTCTCCTAGAACTCCTCCCCAAAGAGTGTTATCACAATCGAGGATCAATAGTTTCTTCCTTGCTAAAAAAATTCGCTCTAAATTAATCATTATTTCATTGGCCAATACTTGAATACCAAAACTGCTAAATCTAGATCTAGCTGCATAGAAATTACGAAAATCGAAACACCTTTGAAATCCTTGCTCTGAAATAACTTGATCCAATGATAGTAGGTACAAATGAGTAAAATCTTCTCTCAATGATTGAAGTGTTGACTCAAAACCCTTCGCAATAATACTTTCAATAGAAAACTGACGAGCTAAATTTGGTGAAGCAGTCATTTCAAAGCTTAATTTCGAGAAAGTGACTATAACTTTGGTTGAACTCCTTCGCAATTGAGTCACAAGAGGAGTCAAAATGCCGGAAATTAACTCATCTATCTCTTTTTTTAAATCATGTGATTGAGCTAATGTTAACAATGATGAGTACTTTATTAGATCATCTAAAAATACAACCCAGACCAAAACATCTGAGCTCTCAAAAGCATCATCGCCCTCTAAAAATGTATTGGCCCATTCACCAAAATCGCCAAACTGCACATCATATCTATCTGCAAGTCTTCTCCAGTGACGATTTCCTGGAAGTAGTAAGGAAGTTCCATACAAAGCAACTCGCTTATTCATTATTATTAACCTTTTTTATCAACCCCTCTTCAAGGAGCCTTTTGGCAAGAGGTATTAAATCAAGGGAATAGACAGCTATTTTATCGGCAATTCCTAACAAATCCAAGGATCCATCACAATATGCAAGAAAATTTGACAGATGCTTACTGTCCAGTGGAAGCCCCTTGCCTGCACCAAGAGTTGAACGTAATCCGCGCTTGCTAAGCTGGGGTTCCCCCAAGGTTGTGGACCTATAAAAATAATTTTGTTCAAGAATATTTATGCAATTTACATGTCGCTCAAAAGATCCCTGGAGTCCACTTACAGTCACAAGTGTTAGGTCATCCAAAGATGTATGGTATTCTGGAAATTGGCCATATTTACTTCGCATGATCGATATAACTGGCAAATCCACACCTGGACTACAGTATTGTCGTTCATCGCTTCCCCTATCAAGAAAAGAATACGAGTGAAAATTCTCAACTGCCCATTTTAACTCATGACGTGCAACTCGGTCAGACAGAGAATTACCATTTCGTGATGGTAAGAAAGAGTAAGTTCTATCATCTCCTACACAAGTCAGCTGAAATCCTGCAACAACCTTTTCTTTCATTATATGTAAATTTTGGCCTAAATAACATATTGCTCCAATTGTCTCAGGAACAAAAACAATTCTATAGGTAAATCTTCTTTTTTTCTCCATTAGCCACTTAGCTAAATAGGTTGCCAAAGCAGGCCCTGAGAGTTCGTTGTTTGCCATAGAAGGATGACAGATATAGGTCGAAATTAAAATCTCCTGCGAACTTTCACCTGGGATAAGCAAATCAGCATAAGTTAAAGAACCTGGTTTTAAACTCGAATCAATAAATACTTTGTAATTCCCCTTAGTCAACGTTTGTCGCTTATTTTGAGAAATACAAAAACCCCATCGCCTATCGTAGTACGAGGTCATATAGGGAACCGCATCAGGTTGATCTGGTAGCGAGTAAAGATGATCATTTAGCTCTTCAAACGGTACTGTCTTATCTACTGCCATACTGTAATTCAAAACGTGAAGATTATTTTCCTTAAAATCTATGACACGCTCACCGGATTCGCTCTCAACATAAGCATCAAAAATGTTCCACTCATCGGGAACCGTCCAATCAAAGCACTCGGACCCAGATGGTATCTCATAAAGCTTAAGCTCTGGAAGATATTTTTTTATAATGGATAACGACTTACGAACACCATTTCCGGTGATACTTCTACAAATGGGGAAAAGCTCCTTAATGAGCTCATGCATAACTTGACCCGTTCCCATATACATTTACTCCTAACCATTATCTAAAGACTAGTAAATTAGAAACCACTTTTGATGGAATAAGGCAAATTTTTTTCTTTATCAAGCAACATTTTCTAAATATTACTCATGTATTTTGTGGCGCACCAAGCTTTAGACTTGACAGCGGACCTCATTAATACAATTCACAGATGTAAGAAAATTCATAAATTCTCTTGTGCTGTATTTCAATACAATTCTCGTAGGAATTGAAATATAGCTCGCACCCCCTGTTTACGCAGCGCCCCCAAACAACCACTATCAGCTGTAACAAATTATTCTAATGTAACTTTTTTATTCTTTGAGTAATTATTTTTTCTTGCTACGATTAATTTTCTTAATAAAAATTAAACCTAAGTTAAATCTAGATTACAAGGAGGAAAAATGAAAAATTATTTATTGATTAGCATTTTGATTTTAATTTGTACTAATGTATTCGCAAACACAGACAAGGGATCGGGGCTGTTTGTTCCTGTAGTAAACAACGAAGCAAATGTACCTGATGCTCAAAAAGGCGAAGTCGTTTACGACTGGAATGAAAACAAGTTTTATGGATACAATGGAACATCATGGGTTGATTTTGGAGGAGGTTCTGGATCTCAAAATATAGTTATATATAGTGCCCATATAACTTTCAGTTCAGGAACACCTTCAGTAAATACAGAGCTTGGTGGTGACTGGATCGATTCGCTTACTGATAATGCTACGGGAAATACTACAGTTACTTTTAAAACGGGAGCATTTAATGGTACAGATGTTCCTAATTGCACAGTAAGCTCAGCGAATCATGCTATAACTTTTAATGTTGCTTTGAATACATATGGAACTGGTTCGATTCGTGTGTATAGTGCGAATTCTACGGAAACAGCTTTGCTGGATGTTGAGTTTATGATAATTTGTCATGGTGTAAATTAGTAAACACCAGGTACTTTACCACCATAAATTTGGAGCAGAAAATCCAGCAGCTATCAATACAATAACTGGAACGACTCTAATTACATTTGGTAACCAGAACACAGTCAATATACGTTTTACAGTTCCAATTTCAGGATGGAATTAAATTTCTAGTGACTGTATGCTAAGTGCTTTGACTGTTAAGACAAGGCACTTAGTATCATGGCTACAATACATCTTCAGTCACAGGCTCCCCTCTTACAACATCTGTTGTTATCTTTTTGCCAATAAGACGATAAAAAAATTTAGGCGCTAGTCCATATCCAGGCCTTATTCTTTTGATGGAGTCCTGTGTTATTATATCACCGGCCTTCATATCCTTTGTAAAATATATAGAGCGACGAAAAACAAGATTCTCTTTCTCACATTCTTTTTTCTCGTAACCTGCTGTTCCTAACGATTCAAAGGCAATTTTGCTTTCAGAGCATAGTAACTGTAATTCATGAGGTTCAAGTGAAAATGCAGAGTCTGGGCCCTTATCATTTCTGTCATGAGTAAAGTGCTTTTCAATAACTTTAGCACCAAGGGCGATGCTAGTTATTGCAGTTGTTGTTCCTAAAGTATGATCAGAAAGGCCAGTTAACACCTTAAATCTATTTCCCAAGTCAGAAATAGTTCTTAAATTTGCTTGCTCAGGTGGTGCAGGATAACTACTTATGCAATGAAGAACTATAATGTCATTATGGTATTTTTTAATTGCAGCAATGGCCTCTTCAATTTCTTCTAAATTGGCCATACCAGTAGACAAAATAATTGGCTTCATCTGTTTTGCTGTATATTCAATCAACGGAATATCAATTGCTTCAAATGAAGCAATCTTAAAAGCTGGTACTTTTAAATCCATTAAAAAATCCACCGCTGATTCATCAAATGGAGTGCTAAAAATGGTAATGCCTACTTCACCCGCCTTATCAAACAATGCTTTATGCCATTGCCATGGAGTATGTGCTTCTTTATATAGGTCATAGAGAGTGTAACCATTCCAAAGACCACCTTTAATTTTAAATTCCTCTCTATCTGAGTCTATCGTCATGGTATCGGCCGTGTAAGTTTGAATTTTTACGGCATCTGCCCCAGACTCTTTTGCTACCTCGATCAATCTTAGTGCCTTGTTAAGGTCGCCATTATGATTGGCAGAAATTTCAGCAATGATATATGGAGGATGGTTTATTCCAATCACTTTATTATCAATTGTAATTTCCATTTAATTATCCTTCATCAGAACAAATACTAACTTGTCTTGTTGTGAGCTATACTTTACAAAACCCGCTTTTTCAAAGGTTCTGATTGAAGCTGTATTACTATGTTTAATTTCTGCATAAATCTTAGGTACCTTGAATTTATCGAAGTATTCCTGAGTAGATGATAACAACATATCCTTGCCAAATTTTGCATTTCTCCATTTTTCATCAATGGAAATCCCGATGTAATGCTTCTCATCACTTTTTTCAATTCTAACTTGTCCAATGTTTGCAAAGGAATTGTAAAAGATAAGCATTTGCGTATCTTTCTCCTTAATTTTATTATTAAACCACTGACAGTGACCATCATAAACAATAGGTTTAGAATTAAATGAGTTTGAGCGAACAACTTTATCATTGGCCCACTTAAACAATAAACTCATATCTGAAAGTTGTGCATGCCTGTAACTAAGGCCAAAGATATCATCAATAATTCGTGTTACTCCCTTGCCATCGCAAAGATTAAACGCATTTTGGGATTGATCGTTTAAAAAATTGTTATTACTCAAAAGAGAAAATACACTTCCCCAACTTTCTTGCGTTGTCTTAAATCCTGAACCTAAGTATTTGGCAGCTCCAGAAGATTCAAGAGATTTTCCAACTTGCTTTTGATTATCGGCCACAGTAACTACAAATGATGGCAATGACAAAGATGCTCGCTCCCACGATGTTGAGCCACAGGCCCCAAAACAAACATCCATTTTACTCATCATTTCAGACATATTTGTAATATGATCATACCATTTAATGTTATCATTTTTTATACATTCAAAATCTCTGTGATTACTATTTAAAACAATGTGTAAGTTTAACTGCTGCTTGCTTGAAACATAGGCATCGACAATTTTTCTACATTCAGAAGTAACATCACCAGCACCAAATGAAACTAAAATATTATTAACCTCTGTAACTTGTTTGGGCCTTACAGGACGGTGTTCACTAAATTCTTCGCGCAAAAGAGCGTATTTCGGTCCCATAAAAAATTGGGTTGAGCTTTTTAGAGATAATTCTTGATACCTGTCAAGATTTGCTGACAAGTTTTGATCTAACAAATAATCACAGTAATGCCTTCTATTCATCAGGTCATCAATAACAAATATCTTCCTTGCATTAATCTGCTGTTCATACTCATAATCAAACGAGTAATGATCTATAATCGCCAAATCGATATCTGAGGTAATGCTATTGACTTCCAATACATCTTGCTTTGACGAAATACCGGCCCATTTACAATAGTTATTTTTATGTTGTAATTCTAGAGGGCCCTTGCTCTCAAGATATAAAACATTTATCCCTGTTTCTTCTGATATTTTATAGTATCCTTCATGTTTTCTAGTTATGAAATAAACTTCATGGTTCCTCTTCATTAAACCATGAGCAAGGGTTAGACACCGCATGACATGGCCTAAACCGATATGATTTCCTGAGTCTGCCCTAATTAATACTTTCACTAGACATACTTTCTAAAAACAGGTTTACATTCTTTGCCAACTAAGTATTTTTCAGTTCCGCTTTCTAAGGCCACTTGGTAAATCTCAAGAGATTGTGAAAACGCTTGCATGAAAAAGTCTACATCGCTCTCACTATGAGCAAAACATGGAACAAAAGCTCCCTGAAAGAGAACTCCCCTTTTAATCATCTCTTGTAAAAAAAGAGTTCGCAGCTTTGCATCATATTCTTCTAATTTATTCTTGTATGCCGTGACAATAAACCAGTTGCATGGATACAACTGAATATACTTTTCCATGTTATGTTTATTTAATTCTTTTTTAATTTTTGAAATTAGTAAATCACCAATTTTATGATTGTGTTTTATGACTCCTTTTGTCTTAAATTCATGAATTGATGCAAGACCTGCTGCAAGCGCGTGAGTTTCACCTCCATGAGTAGTTGAGATCAAAAAGACTTTTTCTTCACCCTCTTTTAGAATGCTTCCAAGATCCATGATATGGGCTTTTCCAGTCAATGCACAAAATGAAAAACCATTTGCAATACCTTTTCCCCATGTCGCCAAATCAGGAGTAACAGCATATTTTGAAATCGCACCAGGAAAGTCTGTTTTAAAACCACTGATCATTTCATCTTGAATAAAAAGGGCCCCATGTTTATGAGTTAAAGCGATTAGTTCTTTTAGATAAGATGGTGATTGCCCCATAAAACGCTCAGGCTCTGAAATTACACACGCAATTTTGTCAGGATACTTATAAAATAAATCTTCAAGAGAGTTCAGGTTTTGGCCATCATAGGTAACAGATAATGCTTGGACTTCTTCTGGTACTCCACGATTACAACTGGTTGTTCCTATAAACCAATCATCATATGAGTAGAAAGGATGATCTCCAGGAAACGCAATCATTTTTCTTCCAGTATAAGCTCTGGAAATTTTTGTTGCGGCCGTCGTTATACTTGAGCCATTCTTTGCAAACTTGATTCGATCATGGCAAGGAATCAATGATAAAAACTCCTTTGCCATTTCTCTTTCAATATAGGATGGCCTTTGAAAGTTAACCCCTTTTTCTATTTCTTCTCTAACTTTTTGAAGCACAGGTTCATAGGCATGGCCTAGAGAAACGGAGGTTAAACCCATTGAACAATCGAGGTATTTGTTCCCATCTAAATCCCACACATAAGCACCCTTACCATGAGAAATAGCTGCGGGAGAAAGTAAAGGAAATTGGTCATCACCTTTTGAATAAGTATGGGCCCCGCCAGGGATCAGTTTGTGAATCTCACTTCTATACATATTTGATTTTTCAAAATTATTTATCATAACATAAGTTTCCTGTTAATAATAAGGTCTTACATAATTTTCATTTTCTAAATTCTCAACAATACCCCTCACTTTTGGGTTATCATCAAGAAACTGAATGAGGTTCTTGTATGGGATGTAGGCACTATCTCCACCTAAGGCATTAACTATCTTGCGACAAAGAATCAGGTCTTCTGGATAGTCGATTGTTAACCGATAACTTGGGCGTTGCAATGACTCATCAATATTTAAGACGTCTATTTGAAATTGATCTTTATTTTCGTTTATATACAAAGTACATAACTCACTTCTATGCTTTTTTTCTCCATTTGCATGTGATTTTTCCAAAGCGGAAAGACTAATCAATTCAAAGTTGCAACCATCGGGCAATTTTGCGTAACACAAGTAATCACTTCCCTTTAGATCGTAGGTCTCTACCGCTTCTGGCAATCCTTCTAAATATGGAAACGGTGATTCAGAAGTGATTCTAAAGACAGTATCTCCACCAACCTTCTTACAGGCATTGATTAACCGTTTGAGTACATCTGTGTCATCACCAAGAATATAAGGAATATCCCTTTGTTTTGCATAATCAATAAAAGCTTCGTTCCCTGGCGCTTCACTTATTGCCAATACAATGTCCTTAATTTCTTTTCTTTCTTTTAATTGAAAAATTAAAAAATCAAGCACCGTCTTTGTTTGTAAAATTTGCAATGGTTTGGCATAAAGTCTTGCCGAATTATTCCTACAAGCAATTGTTGCAATTAGATTCATTTTAAAAACTCCAGATTAAAAGCTTTGTTTTTCTTTAGATTACATTTTAGCTTCTTTCCAATAATTGTATCGATATCTAAAATATTTATGACTTCTTCGCCAGTCCTAAGCAAACAAATATCATCAGCAGTAATGGTATGCCCTTCCCTTAGATCACTGCCTGCTAATGGAATTTTTTTTGTATTCTTGCGGTATTCAAGTTCTCTTTTTCCTAAAACATAATCCTTCTTGGTTTTAGTAACGCCTTCAACAGCACGAACAAGAGCGGCCATGTTTCTAAACTCCTTAGCATTTAATGCTGAAATATAATCTTCTAATTCCAGTTCATCTCGCTCAATGGTTAAGTGTTTTTCAATGTAATCTGCACCTTGTAAAACTGCCATCGCAGGCAAAGAAATTGAAAAGTCAGACGAAACATCAATATGATCCGCATAACCGACAGCACAAGAAAACTTTTCTTTTAAAACCTCTAACTTATCCAACTCTACATCACTTGGAATATTTGGCTCGGCCTGAAATCCAGACATAAGTATCACATCTCTATTTGAAAGAATTTGAAGCGCCTTTTGTATTTCAATGAGTTCACTGCCCCCCACGGCCATAATGATTTTTTTCTCGTATGTTTTCAATTGACTTAGAAATTGGTAGTTTTTTATATCACTACAATGTAATTTAATTCCTGCCATACTTTCTTGTTTAAATAAATTAAATGTCTCTATGCCAAAAATATCCACCCAAAAATCAATACCAACTTCTTGCGAATAATTTATTACCTCTTTCCAGTCATCTATTGGCATTTCTAGATTTTGATATAAATTGTGATAGCAATAAGAATCGGTGCACAAATCTTTTGCATATACAACCTGAAACTTAACACCATCAGCTCCAGCTTTTTTGGCCAATTTAACATATTTTTTGCATAAATTTACATCCCCCTCGTAACCCTGTGCGATCTCTGCGATTATATATGTTTTACGCATCATATCCCCTCTTTCAATTTGAATAATACAGCGCTATAACTATAGTATCAGTATTAGTCATTAACAAGACTGATATACAATAAAAAAATGATTAATCATTGAAATTTGGATTTGCTTTGAAAAATAAACTTATCTTAGGAACAGTTCAGTTGGGATTACCTCATTATGGTATCAATAACCTTGAAGGAAGGCCTTCGCTGGAAAAATCGCTTGAAATCCTTGATTATGCCTGGGATCATGACATCAGATGTTTGGATACTGCCGAAGCTTATGGTGAAAGTTATGACTTAATCAGAACATTTCACGAACGCAACAATCATAAAAAATTTTCAATTCTTACAAAGTTTCATATAATGAACAAAGAAATTGTCAGCTTAGAAGAAAGATTAGTAAAAACACTAAATATTCTTAGAGTTAATTCTTTGGAATGCTTTTCCTTCCATTCTTCAGATGACTACTTCAAATCAGAGGACTTATCAGCTCTTCATACAGTAAAACAAAAAGGATTATTAAAAAATATCGGTGTGTCATTGTATACCAATAACGATCTTGAGGTAGCAATCAACCGAAATGACATCGATATTATTCAAATTCCCTTTAATTTATTAGATAATATGTCTCAACGAAGAGAGCTTTTACAAAAAGCCCACAAACAAGGGATAAAAATTCACGCTCGCTCAATTTTTTTACAAGGATTATTCTTAAAACCGCCCCATAAATTTTCCCAACAATTAAGACCATTAATTTCCTATCTTGAAAAAATTAAAAAAACTGCTGATCAACACCAAATTTCAATAGCTCACTTGTCTATGACTTATGTATTGGGCCAAGACCTCATAGACGGTGTTCTTTTTGGTATCGATAACCTAGAGCAGCTCCAACAAAATTTGAAAGTTGCACAGCAGAAAATGAACAATGAGATTCTCTCCGCTATAGATAATATTAAAGTTAAGGAAATTGAACTCTTAAATCCTGTAAACTGGAATTAATAACTAATTTAATTACTTAATAATTGTTTTTACTGCGTTGATAACATTGTTTATATCCTTATCTGTCATATCTGGATATAAGGGTAATGTAACCGCTTCCCGATAATACTTCAAAGCATTAGGATAATCACTAATATCAGTTTTTAACTTATCTCGATAGTAGGGCTGCATGGGAATTGGTATATAGAACACATGAAGACTTATACCTTCCTTTTTAAATAATTCAAACAACTCATTTTTAGAAATACCTAATTTTTTAAAATCAACGCGTATATTATATAGGTGATGAGCACTTAAAGCTCTTGTACCCTTTTGAGCAACTTTTACATTTTTCAAATGCTTAAATGCCAAGTCATAAGTTTGAGCAATTTCAACTCTTCTAGCAATAAACCTGTCTAGCTTTTTTAATTGAGATATACCTAGGCAACATTGCAAATCAGTAATTCGATAATTAAATCCTAATTGTTGCATTTCATAATACCAGGGATTGGGTAAGCCATCAGTTGTAGCCTCTTCATCAATAAACAGCGGATCATTACCCTTTATAATTCCGTGACTCCGCAGACGATAGAGTTGTTTATAGATTTCTTCTTCGTTGGTCGTAATTACTCCTCCTTCTCCCATGGTAATGCTTTTGACTGGATGAAATGAAAATCCTGTCATTAACGAATGCTCACAGCTACCAACCATCTCGCCTGTTTTGTATTTCGCTCCAAGAGCGTGAGCAGCATCCTCTATTATTACTGCCCCATATTCATCGGCAACTGCTGCTAATTCTTTCATATCACAAGGACTTCCCGAAAAATGGACAGGAATAATAACTTTTACGTTACCCAACTCCTTACAACGTTTCCTAACTTCCTCTGCATCAATATTTAAGGTCCTCGGGTCAATATCTGCAAAATTAGGTTTTGCCCCACAATACAATGCACAATTAGAGCTTGCCACAAAAGAAATCGGTGAAGTAATAAGAGAGTCACCTTTTTTAAGTCCTGCAGCAAGACAGGCGATATGAAGCCCTGCTGTTAAGTTTGAAACGGCAACTGCGAACTTCGCTCCAACATATTTTGCGATTTTATCCTCAAATTCCTTTATCTTTGGGCCCTGGGTCAAAAACGATCTATTTAAACCCGCCATAATAGCATCAAAATCGTCATCATCAATTGACTGTTTGCCATAGTAAATGAGTGCAGGATCTTCGTGAACCACCGCATTGTTTACTTGTTTATCTCTACCATCAAATTCTTGTGTAAAAAGTTTCTTCAAAGAGGATTCTATTGAGTATGATTTTTCTCCAAGCACTTCTTTTAACTTGTTATTTGATAAAGACATGTCCTTTGGCCTTTTGACCATATCTTTTTGATCAGTAATTAAAACAGGAACGAGGTATGATTCATCTAAATCAAACTGTGAGGCCACCATTTTGCCAAACTCAAATTTTGAAACCCGGTCGTCTCCCACTGCATTGAGTACACCTGTAAAGGAGGATTCGAACAAAGAGCCAATAATGTCTGCTAAATCATCTATGAGAATTGGGTTATAAAACACATCGGAAAATAGGTGTACTTTCTCTGTGCCTCTTAGTGACTTTATAATGAAATCACTAAAAGATTGACGATATGATGGGCCCCATCCAAAAAAATTGGTTCTCAAAACAACGGCATCTGGTGAATATCTATTTACTTCGAATTCTGCTTCTAGCTTCGTTTGAGCATAGTAGTTTAATGGAATATCAATATCCTCTTCAGAAGAGTTCGGCATGCATGATCTTGTAAAATGGTCTGTAGATATATGAAATAACTTAATGTCATATTTTCCAGCTACTTTTGCAATATTTCTGGTTGTAATTACATTTGATATGCGAGCATTCGATCTATGTTTTTCACATAACTCAACACTTGTTAGCCCTGCAGTGTGAATGATGTAGTCAGGTCTTATTGACTCTACCATTTCATCAACATCCCCTAAACTATCTAAGTTCAACTTCACCGTTACAACTCTATCTATTGAGACCTTTTTGGTATTGAGTACTAAAAATATTTCCCAATCATCCTTTTTATAAATTGCAATATTAAGAGCAAGTAACCCACTACCGCCAGTAATTAAGACCTTCTTTTTTGACATGATTTACTCCAACGAATAGTTTTGCTCATACTGCATTTTACTAATGAGAAATATCCTTTGTTCTAATAACATCCATAATAGTTTTTAGAATAATTTTAAGATCAAAGAAAAAAGATTGCTTGTCCAAATATTCTAGATCCAGTTTCACTTTAAGCTCTAGAGAGATCTCATCTCTCCCATTAATTTGTGCCCATCCAGTCACTCCAGGAATTAACTTATGAACACCTACTTGCGTTCTCATTTCTTTTAAATCATCCTGGTTAAAAAGAGCTGGTCTTGGGCCAACAAAGCTCATGTCTCCCTTTAATATCGAGTACAACTGAGGAATTTCATCGAGGCTAGTTTTTCTTAAAAACTTTCCGATAGCTGTGATCCGCTGCTCTGAATTACTAAGGAGATGGGTAGCTAGTTGGGGCGTATCAATTAACATCGAACGGAATTTTGGCATCATAAAAAAATTATTGTCTTTTCCAATTCTTTTTGTCCAAAAAATCGCAGGTCCCTTCGATGTAAGCCGTATTACTATACCAATCATAATACAAGGTATTAATAAAATTATCATTGCAATGAATGAACAGACAATATCAAAAACAAACTTCATCTTTATTTTATTCCAAACTCCAATAATGCAGGTTGAATTTCATTTAGATCATATAACATTTCGATCAATTCATCTTCATTTAATTGTCGTGCATTATGTGAATGGTATTCAGAAGATTGGGTAATTACTTTTTCACCTTCTTCGAGATATTTATCATAATTAAGGTCTCTAGCGTCTGGTCTAATGCAATAATAGTTATCTACTTCTACTGCACCTACCATTTCTTCACGAGTTAGAAGAGTTTCATATAATTTCTCTCCATGTCTTGTTCCTATTGTTAAAACCTTCTGGTCTTGTCTTTTAAATAGCTTCTTCACCGCACGAACGAGTACTTCAATAGTAGCTGCAGCAGATTTTTGAACAAAAATTTCTCCATTGCTGCCATTTTCAAAAGCATACTCAACAAGCTCTACTGCATTATCAAGACTCATTAAAAATCGAGTCATTTTAGGATCAGTTATCGTTATCGGCACATTCTCGCGCATCTGGTCGACAAAAAGAGGAATTACAGAGCCTCTTGAGGCCATAACATTGCCGTATCTTGTGCCACATATGATTGTTTTTGTGCCTTCTAAGTTTCTAGATTTTGCTACCATAACTTTTTCCATCATGGCCTTTGAAACACCCATTGCATTTATGGGGTAAACTGCTTTATCTGTACTAAGACAGATAACTCTTTCTACTTCGTTATTTATTGCAGCTTCAAGTGTATTTGAAGTGCCCAAAACATTGGTTTTAACGGCCTCTAGCGGATAAAACTCACAGGACGGAACTTGTTTCAAAGCTGCAGCATGAAAAACATAATCTACTCCTCGCATAGCAGAGTTAATGCTGTCAAAATCACGAACGTCACCAATGTAAAATTGTAATTTTTTATTGTTAAAGGTTTTACGCATATCGTCTTGTTTTTTCTCATCTCTGCTAAATATGCGAATCTCCCTTAAATCAGAATTCAAAAACCTTCTAAGCGCAGCGTTTCCAAAAGATCCAGTGCCTCCGGTAATTAATAATACTTTGTTGGCAAACATTTATAACTCCATTATCCCTCTCTATATTAGGGGAACAAGTTAAAATTATTGTATAAAGCATGGAGAGAGTACTAAAGATCCATATAAATTGCAATAATTAACCTCTACAGCGGTAAGCATATGATGATCCCTGAACGTTTAAGGTAATTACGACTATCTTTTTTTACAATAATTTTATATATTAACCCAAATTTTAAAAAGGTCTTGATCATGGATTCAATAAAAATCACAGGAAAAAGGTATTTCTTAAAAACACTTTTTCCTGCCGATATAACAGATGAGTATTTTAATTGGATAACAGATCCTGAGATTAATAAATATCTTGAAGTAAGATTTAATCCTCCAAGCAGCAAGGCCGACCTCAAGAATTTTGTGGCAAGCTATAACAATTCTACCCGCTATATTTGGGGAATATATGAGAAAGAAAAAAATCAATATATAGGAAATATGGCCCTATATGTTAACCAATATAATAAAACCGCTGATTATGGCTATTACATTGGTAACAAAGATTACTGGGGAACTTCTGCAGCAATAGAAGCCTGCTCTTTGATGCTAGACTATGCTTTTAACTCCTTAAAAATAAGAAAGGTCTCAGGAGGAGCTGTGCAACACAATATTGGTTCACTATTTAATTTTAAAAAACTTGGCTTTGCAAAGGAAGGACACTTAAGAAAGCACAATTTAACTAATGAAGGACCAAGTGATGTTCTCGTTTTTGGCATTTTTAAGGATGAGTGGGAGGATAAACGGTCCAAAATGGATTATCTATGACAATTGATAACTTTAACAAATTTCAAGTTGGCGACACAGTTACAATTACTCACCATATAACATCTGATGATGTTGAAACGTTTGCTCAATTGACTGGAGATGACAACCCTCTTCATATGGATGAAGAGTATGCTAAAACTACAAGTTTTAAAGAACGAGTTGTTCATGGAATGCTCTCTGCTTCTTTCATTTCTACAATTATTGGGACAAAAATTCCAGGTGAGGGTGCTCTATGGACATCTCAGACCCTAAATTTCCACGCTCCTGCTAGAATTAATGATGTCATTACTGTCAAGGCAACCTTAAATCAAAAATCTGAGTCTCAAAGAATCTTTTTACTCGGAATTGAAGTTAGCAATCAGGATAAAAGGCTACTCATTACGGGAGAATCCAAAGTTAAGATCCTAGCTGCAACAAAAGAAGTTGTTACTCAAACAGAAAATATTAATTCTCCAGCTAAATATTCAACCCGATTAAACCAAAATAACCCTATTGCACTTGTAACTGGAGCAAGCAACGGTATCGGTGCAGAAATTGCGAAAAAACTGGCCAGCGACGGATTTCACGTTATTATAAACTACAACTCATCCAAAGAAAAAGCAGAGAACTTACAACAAGAGATCATCAACAAAGATCAAAAAGCTTCAATTTTCCAGGCCAATATTTGTAATGAAACTGAAGTATCTGAAATGGCATCAATAATTATTAACGAAATTGGCCATCCTCAAGTAATTGTGAATAATGCAGGCAGGCCCATAATTCATAAAACTTTTTCTGATCTATCTTGGGAAGATATTCAAGGACATATAGATGTACAATTAAAAGGTAGTTACAATACATGCAAAAATTTTCTTCCCTTTATGGAGCAACAAGAAAGAGGAAAAATAATAAACATAATTTCTACATTGATCGATAATGTTCCTCCTGTAAAAATCTATGATTATGTCCTCTCTAAAGCTGCCTTGCACTCTTTTTCCAAATCTTTGGCCGTTGAGTTTGGGCCAAAAAACATACAAGTCAATTGCGTTTCGCCTGGAATGACTAATACATCCTTAATTGCCAACCTGCCTGAAAGAGTAAAAATGGTGGCTACAATGCAAACCCCATTAAGACGTTTGGCCGAACCTTTTGAAATAGCAAATGTCGTTTCATTTTTAGCGAGCTCTGCTTCAGATTATTTGACTGGTGAGACAATTAGAGTCTGTGGTGGACAGAGTATGTACTAAAGGAGTAACAATGTTTGAGAATTTGCCGCTAAACTCCATATTTAAAAAAATTAATGATACAAATCGAGATGATTTCCCCACTTATAAGATTGCAATACTTAGAAACATAACTCTTGAATCAATTAAACCTTATGTTGAATACCATACTCTTAAGCAAAAACTTAGGCCATCCTTCTATTTCTGTGAGTTTGACAATATTATGCAAAATGCACTCGATTCACAGAGCAAGCTTTATCAACTTGCGCCTGATTTGATAATTATTGCCATAAATGGGGAAATTCTATCAAATCAACTTTACCAAAATTTTATCTCGCTGGATAAAAATGAAGTCAATGATAAACTTGAATTCATAAAAGAGCATTTTAGAAATACCATTTCTGCTATTAGAAGAAATTCCAATACCCCAATTCTGATTCACAGTCTTGAAACCCCTACATACCCTTCTCTTGGCATACTTGATTATCAATGCATAAACTATCAGATCAATTCTTTTAGAAAAGTTAACATGGATTTAATATCGATTCTTCAAGAATTTGAAAAAACATATCTGATTGACCTAGACTTAATAAAGGCAAGGCTTGGTGAAAATAATTTTAAAGATCAACGATACTGGCATATTGGCAAAGCACCATTTTCTAAAGATGCTTATTTTGAGTTAGCAAAAGAATATTCTAAGTTTATTAGTGCCCTAAACGGAAGATCAAAGAAATGTATCGTTCTCGATCTTGACAATACTCTCTGGGGGGGAATAATTGGTGAAGATGGAATTGAAAATATCAAGTTGGGAAAATCTTATCCAGGTTCAGCATTTTTAGAGTTCCAAAATATGATCTTAGATCTCTACTCGAAGGGAGTTTTGCTGGCAATTTGCAGCAAAAACAACTACGACGATGCCATAGAGGCCTTATCTCAACATCCCGAAATGATTTTAAGGCCTGAACAATTTGTCTCAATAAAAACAAATTGGAACGACAAAGCTTCCAATATTAAAGATATTGCATCCGAACTCAATATTGGTCTAGATAGTATAGTTTTTATTGATGATAATAAATTTGAAACTAACTTGGTGGCCAACCAAATACCGGAAGTAACTGCTGTGACACTGCCTGAAGATCCTTCAGGATATGTCTCGTATGTAAAATCTTTGGATCTTTTTAATACGCTTTCTCTCACCAGTGAAGATAAAAAAAGGTCTACAATGTATCATGCAGAAAGCAAAAGAAAAACGCTAAAGCAAAGTACTACCAACATTGAAGATTACCTCAAAAGTCTTGAAATGTGTGTAACCATTTTGACTGCTGATAAATATTCCACTCCAAGAATTGCCCAACTAACACAGAGAACAAATCAATTTAATCTTACAACTAAAAGATATACTGATTCAGATATTGAAAACTTCATGAGTTCCAATTCTCATGACGTCCTTTACTTAAAATTAAACGACAATTTTGGTGATTCAGGCATTGTTGGGGTTGCAATCCTCAATCATAAAAATAATGAAACCGTTATCGATTCTCTGATGCTAAGCTGCAGAGTTATTGGAAGAGGAGTAGAAGATATTTTTCTGCAAAGCTGTATTCTAAAAGCTATGCAGCGAAACAGTCAAAGGGTTCTCGCTAGTTACCACAAAACAGCAAAAAATTCACAAGTTAAAACTTTTTACTCTCAAAATGGATTCGATATCATTTCTAAAGATGAAGAATCGTCAATCTTTGCGTACGATAAAATTAATAAACAACTAAATATTCCAAATTATTTTAAAACAATAGATACAACTGGAGCAGATATTACATGGAATCAAGAATAAAAAACATTATGGCCGAAACATTCAACATTCCAAAAGAAAGCATTACTGACGAATGTTCAATTGATTCAATAGAGCATTGGGATTCCCTGTCTCACACCAACTTAATTATGGCCCTTGAACAGAACTTCGGTATAAGCTTTAAAACTGATGAAATCATTGATATGTTAAATTTTAAACTTATAAAGTTAATTATCGAAGAAAAGTTAAACTAAATAAATCAACATCCTAACGTCAAAAGAAGATTATGGAAACCTATAACTACCTACCTGACCAATACAAAGAAACAAACACACATCAAATTAACCACAACTATTTGAAAGAACAGTTTGACGATTACCCTGAAATTCTAAATAAAATCGCAAAACTTGTTCACAACTGTGATTATACACTGGGACAAGAAGTTGACATTTTTGAGGAGAGATTTAAAGATTGCGCCGGTTCTCGTTATGCTCTTGGCGTGGGTAGTGGCACTGGTGCACTTTTTCTAAGTATGAAGGCCATCGACCTGAAAGAAGGTGATGAAGTAATTACTACGCCATATACTTTTTTTGCCACAATTGGCTCTATTGTAACAGCAGGCGGACGGCCTGTATTTATTGACTGCAAAGAAGATTACAATATTGATCCTAGTAAAATTGAACGAGCTATTACACCAAAAACTAAGGCCATCTTGCCAGTTCACTGGAGTGGGCATCCATGTGATATGGATGAAATCATGGCCATTGCAAACAAACACAAACTACACGTAATCGAAGATGCTTGTCATGGAATTAAGGCAACTTACAAAGGCAAAGGCCTTGGCAGTTTTGGAACGACAGGCTGCTTTAGTATGCATCCACTTAAAAACCTCAATGTCTGGGGTGATGGAGGAGTCGTTACCACAAATGACGAAAAAATATATAAGAAATTAAGTTTGCTTAGAAATCACGGTTTAATAAATAGAAATGAGTGTGAGATTTTTGGTTATAATTGTCGTTTAGATACATTACAAGCAATAGTTGCCAACCACCTCATGGATAAGATTGATCACATTACAAATAAGCGCATTGAAAATGCTCATTACTTTGATAAACAGCTACGAGAAATTGAAGAAATTACAGTGCCTAGTCGAGATCCTCTAAAAAAATCAGTCTATCACATCTACTGTGTACGTGCCCAAAAAAGAGATCAGCTTCAACAGTATTTATTAAAACATACAATCGATGCCAAGGTGCATTACCCTATCCCAATGCATCTTCAGCCTGCAGCAAAGAAGTATAATTATAAAAAAGGTGACTTCCCTGTAGCAGAGAGTATTTGTGATTCCGTAATCTCCTTTCCGGTTCACGAGTTTATAACAAAGAATCAAATAGACACTATATGTGGAAAAATAAGAGAGTTTTATAAATGAGCAAATTAAAAGTTCCTTTTGTCAACTTAGGTATTCAATTCGAACGTTTTCAAAATGAAATTGTTGATGCATTTGTCAGACTTTCTACTGGTGGACAATATGTTTTGGGCCAAGAGGTCTTAGAATTTGAAAAAAGGTTTGCAAAAGTATGCCAAACCAAACATGCTTTGGGTGTTGCAAACGGCACCGATGCGATAGCAATAGCACTAAAAACTTGCGGTGTAGGTCCTGGTCACGAAGTTATCACCACACCTAATACCTTTATTGGAACAGTTGGTGCCATTGTTATGGTAGGTGCAAAACCTGTATTTGTAGATGTTGGAGAAGATTACAACTTAAATCCAAATTTATTAGAAGCTTCAATAAATAACAGGACTAAGGCCATTATCCCAATCCACTTAACCGGTATGCCGGCCGATATGGCCCCTATCATGGAGATTGCTAAAAAACACAAATTATCAGTTGTTGAAGATTGTGCACAAGCAATTAGTGCGACTTATGAAGAAAAACCAGTTGGATCTATAGGAACAATAGGAACTTTTAGCTTACACCCTTTAAAAAACCTCCATCTTCATGGCGATGGGGGAATGATAACTACTAATGATACACAGTTATATGAGAAAATGCGTCTTTATCGCAATCACGGGCTGATTAACCGAGATGAAAGTGTATTTTTTGGCATTAATTCCAGGTTGGATAATATCCAAGCTGCCATTGGAAATATTAAAATAGAGTATCTTAGTGATATAACAGATCGTTTTGTCTCTATTGCATCCTTGTACGACAAAGGACTAGATGGCATTGTCCAATTACCACTTAAATTTATAAATCGAAAAGGAGTTTATCACAATTATATTATTAGAGTACAACAAAGAGAAAAACTGCGACACTATTTACAAGACAAAGGCATTGAGACAAAAGTTCACTACCCCAATCCTCTTCATTTACAACAGGCCTCTTGCGACCTTGGTTACCAAGCAGGAGATTTTCCTCTTTCTGAACAACAGGCCCAAGAAATCTTAAGCCTACCGATCTACCCAGAACTAGATAACTCACAAGTTAGCTTGGTGATTGATTCAATCAAAGATTTCTTTTGTTGATCAATCTTCTAAAGTTTTAGCCAGTTATTTTTAATCCATAAATCTTAGTAAGTAATACAGTAATTTTGGCCAACTTATAGGCCTTCGGTTGGCACGTATATACACCATTTTGGCATTGCAGCCACCCCATTTTTTCAAGGAGTCCTATACGGTGTTTGAACATATACTCCAAAGGATAAATTTCATCTAACTTTTCAGCACATAAACCTTGTGACGGTGATTTTAATAATTCTCCTAAAATACGTATGGATACTGAACGATCTACGCCGACGTAGAAGTGGAGATAGAGCATAGTAAGAAAAAAATGAATGCAAAGTGTATAAAGAGTTGTGTCCATATTTATGGACTGATAAGCAAGTATCGATAACTCAAAAATCCCCCATGATAGCAGACTTAAAAATGTTATAAGAAAAACACCTTTGAATTTTAAATGATTAAACTGCCACACGGCCAAGTGCATGATCATAAAGAGAGAAAAAGAGATTATGGGAAACATATAAGTCAACATTATTAACCTCCCAAACCCAAGTTCATTACTCTTTTAAAGTAAATTCCTGTTTTAGCAATTATTTTGGCAAAAGTTCCTTGTATAAAAATTTCATCACCTTTTCTAGAGATAAAACCTGCATCTATCAAACTACTAAGCCTTTTATCAAGTAGCCATCTTGCACCTTTGTTACTGGCATAACTTGACATAATTTGCCCTAATGTTAAACCATTTTCCTTATATATATTAACCATAATTTGTAAGGAAAATCCTCTACAAAGCATTGAAAATGCCTCCATATACCCAAGGCACATAAAGCAAAATAAAGCACTGCCTGCTAAAAAATGCTGCAAGTTAAATATCAAACATAGCTGAAATAAAACTAAGTAGAATACAAATACTATGAGGAAACTAATAAACATTAATCGAACTGCAAGTTCCTCTTTTTTACTTAAATTAAGTAAAATGACATGAGTAACAGGAATGAGCAAAGAACAACATAATGTTAAATATATAGTGTAAAACATAAACGAAGTAACCCCCTAAGAAGATAAAATACCAATAAACTGTTATTATTTGGCTTCACGTGGCGCAGCAACAAGTATGATTGAGGTAAATAGAGTTGTCAACAGTGTTTCATTTTAGTATAAATGCCAGATTATGGATTATATAAACCGCAAGCTTTCAAGTAGTGTGGATGTTACTTTTTTTGTGCCCTGCCTAAACGAAGAAGGAAATATTGGTAAAACACTCATCAATCTAATTGAAGTTTCAAAGGAAACTCAAATCACTTGTGAAATTTTGGTTTTCGACGATTATTCAACTGATGGCAGCATGAGCGAAGTTGAATCTATAAAAAGTTCTTACCCCAATGCCAATATCAAAATAGTTAATAACAAAAAAAGAAGAGGGCTCGCAAGAAACTATGTGGACGGATCATATGTTGCAGAAGGCACATACTATATGTTAGTCAATGGTGATAATGCAGAACCAAAAGAGTCAATACTTAAAATTATTTCACAGAAGGGAAATGCAGATATGATTATCCCCGTTTTTCAATCAACTGATAATAGAAAATGGGGACGAAGAAATCTATCACTTTTTTTTACTGCTATTATTAATTTCATAAGCAGCAATAAGATTCACTACTTTAATGGACCTGTCCTTCATCGACGATTTAATGTAATGAGATGGCACGCAGATACTGATGGTTTTGGCTATCAAGCAGAAATTATTGTGCGATTGATACAAGAAGGGGCAACTTATAAAGAAGTTATTATTAGCAATAATGATCGCCAAGCAGGAATTTCAAATGCGCTAACCGTTGCCAACATGCTTGCTGTTGGCCATAGCGTCGTACAAATCCTTCTAAGGCGAATTCGTTTTTACCTTTACTACAGTAACAAAGTAAATTGACAAACTTGATATGAAAACTACTACCAAAATTGAAGATACAATTAGAAAGATTGAAACTTTAAAAACACCTGAAACGAAAGTGGTTTTCGTATCCGGAAACTTCAACGTGTTGCATCCTGGGCATATGAGGCTTTTAACCTTTGCAAAAGAATGTGGCGATATTTTAGTTGTGGGTGTTACCTCTGACCAAACTGATGGAGTCTTGTTTGAGCAAGAGGTAAGATTAAAAGCAATTGCCAATCTATCATTTATTGAATTTGCCTTTGGACTTGAAGATAGTGTTGATCATTATATAAAAAAAATACGTCCAAATATAATTGTTAAAGGTAAGGAACATCAGTATCAGGAAAACTCTGAGCAAAAAATTGTAGATGAATATGGTGGCAAGCTTATATTCAGCTCTGGTGGCATCAAGTACTCATCAATAGATTTATTGCTGCAGGAATACGAGCACCTAAATCCCTCTACCATAAGCCGACCAGAACCTTATTTGACAAGAAGACATATTCTACCTGGGGACCTAAGAAGAATTGTTGAAGATATGAAAAATAAAAAGGTTGTTGTGATTGGAGATACAATTGTTGATGAATATATCACCTGTGACGTTTTAGGTCTGTCTCAAGAGGATCCAACCATTGTTGTATCACCTATGTTGGATAAAAAGTTTATTGGTGGTGCCGCTATTGTAGCTTCCCATGCACGTGGGCTTGGAGCTCATGTAGACTTTTTTTCAATCGTCGGTATGGATGAAACAGCAAAATTTGTCAAACAAACACTCCACGAATATGGGGTTAACGCATATCTATTAGTGGATGACAGTCGCCCAACAACTTTCAAACAACGCTTTCGGACAAAAGAAAAAACTCTTTTAAGAGTCAGCCATTTAAGACAACATGCTATTTCTGAAGAACTAATTGAAGAAATGTTTGATAGATTGGCCCCATGTATTGAGCAAAGTGATCTAATTATCTTTTCAGATTTTAACTATGGTTGCATTCCTGGCCGTTTAAGAAATCTCATTACAGAATATGCTCTCAAGCAGGGCAAATATATAGTTGCAGATTGTCAATCATCCTCTCAAATTGGAGATGTTTCAAAATACTCACAAGTAAACCTTCTTACACCTACAGAAAGAGAGGCAAGAATTGGAGTGGGAGATTTTCAAAGCGGATTGATAACTTTAGCAAATTCTCTTAAAAAGAAATCTCAAGTTGAAAATGTTTTAATCACCCTAGGAAGCGAAGGATTACTGGTTCATGCCCATGATGAGGATAATCCCGATAAATACGTGACTGACCGAATCCCCGCTCTAAACACCGCTCCAAAAGATACTGCCGGAGCAGGTGATTGTCTTTTAGTAACATCATCACTTGCTCTAGTTGCAGGTGCAAATATTTGGCAAGGGGCCTATTTGGGGTCAATCGCAGCTGCCTGTCAGGTTGGACGAATAGGAAACCTTCGACTCAAGACTGAAGATTTATTATTAGAAATTTAACCTAATTGGGATAAAATGAAAGCATTACTACTTACCGCAGGAGAAGGAAAAAGGCTTCGTCCTCTCACAGAGGTACTACCTAAGTGCTTAATGCCTGTAAATGGAATTCCTCTTTTGGCCTACTGGATTGATTTACTCAAAGATGCCGGTATTAAAGATATTTTAGTGAATACTCACTATTTAGCTGATCAAGTAACTTCTTACCTTAATGATCTTAACCATGGTCTAAATATAGAAATTTCGTATGAAGAAAAGCTATTAGGAACGGGTGGGACCATTCTTGTTAATAAGAATTTTTTTAAAGAAGATTCTATCTTGGTTATCCATGCTGATAACTTAAGTCATTTTTCACTTTCTGATTTCCAAACAACACATAAGAAGCGGCCTTCTAATTGTTTAATGACAATGCTAAGTTATAAAACAACAATTCCCCAAAGTTGTGGGATCTTAAAATTAGATGATCGAGGTATCGTTAGAAAGTTTTATGAAAAAATTAAAAATCCGCCTGGCGATTTGGCAAATGGTGCAGTCTATATTTTTGAAAATGAGATAATTTCATTGTTACAGGATTTAAATAAAGAAGAAATTGATTTGAGCATTGACGTCCTCCCTAATTTGCTGGGTAAGATTTATACTTTTCACAATGATATTTACCACCGAGATATAGGGACTATTGAAAGTTATTGTCAGGCACAATTAGATTTTCAATTTAGTTGTAAAAGTTATTCCAAAACATCACCTTGGTTTAATTGTTTTAATTGGACAGGATTTATTGATTCATTTTATAATGCCTTTTCCAAAAGTATCTCTTCAAGCTCAAAACTACTAGCTTGTAGTGAATTAGACAATACAAACGAGTTTGCAGACTGGAATGTAGTGTGTGATGTGCCTAGAGGGTTTTTGAGTTCAAAGTATCTTGCAGAAAAAGAGAATAAGACATTGGTCCTAAATCAAATGGATATAAAGTGAGTAAATATGAAAAAATGCTAATTCTTGGAAGCAACTCTTTTGCAGGAGCTTCTTTTGTTAATCACTCCCTGGATTTAAATCTAGACATTGTTGGCGTCAGCAGAAGTGAAGAAAAACATAATATTTTTCTTCCTTACGCAAAAAATCCACACAGAAGTAATTTTAAGTTTTATCAACTCGATATCAATAAGCATTTCCCAGAGTTAATCGACCTTATTAATACATTCAGGCCAGATGTTATTGTAGATTTTGCTGGGCAGGGCATGGTAGCACAAAGTTGGGATGCACCTCTTCAATGGTTTCAAACCAACTTAATGTCTAAAATAAAATTGCATGAATTATTAAGAAAACTGTCATTTTTAAAGGCATATATGAGGGTATCTACTCCTGAGGTTTATGGAAGCACCGAAGGAAGTGTTAATGAAAGTGCTAAACTAAATCCAAGCACTCCCTATGCTGTTTCACATGCCGCCATTGATATGAGCTTAATGTCATATTATAAAAACTACAATTTTCCAGTTTACCTAACTCGTTCGACCAATTTTTATGGGCCAGGACAACAGCTTTACCGCATTATTCCTCGCACAATTATTTATGCTAGACTTGGTAAAAAACTTTCTCTACATGGAGGAGGCACTTCAGTTCGCAACTTTGTCCATAGCAGGGATTTTGGTGCAGCTTCATGGGCCGTTTTAAATCAGGGCAAACCTGGTGAAATTTATCATATCGCATCGGATGAGTATCTTTCAATAAAGTCATTAGTTGAAATGATTTGTGATAAACTTGGCAACAATTTTAACGATTTTGTCCAAATAAGTAAGGATAGGCCAGGAAAGGATAAGGCCTATTATTTAGATACTCAAAAAACTCAAAGTTTACTATGCCGTAAAAATAAAATTTCTCTTGAAGCTGGAATTAGTGAGACTATACACTGGGTTAAGGATTCCTGGGAAACTATTAAAGATTTTCCAATGGACTACATCCATATGGAATAAAGGAGCATAAGATGATTAATAACGTTCTAATAACAGGTGGCTTTGGCTATGTGGGTAGTAGATTAACACCCCACTTATTAAATGAGGGATACTCTGTAACGGTATTAGATCTTTGCCTCTATGGCGAATATGGATATGAAGCTCTTCAAAAAGCTCCCAAATATTATGAGTGGAGCAAGAGATTCAAGTACATTAATGGTGATATCCGCGATCCAAATACCGTTGAAGAGGCCATGAAAGATATTGATGCCGTTATACATTTGGCCGCGATCTCCAATGATCCAACTGGAGATATTGATGAAGTTTTAACAAAACAGGTGAACTTTGATGCTGTTGGGGTATTGATTTCAATGGCGAAAAAGTGTGGTGTAAAAAGATTTATCAATGCGTCCTCAAGTAGCGTTTTTGGTATAAAAGAAGAAAAAGATATTACCGAAAAACTTGAGCCTGAACCAATAACTTTTTATTCAAAATATAAGATGTTATCCGAATGGATTGTTAGGGCCGCATCTTCAGAATATTTTTGCACAACAAGTGTAAGACCTGCAACAGTTTGTGGATATTCTCCTCGTCAACGTTTCGACCTAACTGTTAATAAATTAACTGCTGATGCAGTCCACAAGGGTCTAATAACTGTTCATGGTGGTCAACAGCGCCGTCCAAATGTTGGTATGAATGATATGATTAATATTTATTCTCATCTATTGAAGGCCAAAAAAGAGCAAATAAATGGTAAAACGTTCAACTTCGGTTTTGAAAATCACAAAGTAATTGAGATTGCCGAATTAATCAAACAACAATTATCTCACCTTGATGTAAAAATTGAAGTAACCAAAGTTTATGACCAAAGAGATTATCATATCTCTTCTGAAAAAATATTGAAGGAATTAGATTATGGGCCAGTTAGCTCTATTAGTAGAGAGGTCGAAGAACTACAAGAAGCTTTAAAAACACAATATAAATGTATTAATGACAAACGCTTTTATAACATGCAATCTATGCAATTAGAAAGAAATGGTAGCGCTTATAATATCTAATCACACAAAAGGATTATCAAATGGGCAAAGAAATTGATTTATTGATAAATTATCCACGCACTAAACGAAATGTTGAAGAACGAGGACATGAAAAAACTGAGGAAGATAGAAAAATTGCACGCCAATTTGGAAAAGAATTTTTTGATGGTGATCGAAAAAATGGTTACGGAGGATTTAATTATCTCCCACGGTTTTGGCAACCAGTAATACCGACATTTAAAGAACACTTTGCTCTCACAAATGAAAGTTCTTTATTAGATGTAGGTTGTGCAAAAGGATTCATGCTTTATGATCTAAAACAAGAGTTCCCAGAAATGACAGTAGCAGGTCTTGATGTTTCAGAGTATGCTATCACAAATGCCAAAGAAGAGGTTAAGGATTTTTTACGTGTTGGCAATGCCAGAGCTCTGCCCTATGAAGATAATTCTTTTGACGTGGTCATTGCAATAACAACACTTCACAATCTTGACTTTGATGATTGTGGAAGATCCCTTGCTGAAGTAGAAAGAGTGAGTCGCGGAAAAAGCTTTATTACTGTCGATGCATACCATAATGATGAAGAAAAAAAGAGAATGGAGGCCTGGAACTTAACTGCCAAAACAGTTTTACACGTTGATGAATGGCGAGAACTTTTTGATAAAGTTGGCTATACTGGCGACTACTACTGGTTTATACCTTAGTAACTCTTTTAAAAGGGAGAGCAATGTTAAAATCTGATATTCGCATCAATTTACTACGTGAAATGAAAAGAATTCGCTTTTATGAAGAAGAGATTGTCACTCGCTATAGTGAACAAAAGATGCGGTGTCCAACACATCTATCAATTGGGCAAGAAGGTGTACCTGCGGCATTATCACAAATACTTACCAAAGAAGATTTAGCAGTAAGCACTCATCGTGCCCACGCCCATTACTTAGGTAAAGGTGGGGATGGGAAAAAATTTATCGCCGAAATTTATGGCAAGAGCACCGGTTGCTCTGGTGGCAAAGGGGGCTCGATGCATTTGGTTGACCTCTCTGTTGGCTTTAAAGGTAGTACTGCCATTGTTGGCAACAGCATTCCTGTCGGTGTGGGTTTAGGTCTTGCTCAAAAGCTTGACAATACTAATAATATTTCCTGTGTTTTTATCGGGGATGCGGCCGTTGAGGAAGGGGTATTTTACGAATCTGCTAATTTTGCTGCAGTCAAGCAGCTTCCAGTTCTCTTTGTCTGTGAAAATAATCAATACTCTGTTTACTCTCCTTTGAAAGTTCGCCAGCCAATAGGTCGCAAGATATTTGAAATGGTTGAAGGTATTGGCATCCCCAGTTCACACGGAGATGGCAATGATGTCGAATCCTGCTACCTGCTACTAGACGACATTGTAAATAATATGAAAAAGTATGGTGGCCCTCGCTTTGTCGAGCTTGATACCTATAGGTGGAGAGAGCATTGTGGCCCAAACTATGATAATCATATTGGTTACAGGACAGAAGAAGAATTTTTAAAATGGAAAAAGCGTGACCCCATTGCAATGCATCTAAACCGTCTTTTGGCCGATAAAGTCTTAGACGAAGAAGCGATAGCAGCTATGGATATAGAAATAAAATGTGAAGTTGATAAAGCTTTTCAATTTGCTATCGAATCACCCTACCCTGATCCCAAAGATGCATATAAAAACATATATAAGGAGCTCTAAAGTATATGGGTAATCTAATGACATTTGCTGAAGCAGTTAATGATGCACTAAAAGTTGCTATGCACCATGACCAAAAAGTTTTACTCTACGGCCTTGGTGTCGACGACCCAAAAAGAATTTTCGGTACCACAAATGAGTTAGTAGAAACTTTTGGTAATGATAGAGTCTTTGATATGCCTACCTCTGAAAATGCAATGACGGGAGTGGCCATTGGAGCAGCACTACAGGGTTATAAATCTGTTATGGTCCACCAACGTTTAGACTTTTTCCTCTTAGCAATGGATCAGCTGGTCAACAACGCGGCCAAATGGCACTATATGTTTAATGGGCAAGATTGTGTTCCTATAACTATTCGCCTCATACTAGGTCGAGGATGGGGGCAAGGCCCAACACACTCTCAAACTCTGCAATCCTGGTTTGCCCATATTCCCGGATTAAAAGTTGTGATGCCAACCACACCAAGTGATGCAAAAGGACTTCTTCTTGCAAGTATCTTTGACCCCAACCCAGTAGTTTTTTTAGAACACAGATGGCTACATAATACCAAAGGAGAGGTTGAAGAGGGTTTTTATACTAAAGAATTGGGAAAATCAAAGTTATTGAGTGAAGGAGACTCTGCTACAATTGTCTCCATGTCTTATTTAAGTATAGAGGCCCTCCATGCAATGGATGTTTTAGAAAAAGAGGGAATTCATTGTGACTTAATTGATTTAAGAAGCATTAGTCCGCTAGACCGAGATTCAATTGCAAAATCGATAAAAAAGACAGGACGTTTGTTAGTACTCGATAATGCACAGTCAAACTGTTCTGTGGCCAGTGAAATAATATCTTATGTTAGCACTCACTTTTTTAATGACTTAAAATGTGCACCGGTAAAACTCGCAGCACCTGATTATCCACTACCAACAAGCTTTGGTCTAACTGAGAGTTTTTATACAAGGTCATTTGATATTGTCAATACTGTCTTTGGTTTTTTTAACCTACCCCCTCAAAGTGCAACACCACACTCGTTTCCTCACGATGTTCCCGGTGATTGGTTTACAGGCCCTTTCTAATAAATCTTTTATACCAGTCTAATTCTTTTTTAATTTCATCCTCAAAGTTAGACTCTACTTGTGTTTGTAAACGGCCTTTTACTTTAGAATTTGAGTAAGTATTATTTGAGACCATTTTTTTTATAGTTTTTGTCGTAAATGGAATGTTTTTACCAAGAACCTTTAACAGATCACATATATAACCAATAATTGGAAGTATCCATGCAGGTATGTTTTGTATTTGGGGTTTAATATTAAGGTTTTTTGCAATAACATCAATCATTTCATTGACTGTAATGGGCGAATCATCAACAACGATAAACTCTTCATTGTAAAAGTCTCTATTTAACAGTGATTGAACTAATATTTTTGATAAAAATGAAACAGAACAGGGACTTTTTTGATAACTGCCAGAACCAAATTTTTTAAAAGTTCCTTGCTCTAAAGATTGAATGACCTTTAACATTCCACCGCGATCATATGGCCCATAAATTAATCCAGGTCTCATGATTGTAAAAAAAATGTCAATACTTATAAGGTATTCTTTAACAATTTTTTCACAATTGAGCTTACTCACTCCATATTGACTATCAGGCCGCATTATAGAACATTCATTCCTTTGACCATTATAAATATCACCTGCCACAGAACAAGAACTTATAAAGATAAATTGCTTTACCTTTAAGTGTTTTGCCCATTCAAGCGCCTTTTTTGTCATTGTTTCATTAGAAGTGGCCACAAAATTGGGTCCAGCAACAACCGCTGCCGTATGGATAAAAACATCAATAGTCTCTTCAAAATTGGGAAAGGGATCTTCTTTTAATAGGTCAAAAAGGATACCTTTTCCAGAAGTATTATTGCACTCAACTCTGTAAGTAAAAAATATCTTGTGCCCTAAATGGTTTAAGTGTTGAATAAGATTTAGACCGAGGCAACCTGTTCCCCCAGTAATCAGTATATTCATTAAAAAAACTCTTTTAGCTCTGGGTAGCAATTTTGAGCAATTGGCCAATGTGGAGAATTTTTCGAGATTAGAAATCCAAATTTTTCTTCAGAGTTTCTAAATCCTTCATCTATTAAATCAAGACAGACATTTGCCCTAATAAACACATCATCTCCGTGAACTTCAAAAATCTTTTTGGGATTTTTTACTTCATAGATATATGCGGCAATAGGTTCATTGTGGATTGCTTTATAAGATAAAACTCGCTGCAGCTTAGCAATATATTTTTTTGTAAATGATAGCGGATATTTTATTGCTTCAGGTTTAAATATTTGTTTAATTTCAGGGTGCATTAATTGACATCTACTAAAGATCCATTTAACAGCAAGTTCTTTTACCTTGGTTATATTTGCCAGTGAATTAAAATCAATAGGGTCTAAAGGACATCCCTGTTGAAAAACACCTTCTCTTGATCCAGGCAGAAAGACATAAGCCCGACCTCCCCAATGACGAAAATAGGGAATTGCATTTCCATCTGATTCTACTAATGCAGGACTAAAGGTTTCTTGAAAATTCCTTTTATATGACAAGGGGTAAAACGTCAGGTAACCATCGGCCATTTTAAATTTATTCACAAGTGAGAAAGAGGGATGAATGGCAATAGAAATCGCCCGATACATCATTTTATCAATTAAACTTATTTGGTCAGAAAGTTTTTTTACATTTGGCACTGAATAACTCACAAAGCTCGCATGTTCAAACCTTCTTGAAAGATGTTTCCTGTTCTTGACTGCAGAAAAAAGCAACACTACCAAAAGAGCTATATTGGTCACATTAGAATAATCTTTAAATTTATGTTTTCCCAAATTGATAATTATAGCTAATAGAAGAGGAACGTAAACTAAACTCCTCCAATACAACACTGAATGAGAGAGCGCCCAAGCAGAAACTATTATTAAGGAAACCGCTAGCAATACTTTTTTTAGATTGAATTTCACAACATTCATTTGCGAAAATATTAAATTTTTTAAACTTGAGAAAAATATTACTAGTTGTACACTGTGAAATGTAAGATAAAAACGGTTCCACTGATTCATCGTAAGAATGTTTTTAACATTGTAATGATGAGCAAGTAATGAAAGATAAGGAGCCCCTATTCTCGAAGTAAAATAGATAAACAAAAAAAGTAACACAGAGAAGAGGCTAGTCTTATAAGAAAACTTACTATTCGAACTATTATTAAAATATAGTATAATGTAAATAGAAAGTAGTAGTAACCCCAGCCATGTAATGTGCCAATCTGTCGTAAGACCTTCGAAAGCACTTTTGGCAACGCCATAAAAGCTAAAAGGTCCCCAATATGGATAAAAATCCTTTCTCATTGAGCCTGAAGCACTTTGCAATAAAACACTGATCGTAGGTAAGTTAATAAGAAAAACAACAAACCAAAAACTGGTAAATCGCTTAATGATTCCCTTAAAGCCGCCGCAGGAATATTTAATAAAAATTAGTGATACTGCTAAAGTTGTGAAAGTATGAAATGGTATATAAAACGGGGCAGGCATGGATATCGCAAATATTAACACAATGATCAGCAAGAAATAAGAGTATATTTTATTTTCATCTAGCTTTTCCCCCTTTAAAAGGAAGGCAGAAATAAGAAGTGCCGCCGGGTCCAAAGAAAAAGAAAAATAGACATGCATGATTGAGTAGAACTGGGCGAAGGCCAAAAAAATAATCAACGACCAGTGAATCGGAATTTTTATAGTCTTAGTAAAATAATAGATGCTTAAAAAACACATCGTGGCAATTATAAAATATAAACTCACATAGCCCAAGTAAGGAGGAAGAGTCGAAAGTAGTATGGCTATAGGGCTGAAAGCAGGTATCCCGTGTCCTTGACAATTATACCCCCCAACTATTGTGGGATTAACGAGACTGAGATTAAATACATTTCTGAGAGAGAAGCAGTTCTCCCACATTTGTGCAAGGCTATCATACCAGTCGTGCTCTCTTACAAGTGCAAAATTACCCATAAAAATTCGGTCAATGTTGGTTGTAACTAATAATAATGTAAAACAAAACAAGATCTTCTTAAACGACCGGTGGGCATTTTTTGGGGAAAATATTGAAATGAACTGTTTAATCAAATTGAGCCTTATACTAATTTCTTCTATTAATACTACATACAAAAGTATACACAGAAATGATAATATGATAGCTTGTGGAGTGTAACAAATATAGATATTTTCAGCAATTACTTTTTAGTATTGAGTCTTACTTATGAAAACAAAAGCGACTTTTTTAAAAAACATTAATGAACCACTTGCTTATACAGAAGAACTACTTGTGCCAGAATTAAGGCCTGGTCAAGTGTTAGTAGAGCTAGCATATGCCGGAGTGTGCCATAGTCAACTAATGGAAGTAAAGGGCAAACGTGGTGAAGATAAATATCTACCTCACTTACTTGGCCATGAAGGATCTGGTGTAATACGTGCCATCGGTTCAAATATTTCAAAAGTTAAAGTGGGAGATCGTGTCGTTATAGGGTGGATAAAAGGGGACGGCATTGAAGATAGTGGTGCACTATATGTGTTGGATGGTTTAAAAATAAATGCAGGTGGAGCAACTTGCTTTGAACAATTTGCTGTTGTTTCTGAAAATAGAGTAACTGCATTACCAAGTGATATTCCATTAGATGTTGCCGTACTTTTTGGTTGTGCTCTCCCCACAGGAGCGGGAATCATCTTTAATACTATAAAACCAGAAGATAATAGTACTTTGGTAATTTGGGGTCTTGGAGGCATAGGTTTGAGTGCATTAATTGCAAGCCAACTTTTTAACTGTGAAAAAGTAATTGCAATTGATATTGAAAAGAACAAACTTGATTTGGCGTTAGAAATTGGAGCAGATGTGGTCATCAATGCCAAAGAAGTAGATGTAGAAAAGTTTATTTTCGAGCTTTACCCAAGTGGTGTGGACTATGCTGTTGAAGCAACAGGAAAGGCCGAAATAATTGAGAATACTTTTCGTTTAATTAAAAAAGGAGGAGGTCTCTTGGTTTTTGCATCACATCCGGAGCACGGTAAGATGATTCAGCTTGATCCTTTTGATCTCATCTGTGGTAAAAATATTAAGGGTAGTTGGGGCGGAGACAGTAATCCAGACAAGGACATTCCTAAATACTGCGAATTGTATCGCTCAAATAAATTACCTATAGATAAATTGATAACGAACTCTTATGATCTCTCAGAAGTCAACGCTGCTTTGCGTGATCTTGACAATAGATCTGTCAATAGGGCATTGTTGAGAATTAACCCCGATCTTCAATAATTAATAAGAGGTATAAATTTTTTATAAAAGCCCAGCTTGACGTCTTCCAAATAAGTACGATATCTTAATCGCATCATTGGCACTGAAAATAACTTAAATACAAGTCAAGACTACTCTTCCTGATACTGGATACCTACAATGAGAATATTAATTTCACAGCTTATCACATTGCGTACGACTAAGGCCTTCTTAGCAATAGCAGCTATTATAATTATATGTAAATTCCTAATCGATTGGATTCTCTTTTCGGCCAACTATACAGCACCACTTGGATATGATGGCTACTTGTTTAACTACTCTATAGGTGAAGTAATTGCGAAGACTCCTTTAAGATATTTTTTCCAGACTTTAATTGCAAGCTTTCGTTTTGAAGACCATTTATATCCTGTAGTATCCTTATTTAGCTTTATACTTTATAAGTTTTCTCCTTTTTCAATTGAACTTTCACATAATGTATTATCAAAGGTATTTGTCCTGTCTAATTTCGCAGTATTGGTTTTAATTGTTAATAGATTGTGGAACTGTAAGACTCGTAACATTTTTGCATTTGCACTGATTGCATTAAATGTAGATATCGGATGGCGCATAATGATCGACAACAGCGGCCCTTTACCTACCATTTTGGGTCTGTTATGCCTTCTATGGCTTGTTCGTTATTTTCAAACTTTAAATAAAAAAGACCTCTATCTGTTTTTCATATTTTTTTTCCTACTTGCCCATAGTTTTGAAAACTCCTTTGCTATGTTTCCAGTATTTGTAATATTTATTATCGATTCGACACTATTACAAAAGGTAAATATAAAATTAAAAGCCAAGACAATTCTGTCAATCGGAGCAGTAATGTTTGGGCTTTTTCTTCCTTACCTGTTAATACATTATCACATATTTGGTACTTTTATTCCAAGCAGCCGGGCAAGTCTGACGAACCAAGGCCTAGGTACTGTTTTTCGTGTTGAGTTTTCAAAGGCGCTATTTAATATTCCTAATATAGTCACTTTACATGTTAATAATTACATACCATTACTGACATACTTATTGCTGTCACTGGGTTTTATTAAAAATACATTATTCTCGAGAAAGACACTTCCATTTTACATTTCTCTAATAGTTCAACTGCTAATCATAGCTACTACCGGCAGAGCTGATGATTTCCTTTGGGCATTCCCTGGTCTAATGGTCTCCATCATCTTTGCTGATCTTTTCTACCATCTCTACATGCACTCCACCAACCTTTTGAAAAAAATTCGTTGTACACAAAATTTTGCCGAAATCACAGTGTCACTGTTATTTATATCACTTTTAGTATCTGCTTCTTTTGGTCAACGAGCAAAGCTTAGAACGTTAGAAAAACAAAATTGGGTATTCAATCATTTAAGCAAACACGTAAAAAAGGCAACTACTGCTTTGTTTAAAACGCTGGAATATGGGCATGATAAGTTTACAGTTATACGCCTATCTCGCGCAGTAAAAATGTATCAAGCAGAAGCTATGTGGCTTGGTAGTAGACATTATTATAACAAACAAGCTTTCAACTTGTTTCCGGAAGGATTAATTTTCTATGAGAATAATATTGGAATTGAATTCTATCAAAATCTTTCAAATCGGCCCAATAGCTTTTTTTCCCAATATCTCAAAGCGACGCAAGGGCAAAATAAAATTGTCTCCGTTAAAGACTCTACGCACTACGCTCGTTTATATCTCAACATGAATGATCACAGAATCTTTAAAGCCGTATTTTTTGACTCGCCATCCCATAATCAGTTTCAACTATATATTCCAAACTACAAGAAATCCCCTTATCAAAATAAGAAAGTTGTCTTGAAACTAAACTTTTTAGGTAAAATTTCTTTATTGGATAAAATAATATTTAATAATAAACAAGTGGATTTTATACGAAGTGGTCAAACTGCTGAATTTGAGTATTCACTTTCGTCTATTAATTCAGAAGTTTCATTCAGTACTATAAAAAATAGCACCCTGAACCAAAATTCAAATTTGACGCTTGATACACTTGAGATCAGTTATTCTGGCAAAAGCAAAGTAACAAACTCTGAGAAACCATTAGGTGATGCAAATTATACTCTTTTGTTTCACTCTCCTTATTCTGACTGCAGATTTATTATAAATATCGATAACTTTGAGTACTGGGGCGCTATTAGAAAGAATAAGACAAAAGTTGTAAAATTATTAATCCCCCCGCTCAAGCACAAAAGATTCTTTAACGTTTATTACACACCTTTTACAATACCAAGAGCAAGGGCAAATAAAGTTAAAAGATTTGATACCACAACTCCCATACCATCAAAGATAGAGGTCTGTAGTAATCCTTTAACTTAAGTTTGTATTTATAGCACAATTCAGTTTTCCTACAACCTGATTCTCAGCTTGGAACACTGACGGAGTCTAAGGTAAAAACAAGGTTCCTGTCTTAATTAAGATCTATCAAATATTAAGTTACTAATTCTATTTCCTTTTCCAAACTCATCCTGCCCTTTAGCTTTCAGAGAAAATCCCGAAGCTTTAATTAGCTCAACCGCATTAGCATCACACTCCGAGTCAAGGTTTGCTTCAATGAGAATTGATTCCAAAACAGGATCCTTAAGCAGTCTTTGTGCTCCACTTATAATTTTGCTTTCTAGGCCATCTACATCAATTTTTAAATAATGCGGAGTCGGAAGCTTATAGTCATAAACAAGTTGATCTAAAGAAAAACTAATACTTCCTTGAGTAAACTCAGGAATAAAATCTTCTCCAGCGAAATTTTTACTTTCTCCAAAATTATGGTGTGCAGCTCCTGTCATAAAAGTGCTAAGTCTTAAGGTGTTTAGAGTGTGCTCGTTTGATATGGCAAAAGGGTAAGCAGTAATATTATTTTCTAGCTTATTTAGAGCTATATTTTTGTTTAAGGTATAGAAGTTTGAAGACATTGGCTCAAAAGCAAAGACTTTACTTCCACGCTTAGCTGCAAAAATGGTGTATACACCTACATTAGCGCCAACATCAAACAAAACTTTATTTTCACCTTGGCCCTCTAACCACTGAATGGTTTCAGGTTCTTTTGTAAATAAAGTTATTGCTCGATAATATAGTAGCTTGTTAGTGGCCAAAAACTTATAGGGAGTCTGGTTATGAGCTATTGTTGTGTGGTAGATATCTCCAATTCTTTCTAAGAAGTAAGAGCTCCATTTTGTACCTTTGTTCAGCCTCAATACTATTATTAAGATGTCTGAAATAATTGTAGCCAATAACTTTAGCATAAACATTTCCTGATATTGCGGTATTATGGACAAATCTTAAACGGTTTGATAACTTTTAGTCAACAAATTAGAGCCACTCTTAAAGGAATGTTCCAACTATTTACTCCTAAACGTTGTCTGAATCAGAAATTGTAAAGTGCCACTTACCAGACTCCTGCACTTCACAAGCTAATTCATCCTGAAAGGACATGATTGGAATATCTCCTCTATCAAAAAAACCAAACTGCTTAAATATATTATAATATGGACCTGTCCTTGAACACCATGTTGATAAAGTTGAAACGCCATTTGTAAATGCTTCACTCAAAACAAAGTCTAGGGCGTGTATGAGATTCTTCTCTTTATTAGGAAGACAAAGAAAATCTGCAATAATGAGACGGTTCACCTCAGTAGAAGGAATTATTAAATAAACCAAATAACCTATAATCTGATCATTATCCCTTAGAGTAATAAATTGATAACTGTTAGGATTTTTAAAAAATCGCCACTCAAGCACCTTCTTATGCCTAGCTACAATAAAGTCATAATCAGAAATAGCTTTTTGCCAAAAAATGTCCCATCCCTCAGGCAGTTCATTGTCACAACGAGTCACCGATGGTTTTGCAGGCACTGACATTGTAATCCGTTTCAGTTTATGGAGAAAAAATAGAACAAAAGATGTCATACCTCCAAATAAATCCCTAAACATCCAATGTGCTTTTCTCTGTATCACAGCCCCTAAGTTAATTGGCATGGATAGTGCCCGCACTTCAATCTTTGTCATTATTTTGAAATTTGCTTTTTTTACCCACCCAGGTAAGGCCAAGTGATTAGGAGTACCATATATAAACTTAACATTCTTATCGGTACCATCTTGTCTCGTTTTGTTTCCAAGCAGAGTAAAAAGCCCTCTACGCTGATAATTCGCATCGGTATATGAATCACCTATTTCTGCTGCAAGTATGTTTCTACCCTTGTATAATATTTCTTTGGGGGTGATCGAAGTTGTTGCAGCAATCGTCTCTCCATCTTTTGCAAGATTAATGATACCCGGAAATAAATAGTTATCAATTATTTTCCATTGAAAAAGATCCATTGTTCCATAAGTTCCTACACCCGTATATTGCTTTCTAAAAAAGGTAGATATATTACTAAGATCATCTTTGGTATACGAAACTACTGGTAATGACATCTTACACCCCTTTGATATAATTATATAAACACAGACAAACTGTCTTTAGAAATTGGCCCAAAATAATTATTTCTAATTTTAATACCATACTCACATAACATCTGTTTTTCGTCTACTGATAACATAATTCCCTTTTTCATCTGCTCTGCTAGTACATCTGCGTTGTTAGCATTTCCCCATAGCGGATAGTCAGTCCAAAGCGGATCAAAGTTGAACTCATAATCCAAGGAGATTCTAATAAGTGGCACTCCTTGAATAATAACTTCAAGGTTAGACACCGACCCAAAAGGCATTATAACTAGCGAGGCACTTCTGGCCAATTCAATCACATTTTTATTTTCAGAAATCTCATAATTTAAAAAGGAGATCTCCGTTAAGAATCTCTCCAGTTCTGATATATTTGTAAGAGGGTGAGTTTTAATAACTATTGTATAATCATCAGCATTTGAAATCATTTCAAGCGCTTGATGGGTTTTAAATAAAACTTCCTTGGTTTGATTCATTTCAAAGTTTAATATAACAGCTATAATCTTCTCATCACCTTTAACATCTTTTTCCTTTACCTCAGAATAATCGTAAATATAGGAAAATCTAAGACTAGCACCAGGCCGTAATCTCTCCACAGGAAATCCACATTTTTGAAAAACATCATAATACTTTGTCCCGGTATAAATGATTTCATCGGGGATGGGATGAGTTATTTCTTCCGCCGCTACAAACATCCCCAGTTGTTCTTTATACCAAACAGAGTGCTGGAAACCAGCAATTTGAGTTTTTGGCATAAACTTCTTTACACCTAAGATTAACCACTTTTCAATGGAATTATTTTCCATGGGATAAATTATTTTTTTTATCTTCCGATCATTATCTGCAAGATAACAAAGCAACTCATATGCTAGATTATGCTCTAAAAGATCATAGTCTAAAGACATCTTACGATTGATCAAATTGAGCAGTGGAGCGACATCTACATCTTTAAAATAGGTAACATCAAATACAGCTCGATAAGATTTAAAACCATTGGCCAGTGATTTCAAGTATGACCTAGGTCCTAAATATTTCCACGGTATCAAAAGGTTCATTCCAAGGTTATTTAGTCTTTTTATAAAATGTAATTTATTGGTTTTAAAATTAAAAAAGCATGGAAGTATCCATACCTTTTTTCCATTATTTTCTAGGTAGGTTGCAAGGTTATCAAAGTTTCGATCAACATATTTTCCTTTAGAATTTATTGAATCTGGAGTGACCCACGGTCGCAAAATGTAATTTTCATCAATGAAATCTGGCAGGTCTTTACTGAGACTACTGCTTTTAAAATGAAAAGAGTAATAAAGGGACTTTATGATAAATAATAATGCCCTCAATACAATCTTAGGCCTCATAGACAACGAGTTCAGCTTATCAGAGAGTGTGGAGTAAAAACGACTCTTAAGTTGCAATTTATTCAAAGCGCTGGCCAAAAATGCGCCAAAATCATTTGAATCAACAATAATTAACAAAGATTTATCGCCATAACCTCTAACCCATTTTGTTGCAATATCAATATAGGCCAAAAACCTTGTCAGAGGAACACTGGCAGAATTTCTAGATGCAAGGTGTGACGACCAAATATAAACATTATCCAAATTAGAAACAGAGGAAAAAACTTTGAAAAAATCACTGCTACTACTACTTATCGCTTCGTGGAAGCGATTATTCATATCCTCAATACAAAAGTGTTTTTTCAGTGATAAATAAGCTTCATAATCACGACCAAGGTAAAGAGCAGCATTTTGTTTTAGTTTGCTTATATTTCTGCCAGCATACTTTATACTTACAACTTTAATCATTCTAATACCGCAAAATTGTGGGATCATCTTCTAGTTTTATGGTGGCCCTTTTTAGATCTTCTAACGTATCTATACTTATTGTTTCACCTTTTGCCTTTATTGCCATAATTGGAATCTCATTCTCAATAAAGCGAAGCATATCAATTGACTCTATCTTTTCAAGCGTAGTTTGAGCGGTAGCACTAAACTGCCGTAGTAATTTTAATGAAAATGCAATTACACCCATTTGTTGGTAATAAATAGGTCCAGATTCGACTTTTTTATATGTTGATGGAATAACCGAACGGGACATGTAGATGACATGGCCATTTTTTGTCATAGTCACTTTAACAGCATTTTGATCTTCAACGTCCTTCATTTTAAACATAGGGCTTACTATATTTAAAACACCTGCTCCCATTGCCTTAAATGAATTAATCAACTCCGAAAGCATCTCTGGCGTGACAAAGACCTCGTCTCCTTGAACCATGATGATAAGATCATCTTCTTGGGGTCTACTATCTAACTTATTAATGGCCTCCTCTACCCTATCGGTACAACGTTCATGAGAATCAGACGTCATGGTGGCCTTCCCACCGATTCTTTCAACTTCGTCTTTAATTTCATTATCACAAGTAGCAACGATAACCTCATCAATATCTTCACATAATGCACATCGCTTATAGACGTGCTCAATCATCGATTTGTCACGTATCACCTTCAAGGGCTTACCTGGAAATCTAGATGCTGCCATTCTTGCTGGTATAATGCAATAAACTTTGCTCATTACCTTCTCCACCTTATGTTTTACTTTAAATTATCTAAAACCGTATTATTACATGCAGCCGTTGCTGTCATCGACCATTTTTTATCCTTATTATCGCAAATATCAATTTTCCCACCAGCTGCAAGGGCCAAGGCCAATCCGGCAGCAACATCCCATAACATGATATCCTCTTCATAATATGCATCAAACCGGCCACAAGAAACCCATGCCAGCATCAAAGCAGCACTGCCTAGCATTCTAATTTTTTTAAATTGTTGAATTTTGTTAAGAAATGATTCTAAATCCTCACCTGCAAACGATCTGTAACTTGTAAAACCTGTTGCCAAAACGGCCTGTTTGACATCAATGCCTTTGGATACAAACATTGGGGAGCCGTTAAGCCAAGCTCCTTGTCCCACAATACCGCTAAAAGTTTCGTGGGTCTCAGGATTGTAAATTACACCAAGAATTGGTTTTGAATTTTGCCACAACGCTATCGAAGTGCAATAAAGAGGTGCCCGTTTTGAAAAATTCATTGAACCATCTAAGGGATCAACAATCCAATATGGAGCATCGCGAACAATCCTACCATGTTCTCCCGTTTCTTCTGTTAGTATTGGAAACTCTGAGTTTGCTCTGATAAAATCCACTATCACATTCTCTGCTGCTTTATCGGCCTGTAACTTGATATCCTTGCCAGCTTGACTAACAATTTCGATATTGCCGCCTGCATGTATCGCCGCCAAAGTTTCTTGTGGCCTTCTCGCCGCCTCAATTGCAATTTCAAGTAACTTATTGACATCCATCGTTAATCCTCGTACCTATTACTGAATTGATTCATTAGAATCTTTACGATAAAATATGTCAATTATTTAGCTGATTGGCAAAGGACAAATAGGGTGAACTTATTAAGTAATTTAATGAAATTTAATAAAAATAAAAAGGCCAAGATTGGCGCATGGCAAACAATTGGGCACCCCCAAATTACTGAAGCTATGTTATCCACCGAGCTATTTGATTGGTTGGCGGTTGACCTAGAGCACTCGCCTATCACTACAGACCAGGCCCAAACAATTTTTTCAATATGTAAACTAAGAAATGTTCTACCTTTTGCAAGACTTAGTAAAATGGATGTAAAGCAGGCCAGACAAATGTTAGACTTTGGAGCAGCTGGACTTCTCATACCCATGGTGGAAGACTCCAATGCTTTGGAGAATTTTTATCACAAAATTTCCTACGCAAACGCCGCTCGCGGGGCCTGTCTTTCTCCAATGAATGATTGGGGAGACCATTTTAAAAAATACCAAGAGAACTTCAATCCCATCATCATTCCACAAATTGAGTCAAAAAATGGCATTGATAATTTAGAGGCCATCATCTCTCACGATTTTGTTAATACCATTTTTGTTGGGCCCTATGACTTAAGTGCATCTATTGGACTACCCGGCAACTTTGTGCACAATAAGTTTATGGCACAAAAAGAAAAAATTGAGACCATTTCCAAGAAAAATGACATTGAATTAGGTATTCACGTTACCGTTCCATCTTGTAATGATTTAAAAGAGAGCATCGATAAAGGATATACATTTGTTGCATTTGGAACTGATCTTATTTCCATGAGATACCCTCTATCACAAGCTAAAAAAGAAATTAAAAATGAAATATGATGTCGCCGTCACCTCAAGATCATTCTCCAAAAATGAATATCTACGATCATTACTTTTAAAAAAATATAAAAATGTTAAATTTAATGATGCAGGAAAATCTCTAAAAGGTGATGACCTGGCCCAATTTCTAAAAGACACAGACAAAGCAATCGTGGCCCTTGAGGTAATTGACCAAGAGTTACTTTCTAAGCTTCCAAACTTGAAAATATTAAGTAAGTATGGCGTTGGCCTAAATAATATTGATCCTCAAGCTCTAATTGATAACAACATAAAAATTGGCCATACACCCGGTGTCAATAAAAGGGCAGTCTCTGAATTAACTCTAGCAATGATGATTGCTCTTCTTAGAAATATTTATTATGCAAACCAAGAAGTAAAAAATAGTAAATGGAGACAGATTAAAGGCCACAACCTAACGGGCAAAACAGTGGGAATTATAGGTCTTGGCAATGTTGGCAAAGACTTAGCTCGATTACTTGGACCATTTGAGTGTCGCATTCTAAGCTTTGACATAAGAAATTACGATCAGTTCTGCCATGCCAATGATATCGCCCAATGCTCACTTCATGAGCTACTTTCCAAATCGGATATCATTACAGTGCATGTCCCTCTCTACGACAAAACCAAGGACATGATATCTGAGGCAGAGTTTAAAGTTATGAAAACTGGGGTACATGTATTAAATACGGCAAGAGGAGGTATCATTAATGAAGATGCCCTATTTTCCGCCCTCAAATCTGGTCAAGTTGCCGGTGCCTCATTTGATGTCCTGACAACAGAGCCTCCTGAAGATTTCAAATTAATCAATCACCCCAATTTTTTTATTACACCACATATCGGTGGATCCTCTGTAGAGGCCATCAATGCCATGGGGGAAGCCGCAATAGAAGGTCTGACAAGTGCAATAACTCCCACCCTGGAGCTTGGTAAATAAAATAGATAGAATGTCATTTCATTCCATGTCAAACGATTCAAATTGCTATAATTAAAAAACTAAAGATTAAATTTATTCTTCCACTTTTCATCTGCACAATAAATTCCATAAACTATCTTCATACTGCTTAATGCATCTGCACTCGTACCATAAACAATTGGTTGATCTTTTAATACACAGTTTGCAAACTCATTAACTTCAAGTTCCCAGGATGGGTCCTTGATATAGGTTGTGAGCTGTTCCTTGGGATTGCCACCATCATCAGCTCCTCTAAACACTACCTTTAACGTTTCTTGTCCATATGATTTTGATCCCGACAATATCCCCTCAAGTATCAAAGAACCTTTGGTAAAAGAAATTGTTAACTTAAACCTATGTCTCCACTCGGTAGCAGTAGAATGCAATATTGCTATATTTCCAGTTTTAGATGAACGCATAATAGCATACGCATTATCTTCAACATCATATTTCCAAAAATCATTAGATACAAAGCTTTTAATCTCATCAAACTCACCGCCAAAATAACGGATTAGATCAACCATGTGAATCCCTTGATCTAAAAGTATCCCGCCACCAGCTATTTTCCTATCAGAACGCCAAGTTGATTCATAGGAAATAATCATCGATTTTCCATAGACTCCTCTTAGATTTATAACCTCTCCAAGTTCTTTTGTATCAATGATCCTTTTGGTTTCTTGCACGGATTCGTGATATCTGTGATTAAAACCGTACTTTAGTTTTAAATTGGGGTATTGTTTTTGTGTTTCAATAACATTCACAATATCTTGAATATTGCGCCCAGGAGGCTTTTCACAAAAAACGTGCACCCCCTTATTAAGCCCCGCAATAGTTACTTCAGGTGCTATGTCATTGGTTAAACAAACAAAAAGTATATCTAAATCGTTCTTTTCCAGTAAAGATTTATAATCGACATGAACAGAAACATCATCTTTGGGATTATTTTCAAAATGATCATTTTTTATAAAATATCTATCACAAATGGCCACGGTCTTTAAGTTGGGGTGTTTATCAATATACTGCCGACGTCTTTTTCCTACAACTCCATAGCCTGCAATGCCAACTCGTAACATTTTTAACCCCTATTACTTTGTTCTAAATAATCCAAAATCATATGTAAAAAAAACGAATGAGCACTTTCAACAATCCCATATCGATTATCATCAATGTATAATCCTAATTCACCAATATGAAGTAATTTATTATTTTTCGACATGCCAGAAAACGAAATAACAGATGATGCCTCAAACTGTTGCTTGGCAAACTTTGCTGCATTAACAATATTTGCAGAATTTCCAGAACTACTTATTGCAATTAAAACATCACCTTTTTGCATCCATTTTTTCAACATCTCCTCATAAGCTGTTTCAAAAGAGTAGTCATTTGCAAAACAGGTAAGTAAGGCCCCATCGTTCAAAGAATAAGAACTAAGTCCCCCGTTTTTAGTAAAATCCACTGCAAAATGGGATGCCATAGAACATGATGCCCCATTGCCAATAAAAAATGCTCTCTTTTGATCGTTGCAAGCACTGACTAAACGTTCCAAAACTATTTCGCACCACTGTTCGATATCTAATATGCTACCTGAATAATATGTCGTTGCTTCTGAAATAGTTTTTATAAAATCTTCTGAATAATTATGAACAAAGGCCATTAGATCTCCCTAATAAGTGGTTTCTTCTGTAATGACAAAGCTACTGTAATGGTATAAATGCCCAAAGGTTGGATGTCAAATTTGAAAGCAATTTCACTCTCAAACCTAAATCAACACCCGCCTAGGAAGCGACAACAATCTCTTTGTTTTTAACTTTAAACCAAATGATCTTTCAATTTGATAACTTAAAGTTCCTCCAATTTCTGGATTTATCAGAGAAATCCTATGAACAATCTTGGAAGATAAATTGAACTTTCCTCCCTCAATCGTGTATATTCTATCAAACCTATCCTTGACAGAATGTAAGCTACTTCTTGAATACACTCCACAAGGAAGACTCAATTCCCTTTTTCTAAACGATCGAAATTGCTTTAAAAAATCAATATTTTGCTCAATTTCTCTATCCAAAATGCTCAAATTACCCTTGGAAAATGGGCTATGCGAATGCGAGTGTACACCTAAGTGGGTATGGGGATTATTTGCAAACTCACTAAACTCATCTGTAGAAAAGGGACGATGGGTGTCACTCAAGAGTTCTTTGTAGTCCTTTTGAACAAACTCGTTGTACTCTTTTAAGTAATCCTTGTAATAAATATCGCACCGGTGACTACTTTGAAGTTCCTTTATATCCCACAAGTAAGGTGTATTTGTGGTTATGTTGTATGAATTTGGAAAAAGTATGAATGGTAGGTCCAGCTCTTTTGCAAGTGGTAAAAATAACACATTATTATAATATCCATCATCAAAGCTTATGATGCAATTCGGCGTGTCGTCATCTGGGATCAACCACGGCAAGGTAAATCTATATCCTAGTTCTTTGAGTTCTATAATAATAGCTCGTATATCGTCGTAGGGAACAAATAACTCAGGATGAGTCACAGGCCTTTGCTGCGTTGGTGTAGAAACACAGTGAAAAAGAATACATATATTTGGTTGCTTCTTAAGCATGCTTTATCCTATCAATAATCACAATTTCTAGGATATTAACCATATATTCTTTGAGACGTTAAGTGAATACAAACTCTATATTTAAATTCATCCCACTATCCTTCAGGCACAACAGAAAATGCCGATTCGTTTGCAATACTAAGAAACAATATGATAAAAATATACGATAATTTTATAAGGAACAACAAATGCTCAGAGAAAAAATAAAAACCCTAGTCAAAGACTACTACCAAGAAACCTTCTCAAACAAGGCCTACAACCCCCAAACCGACGCAGTCCGCTACGCCGGCAGAGTCTTCGACGAACAAGAGCTAGTCAATCTAGTCGAATCATCCCTAGACTTCTGGCTAACCGAAGGCCGCTTTGCCAAAGAGTTCCGCCAAAAACTATCTAAGTTCCTCAACCTAAAAAGTTATAGAAACGTGATTCTAACAAACTCCGGCTCCTCCTCCAACCTACTAGCAATCGCCGCCCTAACATCAACTAAACTGCCAGAGGAGCGCCGCTTAAAACCAGGCGATGAAGTAATAACTGTGGCCGCCGGATTTCCAACAACCGTTGCACCCATCATTCAAAACAAAGCGATCCCAGTGTTTGTAGATGTTAAAATCCCATCCTACAACATCGATACTGATCAAATCAAAAAAGCAATCTCAAACAAAACTAAAGCAATATTCATTGCCCACACCCTGGGCAATCCATTCGATATAGAAAAAATCCAGGCCATTGCCCAGACAAACAAGCTATGGCTTGTAGAGGACAACTGCGACGCACTAGGCAGTACCTATAAAGGCAAATACACCGCCACTTTCGGCGATATTGCCACCCTCTCCTTCTATCCCGCTCATCACATTACTACTGGAGAAGGCGGAGCTGTGGTGACCAACGACAACGAACTCGCAAAGATTATAACATCTTTTAGAGACTGGGGCCGAGATTGCTATTGCCAGGGCGGAGAAAATGACACCTGTGGCAAACGCTTCACCCAACAATTTGGCACATTGCCCGAGGGCTACGACCACAAATATGTCTATTCTGAAATTGGCTACAATCTCAAAATGACCGACATGCAAGCAGCGATCGGTGTGGCGCAAATGGATAAACTAGAGCACTTCGGTGAGCGTCGCAGAGAGAATTTTAATACGTACCAGGAGATTTTTGCAAAATATGAAAAATTTTTAATTCTTCCCCAGGCAACCGACGAAAGTGACCCCTCATGGTTTAGCTACATTCTTTCGGTAAAACCTGATGCTCCATTTACCAGAAATGACTTTGTTAAATATCTAAATCAATTTAAAATCGACACGCGCAATGTTTTTGCCGGTAACATGCTTAGACAGCCTGCATTTACCGATATTGAATATCGCGTCGTGGGTGAACTCGAAACTACGGATTTTATCATGAATAATACTTTCTTTCTTGGTACCTACCCAGGCCTCACCAGTGATATGCTATCGTATATTGCTGATGTTACGAACAAATTTATGGCCCAATACTAACAAAAGGTCAAAGAGGTCAAAAAATGGACAATATAAATTTCAAAGAAAAAGATGGTAAATACTTATTATACTCCACTAATATCCCGCTGCTTGCCGCCGGTCATAATATTGAAGAAGTAACTGAAAAACTTAATAAGTTAAAGCAGGAAATGACCTTGCAACTTCAAGAGTTTGAAGTGGATGAAACTGCCTCAATTGAAAAATTCGTTAAGGCCGAAAAAAAACTACTGAAGCTAACTTTTATCAAGTGGTTCATTATTGTTCTCGCTGTAATATTTTCGTGTGCTGTAATTGAGCGGAAATTCAAATCACTCAAGGCACAATTACCTACAAAACTTTCAGGTAAAATTGATAAAATCATCAATGCCCCACCAAAAAAGCAAGCTGAACGAATTGAGCGTTTTAGAACCATTCTAAATAGTGCTAGGCCCTATATCAAAGAACTAAAGGATTCATTTTCTAAAGAGTGAACGGTTAAATACAGTTAAAACGATTAAGACTATAATCAAAAATAAAAAGGTTGTAATGGAAACCATTGCACTATACCAAAAAGTGTCAGAAGAAAATTTAAATTCAACGGTATTAATGCCCCATCCCAAGTATGTGCCTTTAAATATAATATTTGCTTTTACAAGTTGGGTCTCTTCGCCATTAACATAAACCTTCCACCCAGGATAATATTTATCCGTCACAAAAAGCAAACATGGAGATTGTGCATCGACTTTAGCGTAAATGCTATTTGGTGCAAACCAGGCATTAAGAATCTGGCATTTATTTTCAGCTTGGGCCCAACCTGGAATAGGTGATTCTACAACTACACCATCTTCAACCACTTTCGGAATTTGCCCCATCAACGCTTCAATGTACTTATTTGAATCTGAAAAATCTTCGCGACGAAAATCTTTTTGTGGTATCAGCTTGGTTGTAGTGTAAAGTAATAATTTAGTAAAATCATGTCCTTTTACATACCAGTACCTCGGTTCATCACCAGGGGAGTATCCGTGATTGTATAGCTCTTTACTGGTTAACCAATCTTTTGATGAAAACTCAAAACTCTTTTGAGTATTTAATTTACGAGCTAAAGTAGAAGATTTCACAGACTTGTTTCGGGCAGCAAAGCTTGCGTCTGCATATTTGGCGCGATTGTTGTCCGCACTTCTGGGCCTTCCTGTAAACCACAGGGTTTCAAAAACAATGATGAGAAAAAATAATACCTTACTTAAATGTAAATATCTACCAGCGTTAAGGCTTCTTATACAAAAGTACAATGAAACACCAACGGCCCCATGTACTATGTAATTACTCTTTAAACTAAAGGCCAAAATCGAGACCAAAATTGAAGAGTACAAAAAGATATCAAAGTCGTGTGAGTAATTATATTTTTTCTCACCTCTCATGATAGCACCGACGATAATACAAAAAACAAGAATTAGGCTCACCTGTATCATATAAAATGTAAGCAGTGGAAACCTTATATTTTTATAAAGAGGGATAAAGTAGTGTACGAATGTGTAAATTTGTCCAGGATGGCCCAGTGAATATATAAAAATTAAAACGCTACAGATTATCCAAAATCTGACGGGCCTTATCTTTTTTGAAAGAATCATACCAAGGAAAAAAAAGAGTGTTAAAGTGTAAGTTAAGCCTTTATTCCACACTATACTAAAATCTCTTCCTGTTAAAAAAATGCCCATGAAGCCATAAAGATTTTGGACTAGTGGCACAAAATCATTGAAATTGGTAACTACGCCTCGCAGTCGTGGATCAGGAGTTTTAAAGTCGGAAAGATCGGTATAGTAAAAAGATCTATTTTCTAAAACGGGGAAGATGTAAACGCCAGTTAACAAAATGACTAACACTACAGAAGCAACTAAATATAAAACAATATTGATTAACTCTGCACGGTTTTGATAAATCTTTTCGTCCCAAACTTTAAAGACAATAAATATCAACACTAACAGCGCATTATAGAGCGTTCCTCCAAAATAAGATTCAAGCATTATAAATGCCGAGACAAGTGAGAATTCTGCAATCAAAATAAAACTAATAGTCTTTCGTTTCTCTATAATTTTGTTTGCAAAATACAAAAGCCATGGGGCACCGGCGATTGAAGCTAAAATTGCAGGTTGCCCAATATAACTGTAGTTACTCGTTAAAAGAAATATTAATGCACCCAAAAATGAGATCGGCTTAATTACTTTAGTGGATCTTAAAAAACAGTACATCCCTATCCCACCAAGCAAAATAAAAACCGCTAGGATCATCATATAGCAATGATAAAGGTTGAGTGTAGACGGCAGTAAACCAATAATTAATGATGAAATATTGTACATAAATACCATGGGGCGAGCAAACATCGCTTCACCTGACAGCATGAAGGGATTCCACAAGGGGAAGATTCCTTCTTTAAAACTATCATTTAAAAGTACCATCGATGGATAACTGATATCAAAAGCATCCCAAAGCATTAGAAATGTCTTATTAAAAATTGGATAGTAGTGGAAAATAAATATTGCGACTAATCCCAGGATAAAATAAGCGTCCTTGTCAAAGAAGCTCTTGGGTACTCTTGCTAATTGCTCATCAAGCGATTTAAGTCGCTCTAAAACGATGTGTTTTGTTTTAGATAATACGGGAGGCACATCTTTGAATATCAAAAATTAACTCTCTCTTTTTCAATCACCATCGGTTGATCACGATTATTGGTTTTAGTAAAAATAAATCCAATATATTCTCCAAGAATTCCGGTAAAGAAAAGTTGCATCGACGTAAAAAAGAAAACCCCTATCACAATTGGAGCAATCCCTAAAGAAAACTTACTCCAAAATACTAACTTGGCAATAAAATAACAAATGCCAATCAAAAAAGACACCATGGAAAATACAAAGCCAGAAATTGTCGCTATTCGTAGGGGCACCTTGGAGTGACTGCAAATGCCAAGCATGGCAATATCATACAATGTGAAAAAATTATTTTTTGTTATCCCTCTTTTTCTAACTGGCTGAGTGTATTTAATTCGCACCACATTAAATCCAAACTCAAAAATTAGTCCTCGCAAATATGGGTATGGATCTGGATTAGCTTTAAGTAGATCAATAATTTTTTTATCATAAAGTCCAAATCCGGTGTAGTTTTTTGCCAGTGGAATTTCTGCCAGCCTGTTTATTAAATTGTAGTAAGCAGTTCTGATAAGATACATTAGTGGGGATTCATGACTTTTATTTTTTACCCCAATAACAATTTCATTGCCCTCCTCCCATTTTTTGATAAACTCCGGGATTAGCTCTGGAGGATCTTGTAAATCAGCTACCACCAACATCGCAGCATCGCCCATCGCCTGCTTTAGCCCATATACTGGAGAGCGAAGATGGCCAAAATTTCTGCTATTTACTATCAATTTTATATTTGGATCATTTTTGGCAATTGATTTTATGATTTGCACTGTTTTATCTGTTGATGCATTGTCTATAAAGATATGTTCATAGGTGTATTGATCTAGCTTGGTAAACTCATCTTTAACTTTATGATAAAGTGTCTCGACATTATCTTCTTCGTTGAAACATGGTGTTACGATACTGATAGTTTTATTTGTCATTAATTCCTCTTTAAACAATGTCTTACTTGCTCACTTACTCACTTACTCACTTAATAGACATTTTTGCCAATAAACCCTTTAAACACTGTTGCAACAATAATTTTTAAATCAAAAAACAAAGACCAGTTCTCTATGTAATAAAGATCATGCTCAATTCTTTTTTGCATTTTATACAGCGTATCAGTCTCTCCCCGCCACCCGTTGATTTGGGCCCAACCTGTAATGCCAGGCTTGACCTTATGCCTTTGCATGTACATCGCAACCTGCTCTTTATATTCTTCATTATGAGAAATTGCGTGAGGCCTTGGCCCGACAATTGACATCTTGCCCTGTAATACATTAAAAAACTGAGGAAGCTCATCCAAACTAGTTGCTCTAAGAAATGCTCCAAGCCTAGTAATGCGCGTATCATTTTTTTTGGCCTGAGTGACCTGTGTGCCACTTTCTTGGTGTACGCGCATAGTGCGAAACTTATAGACATTAATAGATTGGCCATCAAAACCATGCCTACGTTGCTTAAAAATGGCAGGTCCCTTGGAGTCCAGCTTAACTGCAATTGCAATTAACAACATTAGTGGTGATATTAAGAGCAAGATTAAAAAACCCAGTATAATATCTTCGGCCCCTTTTACCAATTTATTAACACCAACCATCGGGGAGTTATTGAGATCCAAAACAGGAATGCCTGCAATGTCAGAAAGAGAGTGATTAAAAAGTCTAAAACCAAAAACATTCAACACGTAACGCACAACGACGGTTGAATGACGAAGGCGAAAAATTAGATCCTTGACTTTATCAGCACTTCTTAGAGGCAAGGCCACCCAGATTTCTTGAATGCCACCGTTATTAACCCTTTCACACAGCGAATCAATACCTCCTTTTATTACAATGCCATTTATGCTTCCTCCATGCAAATCTGGATTATCATCATAATAACTATCCACATCAAAACCAATTTCACTATCCTCTTTAACTCTAAATTCCAATCTTTTTCCTAACTCTCCTACACCGTAGATTACAACCTGTTTGCGATTCCAACCCTTTTTTCTTGCAAACCTCAATACTCTACTTATGACTGCTCGAAGCAAAAGCAAAAGCACCCAGGTCAAAAGTACCCATGATCCAAACCAAATACGAGAATAATATGCGGAGTTTTTAAGCAGCACACTAGTGGCCATCAACATTATTGCCACCAAAGGCCAGGCCATAGTTATCACTTGGACCAAATAAATTGGATTCTTCCCTCTGATTGATTTATACATCCCCATTGAGGGAAACACTAGAAGAGAATATACGACACCTGTGAGTAGTGCTGTGCGATACTCTGTAGGCATGTTTAAATGCCCAAAGTAAATCCAGTAGACAATTACTCCACCAAACAAGACAAATAATGGATCGGCCAGACGTACCATGGCAAAAATTATGGCCCGCCCTTCTTCATTATTTTGTAGGTTTTTCATTTTTGTAATAAGCCTAATGTATTTAAAGATCCATAGTTTGGCCGTAAAATTTGTAAAAATCAACCTTTATCTTAAATGAGAGTGAGTAGTTAGCTGTCATGAATAAGTGGTTGAACTCAAGATTCAAGACTTAGATCTCTTAGATTTAAACGTCTTCGTCAACCGGTCTAACGAGCATATTTTCATAAAACTCATCACGATCAAGAAAAGGAAACATGTCCTCAAGAGGTTTTGAGACCATTTTTCCACTGGGTAATTTTTTTGAAGATGCAGAGGGAACAATGGGTTGATCTCTAATACAAAAAACCTCGCACAAAACGGGGCCATCATACATCATTGCTTCATTAATGACTTCTTTTAGATCTGAGCTATCAGATACTTTTAAATACTTTATTCCGTAGGCATTGGCAATTTTGCTGGCCTCTGGAAATGAAACACCACTTGTTTTATCTGTTCCAATAAATCTGTTATCAAAGAATTTTGATTGTGATGCACGAATGGAAAGGTATCCATCGTTATTCCATACAAAAAGTTTTACCGGTAAATTATAATGTTTTAACGTTTGTAACTCCTGTATATTCATCTGAAAAGAGCCATCTCCTGTTATGGCAAGGACTTCTTTTTTGTCATTTGCTATACATGCACCAATACTTGAAGGGAGGGAGTACCCCATATCAGCTTGCCCCCCAGGTGTAATTAATCTACGCTGCTTATCAATTTCAATGCATTGGGAGGCAACATAAAAGGTTGAACCCGCGTCGGCAAGTACAACAGAATTATCTTTAAGTAAACTCGAGAATATTTTCATAAAATAGTGAAGATTAATTCCATTAGTACTGTCTTCATATTCTGGTAAACAGACAGGCCATTGTTTTTTCCACTTTAAGCATGTTTCATTCCACGACTTATTAAACGATAGTTTGCAATTTCCCAGTGATTCAATAAAATGCTTAACATCACTTTGAACAAACTTGTCTATGCAAATGGTATTTTTACTGTGTTCAACAGGATCAATATCCACAACAATAACCTTGGCCTCTCGTGCAAAAAGTTTATACTCGTGACCAGTCGAACTTACTGATAATCTACTTCCAAGAGAGAGAATTAAATCTGCATTTTGCATTGCAAAGTTACCGGACCTAGTCCCTTTGTTCCCAATTCTTCCTATATACAAATCATCCGTTGAAGGAAATGTATCGACCCCTAGAAATGTGCTTACTACCGGTATATTTGTTTTTTGAGCTAGAATGTACAATTCCTTAATAGATTTACCCAATCTAATACCATGACCTGCAATGATTATCGGTCTTTTTGCTTGCTCTAAAAGAGTCCTCACCTCATCAATCTCTTTTTGGGTAGGGATAATTTTAATTTCATCCAATTCTTTTGGATCAAAAGAATTAAGTTGATCCTCATCAATTACTGCCCCTTGAACATCCAAAGGCATATCAAGCCAAACTGGCCCAGGTCTGCCATGTTTAGCTAAATACACGGCCTTTTCTAAATGATATTTAATTTCATTAGGCTCATTGATCATTACAGAATATTTTGTAATAGACTCTACAATGGCCACGATATCAGCTTCTTGTACTCCTTTTTGACGTAGCTTTAGATTAGAGTTTCTAATGGTTTCTTTTCTTTTACTTTGCCCGGAAATAAATAGGCAAGGTACACTATCTTGCCACGCACCAAGCAGTGGTGTTACTGCATTCGTAGAGCCGCAACCAGTAGTTAAAAAGGCAACCCCTAGATTGTCACTATATTTGGAGTAACTGACTGCCGCATAGGCCGAAGCTTGTTCATGATGATTACAGACTGCATTTAAGTTTTTATGTTTACATATGCCATCTGATAAAAACATCATTCCTCCACCAGATACCATAAAAACATCTCTGACGCCTTGCTCATAGATAAATTTTGCAATATAGTCTGCCACTCGCATTTTCATGATCAATCCCTTTAAAAATGTTTTTTTAAACACCATCATAACGATTTTATGTTCTTTTTGAAACATAATTTCAAAGTTTTACAAAGTCGTCTACTTGGCCATTTTTAGCTGTTCCATATTTTTCGCTGTTACTTAAATGCGCTTGCTGGTGGATCAATTTGCTCATTTATTCAGATTAAGTTAAAGTATCCTAAATCCTTAAGTATCCTGAAATATTTTATGGAGACAGTCTTTCAAATTGGCCATGAATTTTTTAAGAAATATAAGGACCATGACCATGATAGATATGCCTAAAGAACAAAAGATAGTTTATGAATAACCTAGCAGACGATCTAGATTTTATTTACTCCCACTCACAAGGTGTTTTTAATCTTTTGCGAGGACGTTCTATCTTTATAACAGGTGGAACTGGTTTTTTCGGCAAATGGCTTTTAGAATCATTTAACTGGGCAAATCAACATAAAGGCACCAATATCAATATTGTTGTTTTAAGTAGAGATCCAAGTTCATTTAAGTCAAAATTACCACACCTGCAAAATGGGATATCCTTCATCCAAGGAGACATCCAAAACTTTTGTTTTCCCCAAAACAAGTTTGATTACATCATCCACGCCGCCACACAGGCCAGTGCCAAACTTAATGAAGAAAATCCAGGTATTATGTTAGACAGTATTATAGGCGGAACCAGAAGAGTTTTGCAGTTTGCTCAAACAAGCGGTGTAAAGAGAGTTTTACACACCAGTTCTGGAGCCATTTATGGCACGCAACCTCCAGAGTTCACTCATATTCCCGAAACATTTATGGGCGGGCCAAACCCTCTCACCACAGCTAGTGCCTATGGAGAAGGTAAAAGAGTTAGCGAATTATTGGGCGCAATTTTTACTAACAACACAGGCATTGATTTTATCAATGCTCGCTGCTTTGCTTTTGTTGGGCCTTATCTGCCCTTAGATACTCACTTTGCAATTGGTAATTTTATAAATGATGCGATCAACCAGCGTGACATTGTAATCAAAGGAGACGGGACTCCCTATCGTTCCTATTTATATGCCGCAGATCTTATGATTTGGCTTTTAAAAATCCTAACCCATGGTAAAAGTTGTGAAGCATATAACGTCGGTTCCGCTGAAGGTATTCAAATTAAAGATCTGGCCCAATTAGTTGTTGAAACAGATAATAAACTAAAAGTGACCATCAACAAAGCTTCATCAGGAGCACTTCCTAGCCGATATGTTCCAGCAGTAGATAAGGCGCAAAAAGAGTTGGGGCTTCAAGTTTATACTTCTTTAAAAGACGCAATCTCCAAAACTCTAAATTACAACAGGTTACTAAGCTAGATACTTTTTTAAAGATTCTTCCAACTGGTCTTCTCTTAGCCCATGCTCATATAAAGCATATTGATACGATCCACACTTATCAATAAACGAGTGCTTCAAACTATAAGATTTTATCAGAGGAATTCTTTGGTCTTGTACGACAAATTGATCCAATAATTGAGAATTTAATCCACCCTTTCGACTATGCTCCTCAAAAATAAAGAGTCTATCGTAGTCTTTTAAGTGCTCTACTACCTTGTTGGACATTGGTTTAAGTTTCATAATTGAAAGGTGATCAATAGAAAATTTCTTGGCCAGATTATTAACAACACCTAGCATCGCCCCAGTCGAGACAAAACAGACTCTGCTTTTAGGCCTATATGTAAAATAGCTGTCCGTGCTACTTAACGGAGCAGTGTTAACTTTTGGATTCTCACACTTACCGACTCTCAGATATGCAGGTTTTTTGGAGTTATAAAACTCTTCAAAACAAATTCTCATCTCCTCTGGATCACCTGGCGAATAAATTTCAATATGTGGTAGAGGTAATAAACAAGAAACATCTTCTGCACACAAATGAGAATTTCCAAGTGTAGTGTAGACCATTCCTGCGCCATCACCAATAATTTTCACTGGTACACTTGGCAAACAGACATCAAATTTAATTTGCTCTAGGACTCTAATTGGAACAAAGGAACTTAAACCATAACACATAGTTCTAAAACCTGTTTTTTGCATTCCTGACGCCATACTTATTAACGCTTGCTCCATAATCCCAACATTTAAAAATTGGTCCTCTCTGGCCTTTCGAAGCTTATCAAATAGGGCGTATCCATGATCTCCCGTAAGTAAGATAAAATCTTCACAACTTTTTGCAGCATTAACGATTGATGAAGAAAGTACCTCTCTCATTGTTTTTCTCCTGGAGTTCTATTTGACTGGACTTGCTCCAGCGCCTTTTTTCTAAGATCAGGATCTGTCAGTCTGGTGTAGTGCCAACAATTATCCTGTTCCATAAAATCAACTCCACCACCTTTAATAGTTCTGGCGACTAGTACTGCTGGTTGTTTAGAATCACAGCACGCTATTAGATTGTTTTTTAACTCTTCGACATTGTGACCATTGCACTCTTGGTAACTAAATTTAAAAGAACGAAATTTATCGCCTAAAGGATCTAAATCGAGTACTTCTTCGGTTCTTCCCATTGCCTGATATTTATTTGCATCTACAATAATTGTTAAATTTTCTAGTTTATGATGCCCGGCAAAGAGCAATGCCTCCCATATACTTCCTTCATTAAGTTCGCCATCTCCAACAATACAAAATACTTTTTTATTTATACCTTTTTTTTTGTATCCGTACGCTATTCCCACTGCCACCGCAAGACCGTGCCCCAGGCTTCCCCCTGAAATCTCGGCCCCTGGTGTATGCTCTTCCATCAAACCAAAAAGCTCAGAACCATCGAGAAAGTAGTTATCTAAATCATGATCGCTAAGCCATCCCAATTCATAAAAACAGGCATATAGTGCCATCGCACCATGTCCCTTAGACAGGGCAAGTATATCTCTATCAGGATCACTTGGGTTTTCTTGATTATATTTTAATATCTTCTGTTCAAACAGTGTGCTCACTATTTCGATTAAAGAGAAGGCGCAAGCAATATGGCCTGCTTTATCGCTGGCCATTCTAAGAACATTTTTTCTTAAATTTGATGGTGAAAAATCTGGGCTATTCATTATTGTTTGTTCCTCTGGCAAAACCTTAATATCTTCTTGAATTGCTTTAACTATATCTAATTCAGATGCAATGATAGCAATAACAGACCGCAAAGTTTACTTTTTGTCTAATTTTTGCCCCACACAAATCATATTGCTATTAAACGGAATCATTTTATTAATAAACAGATCAAGCTTCTTAATGACAGGCCCCTTATTCATGGCACTTCTTGAATGTACTTGAAAATACTTTATCTCTAATTGGTGGTCTTGTAATAATTTTTGGATAGTTTTTGGAGCATACTCCATCAAATGCTCTGGGAAGTCGCCTGCTTGCCAACTATTTTTTATCAAACGTCGCTTATTTAAAAGATGTTTCATATAGTTTTGCTTAGAATAGACATTTGGAACTTCAATAAATAAAAAGCCCCCTGGTTTAAGTACTCGTACTAGCTCTTTGATCATTTCTTTGGGCGTAGGTATGTGTTCAAGGGTATGAGCGCAATGAACAACATCAAAAGACTCATCTTTTATTCCCGCCTGTTGCAAAGTTCCACAGTGAACATCTAGACCTAATTTTTCTGTGGCAAACTGAACTTGGGGAGCTGAAACTTCGACACCTGAGGGAATGCAATTTTTTTGTCCCTTGCAAAAGTAGATAAACTGTCCGCAAGCACAACCTACATCCAAAAGAGTGTATTGCTCTTTCGTGCAAAGATCATCGATTATCTGCTTTTTAAATTTAAAGTATCCAGAGGGATTTTCAAATGATTCCCTGATCTCATCTGTCTTATTGGTCAATTCGATATAAGAATCTCCATAGGAATCATAGGCCCACTTAAGAAATGTCTCATTATATTCAAATCTGGGATTTTGATAAATGAACTTACATTTGGAACACTTTACGTTGCTATATTGATATTCTTCTCCATATTGTTCGTATACTTTATAGTCACTACTATCACATAGAGGACAAAGGACATTAACCATTTTATGGTCTTTCCAATTAAACTTAACCCCATCAAGTGTTGCCATCTTATGCTCTCCTACAATTATTTGCGATTTTTATTGTCAAATATATCTTGGCAACGTTACCATAAATTCCAGTAAAAATTTATTATTTACTTCACAATTTCTTAATATTTCTCACTTATAACTTGATAAACGAACATTACCGCATAGGGTGAATCATTTGACCTGAGCGTCATTTCTGAAATTTACAATGTATGTGGCTGAAATTGCTTCTTAAACTTACTTGGCTTGATAAATCTGGCAAATCAAAAGAACCAGGAGAAAGATTATGTCAATAATTATGAAACTTTCAATTTTGTTAGTCCTGTTGTCCGCCTCAATGTTTACTTATGCAAGTGGTACCCAAAGTAACTGTGTACTAGAACCTATCAACGGAAGTAGCTTAGGCAATATTCGGTACTCAATTCTAAGTGAGCAAAAATTTCAAGAAATTAATGGAAAAGAGTGGGTTTTAATGAAAGGTCAATCTAAAACTGATCTAAATATCAATAATAGTGAAGTATCCATTTTTAATCATTTAAATCATGGGACTTATTTTAACACTAGCATATTACCTTCGGTTGAAAATGGTGAGTTTTTAAGACCAAAGGGTAGTAGGCATGTTTTACTTGGTTCATCGGAAAGAGATAGCACTGCTGTTAATGGCCTTGTTGTAAATGATAATGAAGAGATAAAGAGTGCAGCTCAAGATGGTGGGACTAAAACTGCTCAAGAAGCAGGAGAACACAAACATTACATGGCCAAAATGAAAAAGGCCCAAGAGACTGAAAAAGGTGATGACAGAGGTTCATGGGAATATGGACATGCACCTAATAAACATACAGGTGACAGTGGTAAACACACTCATAATATAGACATTAACCATTCCCATGCTGTAGATATCAAGCACAATCATGTTTTAAAAGGCGACACCGAAACCCGCCCAAAAAACATAGCAGTAAATGTCTTCATAAAAATCAAAAGAAGATGCATAGACCGAGATGGAGAACAGTGCCTAAACATGGCCGAGAACTCAAGCGCCCAAAAGCGCTCGAAACTATCATGCTTAAAGCGTGAGATCACCCAATATGAACTATCAAGAAGAGCATGGTCTTCGGGATATCTAATCAATGCTGTTGCCGCTACTAAATTTGTTATTATGCAGTTAGAAGCCGCAAATGCAAGTGAGTTAAATTATTTAGATTATCTCAATAATAATTATCCATTTTATAACAGTATTAGAGATTAGGACTTTAATTTATTAAAAATTCTTACAATTTTAACTTTAGGTGCTAGCGATGAAAATTACTTTAATCTACTTTCTTGCAATCGGTTTCTTACTCTCTAGTTGCTCTAGAAGTGACATTGATTATATTAAGTTGAATGTTGTAACTAGTTTTTCCTCGGCCGATATGTTAGACCAATCATCCACTCCTCCAAAAGAGTGTAAAAAACGTGGAGTCTATCGTCCATTCATTGTTTACAGAGGCAAAGCTGCAACATGGAAATCATTTTTAGATAAACATAAACCAACCTACAAAAACGTTCAAAACGCCCTAAAGGCCATGACAAAAAGCTTTACCGCTATACCTAGCATTGAATGTAAAAAAGTCCTCGTTGATAGCAAGAAATATAAAATCAATGCCCTGACTCTTATGTATGAAACATTGATGAAATACTACGATGCCCATGTGTTACAAAATGAAAATGATATGACAACCTTTAAGTGGGACGAGCTGACGAAATTTTTCTCGCTACTAGATCTTTGGTTCCAAAAAGCACATAAAAACATGTATCCATTTCAGGATCAAAATGCAGTTATCACCAAGCAACAGGTCCATGACTTTGAAAAACATATAAGCGGAAGGATGTGGCGTGATATTCAGCTTTATTCTACAATTTGGCGAAGGACTTTGGGTGAGTTTGCAGCTGAGGATCTAAAAGATAATACTGGCCCAGAAGACAATTCCGCTTTGGCAAAAACTCATGAAAAGATTGCCCATAAAGATGAGCTTTTTAATGTCTTTGATGCCGTTATCGCAGTCAATATAAAGGTTTTAGAAAGTGCGCTTAATTCTGATTTGGCAAAACCAAATACTTGGTGGGGCGATGATTCTGGCTCAAGTTATGTCTCTCCAATTTTACCATCGCTTATCGGTGATGTACTTGCACCTTTTTTTCAAAGAATTCAGGTGATTGCTAAAATTTATGACATCTCTTGTAGGCTTGAAGAGTGTGATAACTTGATGTATGCGGGCAATCGGATTTATTGGCTTTTAAACTTTTTTAATTCACTTGCTTTGCAAAAACATGGTGACATTGAATATAAGTTTAAAGGTGCGAGTGAGGGTGCAAATAATAAAGATACAAAAAAGCTTGATAAGCACTCTCAAGGCTCTACCAAATTATTTAAGTTACTCTTTAATAATAAAGATGTAATTGACAATATACTGTCAGCCATGAAGACCGTTTTTAATGTGGATAATATCGCAACTGCTGTACCAGGCTCGGATTTTCCACATCTACTTAAAACTTTTAAACACATTTTTGATCAATCTCACGATCTGCTTACTAATTATAATAATACCAAAGTTGTATTAGACTCTGGTGTTACCAAAGCTGGGTACTTTACTTCGACTAACATTTTAGAGGTCAATGTTGGATTTTCTAAGGCCAATATGCAAAAACATATTGCAAGTGTTGAAAAAGCAAACACAAATTTAGGCAATTTGCTAGCAGAGTTAAATAGCAAAAAGCAGACTCTGGTCCGACAGGTTTTAAGTGTCAATGATGGTCGCATGAACCTTGAGCTTTTAGAAGACAAAATTAATGTTGATTTGACAGAGCTGATGGTTTTAAAGCAAAAAATTGATAACCTTCGAAATTATCTCAATAAATCTAGGAACTCTTATTACGATAAGATCACTGCTGAAATTAAAAGAACTCAACAACATGACGGCAGTGATGATGAGGTCACCTTTGTAAGCAAAAAGCTTTATGAAGCTCACTCATTCTCTGCAAAAGACACACCAAGAAGAATTAGCTCATCCTCTATACATGATATTTCCTATCCACAAATCAACATGGCAAGCAAATTTGAAAAAGGTGATATTATTCAAATTAGTGCTTCGGGAAAATGGCAACCGACTTGTGCGCTGTCAAAGACATACGGTGAGGATAAGGTTAATGCCCAAACAACTTCCAGAGGTTTTACCATGGTGAACTCCGATGGTTATACTTCAGTTCAATCTACCAACAAATTTGAAAACTCTTCTAGTTATAATACTTCTTCATCGTCTCTAAGAACATGTATGGGATATAACCAAAGTAGTGGATATATGATACTTGGAAATGGAGCAACCGTCACTGCCTCAATTCAAAAATGTAATGATAGAACTCATGGTAGCAGAAATGAAACTGGCACCACAGAAAGTAATACCGACTCAACTACTGCCCGTACCGACGCATCCTTTGAGCTAGGTATCACACTTTCAGATACTCCATTTACCTTTTTGCCTGCTGGCAGTTTGCTGTTAGTTGAAATGCCACGGGGTGAAAGTTTAAAAAGTAAACATAAAAATATTTATGTTTTAAATGCCAACAATCAAATTCCTGTAACCAATGATTTTGATTATTACTTAGTTGCAAATGATTGCAGCTCTAAAAAAAATAGTGGAGAGCTTTTTATCAATATCACAAGACAAAGACCACAGGGGCAATTTGTGGCCGATTTTGCAGCAAAAATTGTTGAAATAAAAAACACCATAGATCAAAGAATTAAAAATCTAATTAAAAATGGACGTATCTCAGCATCTACCATAAACGAGCTCAGAGAGAGGCTCATGGGGCTTGATTCAAACTTTGATAAATTCCAAGGAAAACTTAAAAACCTTTTAAGAGCAATGATCTCAAATGAGTTGGCCGCCCTATCTTACAAAAGTGATATTGTGCGTATGGAGCGAGAGGTAGAAGTAAAAAAACAAAGGCTACAAGATCTGCACGATCAAGTTAAATTAAATAAGCAGCAGATGTCGCTAAAAGTAAACATTCGCAATTGGTTTTTAAGTAATATCGATTTGGATTTTGTAAATAAGGCCGATGACAACGATAACCTCTACACTCTAAATCGAATTTTAAATATCTTAGATAATAATTTGGTCAGCTACCTAGATTTTAAATATAGAAATGAGGAAAAAGGAAATATACTGGGCAATGTATCTTCATTTCGCGAAATTGAGTTTTCTGATCCTTTTGAGTATGTCGCCCTAGTCGTTCACCGCTACGTAAAACGTCTGCTGGTTAAAATTGAAGATGACTTAAACAATCGGCCACAGGTTCCAAGAACAACTGTCGCTATCTCTATACCAAATCCATATTATCAAAGTACTTACGATATACCAGCTCTTCTTCTCAAGCGAGACCTGCAACTGGACCCAACACGATCCAGAGTTTTTTGGGATAAACTTTATTCATACGACAAAACCAAGGCAGAGCGCGGGTTATACCTAGATATCAAAGTCAGTGACCTTTACCGCGATGAGGGATTTGGGTGTTTTGTCGAAAGTCCAATTATTGAGTCCATGGGGCTTTTTTTTATTCCAGAAAATGAAGGTTATATTGAAAATTTCAACAATTTCTATCGCGACCAGCACTCTCTTGCCTACTTAGAAGGCATGGGAACTATTCCTTTTAAAGATGGTCCACGCAAATATAACTTTGTCGGTGATCACTGGAGGTATATGCAAATTGCAAATAGGATGGCCAAAAATGCAGCAGATGCTCTCAATAGTCTGCGCAGTGAATTTCCACCAACTATGGAAAGAGAGTCCGGTATGGGTACCGGAAGACCTCTTTTTGGTAAATTTCAAATTGGAGTCTTAAGGCCTTATCGCAAAGATTCTGGTAGTGGGCAGATATTAATTGGCAATACCCCACTCGATGAAATTCCGGAAGTGGTGGTTGCCTATGTTGTCTCTGCAACCAATAGCAATTTTGATGTAAATCTAGACTGGATCAGCTCATGTCCTCGATAGTTAACTGGGTAACCGTCACTTTTTTGCGAAACAGTGTTTCACAAAAAAGTGACGGTTACCCAAGCAGTTGTTACCCAAACAGTTACCTGATCGCCTTCATGCTTATTGGTATTTTGTTTTTTATCACCAGCGTCTCTGCTGACAATGATCCATTTGCTGTGGAAATGTTCAATGACCACAAAGTTGAGTCCTTTGGGATTGATGCACCAAAGCGAGGAACGATCAAAGGTGAATTTGCAAGTCTGGGAAAAAATGCTCTAAATCACAAAACAGGCAGCTTTTCTTTTAAGTTGCCACTTGAGTTTCCAAGTCTGCGTGGAGAGATGATCTACCCATTTGAGGTGGTCTACTCACCGTCATTTGGTATCTCTGAGTTTGGGATTGGTTGGAGTAGTCAGTTAAAATTTTCTCGTTTTGTGGAAACTGGCAAAATTAACTATCTCAATGATCAGCTTATTGGCAAATTTGGCAAGATGCAAAAGGGTAATGACGATTTCTGGTATCCACAAAACCTAGAGGGAAATGTCCGTGCCAAAGTCTCTTCTCGAGAAATTATTGTCTACCTCAGTGATGGCAAAACTCTTTATTACGGCGACCAAGAGGATGATTTGTATGTGGACCAAACTAAAGATAAAAAAGTTCACTCTTGGTACTTGCGATTGGCCGTTGATAAAGTGGGCAAGAGAACTCAATTTTTTTATACCAGGTCGACCAAAGGTGGACGATCATATTTGCAATCCATTAAATATGGTGGTCTAAATCAAGATTTTCAGTACAAAATAGACCTCGAGTATGAATCGACCCAAGGGGTTTTATATGACTACACTCTTGGATATAAAAGAGTCCTCGATCAAAGAGTCAAGCTCATCTCAGTGAGATCTCAGGCCATGGCATTTAATCAATTTGTCACAAGGTACTCATACCACTTTAAATATATTGATAGAGCGCTCTCACCAGGTCACAACTTGTCTTCAGTACAAAAGATCTTTACTAGTACTGGCAACAGTAGCAGCACTGCTGCTGAACCGGCCATGAGTTTTCAATATGACCAAGCTTATAACTATTTTGAAAAGTTATCATGGACGCATGATAAAAAGCTAGACTATCTGGCCAATCGCTATAAATACATGCTGACAAGCTACAACCATACTTCTTTTGTCGATTTTAATAACGATGGCCGAGTAGATTTTGAAATTGGCAAAATGTATGATGTCTACCTAAACCAAGACTCGCTTATTGATACATTAGAAGGAAAAGGCGAAGGAGCTGAGCAAGTTAGTACTTGGTGCCTCTTTCCAGTTCCATATTCGAGAAGGCCAAGGACATTTCAAAAGTTTTGGGGGCCAAATAAACCGCAATTTGTATACGACCTGTTTGATTATCAAGGCCACACAATACTAGATGTTTGTTTGCCAAATGGAAAAAGTGTCGATTACGTGGTCTTTCCAAAATTTTGGGGAAATAAAAACAAAACTAAGATTGCGGATTTAAACAATGATAACCTGCCTGACCTCTTGCACTTAAGGGGTAATGCTTATGAGGTTATCTACAATAAATCCACCAGTGCTGGTAAGCTGTCATTTTCTGCTCCTACAAAACCAAAATACATCAATCTACCATCCAACTTTTCTTCATTTTGGGTAACCGATATCAATGGCGATGGTCACAGCGATTTAGTACTAAAGGGTAAATCGGCGATCTTTGTTCACCACGGAGATAGTGAGGGTAAGTTTGCCACACAGTTTAAGGCCTATAATTTTTATTTTCCAGGTGGGATGAAGGTCTCCAAGGATTTAAAAAATGGGCAAATCTTATTTATCGATCTCAACAAAGACTCTTTGCTAGATATAATCTTACAAGGTAATGACTTTATCACAATGTATATAAATAACGGTGACAGCTTCATTTATAAACGAATTCCTGGTCTATTTATCAATCCAGGTCTTTACAATAATATGGTAGTGGCAGATCTTGGAGGCAGCGGCAACACGCGCCTTTACTCTAATATCATGACAGCAAGGTCCAAGTATAAGATGCTATACCTTGATTTAGATCGACCAGGCCTTGGCCTGATGTCGTCTGCCAGTGATGGTAAAGGCAATACTTTAAGATTTGACTACGGAAAGTCAGTGCCTGAAATAGGCATGAGTAGTCGCAAAACTATTATAACTGACATTTCAACTACGAGTGCCGCCAAAGGAAAAACAACTTCAACCATGGATTATGCAGGAGTAAATTTACATACCGTTAGCAACACCTTTTTGGGGTTTTCTGAAATCTCCTCGACCATAGACAAGTATGGTAAAACGATCCATAGGTATAAATTCACAGAAGATAATATTGCTTACTTACATCATCACAGAAGCTTTGATAAACAACAAAGAGAAAATCTAATTAAATATAAAACCAACACCTATGAACAAAACTACTTCGCCGGTATCCCTTTTTGGAAAAAGACCGAATCCAGTGAAGGGTTTCACAACTTCGCAGCAACTGATTATATAACCTTAAAAACCTCCTATTTTTACGATAAAGAGGGTATCTGCAAAACTTCTGAGGTAAAATCAGATGAGTTAAACACAAGTACCACAATTTTTTATTACACAGGCCTTGCCCTATTTGAAAATCACCTATCATGCCTCCCTAGTGAAATAATAAAAGCTGGAACTTCAAAGCGAAATGAAGCAAGTTACAGGTTATCAATTGAGCGAGATGATTTTGGAAGACCACATGAGCTTTTAGTGGGATATGATGCTCCAACCTCAATCCAAGTGATCCAATATGGAAAAAACCAGCGTATAAAAAACATTTTTGAAACAACAAAAGGTATCACCAGCTATAACTATGATAACCATTACCGATTAACAGCTGTTATAAATCCAGACAATACCAGAGAGCTTGTAAATGCCTTTTTTGATAACAATGATAAACCTGCAACCATCACACAAAAAAGGGGCAGTCAGTCTATGCAAAAGCAGTTTAGGTTTGACTCCCTTGGACGCTTAAGTAAAACATGGGACAATCTAGGCGCATACTCAGAGCACAAACCACAATTCCAATATAGCTACCATTTTGCTGACCAAAATACTCCTGGCAAGATATTTCAACGGTCGTTTTTCGAAACCGCAAAAAATAAACTTGAAAGCAGCCTAAGCGTAACATTGCTAACTGGTGATGGAGATGATGTAGCAACAATTGAAGAAACCAACTCCAATTTTGTTGTAAAAGGGCTGACCAAACGTCTTCCTGGCCTGGGTATCATCAAAACATTCCAAAACTATTTGGCCCCAAAGAGCAAAGGCATCTCCTCTATAAAACTAAGTGATCTAAGCTCTACCAACACCAAGCTAATCAGCTCAACAACCCAAAACTTCCTAGGACAAGCTACAAGTGCAAAAAAGGCCTCTCAAAACAATGTTTACCAAAACATTAAAAGTTCATTTGAGATTGATGGTGGATTATTAATTGAAAAGATAGTTGAAAACGACAATCCATCGTGGACAGAAATCAAAAAGTCTGATGCTTTTGGCAGACTTGTCAAGTATATCGACCAAGATGATAATCCATACTTATACTCCTACGACGGTCTAGGTAGAATTGCAGATATTAACTTGCCTGATGGCAGTACTCAAAGCATTGACTACGATGATCGGTTTGGCAAAATTTCCAAAGTAACCAGATCAGGTATAGGTTCGCTAGAATACAAATACGATCCAACAAGCTCAATGTTGGTACAAAAGCGGCGCATGGATTTAAAAAACAACCTAATCAATCAAGAAAGCATTGTATATGATAATATCTTTAGAATTAAAAGCAAAACACTTACAAGTTTTGTTACAGTCACAGGAGATGTTGAAGATCATATAACTTACAACTACTTTTACGACGGAGAAAACCTTGCTCAAAGTAAACAAGCAGGACAGCTGGGTCTTCTAACCGGCATTACTTCCCAAGTTTTTGCTAAAAACTGGGTATACAGAATAGACGGTAAGTTACAAGAGCGCTCCATTATCCTTGCAAATAAATTAAAGTTCAAGACACTTTTTGATTACTTTTCAGGTGGTATCATCAAGTCCAAGTCTCACAATCTAGTTGATCTAAAAACGGACAATATCATCGCAAGCAATAGTTTAAATTATAAGTACAACCGCTTTGGCAACATAGTAAGTATTGGCCATAATAGCAAAGAATTTTTGCATGCTCAATATAACAGCTTCGGAGAAATTGACCACATCGATGTTAAAGGCCACAAATCCATCGACCTATCATATGACCCATTAACCAGAAAAAACAATGGCCACCTGGAATCTATCAATAGTAAAATAATATTTAAGCACAACTGGGAACTTGATAATCGCATGAATGTAAAAAGAGCTGACTATACATTTGAACAAGGTGAAGTCGCAAATCTTTACACCTACAACAATAGAAAATACTTAGAAGAAGTTGAGTCAAGCTCCCTGTATAATGGCAGCGACAACAATACTGAAGAAAGTGCAAAGCTACTACGGTATACATATAACTCCACAGGTCTTCTGACCAAATTTGAACGTGATCAGCAAAATAGAAAACTTAGTAAGGATATCAGTAGTTGGAGTATCGGCGATGATACTTACGAGCTTGATACAATAGGAAGAGTAACTTCTAAGGGCAGCAAGCAATTTGAATATGGTGCAAACTCAAGAATAAAGCATGTTACCAATAATGATACTAATGAAGAAAATCAGGTAACATATATTTACGATGAGGCCAAAAATCCAATTTTAAAGTTTAGTAGCGCTGGTGTAGAGGCCTATATAGAAAATACTGTCATTAGCAACAATCACATCTATGAACCGATAAAACTTGGCCCAAGGATATTTGGCCATTTTCAAGATGATGAATTCATCCCAGTTTCCGCTGACCATCTCTCTTCATATGTTTTAGATGAGTCAAAGGACAATGAAGATAAAAATGTAAACTTAGCAACACCATTTGGTGAAAGAGAAAACCACACCCGTACAGAAGCATCAAAAGTTGCCGACTTTACTTTAAAAGGATATGACCCTGATATCGAAGCCGTTCGCATGGGACGTAGATATTACGATCCTGTAGCAAAGCGGTTTTTAACTCCTGATCCACTTTTCCTGGAACAACCAAATCAGTGTATCAAAAGTCCTGTTGAGTGTAATTTGTATAGCTATGCAGGGAATGATCCGGTAAATTTTATTGATCCAAGTGGTTTAGGCAGAACATCTTATGATGATTTAGATTTGAGAATTAATTCTGTTAATGGCAAAAGTTTGATTACTAGTGGTGGAAGTACATATCCAAACGATGCTAGTATAGCAGTTGGGAACTCTCTATTAAATAATGATTTTAACTACGTAAGAAATTGGGCACAGGCAAATGACTTCAAGTTAAATCAAAACGGACGATTAATAGTGACGGAATTTTCTAGGCAGACTAGCAAAGATCCTCAACTATTTAAAGCAGCTATTGCCGGCATAACTTTTATAGGTGTTGGATTAGCAACAAAAGAGGGATTGAGTTTTGCTATTCAAGGTAGAGAGTTAAAATTTAGAAAGAACTTTAGGTTAGCGCCATTTGGAAATAGAACTAGGAGTGCTACTGGAAGGTTCCCTCATTATCACAGAAGGGTTCTAAAAGAAAATGGAAAAGCTACAGTTAATGGGCAAGGTATTGGACGCCATAGACCATGGGACACTAAAAGCACAGACACATCATTCTTCGATAGGTTTTAACAGTATGAATATTAAATACCCTATAATTATTAAAGATGAATCTAACTACGTTGAATTGTATAATTCTACAACTAGCGCTATCAAAGATGTTGAAATATGCGATATACAGGACGGCATTTATGAGGTTTTTGATACAACCGGAAGAATACTAATGTTTACTTATGATGAATACAATATTGAAAATATTACTTCAACTGATATCATTGATAAAGCTAGATTGGAAGAAATATTAAATAAATCATTAACATATTACAAAGAAAATAAACTGAATCGAGATATAGAATTCAATCTTCCTTTGAATACCAACGAAGCAATTTCTATACTCATAAAAATTAAAAAAAAATGTAAATCAGATACTTTACTTAACAAGCTTAAATCCTTTTTTCAATTTGGGTAACTGAATTTGGTTAACCGTCATGTTTTTGCGAAACAGTGTGTCTCCAAAAAGTGACAGTTACCCTGTGGCTACCATGTAACTCGGTTACCCGATGAACCAAATTATTGCAATATTTGGAAAGTAGTGTTCAAAGTAGTGTTCCTCAAAGTAGTGTTCCTCAAAGTAGTGTTCCTGGTTCCAAAACGGGACACACTTAGTCAGTGGGTACAACCAACGGACATGTCGGGTTTAATTTATTCATTCAGACTTTGTCTAGAAAAGTAAAATGCGATAATTTTATTTCATTAGTGACAAATTTAACTAGATATAATGCCAAAGTGGTTTGTCATATTTCGACATTTCTTTACCCGATCTTTGCATCAGCTCCTTGGTCTTTCGCACTCTGTAGTAGCACAGCAAAGGGCCTAACATCCTTTTGTAATTATGACCTATTTCTAAGTCACCACCTGAAATTTTGTGTAGCTAATGGGGAAAAACGACCGGATACCTTGTAAGGAATCATGACCAACGTACAATTTGGGCCCTCAAGGGCCAACTACTTTACGGACTTTTGGCCATAAAAATGAACCATATGACAGTAACTATTTTTTCATATTCGAAGTAAATTAATAGAAACTTCTTGAACATACAGTTCGTTTTCGTCTAACGACCTAGAATCTCTTATGATCCTTAAGAGTTAGTTATCAAAGGGTGTACATTTTATATTAAGGATGTACATTATATTTTCTTTGTTGCTATTGTACGATTTTTGTCGTACAATGAGTTGTGCAGGGGGAGGTTTTTTTGGGTTTTAAAGATATACGGGCCAAAGTTATTAGTAGGCTTAAAAATGGTTTTATTCAACATGTTACTAATAGATCTGGAGATATTGACATAAAAAATCTACTGCTAGTAGGAAAAGTGACAGTTGCAGATGTGATTGAACAGATCAATAAAACTAGAGGTGACCAATATGAAACATCACCCCATCATTATATTAAAGAAGTTGAGGTTCATATTTTTAGGCCAGGTAATTGGTATATAAAGTGTTATTTTATTGATCCTGATGTCGTTTTTATAAGTGTACATAATTTATAAATGTACATAATTTATAAACGTACATAGAACATCAAAGAGGTAGGTTAGTATGAAAATTTATAAAGCAGGTGAGAAATCTAAAGGAATTTGTCCGAAGTGTAAGTCACTTGTACCTACTACTTTTAAAATTTCTTCAGTACCTCTTTCAAATTCAAAAGGTTCAGTTGATGATATCTTATGTGCCATTTGTGATCATTGTGACCATATAGTTGCAGTGCCACAACAATCAGCACCTAGGATACGGGAGTCACTAAAGAGTAAAAAGCACTCTATAGAAGCAAGACTACCACGACACTTGCTTGATATTTTAATACTTGCTGGGGATCAATTTAAAATGGGAAATCCAGAATTGTTGAAGGATTCATTAATTCGCCATTATATCAATCTTGCGGATCAAAATAAGTCAATGATAAAAAATATAAAAAAATACTCTGAGTCAGATTTTGCCAAAGGAGCAGGATATAGACTTTCTCTAAAAGTTAATAAGAAAATCTTTGACAGATTTGAACATTTAAAACAAATGACCTCTTTGAGCAAAACTCAGGTTTTAAAGGGTTTAATTCTTCAGATTAATCAAGACATTCTTCAAAGGCCTTTAAAGAAGAGGATTGCGGAGCTTGAAATGGTTCTTATGGCCTCTGCCTAGGTTAGGGTAACCGTCAAAAGGGTGATCGCACTTAATCTTAGTAAGGTTCTAGTAAGGTTCCTAGTAAGGTTCCAGGTTCCAAAACGGGACACACTTAGTCAGAGGGTATAACCAACGGACATGTCGGGTGTAAGGTATACCTTTAGACTTTGTCTAGAAAAGTAAAATGCGATAATTTTATTTCATTAGTGACAAATTTAACTAGATATAATGCCAAAGTGGTTTGTCATATTTCGACATTTCTTTACCCGATCTTTGCATCAGCTCCTTGGTTTGTAGCACTCTGTAGTAAAGCAAAGGGCAGTTAAAGTAAAATTGAATGGTTATACTTGATTTAGCCAAACATGATTAAACATTGTAATTAACTAAAATCACACGATATGACGTACTTTTACATCAAATAGATGCAATAAACATCAGTTTGGTGTATAATAAACTTAAAGATACCTTTAAATGTGAGGGAATTATGTCAAAAGCTAGAACCATCCGATTCACTGAACAAATTGATGCTTTAGTAGATGAATACACTAACAAGAATGGACTAAAGTTAAATCAATTGGTTAATATAGCAGTTAAAAAATTTATCAGTGAGCCTAATGCTATCGAGCTTGAACCTGTTGATGCTAAAGACTCTGAATGGGAAGCTAAAATGAAGAAGGCATTTTCCAAACACCGTAAAGCAATGGATGAGCTTAGTTAAGTGAAAATAAATATTCCAACTGTAAAACAAATTATTTCAATGAATAAGTTTATATGTGAAGAACAGGGCAATCCGTTCAATGTACTCGATAAAGGAAAACTTGAAAGTGCACTTTATACAGCATTTTATCCTGGCTCCTATCCATTTTCAGCAGGAGATATTGCTAACATTGCAGGAGCACTTTGTTTTTATCTAGTCAAAGCTCACGCTTTTATGGATGGGAATAAAAGAGTGGGAACTCTCGTCGCCATTACCTTTATGAACCTAAATGGATGGGATTTGAATTATCCAAATGAAGCAGAAAATGGAAATTCAGCACTTGCAAATATTATTGAGAAGTGTGCAGCAAGTGAAATTGGAAAAGTTGAACTTATTGAATGGTTCGATTCCCATAAAGTTCTGCTCGATTAAATGGCCAGAATATGGCCGAAAGTTCAATAAAGCTCAACATTATACAAAAAATTTGACGGCTACATGATACACTATTCGCGTATAAAATATTTTGATCTTGGTAGTTTAGAATGAATGTAGCCGTAAAGTTAGATTTTCCACATAGTCTTAATGATCCTGTAGCAAAGCGGTTTTTAACTCCTGATCCACTTTTTCTGGAACAACCAAATCAGTGTGTAAAAAGTCCATTAGGGTAACCGTCATAAGGGCAGTAGCCAGCAGTAAGGTTCCTGGTTCCAAAAAGGGACACACTTCGTCAGTGGGTACAACCAACGGACATGTCGGGTGTAATTTATACCTTCAGACTTTGTTTAGAAAAGTAAAATGCGATACTTTTATTTCATTAGTGACAAATTTAACTAGATATAATGCCAAAGTGGTTTGTCATATTTCGACATTTCTTTACCCGATCTTTGCATCAGCTCCTTGGTTTTTAGTACTCTGTAGTACAGCAAAGGGCCTAGCATCCTTTTGAATATTTGTATTTGGGTAACCGTCAGGAATGCCACCAACTTAACAATGGTCGGTTTATGCACTCGAGTTAGATCATTTAGAGAGCTTTGCTAAAGGTGGGAGTAATGATGCTGTTAATTTACAACTTTTGCGTCGAAGTTGTAATTCGCCTAAGGCAGTTAAAGAGTATGGGGTGCAAAAAGTTGAGGGCCTTGCTTTGTCCGGAACAAGTATGGTCAATGGGAAGCAATATGAGGTGTTTTAGACTTTTGTTGTATTTGTCACGGGTAAACTGATGCATTTTTTTGATGTGCGTGATGTGCTTAGGCGTGCTACTTTTGTCATACTTGATAAAATTGGCAGGCCATAATGAAATTATATTTGTATTTATCATCACATTACTACCTACATATAGTTATAGAGGGATGAACATTAACTTCAGATCGCTTAAAAATTTATTTATAGCTGTACTACTCGCTTTTGCACTACATTCGTCTCCTACAAATGCAGCAGGTGTCATGGCCAAATCCATTGTAAGAGGACTCAAGGAAGGGGTTGGTGTTTTTAAAAAGATTTTGGTTTTTTTGGGGACAAGTAAACGCACAGCAGATCTTCTTGCTCCAAGCATATTAAACAGTTCAAAAATTTTGTTTGGTTCTAAAGCTTTGAGTTCAAAACCAGATTTAAAGTTTTTTAGAGGATTAATTGAAGCGACCGGTGATAAACAGTTAATGAAATTATTGAATGAAGATATGATTGGCGAAAAGGAAATTATTGAGATTAATAATAAACTTTTTAAACTATCCAAGGCAATGAAGGCCGCTGACAGGAGTGGTCTAGCATTTGGTAATGTGTGTTCTGCTTGTTACCAACGATTTATCGACAGGGAGTTTAGCAAAGGAGCTGGTGCGGCCATTGAGGGGATCGTTGTAGATCTACCACCATGGGTAAAAAAGACTGCCGGTAATATGCCCTCTACTGAAATGGGTGTAAGACAAGAGATTACGTTGTTGGCAAAAAAAACAAATTTAAAAAACTTATATCCTACAACTGTTCTAGAGCAAAATATACACCCAAGATATCACAAGGATCTTCTTTTATTTTTGCGATTAAAAGACAGTAGCGATCCAGATGCCAGAAGATTTTATAAAAGTTATATGGAGTTTGCTACCGTCCCTGGACATGGGACCAAAATTTATGGACACAATCCCAGTGAATACAATACCATGTGGAAGGTTGTATTAAATGATTTAGATCCTGGCAATGAAGCAGCTGCACGTGAAACCTTAAATAGTTGGTCAGATTTTTTTGATAGTGTAGTAAAAAAGACACCTGATGGTGACTGGAGATCAGGACAAGTTGTACATGAGTTTCAGTTGCGCATATGCAATGGGCTTGAAGTTGGCAATAAAAGCCTACTGATGTACGGTAAAAAGTTACAAGATGAAGAAGGATGTTTTGGTAAAATTTTTTCAAACCTCATATCATCACTTGATTGTGATGATATGAGAGAAAGTGGATTACTTATCAGGAAGTGACTTATAAATATTTTAGCACCAATAACAGGTATTTTATATTTTTTCACATTTGTTGCTCTTTCCACAACATATGCAAATGAAAACGCCCCCTATTACAAAATTCTTTTTGCTCCCCATATGACCATTTTAGATGTTGCCAACAATAAAACGCACGCGGGTACTAGGGAAAATATCTTACCGTTGCTTGATCAACGGGAGTTTAGGGATGCTCTATCTCGTGATGGAGAAATTGATCCCGAAGTCTTTAGGAAAAGATTTCTAGGTAATAACAATGTTGGGCGCAATGCTCAAGTATCCCGTAAATTATTCGATAAGATGAAAGAGGATAATGTTTATAAGCTGCATCAACTGGATAAACTAAAAAAAGCATCTAAGACTTTGGACGTCAAAGGTGATCCTTCGTGCATGGGAATCGGTTCTTTGTTTTTAATTCCCAGTAGTAGTTATTTAGATCAATTAAATGATCTGTCACTAAACAAAGAGGAGCTTCGGCTTCAAAGTGAAGAGGATGAAAAACAACAAGCTATTGAAGCAGTTACCAGTTTTCATGGTTTTAATGAGGCCATTATGCAATTAAATAACTTCTCAAATTGTCCAGGTTTTGAATGGACCGAGATTGAGAGAGAGAGTGAGGATAGCCACTCATCAGAAGATGTAATATGTCTCAAAGACAATGTAAAAGATAGAGATAAAGAAACCCAGGCCTTAATTAAGAGTAAGAGGTCATTGGCAACTACACTGCTGCAACAAAGACAAACTGAACTTAGAGATATCGCTAAAGATCACACTACTTCTGACTATCTCCTCAAAGTAGCATTTTTACAAGACATCATCAAAAAAGTAAAACGTCACTTACAAAGCGATCAACAAGGATGCAAACACCCTTATCATGGTCTAGCTGAGCATGCTCTGGTGTCTAAGCAAAAAGCGACAGCAAGTTCTCTTAAAACAATTACCTTCCCAAGTAAAAAAAGTGATAAATTAACATGTTACCTAGAAGAAACTGGAGAAGCTAAGTTTGGCAAAGAGTGCTATACCCAAAGATATGATTGTATGGATCAAAGACAGCAGGAGAATTTTAAAAAAATAAAAAAAGATTTTATATTCGAAGACCCTAATCAAAACGACTGGATGATTAAATTTCCTGTTTATGACAATGCAAGCACACGTTGGGTAGAAGATTACTCATTTGAGCGAGGCAATTACTACGAGATTTCTAATGTAGATGAGGCCACGGCCGTATTCCAAACAAAACAAGTAGTATCCAGGGGGCGCCATAGACTAACGAGTAAGGTCTCACAGTCCCCTATTTACTTCATGAAAAACACTGATGGTAAATATGAAGAGTTAAATCTCGATAACAATGAGAGAATTAGGGACAAAGGATTCAAAAAACCTCGTTATCCATTTTTTAGGCCTACTGACCAATGTTCAGTTGCCAGGCAAGAAGCGGGTGGCGTTTGTTTTCAAGAAGCTTGTAGACAACATGACCTATGTTTTCAAACATTACCAAAACCAGGTGGTGATAATTTAGATGGCCACTTTAAAAAGTGCAATAGTGACTTTAAAAAAAATATTGAAAAGCTTTGTGAAGCAAATCAAAAAAATAGCATTACGGGTTGGATCAATAATAAATCATGCCAAACTTGGAAGCATTTATTTTATGCGGGAGTGCAGTGGGGAGAAGCTGTTACTGAACAACATAAAGGATTCTCATTTAATCAAAGTCAGATTGATCAAGCTGAATATTTAAATGTTTTATACATAGATCTAAGAGATACACTTTGTGTTGATAATAACAACAATTTAAACTGTCAAAAAATATTAACATTAAGTGACAAGTTGAGAGTTTTCCGTGCTAAACATGCATTAGATCAAACTAATGCAAAAGATGTTAAAAGAAAATGATGTACTAATCAGCTGACCTTGCTCATATAGGAGATAGTTATGATATTTCTAAAAATTTCACTTGCACTATTGTTATCTGCTACAATCCAAGCTGGTACATACGAAGAGAATCTCCCACAAGGTACCATTGAGCTCCATCGAAAATATAGTGGCGAAGTTATATTTGATATGATCAAATATGCAATGATTAACGATAATGAATGTAACATCAAATTAAAAAAATCATTGCCTCGGGGTGGGACATTTACAGTGCTAGGTGGCAAGGATCATTACTTTAGTTTCACCAACGATGTTCAGTCTGGCAAGTGGCGTAGTACTAGTCAATACGATTGCTTGCTCTCCAAAGATTTAAAGCGGCTGGAGTGTATGAGGCGTCTCCCTGGCGAGGCAACATATCAGAGTTGGTCAGATTATATACGAATGACCTTTAATTTAGATGAAAAAGGCAAAATTATTTCCATGTCTGGGAAGAAAACTAGAGAACAAAGAGTGATGGGTTACGAAGTACCTTTTCTGGAAAAGGTATTGGCCAAATTTAAGTGCGATATTGCACATCCTGCCAAAATTACCAAACCTGAAGTTAAAGATGAGGAAAAAAGAAAAGGTAAAAAGGGTGCCAAAGATAAGACCCCCCCAGATACAGGTGAAGTACTTCGCAAACCAACAAAGATTAAAACACGATAAACATATTTGGGTAACCGTCATGAATGCCACTAACTTAAGCAATTAGTTCAATGATTTCAGAAACCTACGGCCATGCGTAATGGCCGCAGGTAATTCTTTTGATACAGTTTAATTCCCAAAAAAAACTTTCAAAAGGATTAAAATGGACTCTACAATACCAACGGCCATAAGTCAGTCTCTAGATTTAAAAAATTTCATTTCAAAAAAATATCTTCAAAAATTAATGAATAGCTGTGTACGAAATAGGAACTTCAATCCTGTTTCAACACTATAC
>JADHTQ010000120.1 GCA_016784965.1 Bacteriovoracaceae bacterium | reverse complement strand
ATTGAGTTACATCAAAATTAAATATTGTAAAACCTGATGGTGTCTGAGTTCCCATTGCATTATAGCCAAATATTGTCCAATACCATGTTCCTGTCGGCATGCTTTGCCATGCTGCATTATCCATCGGGAACAAAGTCAAAGTAAGATTATCCTTAGTGAGAACACTATCAAACCCCAATGAACCCATATGGGCAAGTATCAGTGCGTAGTTACTAACGCCCTGATAAGCATCCCATTTTAATGTCGGGGCAGAACCAGTTAGGCTCAATTCTTCCCCAAGAGTTGGGCTTGTCATTGCAATTGAATTACTGGCAATGAATTTAAGACTGTTAATATATTTTGTGGCCACAGATCCTTCAAATGTTGAACCAATCAATGATCCGGCACTGTCATAGGCTTCAACACCCCATTTAAGATCATATAATGCCAGAACGTCCCAGGTAGCAGTATCAAGGGCCAGTTTATAAACACCAAGGAAGATCTCTGAAAATCCTGGAGTTGAGTTGGTTGTGCCTGGTGGAATAAGTTCTATAGGAATTGCCACTGAATTATTATTTAAAATATCATTCAAATAAAGATGGAGTGTGTATTTGGCTGCATTGGCTAATTTGCTGAAAGAAAATGCGACCTCACCACCAGAAGCACCGAAACTGATAGTTTTATTATCAGTAGGTGATAAAAGGATAATTTGTGTGAGTCCTGTTGAGCTGGTTAAATCACTTCCATCACAGTCCTGGTCAATACCATCACCGGCTATTTCTATTGCGCCTGGATGAACAGTTGCATCATTATCATTACAGTCGGTTTTGTCTGCGACATATCCATTAGGATTAGTTGCTGAGCTTATTGAGCTGGATGAATCTCCGTAGCCATCACCATCATAATCAAGGTACCAGGTTTTTGATACTGCCAAATCACTTCCATTACAGTCTTGGTCAATATTATCCCCGGCTATTTCTGTTGCACCTGGATGGACACTGGCATTCGTATCGTTACAGTCGGTTTTGTTTGAGACATAGCCCTAGGGCTGTGACGATGCACTCATGCTTTTATTAGGATTACCATATCCGTCACCGTCATAATCATCATAGTAGATGTTTTGAATATTTGATTGAACGGTAAAACTCATTCCATCACTATAGTCACCTTGGTAATATCCATTATAAACCTTTATAAACCATTCATATGAACCTTCTTCCAATTCAAAATCTAATGTAACTGTACAATAACCATTGGAGCAATTTGCTTTATCATAATTCAAGTTGTCATCTGCAATTGTATACCAATCTTTATGTACCTCGTTATGATTTTCATCCCAAATATATAGGTAATAAAAAGTTGCGGAGGATTCTTCATTCCATGTAAAAGTTGGGATTGTATTTTTTATTGTTCCTAAAGGGGATATAAGAGTGACTTTACCGGGAATAGGTGCAGCCTGGCTGATGCTATATGTTTTCCCTGCTATTGTGACCGAGCCACTCCGGGCAGAGCCGGTATTGGCACTTACACTTACTGTAACCGTCCCGCTGCCTGTTCCACTTGTCGGTGACAGACTCACCCAGGAAAGACTTTCAGAGGCTGTCCAGGCACATGTTGAACTTGAAGCCGTCACCGAAACAGAGCTGCTTCCACCGCTGGATGTAAAACTGCCGCTGGTAGGGGAAATGCTGTAGGTGCAAGCAGACCCATACAGTGCAGCAACACCATCAATGTCATCTTGTTGTGGAATGGTAATATCGCCTGCATATGTTCCCATAATAGTTGAAACACCGCTGTCTTCATGTCCTAAACCAAGAGCATGCCCTAACTCATGGACAGCAACACGGTGGAAGTCGTTTACATTATAAGACCAGGAAGTCGAATAAACATTCCAAGGTTCATTGGAATTAAAAACGATATCGGTCTGGGTGATTGTAGATGTAGAGGCAATATACCACGTGTGACATACGGCAAGCGTTGTACTTCCCCAGGCATCTCCACAATCTGTGGAGGAAAACTTTACCCCATTTTTACCCTCTGTTGCATCACAAGGGTCTTCATACGTTCCACTGACAATATAATATTGAAATACGGTATTCACACCCCATTCATACATAGCCCCCTCAAAGGCATCATTCCATAAGCCATTTTCGCCCGGTATATCCACGTAGAAAGTAGTGGAGGGTTGAGGCCACTTATAGTTCTTCAGTTGATAAGCGTTAGCTGTAGATACACAGCTAAAGGCCACGAGCAACAATAGGGAACATAAAATACTCACATTTTTAAGTTTTTTTATCAGATCAAAATTAGAATATTTACTCATTGACCCATTCCCATTTTATCACGCAGAATCTTTTTGAATTCCTCTGCCGTTAAACCTTTATTGTCATTGTCCTTTAGTGCGACAGTAACACCACTCGCTACCCCTTTGTTGAGTAATGGGACAGTTTTCTGGCTGGAATTCATCTGCTGGACGGACATATCTTTCATAACCCCTGTGACAGCTTGTTTATTGCTGGTCATTACCCTATCTATGCCTGTGTTATCAGATTGCACAAGGAAATGGCCTTGGCTCCAGCCATACAATGGATGCACCTGTGATTTTTCTAATGATTCAACAAAGTAAATTCCATGCTCTCCCACTTGCGGAACCTTCATGTCGCTGACACCCATAGTCACATCACCAACCGTACCACCCAGGAAGCTTAATATAATGGTTTCACTTGAATATTCACCTTTAATGATATCTTGTATTTTAAAAGTCACATATGTATGGATACGTTTTTGGCTATTTTCTTTGGCTTCAAGGGCTAACACCTTGCCTTCAAACACAAACTGACACTGCTGGAGCATTTCGTCCATGGTGACTTGACGTACACTTGCTGCATGGCCATAAGGAATAGGAATTAAAAATAAGTACACCAAAATTGAAATAAGCGATAGTGTTTTGTGGTACATAATTTTTCTCCTTTAATAAAAAAAGCCGGATCACATTAAATGGCAACCGGATATCAAAATGAGTCAAGGCTTTCCGTCCCTGCTTCACAACAGGTTTGGCTTTGTCGTGGATTATTAATTCTTTACTATCCCTTAGTGAGGACTATTTCTGGCCCTGCTGTGGTTCTGTCTAATACCTTTATTTCATAAATAGCTTATTTGAGTAGGTATCCCCTATTGAACTCCTTGTCTACCTTCGGAAATACCATTGATTAACCAATGCGTGAAAGCCGCATAATAATTATCACCAAATACTTGTTTAAGATCAGGGTAATTCTGAAGGTAAAATTTTACATCAAAAGATGAAGAACTTTGCCTTCCTTCATAGATACCTTGGTTAACCCAATGTGTAAACGCCGCATAATAATTATCACCATATACTTGCTTGAGATCAGAATTATTCTGAAGGTAAAATTTTATATCAAAATAAGGAGACCCTTGCCTTCCTTCATAGATGCCATTATTTAACCAATGGGTGAATGCTCCATAGTAATCATTGCCGTATGCTTGTTTGAGGTCATAATTATTCTGAAGATAATATTTTACATCAAAATAAGGAGAGCCTTGTCTTCCTTCATAAATACCTTGAATTAACCAATGATCTTTAACATTTACTTTGCTATATCCAGCAGCGCCTAAATCAGAATATTTTTTTAAATAAAATTCTGGATCAAAATCTATTTCTTTAAGAATAGACGGAGGAGTCCAAGCCACCCAAGATTCTATTAAGGCTTGATTACTGCTTGTAAGGCGTGGCCCACCGTTTGGAAGGTAGCCTCCCCATCCACTAGAATGGATTGCGTTCACGTATCGGTTACCTGTGGAAGGATAATAAGACCAAACAGGGCTACCGCTATCACCTCCACTTGTGTCCATATAATATCTTGCTACGGAATAAGTAGATAAACTCGAAGAATAATTACTATCCCACCATTGAGAGTAAGTGTCTGCCCCCTGGGCCACTGCAGGATATCCAGAAATATTTAATATTGTATTATTATTATCTAAATCAAAATTAAATTTAAGTGGCATAAATGTTGAAATACCATTAAATGGGGTCGAAAATTTTATCGCCCCATAATCATATTGAACTTCTCCACTCGCTACGTATGATGTGTTTGTGTTAAGGAAAGAATAATTACGACCACCATAAGGTCTAACAACATTAGAATCGGTTTCATATTGGCCTGGGTATATCTTAACATCGGAACACCAACTGCCAAAATCGTAATCATATACAACATGCGCATTAGTAAGCGCCGTATACGGGCTAACTAAAAAGGCTGTTGCCCTATAATAATAATCTGATTCAACATAAGCTATTGTATTCCAAGGATATGATCCTGTGCTTGCTTCAACCCTGTCATCATTACCAATAATTGATTGAAATGCTGCTTGGGAAGAAAAATCTTGATCATCTTCAGTATTTACCGGTGAAGAGACTGATTCGTTAGGAATTAAATTGTCGAAAGATAACGTAGATTTTGGAACATATTGAACTGGAGTTCTGGCCAAAGATGGATCGAATTTGTCCAGTATAATGGGGTTAGAATAATTATTTTCCTTTTCCTCCATCCAAAGAGTAGATGCCTTTAACAAGACTTGGGATTCTTCTTTGGTTAATTTCTTAACCTTGGGCTTTTCCATTACTATACAAATTGAATCGCCACCAATCGCATACTCTTGCCATTTGTAAAAAGTATTCTCTATCCATTGAATAACAACAGTGTGATCACCCTCCATATCCAAATCAATGGGGCAGTTTTCAACATTAACAGCCAGAAATCCCAAGTTCATTTTAGCGACCCGATCAGGCAGCTGTTCCCATGAGGTAGATTTAAGGGGATCAGAAAATAACAAAGATGGGGCTAAAACTATAAATAGCGCAAATATAATCCTTTTTATGACAATATTCCTTTTTGGCATGTTTTCCTTTGTCTTAGATTATTAATTCTTTACGATTCCTTAGTAAATTAAAACTGGTTTGTCAATATAGGTAAAAGTACCTACCAGCTACCTAATTTTAAAGAACGGAATAAACAAGAAACAACCTTTGGTTTGCAAAAACTTTTCATTCATCTATATGGAAAACCACATGACCAAATGAGCCAAGTCCCCAATAACCTATATTGGAGATTAAGCGCCTCCCCTTATTAAAATTTTTATACCAAAAACCACATTATTATAAACAATGGTTCAAAGCAAATAAATTTTAAAAATAATAATTCATTAGAAGAAAAAACTGGTTACATAATTGGAGATACACTTTACAGCAGCTCAAGCCAATATGTTGCAGTTTGATTATCATTTAAAACCTTTGGCAGAGGCCCTTATAAAAACACAAGTTTATTGGGTTGGCACGGTACTATTCGGAAAGATTATAATTAAAA
>JADHTQ010000119.1 GCA_016784965.1 Bacteriovoracaceae bacterium | reverse complement strand
CTTCTCTTTTTTCTTGTAGTCGATGCAATTGCATCGATGCTGCTGATTGCCATAATGTGCTCCTGGTTAAAATTTAGTAAATAAATCGTCAACCAAGATAGGCCCGTCTTGAGACTTCTAACCTATAGCATTACTACATATAATTGATAAGTCTCTAATTAATCGAACAGAAGATTTCGTGATTTTTACCAGCGATAATGACTCTGAACTAGCAAGGAAAAATATCAAGACTCTTGTAGATACTTTTGAAAAAGTGAGAATAGATAATTTCCCCAATCATGGACACTTTATTCCCGAGCATATGGGAACTGAAGCTTTCCCTGAGCTGTTGCAAGAATTACTGAAAGATGAGCCAAGCTAAAAGACTTTCGAAGCAGCCATAGCCAAATAGTAGTTGTTTGAAAGTGTTGTACATAAATCCGTATCTTTGCAGGTTGAAAAACGATGTTATTATACAGATTAATTTATCTCGACTATGCAAAATATCAATGTGAAAATATAGCACCTGAAGTTTTTTAACAATTATTAATGGAGTTCTTGTGAAAACAATTGTCAGTATTTTATTTTTTGCTATTTTCAGTGTTTCTTATGCTGGATTTAAAATTAACAATATCAACTCAGAAAGTGTTTATAAAAAACTGAATTTGCAAAGCGGTGATGAAATTGAAGAAATAAATCAAAATACAGTTAACAACCTGTCAGATATGATGAATTACTTTGAAGATATTTCTAAAATCAAAGAAATTAAAATTCTAAGAAATGGTCAATCAATTCTAATTAAGCCCTCTTTCAATACGAATATGCTCGATGAGATGTCAGGATTACTTAATGAAGCAAGGGCAATTAAAGCCAAAAATTCGAATGGAACAACTACTTATACTTTAAGCACTCCTGCTAAAAAGAAAGGTATTCATAAAAAGCTAAAACTTACTGGTAAAACCATTGAAGTTAAAAACAAAAATGAAATTGAAGAATTTGATCTCGAAAATGTTGATCAACTTGTAGATGAAAAACTGTAAGTATTGAACTTCTTTCACAGAGCTTTAAAGCGACACTCTGGGCGTTAAAATGACTGTCCTAATAAGTTTTAATTTAGTATAAATCTAATATGCGAATTGCTTTTATATCTGATATTCATGGAAATTTACCTGCACTAGAAGAGGTATTGGCTGATATTGAAAGACGTGATATCGATAAGATTTTCTGTACAGGTGACACTATAAACCCTTTTCAGGAGTCAAAAGAGGTCTTAGAACTGCTTGAATCGAAGAAAATTCCTATTCTTCGTGGTAATCATGAAGATTACATCATCAACTATTTTTTTGACGGTAAAAGATCTCGATGGGAAGCATCCAATTTTCGCCCTATTGCTTTAGTTGCAGAACATTTGGGAATAGAAGTGGCAAAGAAATTTCAGGAACTACCTTTAGCTATTTCAATAAGAGGGCCTAAAGGAAACAATATTTTTGCTTGCCATGCTTCACCATTTTCTAATACGAAAAGTTTCTATGATGGTATTGACGATGAAATGTATAACTGCCTTGAAAAATTGAATGAAAATACAGTAGTGAGTGGCCATCGTCACGTTTTATGGCATAAAAATTGGCAGAATAAACAGTTAGTCTCTTTTGGAAGTGTTGGTAATCCTATGAATGGTGCGCCTAGAGCAGAGTATCTATTGCTTGAACATGTTCGAGATATTTGGCAACACGAATTTATATCTTTAGATTATGACAATCATGAGACACTAAGGCGTTATCGAGAGAGTGGGTACTTTCATAAAGGTGGTCCAATCGCTTGGATGCTGTATGATGAAGTCTTGACTGGCCAAAGACGTCTTTCCACTTTCTTTTTTGATTTTTTAACTCCAAACCATAAACTTGAGACAGAGAATGATTGGAAGAATGTTGTGGTTGAATTTTTACAGCAAGTGGGCAGTTGGGATAAACTGAAAGTAATACTAAACTAATAATCTTTTGGTTAGGGTAAATATTTGACAACCGATCAGATTATCGAGGATCAATTTTTGCTCCATGCCACATTGCAGAATGGTAGTAACCCCGTTTAAAAAGTATTTACGAGTACTTGGTGGCAATGTTTGTACATATTTGAGTTTAAGCAAAATATTTTGATTTAGTGATTATTTTATAAAAATGACCTAAGATATTGTTATGAAAAACAACAATAGTAAACTTAAAAGAGATGTTAAAACTTATGTTTGGCAAGCAAACATAGAAGAGCTAATTAGTAAAATAAAGAGAGTCCCTAACTCATCATTGACTCCTAAATATCAACAACTGAAAGGCTGTCTATTAAATGTGTTCGTACACAATAATGATACCCGTAGATTTAAAGCAAAAGATCAGTTTGTAAGAGATTTATTAGAAGTATACAAAAAGTACTGGAAGTTGGCATTACTGAAGGAAGCCGCACAAAAAAAAGCGGAAAACTATCTTTCACATGAGATCGAGACATTATTAAAAAATTATAGTATCAATTTTAAAAAATCAAAAGGTATTAACTATCTTGAAAAAATGGTCTCAAAGGAATTAACCAAAAGAGGCTTTTATCATATTCTTGGTGTTGTTCAACCTCTTCGAGAACTTGAAATTTGGAAGAGAGAAAGAAAAAAGATATACACTGTTGAGCTTTTCAAAAAAACTAAACAAAAAGTAACTGTTGTATTTATGGAAGAATTTGTTACGAATGGCTGGGCCGATTATGCATCCTGTGGAATTACATTTCCTGGAGGTTGGGCGAAAAAAGATGCCCTCTACTGCGTTAAAAAAAGGTATAGTGTAAACTCAGAATCTTTTAATGTTACATATTTAGTACATGAAGCTCAGCATTTTAGTGATTACAAAAAATTTCCTAAATTAAAGCAAATAGATCTTGAGTACCGTGCGAAACTAGCAGAAATTTATTCCTCTAAAAGATTGCTATATACTCTTATTGAAAACTTTACTGCTGAAGAAAGCACAGATTTATCAATCCCTCATTCTTATGCAAGTAACAAAATTATTGCTGATCTAAGCAAGAAAGTTTTTAATATTAATTATCTTCAAAAAGATTCTAAGAAGTGGAGAAAAGTTGATAAATTAAGCATTAAATCAGCGGCCCTTAATTTATACAATGAACATACAGAAAAACTACTGGCCATAGGTGCTAAAAAAGTGACAGGTGTTTTATAGGATAAAACTAAGACGAACTGTGTCCAAAATAAGATTCTTGGATTGAACTTATTTAATAGAAATAGCTCGACTGTACTTTCATAAAGATTCTTTTACTTCTTTGGTAAAATCTTTAAACCATTTGGTTTCAGTAGTCTCTTTTCTAAAAATCAAATAAAAGTCTTTATGTGGAATATTTCTTCCCTTTAAGTTTAAGGTTTCGCACTTCGCTTTATTTATCTCTATATGTGAAGGTAGTACGGCCCACCCTATCCCTTGATTTACCATGTCCCTTATTATGCCATAATTAGAACATATTCTTTTAATATTTAGTTTTTCAAAATTTAAGTTTAATTCATAGCAGACAGCCACTAGAATTGGATCATCTTCTTTATATGCAATTACAGGTGTGGTTTGATAGGGAGTGCTGCTTTGTTTTTTTACGAGTTTCTTTGGTATAACAATACTAAATTTTTCTTTCAGTACTTTCTTGGCAAGAATTTCAAAAGAATTAGGTAAGGAATGAGTTATGCCTATATCAATATTGCCATTAAGAACATTAGAGACAATCTGTTCATGATTATACTCATGATAATCAATTCTTCCTTTGTGTTTTAAGCTACTGGCTAACCTTTCTATTATTTCTGTTCGTGCTGCTATTTTTACAATGCTATTCTCAATATCTCCATAGTTATTACAAACCTTAAATATCGATTTTCCAAGAGAATGATACTTGTCTCTTAACTCTAAATAGAGGTTTTTCCCAAAGGGAGTTAGAACTTTTCTCTTCCCTTGAAAAGTAAATACTTCGTAAGCGAATCATAATCCACATCTATTCCCAACTTGTATCTGCTGCTAGCCTATATCTATAAAATCTAACCACAGCAACATGGAGGTAATTGTGGCAAGAATTCAAAACGAAGATAAAATCATCTATTGGCGAAAAATGGTTCGGAAATTCAAAGTAAGTAGCTTGTCAGTGAGCGAATTTTCAAAAAAACATGGGATTACGCCACATAAACTCACATATTGGAAAACAAGGCTACGGGATAAAAAATGTACCGATAAAACTAAACCATTCATCGAGGTTAAAAGAAAATCCCAAGAAAATAGTACCGTCTCCTTGTCTATCAATGACGTTCTAACTCTCAATTTTAGTTCACCTCCATCCCCAGAGTGGATATCGGAACTAATTTCCAATGTAAAAAAGGCTTCTTAGTGAAATCGATAGATCAGTTTGAAAAAATCTATCTGCATAGGCGGTTCGCTGATTTTAGGAAGTCAATAAATGGTTTATCTGAGATTGTGCAAGACAGTATGAATTTGGACCCATTCAAAAAATATCTATTTGTATTTTGTAATCGAAAATGCGATCGATTAAAAATATTATACTGGGATAATAGCGGGTTTGCGCTCTGGTATAAGAGGCTTGAAGAAGAGAAGTTCATTTGGCCAAAACACTTTGAAGATGATGTTTTGGAATTAACATCTCAGTCACTTGATTTACTACTTGATGGTATTCAATACTGGAAGATGAAGCCACATAGAATTCTTCATTATGAAAGTGTAAATTAACTTATTTTTGGCCTTGGCCTGCTGTCTTTTATTTGATAAGATACTGCTCATGAAAGAGCAGCAGGCACTAATAGAAGAGAATTTAGCACTTAAAGCAACCTTGGAAGCACAAAGGCTTGAGTTGCTAACCAGCAAAAAAGAGATTGAGCGTCTAAACGAACTCGTTCAATTTTTCCAGCGAATGAAGTTTGCTCCGAGTAGTGAAAAAGATAAAAATCCAAATCAATTAAGAATTTTCAATGAAGCAGAAGAACTCGCATTTAAATCAAATGATGGGGAAGGTAGTGATCAAGAAGGTTTCGATTCCGACAAAAAGGAAGTAAAGGGATATACTCGAAAAAGAGGTAAAAGAAAACCTCTTCCTGAAGATCTTGAAAGAGAAGACGTTATTATCGAACTACCCGAAGAAGAGAGAGTTTGCCCAGATGATGGAACTCCACTTGTTGAGATTGGAGAAGAGGTTTCAGAGAAACTTGATATTATTCCTGCCGTAATTAAAGTTATTAGGTGTAGTGTAAACATACCTTTTACGGTTTTGTAACCTTTTCATGGTTGACGATTTTGACCTTATTCTACATATGACTTCACGCTACATCTAAAAAAAGAGAATATAATTTCATAACTTCAACTTTATAAATTATTT
>JADHTQ010000057.1 GCA_016784965.1 Bacteriovoracaceae bacterium | reverse complement strand
GGACACGGTGTGTCCCACAAGTCTGCTGGCACAAAAAAAACTTAAAAATCGAGTGAAAGTTCTGGTAAAGTGCGTTTGAATTCAGGGATTCGATATTTTTTATGAAGTTTGCTAAGAAGGGCCTGTTTGTTAACTCTTTCCTCATTTTCACGTGCAACAATGGCCAGTTCTGCCCATTCTTCTGCAAACATAAATACTATGGACAAAACAGATAATCCCTTGGAAAAACTTGAAAGTGATTTACCACTTTTGCTTCCGTGATGTTGCTTAATAATTATTGCTACTTCAGCAGGAATGGACTTTATTTCAGCTATCAGTTTCGAGGCAAGTAGTGCGTGCTGTAATATCAATTTTTTTTCTTTGGAGCTTAGAAAACTACTATAAACTGAGTCATCGCTTCGAAATTGTGCCAACTCATCTCGCGTTAGCATCACATCGTGGAAAAAGGCAGCAAAAGCAAATGCTCTCTGATGCTCTCTTCCCCCCCAGTGCACTTTTTTTAAAATATGGGCACCTACATAGGCAATAAGCATACTATGGCGGTACAGATAGTTATTTTGATTTGTTGTAAAGTTTTCCATCAGTGTTTTAAGATTGGGGGTAAGAGAAATTATCTTTTTTACTGACGAGATACAGTTATTTGCAAGCTCCATAGTACTTTCTGTGATACCAAGTCGCCTGGCTTGCTCCATAACCATTTGATAGGCCTGAGCCGTAGTTTCTAATCTATCGGCGTATGATAAAGAGGTATCATTAAGCTTTGATGAAATCTGAAAGGTAAATGAATTTACAAATTTGAGTCGATAGTGGGACTCTATAAAGATGGTAGTTATTTCATTCGCAGCCAGTTTTTCTAAAACTTCGCCTGTAATAATTTCTCCCTTTTTAAGTATTCGAATATACTCACTACCCTTTTTTATATATATTGAACGGCAGCACTCCCAACCCGGCAAAATAAAGTGAAGGGGAAGTGGATACTTTTGAGGCACCTTTTTTTTCGTCATAGACTTGGAGGTAATCCGTAATTTCTTGGCAATAATTTGTAAAATTTGCTTTAACTCCATTTGTGACTCAAAAATAGTAACGTCACCTGGATGGGCCTTAGTTTTTCCAACAATAAAACATGGGTTTTTTAGGTTACGCTTAGATATGTAACGCTGTATTTTAACTCCTACGTCCACACTGTAGCCATCAGCTGCAACAAATATATAAGCAGTCTTGTTGTTTTCTAGAAGCTCCAAAGCCGAAGCAACAGTCGCAGCTACCAAAACCTTGACACCGAGATAAACTGTTAGGTTAAGGCCATATATAGATTTGAAATCTTTGCGATGTTCTAATAAAATTATTTTGTGATGTATCATAGTGTTACAATTATATCACAAGTTAGTTCCAGGTTGAAACCTTGAACCTTCTTATTCCGGCTTTCTAATTAGAAATTGTCCCAAAAACCTATCTAAGATATAATTTGCCAACAATATTGAAACGATTAAAAGTGAAAAGGGAATTGGTCGAAAGCTGCTATTAAACAGATTTATCCCATTAAAGAGATAGTCGTAACCGATATAAAATGGCAGACTGACTAAAAAAGTAAATATTGAACTTCTTTTTAAATTTATCTGATGTTTGCAATTTGAACATACATCTGTTTTTCCCAACCAAAGCAAGGTGTAGATGAGCTTGCCATTTTTGCAATTTGGACATTCCATATTAAACCCCTGGTGGCTTTTACTAAAGACTACCCTATTTCATACCAACCAATACTATTTTGTCAAGTCTACAGCATACCTCTAAACTCATCTTTAAAGCTGGGCTTACTGGGAACGACGTCAACATCATTTGGATCTCGATCGTGGGCACCTTCTCTTTGTGCTTGCTTATACGCATCGCCAACAGCTTCAGTGGCCTTACTGGCTCCAACTTTTGCGACATCATAAACCACTCCTCCAACGATAGCACCAAATAAAAACGCTCCCACACCTTTTTGCTGACCAAGCTCATCGTGTGTGTATGCAATACTTTCTAAAGAGTTAAATAAGTCTACATTAGAAGAACATCGCTTTTGCTCATCATTAGCTAAGATCCAACTATACTGTGAGTTAAAATAATCATCTTTATACAACTCATTTTCCAACTCTATATCTGAAGTAAATGCAACGGGTGGGCAAGGTGGGTTTTGTTTCAATTGCTCACAAAATTTTTCAGCCAAATTATAATCACCATCTAAAACCTCCAAAAGTTTTGACTGGCAATTTTGGTATTCCCACTTTGATATACTGGCGGCCTTTGCTAAAAATGAAATTGAAAAAATCATCATAAATAAAAATGTAAACGTCGTTGCTTTCTGAACGTTCAATGAATTAACTTGCATAGTTTGTCTCCTTGAATATTTCTGTAAAGTACTTTATTGCATGTATTTGTAGACCAGGTTTTCACAACATTGAAAAGCACATAGGGCATTTAAAGCAACATAGGGCCCTCATTTTTCAATTCTGAAAAGTTCTAAAACCCTTTACAAAACTGACAATGACTGGTGGCAACTACTAGCAAGCAAGCAATAAATCTTATTTGAAAACATTAAACCTTTGGCGTAGAGGGCTTATTTTTGAATAATTTATATTATTTAGGAGTTGTTGTTGTATTAAGGCGTGAAATCAAATATGTTGACCAAATGAAAAAAAATTATGATTCCCTGAAAAATATTGCCATAGTTGCTCATGTTGACCATGGCAAAACTACTCTATTGGACGGGCTGCTGCAGCAGTCGGGCAGCTTTAATGAAAGAGACGAAATTGTTGAAAGAGTAATGGACTCTGGTGAGCTTGAGCGAGAGCGAGGGATTACCATCACCGCTAAAAACTGCTCTATTTTGTGGAATAACACCAAAATTAATTTACTAGATACTCCCGGACACTCCGATTTTGGGGGCGAGGTAGAGAGATCGCTGATGATGGTTGATGGCATATTACTGCTTGTTGATGCATCCGAAGGACCTCTTCCTCAAACTCGTTTTGTGCTTCAAAAGGCCATTGAGCGAAACCTTAAGGTTGCAGTTGTTGTAAATAAAATTGATCGACCTGATCAACGCATTGATGAAGTTAAGCACGAAGTTGAAGAGCTTTTTTTAGATCTTGCCACTATTTTGGATATTCCAGACTTTGATTTGGATATTCCTTTTTTATATGCCTCAGCAAAGCAAGGTTGGGCGACCTACAATCCAGGGAAAAAACAAGATAATCTACACTGCATCTTAGATTTTATTGCAGGAGACTTTTTTCCAAAACCTAAAATTGCCAAGGGAAAAAACCTGCAAATTCTTGTAAGTAACCTTTCTTATTCACCTTATCTGGGTGCTCTAGTCATCGGCAGAATACACAGTGGATCAATTAGAAGGCTTGCAAATTACACCATTTGCAAGGAAAACAAAATCACCAAATCATTTAAGGCTTCGGCCATTCAAACATTTGATCGACTGGGGCAAGTTGAGGTAGAAGAAGCATCGGCCGGGGATATCGTCATCGTTTCGGGGATTGAAGATGCAAAAATTGGAGACACTATTTGCTCCCAAGATCACCCCATTGCACTGCCCAGAATTTCAGTTGAGCCGCCCACAGTTTCAGTCAACGTTTCAGTCAGCACATCACCACTGTCGGGCCAAGAGGGTGAATACTTAACTTCCAGACGGCTCGATGAATTTTTAGATGAATCCTGCAGAACCAATGTTGCTCTTCAATATGAGGCAACCGATGATCCAAAGATTTTTCAACTCAAAGGAAGGGGTGAGCTACAGCTTGCGATAGTTTTTGAGCAGCTTAGAAGAAAGGGATATGAGTTTATGGTATCAAGGCCTCAAGTGCTCATGCAATATGGTCAAAACGGTGAAAGGCTGGAGCCTTTTGAATTACTAGTAATTGATATACCCAACGATGCTACGGGTGTGGTAACCGAAAAATTATCCACCAGGAAAGGAAAAATGCAGAATATGTCCCCACTCGGAGACAGTAGAGCTCGCATAGAGTTTTCAATCCCATCAAGGGGAATTATCGGATACCGCTCAGTTTTTCTAACCGACACCAAGGGTGAAGGATTGATGTCTTCTCAATTTTTAGGATATAGGCCTTATGCAGGAGATATGTTGTCGAGGCAAAATGGTGCAATCGTTTGTGATCGTCCCGGACGTGCTACCCCATATGCTTTGTTTAATCTACTTTCTACGGGCAAGCAATTTATAAAACCCGGAGAAAGTGTATATGAAGGCATGGTGATGGGGGAGCATACTAAAAAGAACGATTGTAATGTCAACTGTGTACGACAAAAACATTTATCTTCTATGCGAACTGCAGGAAAAGACGTCAATATTATTCTTCCACCTATTGCTAATCGAACGCTAGATTGGGCAATTGACTGGATTGACCAAGATGAATGGGTTGAAGTTACACCTCAAACCATCAGAATCAGAAAAAAAATATTAAAGCAAAATCATAGATCTGTGATTAGATAGGATAGCTTGTGATTGAAATAGGAAAAGTAAACAGCTTTGTAGTGTCTCAAAAAACCCAATCTGGGCTCTACTTAAAAGAAAGCGACTCGAATTCAGACGCAGAAGTTTTTATGCCTTCTTCTTTAGCACCTATCCGGGTAGATATTGAGCAAAACATAGAGGCCTTTGTATACCTCGACTCTAAAGGAGATATGATTGCCACAGAACAAATCCCTTATGCTGCTGTCGGCGAGTATGCACTGATGAAAGTGGTCGACACACAAGATTTTGGTGCATTTTTTGATTGGGGCATTGAAAAGGATCTACTTGTTCCAGGAAATGAGCAAAAGACAAAGGTGATAATCCATGAATTCCATCTAGTCAGAGTATGTCTAGAGGCAGGCACAAATCGGGTTTATGGGACGACCAAACTAGGTGCCCATATCAAAGAATCTGATTTTGATATCGCCGAGGGACAAAAGGTTCTCATTGTACCAGCACAACAGACACCGTTAGGTTATAGGGTAATAATTGATAAAAAGTTTATTGGAATGATTTACTCCAGTGAGATTTTTAGCAATGTTCAAATCGGGACTTCTTACCAGGGTGTTGTTAAAAAGATCAGAGAAGATGGTCTTGTTGATGCAGCATTGCAGGTACAGGGAATTCAAAATCTCGTAGAGGCAAAGAATAAGATTCTTGAAATGCTAGCTGCCAACGGTGGTCAGTCACCTTTAAATGATAAAAGCTCCCCGGAAGCAATCAAGCAGACGCTTGGCATGAGTAAAAAGAGCTTTAAAAGTGCTGTCGGAATGCTCTATAAGGAGCGCAAAATTGTAATCAGCAAAACGGGGATTAAAATAAAATAAAATAAAATAAAATAAAATAAAATAATTATGACAAATGCAGTTTAGGTTGTATTGCCCAACTTAATTCTTCTGAGGCCTTGGCCCACGATTTTTAGTTATAAGTCCATTTAAAAACTTTCTTAAAATTTGATCACCGCACTCCTTATAGTTTGGATGATCCTCTTTGCGAAAAAGGGCCGAAAGTTCCGTTTTTGTCATTTTGAAATCAGCAAGTTCAAGAATTTCAATTATTTCAAAATCTTTCAATGACAGAGCAATCCTAAGCTTTTTAAAAATATCGTTATTGGTCATTATCACGCCCCCTTTACCTTATTGCCACTCACTATTGTGCACGCTAGCACTTTTTTTACACTAATACAATGTTGACTAATCGGTTGAAATACTGGATCTTATGGCCCACGGCCCATTGTGCACTTTCAAAAGATACTTGCTAACAAATGGAAATTAAAGTGGAAAAGAAGACTGACATAAAAATATGGATAGACGCAGATGCTTGTCCAAAGATTATTAAAGAGGTGATATTTAAGGCATCATTTCGCTTACAAGTCCCGGTATGCCTGGTCGCCAATAGTTATATGGCCGTACCTCAAGGCCCTCTAATTACTTCCATTCAGGTGGAAAAAGGTACTGACATTGCAGATTTTTATATCGTCGAGCACGTCACCAACAACGATCTGGTCATCACAGCAGACATCCCTCTTGCCGCACTTGTAGTAGAAAAAGGTGCCACAGCAATCAGTCCCAGAGGTGAGCTTTATACCCAAGAAAATGTAAGAGAGAGGCTCTCCATACGCGACTTTCTGAAAGACCTGCGATATAGCGGAGTAGATACCGGTGGCCCATCACCAATTGGCCCCAAAGATAAAGAACGCTTCACCAACTCATTCAATCGCACAATCACCAAAATGTTCCCAAAAGGTTAAAAGGTTCTCCCAGGTTCCAAAAGGTTCCAGGTTCCAAAACGGGGTTCCAAAAGGTTCCAAAAGGTTCCAGGTTCCAAAACGGGACACACGATGTTAAAATTTGGAGCTAATATCGAGGTTTTATTTCATACCAAGAAACGGGCTGATGAACCTGTACATTCCCACCGCTTTTAGATTTGGGGTAAGAGATGTTTTTTAAGATGAATTCTATGCAGTGTTTTATAATGGGATTAAGTGATACATCTTTTTGCCAAACATTCGCTTTTACAACTCGGCCTTCAGGATTAATAGTAAAATCTAGCTCGAGAGGAACCTGTGTAAAATCATGCGTTGTAACACATCCTTGCATATCAGGGATAACCTTATAAATATTACTTCTAATTAAGTCCGTGTCCACAGAACTGCGCTTTACCTGTACAAAATTGGTTTTAGTTGTACTACAGCCAAGCAAAAAGATTATAAATATAAAATGTTTTGTCATAAGACTTATTTCCTTTTATTTAACCGCATATTATCACTAACAAAGATAACAACAAACTCCATAAACCAGCAATAGTATTTTTGGCAAAAGGGGCAAAAGGTGCCAGCAGACCCACGAGACCCATCGCATCACCAACTGCCCATGACTACCTGCAGCCCGTTTTGGAACCTGGAACCTGGAACCTGGAACCTGGAACCTTTATAGTATAGAACCACTTATAGAACCATATATATTTTTATGTGGAACCCATGACTACCTGCAGCCCGTTTTGGAACCTGGAACCTTTTGGACGGCCCTTTTGTCATTTTTATGTATTAAATTTTCTTGGAATAACTTATAATTTTTTAATACAAATCAACAAATATTTTTTAAGGAGAACCCAATGAAAAGATTAGTTATTCCAGCACTCATGTGTCTTATTTTATTTGTGTTTAGCTTCTCAAGCTATGCTAATCCAAATGACCCCAATCATGTTTTCAAAGACCCTAAGCCATGTGATGACGCCTTCGCAAAGATCACGAAAGTACAAATTGTCACTCCCAACGGTACGGTTACACCCAATACCATGCATGGAGCAAAAATACACGCGAACCCAAATAATAAAATTAAGGTTTCATACGCTGTAGGCAATCCTGGGACAAGAAATAAAGATAATTGGATCAGCGTTTCCAAAGCAACTCACCCCAAAAAAGGCTACAAAAGATCTCAATGGGAATGGGCCAACGATCCAACTGGTACAGTCGAATTTAACATGGGCAACACTGCCGTACCTTATGCAACCTCAAAAACTGGAACATTATATGAAGCAAGGCTTTACCTTATGTGGTCTAGGTTCTATCGAAAGCCATATCAAAATAAGGGATTTACGGTTTGCGACACAAAGCGGTTTAAACTAATCAAATAGATCTTGTGCACTAAGTCCCATAAGTCTACAGGTACAAAATAGGTAGGTACAAAATAGGTACAAAATTAAACAGGGCCAAATGTTAAGCATTTGGCCCTTTTAAAATATGCTTGAAAATTTTTAATTATCTTTGGCAAGTTAGGTTTCTTCTACCACGTCCGCCACGACGACCGCGTCTGCCACGACGAGTTTGAAGTCTCTCTTTTTCTGCGCGACATTGTCTACGTGCTTTCATACAGGCCCTTCTACGCTCACGAGCAACTCCTGTAAAACTATCAATAACTCGTCCTCTTCTATTTACTAGGTCAATTGAACATCTTACTCTTCTTTGACGACGAATCTTTACGCAACTGGCATATGGGTTTCTACCATTGTCTTGTCTGCGCCGAAGCTCCCGTCGACATTTTCGCTTTGCTTTGTAGCAAGCTTCTTGACGATCAAAACGATCGCGTCCGATAAAAGTATTAAGCGTTCGGCCACGAAACGTTTGCAGTTCAACTTTACACCGAGCTGCCTGAGCTGTTGAGTAAACTGCTGATAGAGAGGATACAAACATAATTAGCACTAAAATTTTTTTCATTTTAAACTCCTATGTGATTGGTAATCATTACCGTTGTATGTAATACAGGCCAATCGTGCATAGAGTGTGCCAACAAGTTTTGCGCTGTAAGTTATATAAGGTATCGAATTTAGAAGCTGTGATAGAGGGACCAGTGGTTACATTGCGCCCCACGCGCCGCGTTGCGCACTACTTAGTAAGTTCAGTTTGTCTCTACTAAAATATAATTATTTAATGGCAAAGACCTCTATAGTTCGTCGTGTGGCCACCTAGCAACTGGTCTTTCATCTTGGGGAGAAATCACTGGAGTATCAAAAATAGCAGAATCAGAAATTACAGTAATGTCGTCATCAAGTGCTAAAAGTTTGATAGTCATCTTTGGCAAAGTGTAGGATTTTGTTTTGCTGTTAGTGGACTTGCTTCGCTCTGCAGAGATACATAAAGTGCTAAATAAAATTGTAATCAATAAAATGATAGTTTTCATACTCGCTCATCCTTGAAATATGTAGGTCCTTCATGGACACTATACATATATATCCAAGATACGTGCCAACAATTAAGTTTGATTCACCCTGCAAAATCAGCAACTTACACACCCGGGTCTGGGCAAAGTGTCATTATATACCTACATTTGTTGCACCAGTGCCAATTCGTAATTAGATCGAAAGTAAAAAGCTAAACAGAAGTGGCAAATTTACAATATCTAGACATTTGCATTGCGCTATACGTCATGGTTTGCTAGAACATGTTCTTAAAGGTTTTTACAGCATTAACAAATACAAATTGGGGGCAACAATTGATAAGGAAATTTATTGTCTTATTGATCTTGCTTTTTTCAATGAACTTCTCCTGGGCAGTAGATTGTGCAAAAAATGCTAATCCCTTTGCAGGTGGAGCTACCTCTTCTTTGAGCGTGAAGCCCTCCCCTTTGCCAAAAAACTTACTTGCAGGCCTAGACCACTCACATGAAGTAGTGGAACAAAATATTGCCCTTATCAACAACTTGCTTAGTACAACAGGTTTTTATAAGGGTGAAAGTTTTGCTAGAAAGCAAAAAGTTGCCATGAGATCAGTTGGAACCAGGGTAGAAATTAAGGTTATCTCAACAGAGTCAGTTGATACTACTGTACCAGATATGCAGACTATTGATCACATTGAAAGCATTACATTTGATGTACAAGAAATTAACCCCAAATCTCTTGTCCGCTGGCTTAGTTCACAAGATGAAGAGCTTCCAAGGTTATCTTTTAAAAAATTTGGAGGTGCCCCATTTGATGTCAAAATCATGAGTTGTGATGAAGCAAAATCATTTTGCCATAAGATCTTTTTTGATCGAACAGGTGTCGGAAAAGTTGGTAGCTTGCTTTTTGATGTTGACCCCACAAAGCGCTACTGGGATGAACACACATTGCAACGTGACCATTTGGAATTGTATTTACCCGACGTAGAAACGAGAGACTTCGTTATAAAAAAGCTTAAAGAAGTATTTTTGGCAGCAACTGATGCAAACTTTCAAAAGTATACAACGACTGTTGAGACGAGTGCAGAAGCATCTAGTGTCAAGCAATTTAAAAAAGCAGCTCAAAAAGGATTAAATCCAAAACTAAAGTCACCTGTTAAACAAGATGTTTCTGTTGTTGTTTTGGATCAAAAAGGAGTTGTTCTGGGTGGTATAGTTGGACAGGTAGTTGATAGCTGGGCCAAGGTAGAAACATTATGGGTCAGTGAAGCTTTGCGAGGCAAAAGTGTTGGAAAATACCTACTAAGTGCCTTTGAAGACCAGGCCCGTCAACTTGGTGCTAATCAGTCAACTCTTGTTACAACTAGCTTTCAAGCGCCAGGATTTTATAAAAAATATGGATACCTTGAAACTTATCATTACCAAGACTTCCCCGTATCTGGCACGTCTCAATTTGAGTTGACCAAAACTATTACTGACGGCCCAAGCATCCCAAGTAGCTCACAACTTGCAGATTTTAACGTTACATATTCACCAAAACAAAATCAGATCGAAGCTGTTTCGGCTGGTTTAAATGGCCATAATAATTCAAAAGTTAATTTTAATAGCTCTCCACTACATGTTTTTGTTCGAGATGAAAACAATGAAGTTGTTGGAGGAGTCTCAGGGATAATTTTTGGAGAGAACCTGATTATTTCTAAACTTATCGTGCCACAACACCTACGTTACAAAGGTGTAGGATTACATTTGTATAAACAAATTGAGGGTTTTGCTAAAAAAGCCGGTGTAAAAAGTGTTTATGCCAACCTCTTTGGTGGCGACACAATTGCTTTTTTTGAAAAGATGGGGTTTCAAACCCAATATATTAGGCTCAATTATCCAGAAGGTGTTACCTATTACTGCCTAAAGAAGGTATTTTAATTATGAAGATGGTTTTTTACACTATACAACTTATCGCAATTTTTTCAGTCACAAACCTTTGGTCGCAAGATGACGTATTAATTAAAATCGAGGAATTACTCAAAAAGATAGTTCAAGCAGGTGCACCTGGAGTTTCTATAGTTGTAGAGCAAAATGGATCAAATTTGTATTCTGCCAGCTTAGGATCTGCAAACCTAGGTTTGGGTGGTGAAGTACCAGTTTCTTTTAAACCCGATAGTTTAATGAGAATTGCAAGTACCTCTAAAACTTATATTGCGGCCATGATTGTCTACCATCATGTCAAAATGTCACAAGATGGTACTTCTTTATTAGATCAACCAATTAGAAACTTTCTAAGTTCTGAAATCATTAGTAGTATTTCCAATGCAGATAAGGCCACAGTCAGGCAGCTGTTAAACCATACAAGTGGCATTGCAGATTATAGAGGTAGTGATTGGGCCAATCGGGCACTTATACCTTTTATTGGTGACCCTGCTGAAAGCGTTTATAGTTCCCCGCCCAGGGATGAGACGCTCGATTTAAAATTGGCATATAGTCGTGCTGCTTGTTTTAAGCCAGGTAAAGCTAATCTGGCATGTGGTACACCTTATTCAAATACAAATTACGTACTCTTGGGCAAGATTTTAGATGAGTTGTCTCCGGATAAATCTCACCATTCTAAACAAATGCAAAGTGTGCTTTTTAATCCACTGAGGTTAAACAGAACTTTCTATGAAAAGCACACCAAGGTAGATCTCACACAGAGGGATGATTTTGTACACGGTTACGTCAATATTAATGGGGGATTAAAGGATCTGACCTGGGTTGATGATGGCTTTGGTTACGCCAATGGAGGCATTGTCTCTACGCCCAAAGAGGTCGCTCATTTTTATAATACTCTCTTTGACAGTTCATTAAGCTATCCCATGGATACATTGGCCCAAAAGTCACAGTTTTTATCCGAGTTTAAAAAGACTACTCCCATTATAGATGGGATTCCAACAGAATTTGGCTTAGGGATAATGATGGAGAAAAAAAGTGGATTGGGAAAAGTATTTTATCATGGGGGAACATTTGGTGCCTATTTGACTAATGCAATCCACATTCCAAAGCACAAGATGACTGTTGTTATTTTTATTAATAGTGCAGATGAAAAAAATAAATTATCTGGTTTTAGAAATAAAGTCCCATCTACCATCGCTGCTACTTGTATTAAGGCAGCAAGACCTTTTATTGCTCACTAAGTTAATATTATGGCTAACATGTATTAAAGTGATGTATACTTTTACCTGCATATAACTCATTTTCATTATGGTGATCTATGACAACACTTTTTACTCATGGATATATTGGTTTATCTCTTTTTTATATTTACAAAAAAAGTATTTTGGCCCAGGCCTTGGGCAAAAGAAAATATTTAACATTATTTCTTTTTATAATGTGTTCCATCATACCAGATATTGATATTATTACTCTATACATGGGAATACCATATGGCGCGGTCTTTGGACATCGTGGTTTTACCCACTCAATCTTTTTTGCCCTAATACTTCCACTACTGCTCATTGTAGCTTTTTATAGAAATCCAAAAGTATTCTCTAGGGATAATGTCATTTTATATTCTTTGTTTTTTCTATCTACAATGTCTCACTCTATACTCGATGCCCTAACAAACGGGGGACACGGAGTCGCATTTTTTGCTCCTTTTTATAACCACCGCTTCTTTTTTCCCATTACCCCCATTCAAGTTTCCCCTCTAAGCATTCAAGGAATCTTTAGTTGGCGCATTGTTTATGTGCTAGCCAGTGAGTTATTTATTGTGGTTATCCCCATAAGTGCCCTATCTATGATTATAACTAAGTTTCAATTTAAAAACTTATTCAAATATAAACTAGTGAGACTTCTATCTTGGGGTCTAGTCGTTTTAACATTTGTTTTTGTATTTTTAATTATTGAGGCTAAGTACCCTACAAATAGCTACTTTTACAAAAATAAATCGGTTACGACTCAAGTTATTGAATTATACAAAAAATCCATTGTTGCTTGGGACCCTTTCTATATCCCGGTTAAAGGAAGAGTTATCATCAACTTTGATGTACTTAAAAAGAACAATTTTTTTAATCGAACCCTAAAGCTTCCTAAAAATCAGCGGCCTTGGTCTTTTACTTTTATTCCATCATGGTTTGGAGGCATTGCCGGTCGCTGGCAAAACAATCCCATTTTTTTGATAATGAGAACTATTTTGGGCTTTGATTATCCTACGCGCAGTGAAAGTATTAACCTGCTTCACTGGGCATCCAGAGGTGATGAAAAATCGAAGAAACTTCTATTTGAGTTATCCCCTACTGAAAAATATGATTTGGCCATGGGAGATTATTTTTTCAATAGCTCCAAAGAAGAAGCAAAAACTAGAGGGCATAATAAAGGGTTTCCAATGTCGTTTTGGGATGGAATGTGCAACGGAGTAGCAACAATGTCTGCTATGTTTGAAGATCCGTTTCGAAAAGTATCAATTATCTCCCCGGATGGCTTTGAAGTTATTTTTCACCCCAATGATATCAAAGCACTCATGTCAAAAGCTGCCATTAATTTTACCCACACCTATATGCGAGGAACACCCTGCCAAAACACCCAGGGCAACCTTGACTCAGTATCATGTAGAGATCTAAATCCAGGTCTTTTTGTCATTGCCTTGATCAATAAAATAGGAATTGACAAAAAAAGCTTTATAATTGACACTTCATCATTTCACAAAGTTCACAACGATCCAGTCACAGCAACCCATATAAGGATACTTAAAGGCCCAAAAGAAGTCACGAGTGGAAAATCTCACTATGGTTTGCCAAAACAAGTTAAATACTTGGTAGATATGGAGATTATTGTAGGTGTAAGCTCCACCAATGAAGTGTCCTATACACCCTTTAACAAGTTTATTGATAAACATTTTGAAGATGGATATTATGAATCAAATAAAGTGATCAGAAAAGAGCTAGCGTACCAAGCAACAATTGCACTGGATGCTTATAAAAATATTATCGGTGGTAAATGGACCAATGAAAGCATGGCCGGGCCTGATGTTATGTGGTTTGTTGATGAGTCATATATGCAGATCAAGCAAGGCCCTGATAAATTAAATAATAATAAATTTTTAAGATGGACTATTATAAAGAAGTTATATGATCTAAGTGTCAGTAGAAGCAAAAGCAAGGTAGTACTCAACCTTTTAAATTTTGGAGCCATTGAAACAAAAAAAGGGCTCATACCCCAAGATCTCTATAAAAAAATGGTCTTTGCATGTTATGCGGGAAGTTCATCTTATGACTGCAACAACCTGGGTAATTATCACTACTATAAGCAAGATCCCAAAAAGGCCCATTCATTTTACTTTAGTGGTTGTATGCTTAGGAATCCACTTTCTTGTTTAAATCTGGCCAGGGGATTTTTAAAAGATAAAAAAGAAAATGAAGCTTTAAAATATTACAAAAAGGCGTGTTTTTTAGGTAATAAAAAGGCGTGCAAGATGATGGATAAATTAGAAAAGAAAACTTGATCCTATCATGATTTATTTTTTACTCCCTAAAGAATCTAAATAACTTTCATAGTTTCCTGGGTGAAGATATACGTTCCCCTTGTCTACTTCTAAAATATCAGTTGCAAGTTTTTTTATAAAGTGGCGATCGTGACTTACAAAAAGTATTGTTCCAGTATATTTTTTCAAAGAGTCAAGCAGCACCTCCCTTGACCCAATATCCAAGTGGTTGGTGGGCTCATCCAGTATTAATAAGTTAAATGGCTTTGATAAAATCCAGGCCAAAATAACACGACTTTTTTCACCGCCTGAGAGATACTTGATTTTTTTAAAAACTTCATCACCCTTAAATAAAAAGGCCGCCAGCAAGTTTCTAATATATCCATCGCTGGCCGCAGGCAGGTGATATCTAATCTCCTCAAAAATAGTGTTTTCCATGTTTAGATTTTCAAAACTGTATTGGCCAAAATATCCAACATTAATACTAGGCCCAAGTTTGGCCTCACCGGATGTTGAATCTGTTTTGTCTGCCAATATTTTAAGAAGTGTTGTTTTTCCCGCACCATTAATCCCAATTACTGCAATTTTTTGCTGCCTTGTAACTGTGCAAGTTAAGTTTTTAAAAACTTCATTTTTATCTCCTTCACTATCAACCCATACTTTACCCAGACCATTCATAATCGCCACATCATTGCCACCTCGAGGAATCTCCGGAAGCAGAATGCTTATTTGTTCAAGGTCTTTTTCTAACTCCACACGACTTATTTTTTCTAACTTTTTTACTCGCGACTGAACCTGTGCTGCATGAGATGCTCGGGCCTTAAAGCGTGCTATGAATTCTTCTTCTTTTTTGAGGTTTGATTGTTGCCGTCCAAATTCTGCTGCATTTTGTTTGCGCCTTATCTCCTTTTCATGCTCATAAAAGTTATAGTTTCCAGAGTACGTAAATACCCCACGAGGAGTTACTTCAATGACTTTTTTTACCACATTGTTCATAAATTCGCGGTCATGACTTGTCATAAAAACCGCCCCTTTGTAGTTTTTAAGCCAAGACTCAAGCCATAAAATTGTCTCCATATCCAAAAAGTTAGTAGGCTCATCCATTAAGATTAAATCTGGTAGGGTGATTAAAACTTTGGCCAGGGCAATCCTCATCTTCCATCCACCACTGAAGTCTTCCACTTTTTTGTTGTGATCTTTAGGAAATATACCAAGACCTGTGAGCATCTCTTGGGCCCTTGACTCAAGATCATATCCGCCTAGTTTTTCAAAATCCGTTTGAACCTCTCCCATCTGCTCTAAAATTAGGTCCATTTGGTCCGGATCAAGGCTTGGATCAGCCAGCTTTTGCTCAAACTCCTTTAAGCTTTGTGAAAGATCTTTAAGTTGTTTACTACCACTAATAACTTCTGAAAGTGCAGTAGTGCCAGACATTTCACCAACTTTTTGACTAAAATATGAGATTCTTATTTTATTTTCAATGGAAACTTGGCCTTCATCAGGACGGTCAATGCCCATAATTAAGTTAAAAAAAGTGGTCTTGCCCGCTCCATTTGGCCCCACAAGGCCTACTTTTTCTCCAGGATTTATTTGAAAATTGGCCTTTTCAAATAATGCAATTCCATTGATTAGCTTTGTTACTGCAGAAATACTTAACATATATGTTTCCTTTAAAACCTTCGACGCGCTGCGCGGTGCGCTGTGACCCTGCTTCTGTTGGTCTACCTATTGCATAAAACTTCTCAGTTAACTTCAAATCTAATTATGAAGTTTATTATAACTTATAAAAAGGAGAATTTATGAGAAACTTGGTACTTGCAATGATTGTTGTTACCCTATCGATTGGCTGTAAGTCAAATAGTTTACCCACTGACTTGACTGGAGATGGTGGTGGCAATATCACCATAGATTGCAACAAGGCCTGGATGGATGTTGTGGAGGGCCACCACCTAGGGATGCTCAAAGAGATCAAAGTAGTTCAATCAGTTACCATGGATGGGGCAACAAATACCAATAGTGAAGGCACCCAGGAAGAAGAAATTTTAGAGTCAAATCAAACAAAAATTGTAAAAAAAAGAACCACTACTCAGATACTACCTCCAGGTTCTCCTAATATAAAAAATGTTATTTATACCAAAAGTGAGTTTTTTGCCCAATGCGAACTTTTAGGACATGGAGACTTGCCAGAACTTCCAGATGGAGTCAGTGTCGGTGCAGAAATTATTGAGCAAGGAGATGAAACTATAGTTGTTGAAGCGGGAAGCTTTGACTGCCGTTTTTACAAAACCAAAGTTACATCTACTGTCCCAGGTCAACAAGTAGCAGCGTATGTTACTCACTGGACGAGTAAACTTTACAAAGGTCTGATGGTAAAGATGCAACAAAGAACACCTATTGTCGTCGATGGAAAAGATATAATCTTGAACACGGATATTGAGTTAATTAATTTTCATCCATAAGATACGCTAGTCATCTACTGCGCGGATTGCGACTACGTGGATTGCTACTGCGTGGATTGCTACAGCGGTTACTTAAACATCTGTCAGTATCTAGGCCCTTTTTGAGATCATCAATTTGTTTCATAATCTCTTTGATCATCTGCTGGCGCTGCTCATCTAAAAGATCCATATTTGCTTTTTTCAATATCTTCAACTTTTCAATAAGGCGGGCCAGTTCTTTTTCTCGATTTTGATAACCCCTACCAAGTCCTCTGATTTGAGCAGATTCTTTTGACTCAAAAAGCTCCTGTAATGCTTTTTCAAAGCTTCTTTTTTTATCTTTGAAATGGTGTTTAAGTACCGACATTGCCAGCTCATTTTTTACTTTTAGAAGCCTTGTATCTGTTACATTAATTCCCAGATCGGAATTACAATTATTTAAAACGTTGACTTTAACGACAACTCGCTCTCTCGTGATCTTGCCATTAATTTTTTTAAAAACATGAACCACTAGCTTAAGCTTAGATGCCTTTGCTCCCATTTTTAAGGTGATTTCATTTTTATAAGTCTCACCAGTTGTTCCATCTCGCTTAATTTTTTTAGTTAAATTCTGTGGTGACCCATTTTCAAACGCAACCTTTAAAACACCTCTACCTAAAGTAATACTTTGAGTTTGATTCTTGCAGAAGTTAAGCTGAACAACTTTTGCGTTTAGAGATAAGCTTAACGTCATCAGACACAACACTGCCAAACAAATTTTACCATTCATGACCTTCTCCTTTTTATTGAATGCGACAAGCTTGTTTAATGCAACGTTAATGCCAAGCAAGCTTCTGCATTGCGGGAATACACAGAAGCTTACTAATAACTACACTTCTAGAGTTTCTGACAAACTTACTCAACTAGCTTAAACACTGACCGCCAGATTCACCATGACACCGTAATTTAGTAACAGCCTGCACCTTGCTATGTGTTGGGAGTTTTTAAAAAAGGATTACATCATGGACATCTGTCGTAGGAATTTTTCTGATACTTTCTTGTCAATTTTAGTAGCACCACTTAATAACGTTTTCATCGCCCAACATGCATCATCATCAGAAATCTGTGGACCTGCAGCAAAAGCTGCCCCAATTTTAGTTTTTGCCAACTCTCCATAAAGATTGGCAATGGCAACAACACCCTGGTTAAAATCATCACGGGTTGTGTGCAGATAGGCAGCAGCTTTCACTTCGAGCTTGGCCGCTTTGATGGAGAACTCGACCCAATTGTTAAAATATAATTTATCTAACTTGGCCATTGAATTTAGAAGAACTTCATCTGTAAGATTTCCATTCCATAAGCCAACACAAACCTGCTTAGATAACTTTGCCATTTCTAGTCTTGTTTCATTCCACACCATTAATTCATCAAAACTTAATCTCTTAATTCCTTTGTGTACTAAAACTCTTGAGTAAAGCTGCGCATCCTTTACATTTTTGAAGCTCTTTAGCTTTTTTGCCACTTCAGGAATGTCTCTAAAAGCAGACATCTTTTCCATAATTTCCTGTTTGATGGCATAGTGCTCATCAAAGTATGACATAATGGTTGTTTTCACAGCTGGGGTTTTACCAATTCCAATGATTGTAGAAAACAGTACAACTCCTAGCACTGTTGTCGAAATTTTCTTGAACCCAAAAAAGCTTACTATCGCACCAGAGATTCCACCGGCTATAGCTGAAACTATAACAAAATAATAATCCAAAACACTTCCCCTTTATCTATAATACTAAGCAATGAGTCTACATGTACTAATTATCTAAAGATATACAGAAGTTTTTGACTGCTTTTGATTTTTCAATCATTGTGCAGGTGCTTTTATTGATTTGGTTGTAAGAAAGATCGAGATCAACCACATTTTCCAAGTTCTCCAAGGGTGAGATATCCACTATCTTATTGGACCCAAGCCATAGCTCTTTTAATTTTGTTAGACTTTTAATTGGTGATACATCTGTTATTTCATTGGTTCCAAGGTAAAGTCTTTCTAAGTTTATTAGATTCTTAAGAGGGGATATATCTACTATCTTATTTCTTTCAAGCTTGAGATAAGTTAGCTGTGTTAATTGTTGAAGAGGCGAAATATCCACAATTTTATTATTGTACAGAGAAAGCCAAGTTAAATTTGTTAAACCTTTTAGGGATGATATATCTGTTGCCCTGGCCCTAGAAGACCCCCGCCCCCGCTTTTTAAGCCTCACTTGTTCTTCACCTACATCTTGAATAACATCAATTCCTAGTGCAACTAAGTTTTTAAGATCCTTTAGGGGCGTTATATCTACAACCCTATGAGACGAAAGCTGTAGCACCTCAAGGCTTGTTAAGTTTTGAAGAGGTGTTAAATCCACAATCTCATTAGAAGCAACGAGCTTAAGTAACTTTAAATGTGATAAATTCCTCAGAGGTGAAATATCAACGATCGGGTTCTCGTTGAGGTTTAAAGTAACAAGCCCCTTAAATTCTACTAATGGGGAGATATCCCTTATCCCCCTGTTTGCAAGATCCAGGGCCGTAGTACCCTTTATGAGCGCATTTACAGCGTTGCATTTTGCCGGAAAAGCCCTCTTTTTTTGTTGGTCCAACTCCATTTTAATCACATCAATTGTATGCTTTAAGTCTGCAGTAAGATCCTCATCCTTTTCTAGGCAAAATATCGAAACTCTAGAATCAGTATTAAATGTGCTACAAGATACAAAGGCAGCAAAAGTAAAGACAACTGCTGACAAGTACAAAACACAAAATTTAGGTTTCATCAACAACTCCAAGGTATGAGAAGTCTAAAGGTACATATTGATTTTCTGTATCTAACATGTCAACATTTCTCATCAATATAGTTTATTGTATTATTTATGATGACTGTTAATTTTTTGCAGTCCATCAAGATTGGGGGAACTTATGAAGCTAATATCACTATTATCACTTCTAGTAATGATCTTGGCACAGCTCGTCTATGCAGAGGGCACTTCTATCCAGGATTCAGTAAGTATGAGAATAGTCTAAATAAATTGTAAAGAGAGGTTAAATTCATGAAAGTATCAATCATCCTAGCACACCCGGATTTAGAAAATGCATCTTTGGCCAACAAGATTATTATTAAGCAAGTAAAAAGCATCAAAGAGGTTGAGGTCAGAGACCTTTATAAGATGTACCCTGACTTTAAAATTGATGTTGAAGCAGAACAAAAGGCATTAGAGGAATCTGAGTTTATTGTCTTCCAGTTTCCCTTTTATTGGTACGGAATGCCTGGAATGTTAAAAGAATGGTTAGATAAAGTCTTTGTGTATGGTTTTGCCTTTGGTCCCGATGGAAGCAAGCTCGAAGGCAAAGATTTTTTAATCTCCACAACTGTTGGGGGCTCGCCCGATACTTATCAAGAAGGTGGCAATAACCACTTTACAGTTGAGGAGTTTTTGAGACCCCTTGAACAAACTGCAAGACTAACGGGTATGATCTTTGACAACCCTCTGGTTACATATGACATGCTCTACATGCCTGACATATATGACAATAAAAAAGAAGATGTCGAGTATGAAGCCAGAGCACATGCACGCCGGCTATTCAACTTCATCACAGGAAGAATCGCCTCAACCATTTTTTAAATGGTTAAATGGTAAATGGTGCCAGCAGACTTGTGGGACTCACCGTGTTTAGTGCGATAGGTCCCACAAGTCTGCTGGCACGATCGATTCGATCGATTACCTCTACTATTTTTTAGGTACTTGTAGTTTAAACCATTGCTGAATTGTTTTATGAAGTAGGGCCCTATCTTGTGCTAAGACTGTGTCACTTCGTTTTGTCATTAAGGCTATAAAGGCTGGATTGTCGAGTAGAAACTTGTCAGGAATAGTCATATCCCTGTTCATTCTGACAACTTGATCTGAAGAGTAGTACATTATATAGACTCGAAAAAGGTCATAAAATGACTCCCCTGGGTCTCTATCTGCTAACCTGTAACGCATAACTTGTAATAAAGATTGGCTGGATTGCCCTTCGTGCCGTACTACGTAGCTTGCGATACCCACACAAGGATCTACTCCGCCAAATGCTTTTAAACTCACAACAAGTGCAAAAATACATAATCGTAAATAAACAACTTTCATTAAATCCTCAATTCAATACAGTAGGATGTTTATCAAAAAAATATGCAATTATTATTAAGTAATTATAAATTTATCGTAAACTTGCTATATATTGAAGAGTTATCAGCAAACCTAAAGCTTAAACAGTGTGAGACCGATAAAGTGATAAATAAAAAGAGGTACCAACTGAGACAAATAGTAATTTCCACCATTTTAATATCGCTGTTTTTTTTAGCTTATAATCTTCAGCATCTGAAAGCACAGGAGAGTAAGCAGTGTGAAAACCAAGAAATAACTTCTTTTATAACAAGCAATGAACTGCTTGAGTGGATAAGTGACCTCATTGGCAAATTTGCATTTTGGGAGATTGAGCTTCACAACTTCTCCACAGATGGCTGTAGCAGTTTTCCCGAAGGTACCCCAAATCGGCCAAATCTGTGGTTACACTGTTGTGTGATTCATGATGTTGCTTACTTTGCTGGCGGAAGAAGATTTAAAAGAATTGCTGCAGATAAAGCACTTAATAAATGTGTTAAGGAGGCATCAGGAAAATCCCTGTCAGATTTACTAGACCTAAATAACAATAAAGATGGAAGCCAAAACCCTATTATGAAAGAAATTAATAAAAAATTAAAAAAGCACGAAAACCGCTTGGGTGATGTCATGGAGATGGGAGTTTTTGTTGGGGGATCTGCATTTATACCATCGACATGGCGATGGTCTTATGGGTGGACTGCCGGAAAAAATTATCAAAAATTAACCAAAGAGGACAAAATTAAAGTTAAAGAGAAAATTCGGCAGTATTTTCAAAAAGACTGCCGGAGCGATCACGACGTTCTCACGCTAATTGGTCGCGAAAAATCTGAGGAATCAAAGAAAACTTACCTAGATAAAGTTTGCGATACTAGCCGCCTAGAATCTTATCTTGCAGCTGTTGATTAACAGCGGTACCTGACCAGTTTAATATAACTATTGAAGCTTTTTAACTAGCATAAGTAAAAAATTGCCTCATTAATAAATCTATAGGTCCAAGTGCTATACAAATAGATTGAATTTGGCCATAATATTATAGAGATCATAAATAAACGGAGGTTTTATGGCAAAAAAGAAAGTAACTAAGAAAAAAGTAGCTAAGAAAAAAGTAGCTAAGAAAAAAGTAACTAAGAAAAAGGTAACTAAGAAAAAGGTAACTAAGAAAAAGGTAGCTAAGAAAAAGCCAGCTAAAAAAGCTGTTAAGAAAAAAACTAAAAGAAAGCCAAATGCCGCATTCATGAAGCCAATGAAACCTTCTGATGCACTAGCTGCAGTTATTGGAGATAAAGCACTTCCAAGAACAGAAGCTGTTAAGAAAATTTGGGTTTACATAAAAAAACACAAGCTACAAAATCCAAAAAACAAAAGGAACATTTTAGCTGATGCCAAGCTCAAAGCTGTTTTTGGCAAAAAAGAAGTTACTATGTTTGAGCTTGCTGGAATCCTTGGAAAACATCTAAGCTAAGAACCTATAAAAAAACCTATAGAACCTGTATAATCTGTGGGACTGACTCTGTTTGATGCGGACAGTCCCACAAGTCTGCTGGCACCATTTATAGGACTTTTTCGTCGAAATTGTAGCCGTTTAAGAAGATCGATCGGAGGATGTGTCTTAATTTTCGGGGAGTGATTCCTTTTTCTGTCATAGACTGGGGGACTTTAAAATCATCTGGTTTGGCCCAAATCGAATTGTCGGGATCGTTCCATCTCGACCAGAAAAGGCAATCGTGTTTTACCGTGCTGGCCTTATCAAAAAGTACTAGTTGAAACTCTCTAAAGCCTCCGGACATGGTCATGTTGTCCTTATTGGCAGACCCTGAAATTAGAGTTGGTAGACCTTCAATGGTTGACTCGGGATTCGACGTTTGACACTGACTTGCATCTATTATTCCATCTACTGAAATGGATTTTAAGTGGTATTCGGGGGCAAGAAGTGCATTATTTGCGGCAGCAACTGCTTTAAGTGCAGCGGCATCACTGTCTGGAACTTTTTTCCATTTAATTTTCATAAAAGGAGTTCCATCTCTTCCTTTAATGGATAGTAAGTCCTCCAACAGAAGATTATTTGGAATATGTCCAAAGGGTTTGTCTAAGTTTCTTGGATCGGTTAGTGATGCCATCATGATATAAATCTTTAAGTCTCTACCACGAGCAATCGACTTGGATGCTGCATACATGAGGGCAGATACCACTTGTGGCTCATATACGAATTGATCGCTAATGATAATTTGCTTTTTTGCATGTAAAATTGCATCAATATCTTGGGCCAAAGGTGACCTAATCGTACCATACACATTATTTTGACCAATCTGCAACAACGTATCACCGCGCTTTTTGGCCACGAATCTTTTATTTAAATAATTACTTCCACCTCTTCCCATTACATCTACAAAGCTTAAGCGGTTTTTAATTAACTTATCCTTGTTGTCTGCACTGCTACTGCTACCTGTTGCGCTTGTCGTTTTGTCCATATCTAAGCTCATAGCTTCATATAGATCATAGTAGTATGAGTCTTGAATTAATAGTGCTGCAGGTCCTTGAACCTTAACCATTTCATCATAGGCAATACTTCCCGAACTATCGGTTAGATTTTTAGAGCCGATAAATGCGACTGCCTTTTTAGGATTTTTACCATCTATAATGTATACTTTGGAGTGGTCAGACTTGGCATTTGGGTAGGTGGATAATTGCTGTGCGTATTCTTTTAAAGCATCACTATCCATTAAATGTTTCAAGTTATTATCATTAACCAAAAGATCCATAAAGTCTGGTAGTGCTGTTCTTTTTAAATAAATATTAGCAGGTAAGACTGTTATACCACTTTGGGGGAATTTTTCTGCGTAGGCCCTAATATAGTTATATGCTACATCCAGCTCTTTTTTATATCCCAAATTGTTAACCATATCAGTAACAATGAATACTTTTAACTTAGGATTCTCTTGCACTTTTTTAATTAATTTTTTAGATAAATACACTCCCATAGTGCCGCCATAAAAGAATACATCGATAAATACAGATTCTTGGGCGCTATCTATTGCTTTTAAAATTTCACCAAAAATGTTCTTTTGGTTGGCGTGAGGTACTTTCGAACTAAAAAGTTGATGAAAATTATCCGCATTTTCATCAAAGTCTGTGGGAAACCCTTCTTCTTTTGTAAATAGCTTGCTTAAAGCGTCACCAGGAGTTTTCATCACTGCTTTAAAATCTTCAACTCCCATTTCCACATATTTTTTCCCACTAACAGGATTTTTGGTTGTATTGAACTTCTCTTGTAACTCTCCTAAATACTGTATCATGCCTTCATGATATGGATTTTGAGTAAGTAGTTCTACGTTATTGCCTTCAATATAACCCGCATATGATTTTACAAAACCTGGCCCTTTATACTTAAGAGTCCCTCTTCTTTTCTCAGAACTTAATAGGTCACGAGAAAACTTGAGTAGCTGGGCAATCATTTTATTGTTGTCCAGACAAGTTTTCTTTACCTCATCGAGTGCTCTAATTTTTTGGTAACCATCTACCAGTTTGGTATTTGCATCCAAACACGAACGTATCTGCTTGAGTGCTTTAAACGGCCTTTGATTTACTATATCAATCGCCATTTTTTTATGTGAGTCACTTGACAAGTAGTAAGGGTTTTTTGAAAACTCCCAGACAAAAGTGCTAAGTGAAAAGTAGTAAAATTCCACTGCATTTTTAAAATTTTCCAAGTCATCAATATAATAGTAATGGGCAATTAAATTTAGAAGATCCCGATTTTTAACAACTTTTTTGTATTTGCCAAAAATAGACTTGACGTACAGGCCGCAAATACTGTTTTTTCCTTTAAGACAACTTGCCTTCCAAAGCTCGCCAGCAAACCTTCGTCGCAGATCAGACATATCTTTTGTAACCTGAAAAAACTTCGTATATATTAGCTCTCTGTTAACTAAGTTTCTGGTAATATCAACATCTGCACTATTTGCAAACGAGCCAGATGCCATTGAAGTTAAAAATACAATAATTAATAATTTTAATAAATTCATGATTTTTTCCTTAATATCTATTTTTTTACTATTTTGAAACTGTAAAAATTTTCTCCATTAACCCACTAACAACACTTGATTGCATTTTCAGGTTAGTCGTTAACTTCCCAGGAACAGATTTCTTTTGATCTGCAATCCCCTCTTGAACGGCCTTATTGATCTCTGTTTGAAACTGCTCATCAATCGACGTTTTATTTATCGAGCCGATACTAAAGGCCGGAAACCTAGATAATCCGACTGATAGGATTAAATCTAAATCAGATATTTCCATCTTTTTTAAATTGATCGACAAATTAAATATATTAAATGATGCTGCTATAACCCTGGTGCTCACGCCTCTTACTTTTGGAATCCCAATTAGTTTTGGAACGAGATTTTTAAAACTTGTGCCATTTGGTCTGGTCCACCCACCATTTTGGTAAGTTCCAAGTGGTCCAAATTCAATATGCATCATAGGATCAACACCCTCATCAAAAGGATAGTCAATATTGACAAAGGCCACGGGGTTACTTGAAACTCGAAGCAGCGAGTCTGCGGCATCAAGGCTTGGCAGCTTAACCGTGTTAAAAGCAATCTGCTCATTTTCTTCAGTAAAGGGCATCTCTTTGTTTACTGGCATTCCAATAATCGCCTGTGCCTTAATTTTTGAATCAACTTTATTGGGTTTTAGAACTACTTTAAGTTCTAAAGAAACAAAAAAGGGATTTGCGGTATCATAGTAGTAGTGATCTGCCATCACCTTGCCCATGCCTTTATAGATTTTGGTCCGAAGAACCTCTTCTGCTGTCATAAAAGCATCTTGAGTATCGGGGAGTGGTTCATATATTGTATACTTATCTTGAGCATAAAACCTCTTTAAGGGAACCTCGCCAAAAGTATTACGAATAACTAGCTCATCTGATAGGGATGGCACTATCATTATGGAAAAACTCGTTTGTTCACTTACTTCAATCTGCTTTAACTCCTCTGCAAAGAAATTGAGTCCCTTTAAAATTTCTTCTTGCAGATTAACTCCCTCTGCTAGTAAAGCTGGAGAAAACATCTTCACAAATGGAAAAAAAGTCTTCTTCAAACCATTAACAAGAGCATCGCGAACTTTATTTTGCTTTTGCTGAATCTCAATTATTTGATCAATACTCTGCTTATTATGAATACCAGGGTGCAGGGTTCTGGTTACAAAAATTCCATATTGGAAGTTTTGCTTATTAAGTGGCACGAAGTCTCTGTCACTTTCATTTGTAGAAGCAATGGTGCGATTGTTTGTTGTCTGGTCGCTCGTGTTGGCTTGTTGGTTGAAACAAATTGATGTAAGAAGTGTAAATAAAATTAATTTTTTGTAAAACATGATTGATGTCCTTAAAAAAGATCGAGGTTTTAATAAACTTTTATAAAAATTTAAGTGTCGAACTCATTACACTGAGATGTTGCTTTTTTAAAGTAAATAAGGAATATTTGTAATTTTTTCCACCTCCGCTGCCTCTCTATCATAAAAGTGCATCCCTTTGATTTCACATAGTTCCATAGATTTCTTCGAATTTTATATATTTTTAGTTTAAATAACTACATGCTTGCATAATTTTAAGTTTAAAGTTACCTTCGCCGGAGAAAGCCGCAATGCGTCTGTTTGGGATTCACATAGTGATACACTTTTTGGTATAGAATTCAGTTATTTTCAATCTGGGCCCATTACAACTGGTGCAATAAACGTATATTGAGATCCTGCACTTGTGTTTTCTATATATAGCTTTTTGCATGTAGGCGCTGTAGCACCATCTCTTTGCAGCATTTTTAAAAGGCCTACTGCCCTCACACCCGCCCTAGTGTTACACATATTGCACAGTTTTCTAATATTCTCCTTAGAGCTATCACCACCTTTGGATACAGGCAATATATGGTCATATTGCAAATTCACTCTACTACTGCACCTTTTTCCACTAATCGGTGAAATTGCTTCACATCTACTGTTTGCCCTTTTATCCACCTGCTCTTTGACATCTCTTGTAATGTAGCGTTGGTTTATTGATTCCCTTTTTGAGCTTCTTTTGACTCTAGCGTGTCTAATTTGTTCAAGATATTGGTCTACCAAAGACTCTATGATTTCAAGCTCACTACAACCTTCAAAATCATCACCCAATTTTTCCAGTTTCTTTAATAGGTGTTCTGGAAGATTAATGTTCAGTGTCCG
>JADHTQ010000118.1 GCA_016784965.1 Bacteriovoracaceae bacterium | reverse complement strand
GGGAATGATTGTGTCGCTGAGTGATACTAATAGTAGCTCCAAAAAAAGAAAGTCTCAAACTTAATGCTTTATTAAGGTTTGAAAAATTAAAAAATATGCAACAGATGAATACCCTTAAGGTTTATGATGTATTTTACTAATAATAAAGCGATATTTTGGGATTTTGATGGAGTTATTAAAGATTCCGTAGGAGTTAAATCTGATGCATTCGAGTTGTTGTTTTTACCATTTGGAGAAGAGGCTGCTAAAAGAGTGCGTAGGCACCATGAAAATAATGGTGGAATGTCGCGTTTTGATAAGATTCCTATCTATCTTGCTTGGGCGGGTAAAGACCCAACCCAGAGTATTGTAGACCAGTATACAGATAAGTTTTCACAGTTAGTGAAGCAAAAGGTCATTGACTCAGCTTGGGTGGATGGTATTAAAGAGTATTTACAAGAAAATTATCATAAAAAGCAGTTTTTTCTGGTCACCGCAACCCCTCAATTAGAAATAGAGTATATTCTGGATCAATTAAAGATAAAATTTTATTTTCAAAAAGTAATCGGCTCACCAATAAGTAAAGGAAAAGCGGTTGAAAGTTTATTAAAGGAGTATGATGTTGATCCACTACAAGCGTTAATGGTTGGTGATTCTATAAGTGATTATGAGGCTGCAGAGAGTAATCATGTCGCTTTTGTTTTAAGACGCACCAGTTTGAATGAAGAGTTACAACAGAAACTAAATTGTAAGATGGTTAAAAATTTTCTATGAGTAAAAAAATATATGATAAAGCTAATTCAATTATAGAGTTACGAGGAGTTGGCAAAAAAAGAGAAGAAATTGTAGACCGTCTAACCAGCATGATGGAAGATCCTATTGTCAGAAAAGATGAAATTATTAATAATGCACTTCAAGATTTAGCAGGGGGTGGCATTACTAATAATGACAATGGTGAAAAATTCTATCTTCGTGATCATGTAGTGGAAGAGATGTCTCGACTAAAGCCTAAAGATTATTTGCGTTATATCCGATATCGATATAGTTATGATATGCTTCCATCTGGCCATAAAACAGCAGAGTATCCGCCTCTCGTTCAAATCGAACCAACATCAATTTGTAATTATCGCTGTGTATTTTGTTATCAAATAGATAGTAGACTATCAAATAAAAAGAATGGTCATATGGGGGTAATGAGTTTGGATCTTTTTAAAAAAATAATTGATCAGCTTGAAGGGAAGGTAGAGGGGGTTACCTTGGCATCAAGAGGTGAACCAACAGTCAATAAGCAGCTTCCAGAGTTTTTAAACTATATGTCAGGTAAGTTTTTAGCCTCAAAAATAAACACTAATGCTTATCTGCTGGATGAGAAAATGTCTCATGCTATATTACAGGCAGATTTACAAACTTTAGTGTTTTCTGCTGATGCTGCATCAGAGCCGCTATATAGCAAGTTAAGAGTAAATGGCAATCTAGACAGGGTGGTGAAAAATGTGGAAAACTTTCATAGAATAAAAGAGACTCAATATCCAAACTCAAAGTTAATCACTAGAGTCTCTGGTGTTCGATTTAATGATCAGCAAGAAATGGGGGGAATGGAAGATTTTTGGTCAAAATATGTAGATCAAGTGGCATTCGTTGATTACAATCCATGGGAAAATGTTTACGATGCGGATAAAAAAGGAGTTACTCAGCCTTGTTCTGACTTGTGGCGCAGGATGTTTATTTGGTGGGATGGAAAAGTAGCTCCATGCGATGTTGATTATTTGACTAAATTGAGTAACGAAACAATACTAGATAAATCTATTTCTAAAATATGGAATGGAAAAATGTATCAAGAGTTGCGTGCTAATCATCTTTCTGGCAAGAGGAATGGGGTAGAGCCCTGCTCCCGCTGTGTAGTTGTATGAATTATTTTTTAAATAAAAAGTCGGAGAATATATGATCTGCTCACTAATTTTAGGGCGAAAGGGGAGTGTTGGTTTTCCGGGTAAAAATCTTTATGATATTGACGGACACCCACTGGCATGGTATCCAATGCAAGCCGCTCTGAATACGGTTGAAATTGACAAAAATTTCATTTCAACAGATGATCCAGAGTTAATAAATCTAGGAAAAAAAGTGGGATTTGAGTTAATTAATCGACCTGACTACCTAGCAACATCAGAGGCTCTTGGAGATGACGCTTATAAACATGGTTACCAGATAATTACTGATAGAATAGGTGAGCGACCAGAACTGCTTATTTTGATGTTTTGTAATGCACCAACCATCACATCTAAACAAATTAGTCAAGGTATTCAAATGTTGCGTGACGACCCATCTGCGGACTCTGCAGTAACGGTTAGTCGTTACAATATGTATAGCCCAACACGAGCCAGACGGGTCTCTTCTGATGGGACACTAAAACCCTATATAGATTTTGAACATCATCCAGAATTAGAAAATATAAATTGTGATCGTGATAGTCAAGGAGATGTCTGGTTTGCAGATGTGGCTGTAAGCATTATTAGGCCAGAAAATTTGGATAACTTAGAGTATGGGTTGTTACCACAACGCTGGATGGGGAGAAAGATATTGCCAATTTATAATGAAGCTGGTTTGGATATGGATTATGAATGGCAGATTGGACAGGTGAAGTGGTGGCTTGATAATAAAAAATGAATATTGAAACATTAGCAAGAGATGAGATCTTTAATGACTCATTACTAAGGCCATATTGGACTGAATCTTCTGGTAGGGATATAAATAAAATATGGTTAGATAAAAATGAAAATTTAGATCCAGAATTAAATAAGGTGATAAGAAAAGCATTTAACTCTATCAGCATAAAGTCGATTTATGGTTATCCAGATTTATCATTTTTATATGAAAAATTAGCCAGACTTTTAGATGTAGACTCTCATAACTTACTATTATCACATGGGTCAGATGGTGTAATAAGGTCTGTGTTTGAAGTCTTTATTAATAGAGGTGATAAGGTTTTAATTACTTCACCTACTTTTATAATGTACGAAATATACGCTAAGATTTATGGCGCACAATTGGTAGAGGTTAATTATGTAGCTTCTGATAGTGGACCTATTTTAGATTTTGATTTATTTTTAAACACTGTAAAAAAAACTAGACCGAAACTAGTCTGTTTTCCAAATCCAGATAGTCCCACTGGGGTGGCACTAAATGAAGAGCAATTGCAACAACTTATTTCCGCCTGTAAGGAGATTGGGGCTATAGTTTTAATTGACGAGGCATATTACCCTTTTTGCGATACTACAGCCTTAAATTGGATAAATAAGTATTCAAACTTAGTGATTGCCAGAACATTTGCTAAGGCGTGGGGCTTGGCTGGTCTACGCATTGGTTACGCTGTAGGAGGTAAGAGGATTATTAATTTATTGCATAAAGTGCGACCAATGTATGAAGTGAGTTCTATTGCTGCCGAGGTTGTACATAAAATGATTGATTATCATGAAGAAGTCTTAAAGTCAGTTCAGAGGTTAAAGGCTGGGAATGATTATTTTTTAGATAGGATGAGCAAAATTGGATTTTCAATTTTTAAAGGAAAGGGTAATTTCTCACTTGTAAAATTTGGCAACTATTCAAATAATATTCATAATGTTTTAAAGAATATAGTTTTATATAAACAATCATTTGATCATCCTGCATTGTCTGGTTACTCTAGATTTTCATCGGCACCAGTAAGTACGATGAAACTTATAGCGAATAAGATTGAAGAGATTACTTATGAAGATACCTCTAATGAATAAAAACGACAGCATAACTTTTGACTGAAAAACTATTAATACTAGATTCGGATAATTTTTCTTATCTTTATGAGTGTGATGTGGTTTATTGGAGACAGTATGCACTAGAAAATTCTAATAGAATTTTCTCTATCCATGGTTTAATTGAAGATAATTCGGATTTTTTAAAGGCGCAATATCTAAAATTAATCTATGAATTTGGTGAAGAAAAGATTTCTGGAATTCGAATAGTTGATCGCTTGGAAATTCGAAAAAATTTCAGCTATTGGTGGATGACGCTATTAACTGAAAAGTGTAATTATGCAAAATCTCCACAGATTAATAATGTTATTAAGGTGATGGCATTAGAGCAACTGCTAAAAAAAGGTAAATATAAAAAAATTCAACTTGCATCTACGAATAAAGAGTTGGCTATGTCTATTTCTCTATTAGCAGAAAAGTTATTAATAGAGTCTGAATGGATTAAAGCGCCAAATAGTAAAAACAATTCTAGCTTTATAAAAAAAGTTTATTATTTACTGCCTAATGTTATCCAGTCCACAATCTGGCTGCTACGTTACACGTTGTTAAATTGGCCATTAAAAGGTGCTGGGGTTAAAGAGTGGAGAGAGACAACTGCCACCACAACTTTCGTCTCTTATTTGTTTAATCTAGTGCCAGAATCTGCAAAAAATGGTCAATATGAGAGTCGATACTGGACAAAATTGATTGATGTGTTGGGAGATAATAAACATCCTACAAATTGGCTGCATATTTATGTTAAAGATGAATTGTTGCCGTCTGCTAAAAAAGCACGGACCTTGATACGAAAATTTAATAATGGGGGGAGTGGTAAGCAGACTCATGTAACCCTTGCTTCATTTTTAAGTGTATCGTTGCTCCTTCAGACTTTAAAAGATTGGCATAAAGTTTTAAAATTAAAAAAAATTATTTGTACACAAGTGCAGTTAAAAAGTGACTATCTTTGGCCCTTATTTGAGAAAGATTGCCAAGACTCAATGTCCGGTGTTGCGACCATAAGCAATTTACTCTATTTCAATCTATTTGAGAAGGCTATGATTGAGCTGCCAACGCAGAATAAAGGGTGCTATCTGCGAGAGAATCAGGGGTGGGAAGCTGGCTTTATCTCTGCCTGGCAATCAGCAGGGCATAAAAAAAATCTCATCGGCACCCCTCATTCAACAACGATTTATTGGAGCTTGATTAATTTTTTTGATCCACGCAGTTATGTACGTACAGGTAAAAATGATTTACCTCTGCCTAACTATGTTGGAGTAAATGGTTCTATAATGAAAAATAGCTATATTGATAGTGGATATCCACAAGAGGGTTTGATCGAGGTTGAGGCGTTACGCTATTTGCATTTACATAACCCTCATGTATCTCAGATCAAAAATTATAAGAATAGACCGCAAAAAAGAACGCTCTTGGTGGTTGGTGATTATCTGAAAGAAAATACCAATAAACAGATAGCGCTATTAATGACTGCTTTTGAGGATATCGATCAATCTGTCCGATATATTATCAAGCCTCATCCGGCATGCCCTATTAATATGCATGATTTACCAGGTTTAAATTGCGAAATATCTATGCAGCCAATCGGTGAGTTGTTGTTAATAAGTGATATTGTCTATTCAAGTTCGGTAACATCAGCTGCAGTTGATGCTTACTGTGCAGGGAAGTCGGTCATT
>JADHTQ010000117.1 GCA_016784965.1 Bacteriovoracaceae bacterium | reverse complement strand
CGATAATGAAGTGCCTCATTAAAGGTAATACTGCTGATGGTGATGGTGGCGGAATATTTATAGGTTATGCGGAACAAATGAGCTTAACAAACTCAATCATTACTAATAACCTTTCAATATCTGCCTCTGGAGGGGGTCTCCATTATAATCAATCCAGCCTCCATATAATAAATTCAATCATACATAATAACTCTCCGCTAAATATTTCAGTGTGGGGAGATGTTCTATATAATTATCCTATTAATTTCTATAATTCCATCATCGAGGGGGGAGTAGAGTCAATCGTAACCACATTTCCAAACGGTTGGGTTACCATCGGCAGTTATTCCAACTGCTTCGATGCTGACCCTTTATTTTTGAATGCCGAGGCTGGCGACTATAGTGTATCAGATAGTTCACCTGCCATAGATGCAGGGACTGCTTTGGTCACTTGGGGGGATACGATTTATTATACTCCACAATCCAATTATGAAGGTTTTGCTCCAGATATTGGCCTGTCTGAAACTTCTCAGAGCCTTTTGCATGAACCAAGCAACTTGGAAGTGATTGATGTGCCTGGTGATCAAGGTGGATATATCTATTTGAATTGGAATCGTAGCTTTGATGACTCTGAATGGTTGGGAAATATCTCTGTGTATAGTATTTGGCAGAGGGTTCCCCAAACCAATCTTGGCAGGAAGGTTAATTCCAATACTGCTGATTTGGTTACGGACAGCTACAAAGTATTGCGTGACGAGCTATGGTTTAATGTTGCTACAATACCTGCGTTACAACACGAGACCTATTCGGCACTGTTGGAAACTTTCGCTGATTCGAGTGAGAGTGGTATCAATATGACTTACCTGCTAATTACAGCGCATACAACTGACCCACTCATATATTATGAATCACAAATAGACTCTGGCTATTCTGTAAATAATGAAGCCGTATCCATTTCAGAAAATTATGATGTGATACCCAAACAGTTTTACTTAAATCAAAATTATCCCAATCCCTTCAACCCTACTACCACTATACAATATGGATTACCTGAGGATGCTAGCGTATCCCTTACTATTTACGATATTCAAGGAAATGAGATTATTACCATAGATAGTGGATTACAGTCAGCAGGTTGGTATCATCATACCTGGAATGGCCTAGATGACTATGGTCAGCCAGTGTCAACAGGTCTTTACCTAGCCAGATTACATGCAGAATCATACAGCAAAACAATCAAGATGGTGTATCTAAAATAGCATATTCTTAAACAAACAGTCAAGAGGAGGTAGAGAATGGGAAGAAATCCAGGAAAATCACCCGCCACGTTCCAGCATATTATAATTTGGGTGCATGGAATCGTTACTGGTGTATATCTAAGCGATAGTGGTGCTGACACATTTAGTGCTTACATCTGGAATATCTGGTGGATATTTGTTTGGTCGCTATGTTTAGCAGCAGTGTACTACCTTATGAAGGAGCAGTTCGGTATCGGAACAGTTCCTCCAAGTGATGCGCAAATGCCTAAACCAGACTTAGATAAATACAAACAGGATGAACCACCCAAATAATCTCTTTACTCAAAATAAACAGGGTAATGAATTATGATTGAACATCCTCTATCAGAACAAATGTCAGGTGGATTGTTAAGCGAGGTCTTAATTGATGGTAAGTGGATAGAATATCACCAGTGCGATGAAAATGAAAAGCCTAGAACCCTAATACCTGATGCTGTCTATATAGGTACATCAAAAGAAGTTCGGCATAATGGGGTCGTGCAAAAACCATGGAAAGAGGTGTATCATTTCTGGGGAAACGATCTATCTAATGAATGTTTGCGGGCAAACCTTAGATACATGGAGTAACTAAGATGAATAAACTTGATCCGCGTAGCGTATTTATTGGATTATGTAGGCGGTAATGCTGTTTCTTTTTTTACCATAATAAATGGTTAAAGAAAATAGTATCCAGCAACGTGCAGAGTAGGGATTGATGCGAGAGAAAAATGTCAATTATATTTAAATGCAAATATTGTAACCTTGAACTAGAATCAAAAATTGCCGAGCCTGGGGGGAAAATTGGGTGTCCAAACTGCAAAAAGCAGAACACTGTCCCTGCTAGGCCTGAGCAATCCATTCTATGTACAAAGTGCAAGTGGCAAATTGATTCATCAACAGCTGAAATACACAATAAGTTTATTAAATGCCAACATTGTGGTTATTGGGAGGATATTCCCAAAGTTACTAGGAATGAGGATATAGGTCTTATTTGTCCGCACTGTGAATCCTACAATAATGCAGATGCAATATATTGCAGAAAATGTGGCAAAAGACTGATTGAGAAGACTTACAGGACTGTAAAGTATTGCGAAAAGTGTGAATCTGAATATGAGAAGGACGATGATTTCTGTACGAAGGATGGTAGCAAACTTCTTGTTAAGGAGATAGAAGTATTTCCCAAGGAGGAGGCTGAAAAAGCAAGCAAAGAATCGAATCTTAAGGATGAAGCAACAAGTGAACAACAAGCCACAAAAGATTTTAAAAGAGAATCCTACTCCCACAAATCTAATGATTTTATCTCAAAGCTTTCAAGGGGTGAATTTGGTCTTGCCAAAACGTTCTGGGTTTATGGGTTCGCAGTCAGCTTAATTCTCCAAATTGCTATCTGGATATTTGAAGTCGGTGCAGGCCTAGTTGCCATGGTCATTGGCTATCAAGTTTATCAAACAGCTCTTTTGCTTGGTACATGGAGAGCTAGCAACAAATATAGCGGCCTAAAAATGTGGCGAGTGTTAGCAAAAATTACAGTCTTCACTGGATGGCTTGGGTGGATCTGGACATTAATGAATCTATTCGCTCTTATTTCGGGTGCTTAAGTGTGGTTAATGCGTCATCCGAGTTTCCTTTAAATGGAACTGCCAAAGCAAAGTATAAAGAAACGAATCTCGTTTATAACCTGGCAAGAGATAGCTGAGACATGCGGTCGAGGGGTCAAAGAATTTGTTCAAATGAAATATTTCTGGCATTATTAAATTTGGGAGACCACAAATTTGTCAAGCATAAATGGCTCTCAATTGTTAACGATAAGTGCCCATATGTGCACCTTATGTAAAAACCTGATGAACTATTAAAACAATGAATTTATTTTTAATCGCTAATATGTTGTAAATATATGGCTTGGTGATAGTTGCTTGACATAGACTTGGGGTTAATATTTGTATACTATTGAAAGCACACACGGCCATAACGCGTTGAGTAAAAGCTAATAGCTGGAATTTGGGAGCTTAAGGGGGTGTTGAGGATGTTCAATGAGACTACACACTCAATCTATGAAAAATAGTATCTCTGGCTGGTCCAAATTTTTTATATAACTCAGCACGCTGTCATATATGGATTAAGGGTTCTATTTGTTTCTCAAATTCAAGCAATTGAAACTATACTTAATAAAAATGTGCTATGGGATGTCGAGATGCTGAATAAAGAATTAGTCTATTATTGGTGCTATATACTTAAGAAATTACCGGAAGATGTATACTGGCCTGATCTGAAAGAACAAAGAGGCCTAATCTCAACACTGATAGATCAAACTCCAGGCTGGTCCCAAGAGTTAAAGAATTTATCAATCCGCGATCAAATATTTCTTTGCCTAAGTATCCCCAAAGGTGTCTATCATCTTGATTATAATAATCAATTTATAGATAATAGAAGGCTTATAAACTTGCTGAAAGATGCATACAGAAGTCATATTTCAGCGCACTACACCTGGAATGGACCCCAAAAAAATGCCAATAATGTTCCATCATTCACAAGGGAGCTACATAGCCAATTAAAGGAAAGACTTGGCATAAGCGATGATGCCCTCTCTAAGGTTCGTGTAGGTGACTTCAATGCTCTAAGAGATATGGAGCTTAAGATGGCACAGCGCCCCATGGAGTGGGAAATTGGATTATTTTATGAATTGTATCACGATAGTGAACTTACTTATGAAAAAGAATTAATCGCTGCAATTGATGAACTGATACAATCCGTCCGCCCCCTCCCATTGGAATATCATGTTTCAAAATTTGTTGAAGCCATAAGATCCTTTAACAGTGAGTTGATAAAATCATCTGAAGTTCTTAGCCAACAGGTTTCACCCGAGAGCAAAGCAAACGATAATTATGTACCACTAAGTTTACATCAAGCACAATCAATGGAATTAGCTGTAGCCCAAAATATTATTAAGAAACAGCGTCTTGAAAAGCGAGCGGGAAATCTTTCTGAAGAGCAAATGAAGACTCTGATTGATAAACATCGTTTTGCTAGTAGTGAGAAAGCCAACCTTACTGCGATGGGTAATGAGCTAGGTCTACACAAGGATACAGTGAAGAAAAGAATACTTGATTACGATTTATCAAGATATGCAAAGCTGAAATAAGCTATTCGCCCAAATATAAAATTCTGATTATCGCGAATTATTAAAATCGCGAATGGCACGCTATTCTTAATAGTGATCCTTCTAGAGAAGGAGGATGACTATGAAAACAATTATACCTTTAACACGAAAAGACCTTATGAGGGAAACCAATTGCCCTCATTACACCATTTCGTACCTCACACTCACTCAACGATTGCCAATAATTCACAAAGCAGATGGCAAGGGTGATGTAAATCTTTATCACCCAGATGCAGTAGATATTATTAAGCATTATCTGTCTAGAATTATGGGCCTCACAGATGAAAACTGAATCCCCCTGGATGACAATCCCTGAATGTGCAACATATCTTAGACTGTCTGTAACGTCTATTAGGCGACTAATAAAATCCAAAAAATTAGAGGCTTCACGAATGTCTAATGGGCGTGTTATACGGATACATCGAATACAAGCAGATGCCTATTTTCTTGGTTATCCCAAAAAGCTCACACGACCACAGCGTGCAGTGATCAAAGGCTTGCAGTGAATTATCGCTCTAACACTATTGTAGTTGAAAAGAAGCTATTACACTCAAAAGCATACTGGGCTTTGAAGATTCATGCGATACGTGTGCTACTCAGATTATATGAGAAACGACAAATGGAGAAACATAAAGACTCCAAAGGAAATGCTCGATGGACAATTAAGAATAATGGGGAGTTGGTATTCACCTACCAGGAAGCCATGAATTTTGGAATTAGTAAGAAACAGTTTTGCATGGCTTTAGATGAGCTAATTGAGAAGGGGTTTCTTGAGATTACTTGCCAGGGAACAGGTCCTGGTCAACCATCTACTTACAAATTAACTGAACGATGGCAGGCTTATGGGACTAAGGATTTTTACCCAGCTCGCCCACGAAGAAAAAACAAAGCCAATAACAGTGGCTGGGCCATATACAACGATAGGCAAAAACAAAAATTAGGTGTCAATAATGACACTAGTTCTGGTGTCAAAAAAAACACTTGTTCTACAAATACACTAAACAATCTGGTGGCGAAAAGCACACTCGAAAAAGAAGCGGGGAATATTGTTTATGACTAATACTCAACGACATGCAGCGTTTTTCATAACTTTTGCATATCTGGTGCCA
>JADHTQ010000056.1 GCA_016784965.1 Bacteriovoracaceae bacterium | reverse complement strand
ATTGGGGGGCACCGTTTTTTCTCAAAATCTTCTAAAATCATGAATTGGTGGAAGGAAATTTTGCCCATATCTCGCGATCCAAAGACAAATGATGAAGTTTTACTGGTGCGAACTAGAGTTTCGAGGATACTGTTTTTAGGAAAATTTTTTTCCTATCCCCTATCACTTACCCTATCAACACTTAGGAACCTTGGGTTATTTCGATTAATTAAAATAACAATTAGTTATATAAAGTCATTAGTATTCAAAATAAAACCTGAGAACTCATTAGAAGATTTTTTTATAAACCGTTTTGGAAAAGAGCTATATTCAACATTTTTTAGAGATTATACTGAGAAAGTTTGGGGTGTGCCTTGTGATAAAATTAGCTCAAAATGGGGCGCTCAAAGAATAAAAGGGCTGTCAATCATCACGGCCATTGTTCATACAATTAAAAAACCATTTATACGTAAAATGAATGTTGAGCAGAAAAATATTGAAACAAGTTTAATCGAATATTTTTTGTATCCCAAATTTGGACCTGGTCAGCTATGGGAAAAAGTTGCAAGTATAATACTGGATCATGGTGGTAAAATTATTCATAAACACCAAGTTACTGGGGTAAATGTAAACTCTAAGCAGGTAAGCAGTATTTTGCACAAGAACTTGCTGACCAATAAAATTGAGGAGATTCCATGTGATTACTTTATCTCTACTATGCCCGTAAAGGACCTAATTCGAGCATTTAAAGGTGATGTAGTGCCCAACAATGTGTCTAGTATAGCTGCAGGGTTAAAATACAGAGATTTCATTACAGTAGGGTTACTGCTTAAGCAAATGAAGATAAAAAACCAGACTAAAATACCGACAGTTAATAATCTGATCCCTGATAATTGGCTCTATATACAAGAGCCACACGTGAAATTAGGACGCATACAAATTTTTAATAATTGGAGCCCTTTTTTGGTTAAGAACCAAGATAATGTGTGGATTGGATTAGAATATTTTTGCAATGAAGGAGATGTGCTTTGGTCTAAGAGTGACAAAGAGATGATAGACCTTGGTATTGAAGAGCTTGAAAAAATTAATCTGATTGAGGCCGATAAGGTATTAGACTCTACGGTAATAAAAACTTTAAAAGCATATCCAGCATATTTTGGAGATTATAATTCCTTTAGCGTTATTCGTAGCTTCGTAGATGATATTAGTAATCTTTTTTTGATTGGGCGAAATGGGATGCATAGGTATAATAATCAGGATCACTCTATGTTGGCAGCCATGGAAACAGTGCGCCTTGTTAAAAACAATATTACAAGTAAGAGTAGTATTTGGAATGTTAACATTGAAGAGGAATATCTTGAGGAAAAATAGGTTGAAAGGGGCTACCCCAGTTCCATCGGATAATCCTTGTATTTCTTAATTTCTACGCACACATAAAGTACTAAGACATTTCTTATTTCAGACTATAATGCTATCATAATTGACCTTATTGAATAAGATGGAGATTCTAATAGATGGAGCTTAAAAAACATACTATTTTGGTGACAGGTGTTGCAGGTTTTATTGGCTCAAATACTGCTTCTCAATTACTGCGAGAAGGCCATAGAGTGATTGGTCTGGATAATCTTAATGATTATTATGATGTTCGGTTAAAAAAATATCACTTAGATCAATTACGCAATTTTTCAAATTTTGATTTTGTACAAACTGACATAAACAATCTCTCCTCTTTAAAAAAAATATTTAAGCAATATGAGGTGAAATCCGTAATCAATCTTGCTGCTATGGCAGGTGTTAGATATAGTATCGAAAATCCTCATAGTTACATAGAAACAAATGTTGTTGGCACCTTAAATTTACTTGAATTGATGAAAGAGAATAATATTAAGAAAATGTTGCTTGCATCTTCATCATCATTGTATGCCGGCCATGAAGTACCATTCAATGAAGGTCAGGCAGTTAATCAACCAATTTCGCCATATGCCGTTTCGAAAAAAGCTGCAGAAAATTTAAGCTACTGTTATTCACATCTCTACAATATGGACATCATAATTTTTAGATATTTTACAGTTTATGGGCCTGCAGGAAGACCTGACATGAGTATATATCGGTTTATTAAGTGTATTGATGAAAATACTCCCATCGAACTTTTTGGAAATGGAGAACAATCAAGAGATTTTACATTCATAGATGATATTGTGAGGGGAACAATAAGAGGTCTTCAATTATCTGGGTACCACATAATCAACCTAGGTGGAGGTCATAGACCAACATCAATAAATATGATCATAGAAAAAATTGAGAAATTACTTGGCAAAAAGGCTACAATTAAACATTTGAACTTTCAAAAATCTGATGTGCAGACTACTTGGGCATCATTGGAGAAAGCAGATAAATTACTTGATTGGAAGCCAAGTGTATGTATCGAAGAAGGGCTTAAGCGTACGGTTGATTGGTATCTTGAAACAAAAGAGATGAATCAAAAAATTGTCCTTTGTTAGATTGCTTTTTCACCTCAAAGAATTTTAAAGATTGATAAAATTGTCGCAAAGTAAAAGTATTTAATCTTTTTTTTATAAATGGTATAGTTGTGGGCAAAAACAATAATCAAGAAAGGAAGACAAAATGATATCTGTTATTATACCTGTTTATAACGAGCAAAATGCGATTTTGGATACAGTTCAATCTCTTTTGAATACTCTAACACATCCAGTTTTTGAAAATTGCTTTGAAATAATAGTGGTTAATGATGGATCAACTGATGATACTTCCAAGAGGCTCAAGACTATCGATTCACCCAATGTTAAAATTATCAACAAGCGATTGAATCAGGGATATGGATCGGCGATCAAAACAGGAATGAGATTTACTAATTATGATAATATTGCGATTACGGATGCTGATCAAACATACCCCAACGATATGCTACCGGAGCTTTTTCAATTTTACATAGCGGAAGAATTAGACATGGCCATAGGTGCGAGAAAAGTCGATCATGGTTCATTTTTTATTTTAAGATCGCTTGTAAAAAGTTTTTTAAGAAAGTTTGCATCTTATATTACTTCCTATCCCATTCCTGATTTAAATTCTGGATTTAGGATTTTTAAAAAGGAAATTGCTTTTAAATACTATTCTATGTATCCAGATGGCTTTAGCTTTACAACAACGATTACAATGGCAATGATCTCTGATACATATCGAGTTGATTATTACCCAATTGAATATTACAAACGTGAAGGTAACTCGAAAATACGTCCTGTACGCGACAGTTTTAATTTCATTTTTTTAATTACAAAGATGTGTTTGTATTACCGGCCACTTATGGTTTTTTTTCCGATTGTTGTTATTAGCGGCGGTACTTTTCTAGTAAGTGTTTCATTAGATATTGTGCAAGATCAAAATATTCATGATCGTACTATACTCGTTGGCATGATATCAGGCATAATTCTATCTCTTGGTCTCCTTGCAGATCTAATTGCAAAAAAGCACTAGGAAATGGCAATCAAATCATTTTTCACAGATGCCAAGAACTTTAAGACCTAAATTAAACTTTTTACCAAATTCTTTGAAAGAGCGTACTTGAAGTGCTTTTTTAATTATAAAGCTTGGACGACCATAAAATTTTTTATAGAAGTATTGTAACATTTCAAATAATTCATCTCTAGATAATTCCTGTTCCCAATATTTGACAGTAAAGTCTAGAGTTGGATATCTTGCGAACTCTTTGAAGTAATCGTTAGGGATAACTCCTTCATTCAGTGCTTGTCTGTAAATTGAGGTCTCTGGAAAGGGTGTTAATATTGTTACACTTAAAAAATCAGGATTTAGTTTTATAGAAAATTTGATACTTTCTTTGATATCCTCTATTGTCTCAGTAGGAGATCCAATCATAAAATATGCAAGTGTTTTAATACCAACTTTTTTTGTAAGCTTGAATGCTTCTTCTACTTGGTCGAGAGTTATACCCTTATTAAGTATTTTTTGAATTTTTTCTGTACCCGCTTCGACCCCAAAATGTATTCTTTCACAACCGGCTTCTTTCAACGCACGAAGTATCTTTTCGTCAACGTTGTCAACTCGGGCCCTTACATCAAATGCTATCTTGATCCCTTCCTCGACCTTCTTTTTGCAAATTTCGATGACTCTTTTTCTATTTACAGTAAAAGTATCATCATAAATAAATATCTCTTTAATTCCTAATTCCTGACATGCTCGCATTTCTTTGATTACATAGTCAGCTGAGTGGAATCGAAAAATCTTTCCCATATTAGGACGATCGCAATAACTGCAGTGATAAGGACATCCACGAGAAGTAATCATGGTTGTAATGGGGTTATTTTTAGAAACAATTGAAGAATATAGGTTTATGTCAGTGAGATCTCGTGCTGGAAATGGGAGAGCATCTAGTTGTTGAATGAGAGGGGGGCATGGAGAAGATTCTTTAATATTTCCATAGCTATCTTTATACAACAAACCGGGGATATTTTGCATCTTGTCTTTAATGGGAAAAGCTTTTAAAAAAGCTGGAATTACCATCTCTCCTTCACCGACAGCAACATAATCAACATTTTTCCAGCGGACTGTTTCTCTCGGATAAATGTGAACATGGGGGCCACCTAGTATAATTTTTGTAGTTGGTGACAACTTCTTAACTATTGTGATTGTTTCAATCACATCAAATAAATTGAACGTTAAGGCAGATATTCCACATAAATCTGCTTTATATTCTTTGACTTTTTCTCCGAGAGAGTTATAGTCTAAGTTTTCAGCTATACAATCAATGACTTCAACTTCCCAAGAAGTTTGTTGGCGAGCTATTGCGGCAATATATAGTATTCCTAGCTGAGGATTGGCTCCACGATCTTCATCTAAAAATGTTGGATTATCTGCACGGATTAAACTTGTTTCAGGGGGGTAGATTAGTAAAAATTTCATTTCATCTCACCTAAAAGTTCTGTTAATACATGACAAGCCACTCTATGAGCATTGGCCCCAATTGTAAAGGTTGGAGAAGTTGCCGGACTAACTGGAAAGCATGAGGAGTCACAGATATAAACATTTGGCATTACTTGGCCGAAACGATCAACTTCCACAAGATTATTACCTTGTGGCAGAGTTCCTGCATAGTGAGAGCTAGTCTTGGAAAGAACAGGTCTGATATGGGGGATATAATAAAGTCCATTACTCAAGTGGACAACACTTCTCAGGCTATTTATTGCTTGCTTGATACTGTTTCGATTAGGTTTTCTTACCATAATAAATTCTAGTTCGTCTTTGTTGTTAATTTTTAATTCGTAGGCATATCCATAATCACTGTGAGTGTAAGCCCTTGCCCATAATAGATGATCTCTCGTTAATCCTACGGGATATTTCAAGAAGGACCATAAAAATTCAGGGACAATGTTTCTCCACAAGTAGTCAAAATTAGGATAGATTTGTATTTGTATTGATTTTTGTGAAGGATTTTTTGGCATACATTCGAGTATTATATTCGAGAGCGCAATATAATCACGTTTGTTTTTATCAGAAGCTAATAAATTTAAATTAACAATAGGAAATTGATAGATGGCATTGTCAACTAGGTTTGAGACTTGATTGATACCTAAGCTACGCATAACAATTTCAGTTGTTCCGATACATCCTGAACATAAAAAGATTTTTTGATAACCTGAGAGGACATTCTCTACACCATTATGAGAATAGTGAATATCCATATTGTTGTTATTTATTTTTGTCACTTTTCCTTGTACATATTTAGCAATGTGTTTATTAATTACTTCATCAATTTGGTTTTTTGTATGGTATAAGGATTGGTTGTAACAACCGGCCATACATTCTCCGCAATAGTTGCAAGCATTATTGAAATCTTTTCTTGTTTCAAGACTTACTTTATTGACACCGGAAAAGATATCATATTGTCCTGTGGATTTTTTAGAATTTATAATAGATTCAAGCTTTTTTAACCCTTTTAGGGGGGTTATTGGAGGTCTATTTGTGTATTGATGAGTAAAGCATCTGTCAAGTGAATCAGATCTACCCGAGATGCCAATATTCGCTGCAATTGTTTCATAGTGAGGTTTTAGATCTTTGCCAGAAAAGGGAAAACCTACCAAATCTTTATCAGAGAAGGGAAGCATCGTTCCTCCCCAAAAATTACTAAGCCCACCATAATATTCACTCTTAACTAAAGAAGTGTTCTCATAGTACGTAAGCGGGGCTCCAAGGTTTGTCTTGAGAGCAGGAAATTTAACACCAAATTCTCTTTTTAATTTTCTGTATAGGGAGTTATAAAATTGATTTACACTCGTTTCATAATTTGGATCAATAAGTTGCTGGTCAGAAATTTGCTTTCCGATGTCAAAAATGTGAATGTCTAAATTCTGTGATCGTTTTATGGCAGCATTCAGAACACCAATAGAAGCAATACCTGTTCCAACTATAGCGATTTTAACTTTATTAGAATTATTATTCATAAATACTACTTGTTTGTTTTAAAAAAGTACTTGATTGTATCAATGTTTTTTTGCACCTCCGAACTTTGATAACGAGGATAAGTGGGAAGTAGAATAACTTCCTCTGCAACACTTCTAGCTATTGGACAATCTTGATAATAGTCTTCAAAGTCAGGAAGGTCAGCACAATTCTTTAGATGTTGAGCACCAATATCTCTGCAATGATACATCATCCATTGAAGAAGAGTATGACGGTCTTTATATTGAATTGGTAAATAAGTGTAGATATCGCCATTGTTTTCCTCTACCTTTGGGATAGTTAATTGTTTAAATCCTGTCAATCCCTCAAAGTACTGTTTAGCAAATGTTCTTCTTATTAATGTATGATTATTAATTTGTGCTAGTTGTGAAAGGGCCATCCTTGCTTGAAAAGGAGTTATTTTCGCAAGGTAATGGGGAGGTATTATCTCTAGTTTTTTCAAGTTGAGTTCAATTTCAACTTTCTTGTTAATAAATCTAATATTTTTTAAAAATCCAAACCTGAAAATCCAAAATGTAAAAAGTTTGAAGACAATTGGAGTTGTTGCAATATTAATGAGTAAAGTACTAATTACTTTTTTTAATAACCATGTAGTTTTTTGAAATTCATACTGCTCTAGTTCATCTCTAATGTTTTTTATAATTTCGTGATTATTTGAAACGATGGCCCCACCATACCAAGAGGTGATATTTTTATATGATCCAAAGCTGTAAATGCCAAAATCTGCAATGGTTCCAAGTTTGTGGTTATTATAGGTGCCACCAAAAGCTTGAGCAGCGTCTTCTATTAGAGGTATGTTGTACTCCCTGCATATGTCCTGAATTTTGTCAATTGGTGCTGCTATACCATGCAAGTGAGTAACTAAAACTGCGCCGATATTTTTTTCAGAATCAATTTTCTTTTTTATTCCCTCTATGCTGATGTTGCAGGTTTGTTTTGTGATATCTGCAAATAGAGGAATTCCCCCCGCACAAACAACCATATTGACAACATCTGCTATAGTATATGGCGACATTAATACTTTTTGGCCGGGAATGATAAGGTTTTTGATTAACAGGTAAATACCAAAACGTGCTTGAGAGACACATATTACGTTTGAGATATTTACGTATCCGCTCAGCTTTTGCTCAAGTTTGCAGACATCCGGACCTTTTTGTATACGGTTTAATATTAAATCAATGAAGAATTTGAAATATGAGCGAAAAGGAATGTACAATCTATAGCGCGGATTAGGCATGGAGTATCTCATAGTATATCTCTAACGTTAGCTATTTCTAATTATAAAAATCTTATCTACTAAAGTACCAATTGTCACATATTACATAGGAGTCACTTATTTGTGTTCATAAAGATGTAAGTAACCATAAGGACGAGATATATGGATTAAATTGAAGTTTTTTTCTATTTTTTGTAGTAGCTGATGTACTATTTTACCATAACCTTTGATTTTTAAAGCATCTTTTAACGGCCCCCAGACTAAAAGATAATCAAGTTTCTTGTTGGAAAATGTTTCTAATCCAGGTAAGGACATTTGTGGTATACTACTTACCAACTCACTGTCGGTAAACCAATGCTTATATGAATCCATTTCATCTTTAAATCTTACGGGAACCATTGCGGAATGAGCTTGAACATGCTTCACATCTACAACTGAGTTGAGTGCCATAAAGTAACTTCCACCTTGGAGAAGTTTGTGAAAGGTACTATAACCATCAGAGTCAGGCATTGGACCAACAACTCGAATTGACATCAATGTTGAATTTTTTTTAATTAGGTGAGTACCAGAAAAATACTCTTTATAATAAATATTGGAAATCAAGTGATCTGTAGTACGAACAACGGTAGAGTAATAAATCATGACTGCAGAAATTATAAAAATCAACTTATCTAGGTTATCAAAATGATCTTGATTACGTTTTGCTAGCACCATGGACATATAGTAAATCAACATAATAAATAGATATAAAGAGGTACGATATGGTACCCACATTAATTGCATTTTAAAAGGAACTAGTAGAAATAGTATCAGAAAACATGAGGACAATAACAGTGACTTAAGGCATATATTTTTTCGATACATTGTGCTTATGGCAACCACAAGCAAAAGAATTGTCACAATATATATTGATCCAAACAATCTACTATTACTTGAGAGCCCATACAAAAATTTACCTTCTATTAAATCAAAAAACCTACTCAGGGGAACAGGAGAGAAATTGACACTAGATAGCTCAAAATTACCTGAAGAGGTCGTGAGACTTAGAAAAAAAGAGATAGAAAAAAGTAGCACAGGCAAAAGGGCACAAATTGTTAGAAGTGTTTTTTTAAACCAAATACCAGTATTATAATTACAAGCAAGTTCTTTCTTGTTGAATAGTTGAATACCACATAAATCGTATAAAAGAACTATACCTATAGCAAATATTAAAAAACAAACAGACGTAAAATGGCTGTAATAGCTTAAAATGGATGATATCGAAAAAAGAAACAATTTTTTCATAGAAAGATTTTCATTAAAATCAAGCCAAAATCTAAAAGTTATACAAAAAAATATAGAACCAAATAAAAAGTTGAAAAATCCAAAATATGTTATGAAGTTATATGAAAATGGAAAAACTAGTAAGATAGCGACGTTCAATTTTTTTTTGAATGCACTTACTAAAAACCTTACAGATAAAGGCAGGGATATCACAAAGAAACTTAATAAAATTTTTTCTGATACAAAAGGGGAAAAGAAATTAAATAAGAAATAAAGTAACCAATAAATAAACATATTAGGATAGAGACGAGGCGAGGTCTCAAAAAAATCACTAAACAGCTGGAAATTAGGATCATTTAGGTGGCGCCATACATGTACCAATCCTACATGAGCAGGTCCATCGACACTTGGGAAATAATCAGAAACCCAAATCGGTATCAGGGACAAAACAGAAAAAATTACAAATGCAAGATCAATTTTTTTGTTATTTGTAAGATCAATTTTTTTAATAATATTCATTTAGAGAAAATTACCTTTGTTAATTTAACGGATTAAAGTAGCTCGTAGATATACATAAACACTTTTAAAAAATTTTTTTAATAAATTTTTTCTAGCATACTCTATAAATATTTTACAAAAAATACGTGGCTTTATATAAAACAATGCATTTGCTAGCACTTGCAGTACCTTTAGTTCTGTAGCATGTCGGCCTCTGGGGATATAAGAGGGATCATAGCTTGTAAAACCAGCCATTTGTGTAAAACGATCCCAATCCTCTTCCTCATCATTAACAAGCCCTTCGGTTAGCGCGATGTCCCATAACTCTGTTCCTGGATAAGGTGTCGCCAAACCAAATTTCACGCGATTCAATGGCAATGTTAATCCAAAGTATATGGTTTTAAGTGAATCTAGGAATGACTCTCCAGGAAGCCCCAGTATGAAACTCGCCCTAACGTTTAAGCCAGCTTCCCGACTCAATGAGGTAATTGTTTTTACTTTATCTAATTTAGTTCTTTTTTTTATATTATCTAAGATCCTCTGTACACCGGACTCTAGCCCGTAAGAAATAATCTCACACCCCGCCTCCCTCATTTTAACGAGGAGGTCTGAAGTCACAGTATCTACTCTTGTCTGGGCCCACCATTTAATTTCTTTATTGTAGCCCAAGGATATCATTTTATTACAAAAATCCATTACCTTCTTTTTGTTCAAGGTAAAGGTGTCATCCATAATGAACAAAGAATCAATATTATAACGATCTCTGTAATAATCAATTTCTTTGAATATATTTTCCACACTTCTTGTGCGATATTTATTATGTCTAAAACCACCCTGAACAGCACAGAAAATACATTCATTTGGGCAGCCTCTAGAAGTTGAGATTAGCGCAGTACGCCTTCCTAGCATTAGGTCTGGACTCGTGTGAAATTTCTCTATGGGTAATAAATCTATTGCCATCATGGGTAATTGATCAATATCTCGGATAAGCTCTCTACCGGGTGTGGTTATTATATCATTTTGGGTACCCATATAACTTATACCCTTCACTTTTTCGACAGTGACACCACTACATATTTTTTCAATTAGCTCTAGGAAAGTAACTTCCCCCTCTCCCCTTACGACATAATCGACAAGACTTGATTTAAGGAGGTCTTGCGGTCTGCTTGTGGGGTGATGCCCACCAACAACAATGGGTACATCTCTACGAATGGATTTTATTTCCTTGCATAACTGAAGTGTACTTTTTACAAGGGCCGTTTGGCAGGTAATTCCAATAATATCTGGCATAAAAGCTTGTAACTCACTGATGAAAGCCTTTTCACTTGTTTCAAAATCAAATAAATAAACTTCAACCCCCTTATCTCTAATATAACTTGCAATGTAGAGTAGCCCTACTGGAGGGAAAATGAATCTCAATTGTTTGAGTTTCCCATAATACTTCGCTGCATCATAAGGTGGATTTATCAACATAACCTTCATAGCAATTCCTTTTTTATTCTCTAAAATCCTTAAATTATAAAAAATTCATAATTTCAAATGTTCTATTTCTCAATCCGAAGCAGCAATATTACTCCATTTATAATATTTTTAATCTCTACCCAGTTTCTAATCCCTTTCAATTTTTCCCAGATATATCCAAATCGAATATAATATTCTCTAAATGCTTGCTTTTGTAGTTTAAGTAAACGGGTTGCGGGTAAACCAGGTAAATTCAAAGGAGGGAGATTGTTGGAAACTAAACAAAAATCTTTCCACTCAAAGTTCGATCTAAAGTAACCTTCCCTTTTCGCAATTTCATAGAACTCTGTACCTGGATATGGACTGGCAATAAAAAATGCACACGTATCGGTATTTAATTTCTTCGCAAGATCAATGCTGTGCCTGATAGTTTCTTCTGTTTCACCAATATTACCGAACATAAAGTTTCCAGCTGTCTTAATCCCTATCTTTTTCACCGTCTTTACCGCTTCTTCTGCTTTTTCCAAGGCAACCTTTTTTTTCATATTGTCCAAAATCATCTGTGAGCCTGATTCAAAACCAAACATGATCTTTTTACATCCTGCACTTTTCATCTCTTCTAATACGTTTTTGGGTATGTAATCAACTCGGACCATACAGACCCATGCAATATCTAAGTGTCTTTGTTTGATTTCTTCACAAATTGCTATTGTCCTTTTTGAGTTAAGCGTAAAAAGCTCATCGTGAAAATTAAACTCTTTTAATCCAAATTCTTTAACGCACAATTCAATCTCATCTACCACATTTTTAACGCTACGAAAACGAACTTTACGACGCCACATGAATGAAGCTATGCAATAAGTACATTGATAGGGGCATCCTCTAGATGTTATCATATTGCCAGGTTTTTCATTCGACATTCGTTTGGTAGGGGGAGGTTGATATAAATCTAAATTAAATAAATCTCGAGCTGGAAATGGAAGTACATCTAATTCATTAATCAGAGGCCTTGGAACTGTATGAAGAATTTTTCCATTTTCACTCTTGTATACAATTCCTTTGACTTCTGCCAAATCAAGTTTATTTTCAATAGCATTTATTAATTCATAAAAAGTTATCTCACCCTCACCGATAACAGCGAAGTCTATATTGGGCTCAATGATAGTGTCGTCAGGTAATGCCGTTGGATGTGGTCCTCCAACAACAACAATAATTTGTGTATCTATCTTTTTAATTATCTTTACAACCTCTAAAACCTGACTATAAGCCGGTGTTGGAACAGTAATAGCGACAATATCAGGACAAATTGTTCTGACTTCATTTTCAATCTGGCCATAGGACATACCTAAAGCTTCACAATCTAAAATAGTGATTTCAATATGTGGACTTTGTTCTCTTAAGTAAGCTGCAATGTATGCCAAGTTTAACGGTAGTGCGGTGCCGCCATGCCCTTTCAATCCGGCGTAATCAGTAAATGGTGGATTAACAAACATAACCTTCATAAATTAAAACTCCAATTGTAACTTTTAATTAACCAATCAACCACAATGCTCGATTTAAAGATAATTACCTTTAATGGCCATCCGGCCTAAACAAAATGGACGATCTAGTCCAACATACTTAGCTTTAGCATTAGTTACCCAACTCATTTTCTCTACAGCATCTTCTTTTTGATTACACATAGTCTTAATTTCTTCAAAGTTCCAAAAGCTTGCAGATATCTCATTAAAGTCAGCCTTCTTGCCACATGTTACGATGTGAACTTTATCTGTTTTCTCTAAGGGACGCTCAAGTTTTATCCACGTATGAAGCAATACACGTGGCAATTTCCTGACATTTTGATAGAGCAACTTTGTGTTTCGGTAAACTTTCAAATTACTACCGCCTCCAACGCTCATCCATAATTTGCCGGCCAATCTTTCAATTTCGCTATCACTAACCTTGGCTATAGCGCACTGTACCTCTTCTTGTTTAGTGTTCCATTTTTTGCTAGATCGTAAATCCCAATAAACGGGGTTTGCTCTTTTGTAGTCGAGTTTATCGTAATGAAAGACTTCTTGAAAGTTGCTTTCATCAAACAAACCTTCTTCAGCTATAATTTTATCTTTACTGACTTGCCTGGAAACAGCATAGTGTTTTACAAAATTTGGTACCCATTGATCATCAATTTTATATAAATAGAGCCCTCCTTTTTTGGATAACTTTTTAAAGCGAGGATCAAGATTTATGCGTCCTACAAGGGGCCCACCACAAAACACATAATCACTATTAAAAATTTCTCGCAATACAAAATAAACATCTTGATATTTACCCATATTGAGCATGCTTCGATAGCTATATAATTCTTTATCTTTATAAAATAAAAAGCTTGGGGCCAAAACATCAACAACTTGAGATTTTGGACGTTTATAAATTATATATGGAGAATCAGACCATGAGCAATTATATACTTTGTATGTAGTATCATCGCTTGGCAAAGAGTCCAATACTTCAAATTTATCGCTTATGGCTTTTGGGAATTTATCATGATTAGTTAGTGTATTGTAATACTCTTTATATGATTGTAATTGGCTCAAAAATAAAAGAGACATTATGGGATATAGCAATTTCTTTTTGGATGACAAGTTGCTTATGCTCCAAACACCTAAAAGAAATTGAACTGGAAGAAGGTACTCTATCATTCTGGGCATATAAAACAGAATTGGGAAAAAAAGGATTGTTAAAAAAAAGATCAATGATACTTCTTCAAGTTTTTTAGCAGAAATCAACGTTGCATGTTTTTTGGTATATTGATAATTACCAATAATTAGAAGCAAAATGCACGGTAAGTAAATTTCAAAAAAATGATTTGTGATAGTCGGATAGGTTTCGTTTCCATATGGTAGCTTCACTTTGTGAAATGAATAAAAAATAATCATGAATTGCTCGTAAGCGACAACTAACTGCCCCGGGAAATATGGATTTGCAAGTACCCCACTGAAAATGCCTATACAACCCCAAACTGGTAGTTTGTAATCTAAGTTCTTCTTATGAAAATACCAAGATGTAAATAGGAAGACAGATAAGGTCGCAAGTGGAATTACAATTAGATGGTAACTTAAAGTAAATAGTGCAGAAGATATAACTAAATATGTACGGTTGCGGATCAGCAGAGCATGTATAATGAAAAGAAAAAAGAGAATACCTGCTAGTTGAGGTCTAAGTAAACTTATTCTCCACATAAAGGGGTGGCCACATATCACGATGGCAAAAAATGTAATGATTGTGTACTTTGTATTAGCAAATTTATAGGCGAGAACTAAAAGCATGAAGAATATACCAAATTGAAGTGTATACACTGTAAGCCAAACACCATTTTCGCCCCACAACTTATAACCTGTACTTGTCAATAGATGAAATAAAAATTCTTTTTCTTCAAAAAATCTACTCCAACTAATGTCCGGAAATTGCATCCACTCTTTTGGAATTAAATTGTTACTTGCAAAGCGTGAAAAACTTAAGTGGTAGTATGCATCAGGGTCTGTCAAGCGGCGAAATCTGAACGCAATATTTATAAATATTGTGCTAACGAATGCTACTAAGGTAGATGTCAATATATTTCTTGTATATCGATTTATGATCAATGTAGTCTCCTCGTCTTAACTTAGCAGTAACAGATATCGATAGTACGCCAAAGAGAGAGTAACTACGATTATTGATATCGCGATTGTGATAAGCAGTATAGCAGGTCTGATTGCTCCAGCTATATAATAACGAAACATAAAGTGGTATAAAGTGACTTTATTTTGCAAGTAAGCCTGTTCTTTTTCTTTTATAATCTGTGCTAGTGACAAAGAAACCCCATCAGGGATTTCTTTGTTATGTATCATTTCAAGGAGAGTATATCCCTTGATATCATAAGCGATCATCTCCTTGATAATAGAGTTTAGCTCATAAAAATATAAGGTTCGTGCATTTTCATTGTAGCGATCACCTGTCAAGTTGTAAGGATTTATAAAATATTCAACCAAGATTTCAAGACGATTAAACATGCTTCTTTTGTATTTTTTTACCTTTGTACTTTGTTTCCACTCCAGGATTGGATAATTCCTAATAATTTTACTTTGATTGTCCCAATAGTCATTTTTTTTGGTAAAGAAACTGCGCTCACCTAACGGATCACCTAGTTTATCGAATTCAAATTGGATACCACATACTTCACACCTGCTCTTGTTAATTATGAGAGATTTGCACTTTAGGCATTTTTTTTGGGGTTCATGCCTATCTGTAGAAAAATTTTCAATATTTAAAGTGTCCATAAGATTATTTAACGAAAAAAACTGGGCATTGGCAAACTCAGTGAAAAAATCGTAAGATGTCCTTATATGGAAAAGAGGCATAAGTTCATGAAATATTTTATACCATTTATTGGAGGCTTACTGTATGGAAGTGGGTTTCCCATGCCTTATTCTTTAATCTTTTTCCCGGGACCTATACTGGGAACTGCTGTGCTTTTTTACTCATTCTCTTTTGTCCACCATAATTATAGTCAAAATATGGCACCTGCACCTCTTAGGCAGGATATATTTGTATTTCTTGCCTTCTGTTTTGGTTACTATTGTTTAGGTTACTACTGGATACCACAATTGATGAAGGTTTTTGGCAACATACCGATACCTCTAAACTACATTGTAGGTCTTTTGTTTCCATTCATCATAGCTCCCCAATATTTACTTTTTTTAATAATTGTACGACTATTCAAAAGAAAAAAAGAAGTTTTTACTTGGGCCCAAAAGTTTTATGAAAATATTTCAGTACAAAACTTTTTATTAGCAGTTTTACTGACATTACTTGAGTACTATACTCCACAACAGTTTCCAGCACACATTGGGCATCCGTTTTTTCTCTTTGTGCCCTATTTGGGACTAGCTCCAATCTTTGGAGCGCCACTTTTTTCTTTTATTTGCTTCTGGGTATCTTTGACTATAGCAACGTTTTTAAAAATTAAAAAAATTGAAGTTTGGGCGATCGCATCTACCATCTTTTTTTTGCTATTTAATATTTTGATGCCTTTAGAATTTAATCCTCAAAAAGATGCAAAAAAAAATAATATTCGTTTGGTTCAGGCCAATATAGGCAACTTGTTGAAAGTGGACTCAGAGCACGGCGGATTTAGGTCTAGAAGCACAGTTAAGCAAAAATATATGCAGCTGAGTACTAGACCTAGTAAAGTACCTCTAGATCTAATCATCTGGCCTGAGACTGCCTTACCCGGTGTTTTAAATACAAAACTAATTAAAAAAAGGCCACGCTTTACTCCCATCATTATTAGACAAATTATTGATAAAATGCAGGCGCAAATGTTTATTGGCGGCTATGATCGTACTGGCAAGCGGGATATGAATTACTTTGAAACTCAATTTAATACGGCATTTTTGTTTGCTCCAGACCAAGTAGGTATTTATGGCACGAAGTTGGTGGATTGGTATCACAAGATTAAATTGATTCCTTTTGGTGAGACACTACCTTTTGGAATACTAAATAAATACTTAAGTGGTTTGATTTCAAATATTTCTTATTTTGGAACTGGTAATAGTTTTACGCTGTTTAAGCTAAGAAACGGAACTCGTTTTACTACTGCTATTTGTTATGAAATCTTGTTTTCAAACTTTATGAGGGATTATTTAAACTCTGTATCCACTCCACCCCACTTTATTCTAAATTTGACCAATGATTCCTGGTATGGTGATACTGCAGAGCCCTACCAACATTTGTTTTTAGCAAAATGGCGGGCCATAGAGTTTCAAATTCCTGTGGTCAGAATGACAAATACTGGAGTAACTTCGGTTATTTATCCCGACGGTCATGAAAGTAGGCAGTTGGAAATATTTGCCGAGGATATTTTGGATATCAAGCTTGTTACTCCAGAAGTCAGACCCACAATTTTTCAAAAGCTGGGACTGATTCCTTTGTATATTCTTTGGGCCACTCTCTTTGTCTTTATCTTGATTGCTCCTTTTAGAGCATATTTGCGATCAAAACCTCGTCCTTTATAAGCGTTTGATAGCCTAAGTGCCAATTATTTTGTGCAATACTTTTGTATAAAGCAGGCTAGTAACTGAGCAATATCTATCAGAAATAGTGCAATTGAGAATAATTATTTGCTCTACAGGCCATACTTAGTTAATATTAAGATAATGGAATTTTTTAGATTTACGTGGATTTACCAATTATTGGTGGGTGCACTTTTAAGGCTATGCTGCTTGCTCTGACTCTAGAGTGAGTGGAAATGTTTTAGGCATAATGTGGTCATCTCAATAGACCACTATCTTGGAGGTTATTATGAAAAGATTATTTCGGATTAAAGGATCCATAAGTGGTTTCACTTTGGTGGAGCTAATGGTAGTTGTGGCAATTATTGGTATTTTGTCGGCAGTTGCCATTCCCAATTTCAAGAAGTATCAAGCCAAGTCCAAGACCAGCGAGGCCAAAATTAACTTAGCGGGACTATATATGGCTGAGGTTAGCAGTTATACTGACTATGATACATACGCGACATGCTTGCCATACCTTGGTTTTTCTCTCGGAACTAATGGCAAGAGCCGTTATTACACTGTAGGTTTCAACGGTTCACAGGCGGTACCTGCTTCGTCCCCTCTAAATTCAGAAACCGGTGATAATCAGTGTAATACCAGTGTGTTTAAGTTCGATGCAGAAAGAGGTATTGGTGGCGCGAAAACTTCAAGTATAACGGGAAATTCTAAAGTTGATAGTAACGGTCAGACGTTTATCGCAGGTGCTGAAGGTTACATTGATGATCCATCAAAGATTGATGAGTGGACCATCGATGAAAATAAAACATTAAAGCACGACCAAATGGGATATTAAACCACTCTTAGAAAGAGACCCTAAGAACATTACGTAGCTTCAAATGAGGCTGTCGATAAAAATCTGGGAAGCCATTAAAGGTGATAAATCTAACACCAGCTCCACCACCATGGCTTCCCACTACCAATCCACGAAATTGACCATCGAAATATTCCGCGTCAACAAGAATTACTACGTGTCCACTCCATTTGCCCTCGCTGTTGTAGTATCCGTATACCAGCAGATCTCCCTGGGTGGCTTCATCAATTGGCACTGAAATTAGTCCATTTGAGTTTCTTACACTTTTTAAGCTATGGGTGGTCATATAGTTGTGATAGTAGTTACCTACCTCTTGCATTACCTTGCGGGTGAAGTGACTGCAGTCAATGCCACTTATCCAGCTGTCTCCTCCCCAGTCATACGGTACTCCTTGACGGATAGTTGATAGCATCAAAAGGCTGTCTTTCCACAGAATTCCTTCTTCTAGTTCTTTGATCTCTTCATAGGTGAAGTTGATGATATTTCTCTCGCTGATCAAACCCTCGGGTAATAAATCGTCTATCGCCATTTCGGCAAACACTGGAGTTGATATTAAAAATGGTATAGCAATAAGTAGATGAAAATAGTGTTTCACTTACGTCTCCCCCTTTTAAAATTGTCATTTTCAACTATATCGTCACAACTTCTGGCATTCTTTAGTCAATAAAATTGATAATTTGTAAACAAATTGCAAAAAAAAAGGCCACCAAATTAATTGGTGGCCTTTTTTTAGTTTGGGGGAAACTTAAAACTTGGGGGGTTGCTTTATTTATTTCATTTGTTGATTTGTAACTTAGACTAATTTTAAAAAAAATATACTTAATTCCACTTTGAAACTGATGTTGTTTCAGCCCGGTAGACACTGTGAATAAATTAATGATGAATTATTTGTAACTGCCTAGAATTTCGAGTGAATATCTCTGAAGAAGCGGCCACTGGCGTGTAAAAAATACAAAAGCCATTGTGCCCGGCATTAATTTATTGTATGTTCGTGATGCAATCATATATTAAGGTAAAAACCAGGGGTAACTTAAATTATGAATAAATCATTTTTGAGCAATTCAATGAGTCTTTGTGAGGCGCTAAAGCGAAGGGTTGATAACTTCAAAAAAAAGCACCCCCATCAAAGCTCTACTCAGATTGCCAGAATTATTAATCTGCCCAAAAGTACTCTCCATAGAATTGAAAATTTGGATATTCAAAACCCCTCCTTTGAACATGTGATTAAAATATTAAATGGATTGGGTGACCCCAAAGATGTTTATGAATTTATAAAAGAGTACTATCCAGAATTTAATGAAGTTTACAAAAGAGTCTACTCACATAATATCAACTCCAAATTTATAGGTACCGAAAAAGAGCAATACTTTGCAAAGCAGGATTATTTTTTGATCATGCTTTTGGCCTATACTGATAATGGAACAACCAGAAAAACAATTAGAGAGATTTATGGCAAGGTGGCAGAAGAAAAATTAGATGAACTAATTGTGGAAAAGGTGTTGGTTCAAGCTCCAGATGGCAAAATTAGAGGACTTGATCAAAATATAAATTTAACTCAACAAATTTGCAAAAAACTACTCTGTCTGACAATTAAAAATTGTTACAGACCAGAAGATATTGGAGTAACGAATAACTGGCTGACCTTTACGTCAAACTCCGTCAATAAAGAAAAAGTTATGCCCTTAATCATCAATAAGATGAGAGAGTTAAACAGCGAAATTGCAAAAATAATGCAAAAACCAGAAAATAAAGGCAGTGACCCAATCTTTATAGGATTGGTCGCAGATACAATTTCTAAATTTTCTTGCGAAGAAAGGACATATTAACATGAACCGGGATACAACAATGAAAGCAGCTGTGAAAGCGGGCGCACTTTTTTTACTTCTAACTCTGACATCTTTGGCCTACAGTGGAATTAATGCCGGTGGTGGACAAAGTGAATTAGCACAAGTGATGGAAAGAACAGACAGTGACACTAGTGATAACATTCTACGTCACTTAGAATTACTTGAACAAGAATTAGAGCAACAAGGAACTACTTCTCCAATCAAGAATATAATTCTTGAAGATGGAACAATTATTCCAATTGATGAGATCTGGATAATTGAAAACCAAGCAGATGATAATCCATTTGATGGTGAAATACATAGAGAACCAGTGGACGAAGTTTAACTTAAGCTTTACATAATAAATACATATAGGGGATGGCAAACTGTTTGAAAATTGTCGTCCCCTATTTTAGTTTAAACCATTTATATAATAAAAATTCTTTTCCAATCCAAATTTTCCAAGATATCATTTTTAAATTAGCAACCCAAAGTGTTCTAAACTTTTTTAGGAGAGAGATGATATGAAAAATTATTACTCTGATAATAGTGAGTGGCAGTGGTTATTAAAAAATGCAATTGATTGGAAAGCAATTCTTCCACTATATTACCCTAAATATCCAACTGAAGAAGAGTTTCAAAATGAGGAGGAAGTAATCTCTTTTATACATGAGCTTCTTTCTACAATCGGAGATTGGGCAGGTGGTGCGGTAAAAAATAGGGCCCGTGATCTCGATCAGCAAGGGGCAGGTAAGGTTGAAGATGGCAAAGCAGTTTTGGGTGAGCATCTACAACAACTATATAAAGAGGCCCGTGAACTAGAGTTTTTTGGACTAACTGCACCTCGTAGTTTTGGCGGTATGGAAATGCCATATTTTGTAATCTTAATTTCACTTTCAATGCTCTCGCGCTCTTGTCAAGCATCTTCCACCCAGCTGAGTTTTTATACCAGTATTATCGATATGATTGATAGGTTCTGTGATAAAGAAACAAGGCAAAAATATATTCCCCAAATTATTGCAGGTAAACTTTCCGGAGCTATGTGCTTAACAGAGCCAGGAGCTGGTTCAGATGTAGGAGTTTTGCGGACAGTTGCCGAGCGCCAAGATGATGGAACCTATCTTCTAACGGGAACTAAGTGTTTTATAACCAATGGAGGAGGGGGCCTTGGTTTTGTTCTGGCAAGATTAAAAGATGCACCGGAGGGGTTAAGTGGAATTTCTATGTTTTTTGTGGAGGAGTGGATAGGAGAGGGCGATAATCGCAAGCACAACTACACCATCGGCAAAAACGAAGACAAGATGGGCTTTCATGGCTCTTTTACCTGTGAAGTAATTTACGAAAAATCAGTGGCCCATATTGTCGGTGCTGAAAATGAAGGATTTCAGTATATGCTTCATCTTATGAATGAGGCGCGCATAGCTGTTGGCATGCAAGGGCTTGGGGGTATTGAAGCTTGTTGCCAGGTAGCTCGCGAGTATGCTGGCCAGAGGGTGCAGTTTCAAAAACCGATTGAGCAGCTTCCACTACTTAAGAGGCTATTGTATGAAATGGAAGTAGAGCGAGATGCTTTTAGAGCATTGATGGTTGATACCATTATCTATTTTGATATATACCAGAGGCTCGACATTAAAAAGCGTCATGATGAAAAGCTTAGTGAAGAGGAGGAAAAACTTTACAAAGAGGCCATGAAGTGGACCAGAAGAAGAACTCCTCTGGTCAAGTATTACGGGGCTGAGTGCTATACCAAACTTTCTACTAAAGCGATACAGGTTTTGGGTGGCTATGGTTATATGAAAGAATACGACGCAGAAAGGCTGCATCGGGATAGTTTTGGTCCTCTTTTGTATGAGGGAACTTCTCAAATACAATCACTAATGGCCATGAAAGATTTGATTAAATTTACTTTCAGAAATCCCACTAAATTTTTACAAACAATGTTTTTTCCCCATCAAGCTTCCACTGAAATTTTTAGTGATGTTACCTATGATGGGAAGTTTGCCAAAGTCCACTATAGGTTTAAAAAGAATATTGCAAAGCTGTTTATTAAGACCCTAAAGCCTGATAGTAAAGATTTGTTTAACTCTAGGGCCTGGCAAAGTGCGGAGAGTTTTGAAAAAATGATGATGCATGCTGAGACGATCTGTGAGGGATTAAGCTATATTGAGACCCTGAGGGTGCTTAGTAGACACGCCAATAAGGATAAAGGTCGAGAAAAGCTATTTGACCAGTATCGTATGTTAATCATTCCACGCCTGGAGCATATTTATAGTGACTGGCAAAACTTTAAGTGTTTTTAAACGTTGAAAATTAATTGTTGTCAGCTACAATGAATTAATCAGTTGACTTGAATATAAGAAAGGACAATATCATGGCAAAAGAAACGATTGTTACCCAGATTAAATTAAAGGGGATTGAAACTTTATCATCCTATGCGGCGTTTACACTTGAGGGAGAGATTACTGCTCGTGTAAAGCAAGGTAAGGATAGTTGGGTTATAACAGAGAGAAATGGAGTGGCCAAGGGAACATCAGATGGTGAGAGTGAAGCGATTTATATTCCAAATGATAAGGCCATTAAGTCCATAGAAAAAAATATTGCACCTCTACTGCCTAAAAAAATTGTAATAAAAAAACCGCAAGACATATTGGATGCAGTAGCAGCATTTGACTTAAAGCTTGTTGAAAAAGCAGGAGTTAATAAGAAAAAATGGGGTGGAAATGCTTGTTTAGCTGCTTCTACCACTTTATTTCAAACACTTCTTAAGGCTTCGGGGTATCGGCCGTGGCAACTTTTAAAACCAAAAGGTGGGATTAAAACTTTTTATTTCCCAAACATTGGTTTTAACATGGTTTGTGGTGGCGAGCACGTTCCAGGAACTAAGCAAGATATACAAGAGATGTTTTTCTTTTCCATGAAAAACAAATCAGTCAAATCCGTTTTTCAAACAGGCGTGAAGTTTTTCAAACAGTTTGAAAAAAATCTAGTGCGTGATGGAAAGCCTACTGGCACGGCTAAAGAGAGAGGATTTGTCTTTCCAGTGCAAGACAACTTTGAAGGGCTAAATCGCATAAAAGAATGTGCTAAGCAGTTAGGTCTAAAAGATAACGAGTGGGCAATCGGAACAGATAATGCTTTTTCTGAAATTCAAAAGACAAAGCAGTTAAGAGAGGAAGGAAAATACGACATGCATTTTTCCGGTCAGGGAGTTATAACCAGGGAACAGTTAATTGACTTTAACTGGTCCATTGTAAATAGTGCTCCAAACTTTGTAACGATGGAGGACCCAGGATCAGAAGCAGATGTTACAGCTCACAAAATGATGACTGGAAAGTATGGTGATCAAGTGCAGGTGGTAATTGATGATGCTGCTGTTACCCAGATGCGCTTTATCTTGCCGTTTTTGGCATCACCAAAAAGAGAGCAGCGGGCCGGAAATTCAATTTTGATCAAGCTCAATCAAGCAGGTACCTTTACAGAAACATGTCTGGCAACTGAAATTGTATTAGGGCTAGCTGATCCAAAACGGGTAGAAAGCTTTCTAAAAGCACGAAAAGATCTGCCTCAAGTCTTAAGGGACTTAAAAGAGGTAGGTGTAAACTCTCTCAAAGATGCTTTAGAAAATATTAAAAAGGGTGGGTTTACCGTTTTCTTTTCTCATCGCTCAACTGAAGGCTCTTCAGAATTTTTACCATATATGCCTTTAATTTATGGTGCTGTTTCTAGAAAAATTTGGTTTAAGGCCGGTGCACCCAATGGTGAGAGAAATCTGCAAAATTACAATCCTCTAATTAGAGCAGAGCTAGAGATGCGATCAAAAGGAATTAAAACAGCAATTGCCAGCTGGAAAGGACTGCCAAAAGAGGTGCAAGTTAAACTGTGATTATTGATAATATAAACCTAAATTTACTGCGCGTTTTTGAGTGCGTTTACCGCACAAAAAGCATGACTGATGCGGCCAAAGAGCTCCACCTTACTCAGTCAGGCGTTAGCCAAAATATTAAACATTTAGAAGAGATATTAGATTTGCAGCTATTTGATAGAGTCAAGCAGCGTCCAATTCCGACCTATAAGGCCCATGGTTTGTATAAAAAAACGTCCATCTATTTGTATGAATTAGAAAGTGCAATTGCCGAGTTAACAGGGCAAGAAGAGGAGTTATCAGGTTGTGTTAGTATGGGATTTCCCGTTGAGTTTGGCAATAATCTCATCATTCCCATTTTGGCCAACTTGGCCTTAAAGCATCCACACATATCCTATAAAATTAAATATGGAGGCCTTAGTACCCTAAGTGAAATGCTTCTTAAAGGGGAAGTGGATATTGCAATATTTAGCGGTGTAGGAGCACTGGATAAGCAAATTGAAAACGTTGCAGTAAGAGATGAAACCATGATTCTTTGCTGTACCAAGGATTATTTTGAGGCCACAGGTGGCAAAAAAAAGTTTGATAAGGATTACTTTGAAAGTCTTGAATATGTAGAGTTACTTGAGGATGCAGCTTTAGTTAAGTCTTGGTTTCGCCATCACTTTAACGTCACTAGACCCAACATCAAGGTTCGGGCAACTCTTATGAATGTTAGAGGAGTTGCACGGATGATTACGGCAGGGATGGGAGTAGGGATATTGCCACAGCATACTATTGAAAGACTACAAAATGAAGGACATAAGCTTCACTTATATAACCAAGACACAAAACCATTTGTAAATACCATTTCGATGGCCTTTCTAACAGGAAGGACTCTAAGTCCAGCTGCGATTAAGATAAAGAAGATGTTAGGCGATTCGTTGAAAAAGCAGTAAGTTTAATTACCCTTGCGATTTTGTTTTAACCGTTTGTTGAGCTCATTGAGAGACTTGCGCCAATTACTGCCACCATCATCAGTTGGATCGGGAGCCGTGAGTCCATCTGAACTATCTCGACCATTTTTTGAGTCTGGGTTTTCTACTTGTACATAATCTAAAAACAACTTTTTTCTTGGATCAAGCAGTGCTAAATATTCATCTTTTTCAAGCTGCTCCAAACTTTCCTCAATGTGTTCTCCATCGGGGCCATTAACGGTGATTTGGTGCATCCCAGAGATGATGGTTTGTACTTTTTTGCTGATGTTATTAATGGCATCAACAGATCCCTCTAGAAGTGCAATTTGAATGACCTCTTTATTGGATGGATTATCTCGAACATTGGCAAGAACCTCAGTTCCCCTTATTCCCATGGCAACACTTTTTCTAACTTCAATGCTGGTGGATGCGGTATTGTTTTTTCCTGGGAATTTCGCTCTCAATTTACCGTTTAACAGATGATAGACTGATTTTTTAACTTTTTTATTTTTAAAGTCAAATGTTTTAAATTCAAATGTAGAGGAAGTGCCGATGGTGATAACGCTGTTGTCCACCATACTCATCTTGACTTTAACAAAAGATCTCTTATCAGTAAGAATTGTGTCTCCATTTTTTACTTTTCCATTTAGTGTTAACACAATTTGCTTTTTGCTATTTTTGCGGGTGATAACTGGCTCTCCCTTAACAAATACAACCTTTCCTATAAACACTGGCACGGCCATTCCACTTTTTTTATCCATCTTGTAGTCAGCAGCATTGCTATCTATAAACCACATACCTAAAAACATAATAGTTATAAATTTAATCATTTTCTTATCTCCCAAACAGAAGTTGGTGATAGATATTTAGGTAACTTTGGGCGGCAGTTTGCCAACAATATCTTTTACTTCTGTTTATAAGTCGAATTGATCGATCTTGTGATAACTTAAATTCATTAATGCCTTTTAACAAATTATCGGCCATCTCCCATGGGGATGATAGGTTGTCAAAATAGTATGCATCATCACCGCCAATTTCTGGTAGGCAAGAAAGCCTCGATAAAAAAAGAGGTTTACCAAAATACATTGCTTCAACAATGGGCATGCCAAACCCTTCCAAAGCTGAAGGAAACACCAGTGCTTCGCAATTTTGATATAGCCAGAATTTATCCTCCTCGCTGATCTTTCCTGGCATAATAAATCTATTTCTTAGGTTTTGCTTTTGTACCATTTGATCTATCTCAGCAGCATATGGGTGATAAGTACTGCCGGCTAAAATGAAATTGTAGTTTGGTAATAGTTTTAAAAGTGGCACGAGGAGGTGAAAATTTTTTTTGGGCAAAATAGCACCTAAAGATAAAAGGAACTTGCCCTCTGGCACATATTCTGGCCTTTTGGGGACTTCAAAGTTTCTTAGAGAAATCCCATTGTAAACGATAAAAGTCGGTATCGGAGGGATAGTGAGGTGCTGCTCTACCAGTTTTTTGGTATAGGCAGAGATAAAGACTAATCCATCGGCCCGATTGATTTTATTTTGGAGTGATTTCAAATTTAGCTGTTTTTGGCGTGGATTAATATTTTTATCTTTTTCAAATAAAAAATTTAAATCATGGATAGTAAGCAGATATTTTGTCTTGCTACTTTTTGGCATATATGGAGAGTCTTGATGGGTAGCATGCCAAAGATCTGCCTTGGGTAGTAAAAAGGGAAGCGTTTTATGAATTTTTCTAAGTGGGATCGTTCCCACTTTATCAAAGGCCAAAAAATTCTTTTTAGGCATATAAAACTTAAGGTCCAGCTCTTTTTTTTCTTTTATATTTATGAGATTTACCCCGAGGTGATGGCAAAATTGGCCGAGTCCAGAATAGGGGTCTTGAATTTTTTCCATCTCAATAATTATTCGGGTCATGTTGGAATTTCCGATTAAATTCGCTTTAGAAATACTACATGGCCATCAATATATATCAATCTCCAAAAGGTTGCCAATGTTTTCATTTTCCTAAAGGCCCTGATGTAATCAATTTTTTTAACCATGATATATGCTACGTTATATTTATTTAAAAAATCTAAAAATTTTTGTTCGTTACGGTGCATATTTAAGTATTCTTTAAAATACTTTTCTCCGTAGAGATCTATTCTTGAATCGATGGTAATTTGCAGTTCGGGGAAAAAATTAAATGCCAATTGGGCACCTAGTTGATAACTATTAAAGACATTTCCTTTTAATTTATGCTGACGAATAAACTTTAAGGCCTTGGGAGATAATGCCGATTTTTTGGCAAAACCTGGCTTAATGCCCACTAAATTGCCTTTGGTAAAGACGATATATGTAGAAAATAAAAGGGCCGCGGATAAAAACACGGCAAACAGGCGTTTGTGAAAAGCAGATTTTATGAAATCTTGAAAGTTTATAGCAAGCAGGTAAGTTGAGGCCAAAGCAAAGATGGCGATATGTCTTTGTGCTTTAATAGATAGATGGCCAAAAGCCACCAGCAGTAAAATGGAAGTTAAGTTTACTCTGCGAATATTAACCGCATAACTAAAAGTTAGTACGGCAAGAAATCCTACATACATATAAAAAGCAAGCCTGGTATTGAAGCGCTTTGAAAATGTAGGTGCCCATTCGTACACGGAGTCTTTAATAAATTTAGCATTGCTCAACTCAATTGAATGCTTAAAGAGATTGATGCCGTAGGGGTTAATCATGCAAGCTAAAACCACTGCGACTGATGCAATAATTAAAGGTGTGTGAAACTTCAACTTGGCCTTCATATCAAATTTTTCACCACTAAAGTGCGAGCTAATTAGGTAGTTTCCGATATCACCTGCAATAAAAAGGGGTATCATAACCATCGATACCAAGTAGGAGCCATGACAGTTGGCCCAAACCATGGCCAAAAAGACAAACAGGATGGGCCAGATTAATTTTTGAGTATCAAAATAGTTTCTAATAAAAATTAGACCGGCAACAAAGTAGATGTAACCAAAAAGCTCAGGCCGCAAAAACAATCTAAAATTGGCAGTAACAATCCCCATAGAGGCGATAAACAAGCCGATTAACACATTTTTATTTATTTTATATGAGAGAGTATAAATTAAACCAAAAAGTAGCAGGCACAATGCATACTTTATAATTTGGATATACTCCACTCCCATCTGCTCGTATAGAATACTAAAGATAATTGATGGTACCCA
>JADHTQ010000014.1 GCA_016784965.1 Bacteriovoracaceae bacterium | reverse complement strand
AAACGATTTCTGAGGAGTTTTGGGCCTAATCTCGGCCATTTGGGTACAAAAATAAGAAAATTATTATGATTTTTATTGATCATTTTAAATGGTTATCAATATTTAATGGATGCTATGCGATAGGTGAAAAGTTCAGGCTTATCTTATCAAATTAGGATGTAGGTGGTATACCCTGCAAATATTTAGCATCACGTGATATCAACGTTTTATAATCATAAAACTTATTATTATTCTTCCGAGGATTGCACTCAAGTATTTAACAGAATAACCGATAGGCATGCTAGGATATATTAACTTGTGAGGTTACTAAACAATATGGGTTTAAATAGACAAATTTACATTCAATGTACGAGCTTTGCCCAAAGGTACTTGAAGTACAACTTTGTCTTGTATGTTTTGCTGTTAACCCTTTTGACCCACGGGTGTGTTGGCGACCCAGTTCCTACTGCTTCTGAAAACGTAATCGTATCAAAAGACCAATATGCAATTGTAGCAGGAGACATCGCAGTTACAAACACCACCAGCGATGTTGCAATTTTACTGGACTCAACAGGTGCTTTTAAACGAGTCTTATATGATGTGGACAACGCCACTGAAACCATAAACGGTGTGGGTTGGCTCTCATCAACAGAGGAAGTGCTTGTAACTGTCGATGGATCTGATCGCGTTATGGCGGTATCAGCAGTCGATGGTTCTGTCCGTACTTTGATACTACACCCTCAACTCTCCGGGGCAATTAGAGGAGTGATGGAAAACATTGATGGTGATATTTTGATTATTGAAAGCAACAACCTAGAGCGCTTTACCACCGACGCCTTTAGAATAACTACAGGGTGGCCTATTACCAATATTATGAGCACCCCCCAACAGGTGTTTCCACTAAGTGGTGGAGGTTTTGTAATGTGTGCAACGGGCACCGATAGAATTAGAACCTTTGATAGTGACGGTGTACAAGTCGATGAGACCGCCTCAGGAATTGGTGGCACAACTAATTCATATGGTTGTGTTGAACTTGATGATGGAAGAATTGCTGGTACTTGGCAGGGATCAAATGACAGTGTGGTTATCTATAGCTCGGATTTATCAACTGCCGAGATGACCTATTCCAACACCGCACTTTTAGGAAACCCCAGAGGTATTGATTTTCGAGCAAATGGTAACCTCTTAATTGCCGATGCTAGTTTTCACTACCTGGTGGAGATCACTTCAGCCGGAGATTATGTGGGCAACATTGGTGGCAGTGTCTTATCTACTCCCAATCAAGTTTTTGTCATTCCAACCTTTTAAACTACTGCCAATTATTAGTCGAAAAAATTGGCAAATAATTCATGTAAATAGAAACAGATCTATGGTAGTTTTTAAAAAAGAATTACACCAGAGTCATAAGCTGCGTAACCCCATAAAAAGGAAGTGTCTATGTTAAAGGTCGATAAAAATCCAACACCGGCACCTTCTTCTACAGAGCAACCAAAGCGCGCAATAAAAATTAACCATTTAAAAAAAGAAGATATTTCCAAATTGGAAAATGCCACCTTTTTGCCCCGTTTTTTTGCTTTACTCCTAGATGGAGTAATCATCGCAATTATTCAGCTCATGGCCTGGGCCATTACTAGTATCGTGTTAAAAGGATTGCCAAAAAGCGACCCAGAAACCTTATTGCGAGCAAGCATTGTGGCCACCTCGATGCTCAACATTGTCATTAGTTGGATATACTTCATTGAAGCTACCGCCAAGCGAGGTCAAACTTTAGGCAAAAAAATCATCCGCATTAAAGTTGTAAAGCAAGATAATACCGCCCATATTGGTCGACTACGGGCATTTTTAAGAGAGTGGATCGGCAAGATAATGTCGGCCATGATTTTTGGTATCGGATTTTTGTTGCCCCTTTTTAGAAAAGATCGCTTAGCACTTCACGACATGGTGGCCAGTACAAAGGTCGTTAAGTGCGACTAGCTGTTGCGCATCGCGACCCTGCTATTTTTTAGACTTTTTTTTGCGCTTTGTTGACGTATCTAATGTGATTTCTATGCCTAGACCAAACACCATGATGCTAACATCACTGTCTTGAGATTTTGTTGGAGTCAAGTAATCTGCACTGGCATAGATAGTAAATGCATCTCCAAGAGGTATGTTCATATTTAGACCGCCTCCAAATAACATATAGCTCTCTTGAGCGGTCGATTCTACTCCGTTAGTATTGAGTATCATATCGTAAGAATCTATGCGATACCCAATGTGTGGCTCAAACCACCAAAACTGATAACCCAAAGAAGCTTCAATCCCACTTTGTTCCACATCCATAAGCATTGTAAAAGGCAGACCTCCAACAAGCAATGAATAGGAGTACGTGTTATATCCGAGAGAGTAATAACTAATTCTTGTTATTAACCCAAATGGTAAAACTTCAGTCAGTCCAAACGAAAATCCATAACCATCCATCTCTAGCTTGTTATCATCGCCTTCGGTAATTGTAACAGGTTGCCCTAAGGCAGTAGCTAAAGTACTGCTTAAACTGGTCGGATATACCTCCTTATACTGGTTGAGGTGTCCTTTTAGGTGGAGCTTATATTGTGCACTCCCACAACCGGTGATAAAAACAATAGTAATTATTGAATATAATCCTAAATGCCTATATGCCTGAATGCTTTTCATATTTTCAACTATAGGCCAAATCTCATATCTGTCTACGCATTTAAACAAATGGGCAAATTGTGCCAAAAAATTCCAACTAATTTGATTGCCATTTCTTTTATTTGGTTTATCATTAGTGTCAAATTTTAATTAGCAAGGTGGTTTGATAGATGAAAAAAATTAATCAATATAATCAGCTTTTTAAGCTCTTTAGAGAGGTTTTAAACGAAGACTATCTTTCTTGGGATATTTTATCTTACAACATATCAGGAGGTGATGGTCCCTCTACGGAAATAGATTTGACCTTAGTCCAAAATACAAAACAACAAAAAGAGGTGGTTTTAAAAGGTTCTGGAGATGGGATGATTGATGCATTTTTTTCGGCCATGCTACAAGTTTATGCCACTGAATTTCCCTCCATTAAGGCCATAAATTTCACCGATTTTAAAGTAACTACGGATATTCAATCCAAACACTCATTTTCTGGTAGTGATTCTGAGGTACAAGTTGAAGTAACTATTGAAAACAGTTACAAAAAACAATTTACTTTTGCAAGTGCTGATAGAAGTATGATTGCCGCTTCGCTGATTAGCACTTTGTCCGCGTTTGAATTTTTTGTAAATAGTGAAAAGGCCTATATTGTCACATTACAGGCCCTAAACGATAGTAAAGAGCGACACAGAAACGACCTAACGCAAAGTTATCAAAATGTACTGGTTAAATTAGTCCAAAATACATCTTACTCTGAAGTCATTGAGAACTTAAAAAAAACGCCCTAAAGCAGGGCAATTAAGTCATCTTATGTAGAAATATGCTCTATTGTAGTTTAATATAGTCAAATGAATATGAAGCCTAGAAGATTAACGCTTGCCGGCAAAATCGCACCATTTATCATTATTGGGGTGGCAACTATTTATGAGCTGCGCTATGTGCTTTGGGATGATCTCTATGTAGATCCCACAGGGGAGATTAATTTTTCCCAAAATGCCAAACTCAGTAGTGCTATCAATCGCTACATGGAGATGCAAAGCAAGCTCAAAACTACTTGTGTGCATGATCTGTATGGATATGACGACCGCTATGGTTATGTGGGACTTCTTTGTGGAGTGTTTAAAAAGACAAATAGTGGGGCATATGCCATGGAGAGGGGATCAAATATCCCTACTCGTGTGGAGTTTGATCGCTTTTTTAAAATTATCAAGTACACCCAAACCAGAGAGGGGACAAGCTTTGATTCTAGCTTTAGAAGCTTATTTCCCAAGGCCACAAAAAGCCGCTACCTGCAGTCGCAAAAACAGCTAAATAACCTAATGAAGGCAGGCCTTCAAAGACAGATGAGCAAGTAACCTATGATGTACATAAAATCAAACTTTCTATTTGTGCTTTTTTGCATGCTTGTGCCTTTTATAAACTTGTGGGCCAAGCAAAACTGCACTCCTCCTGCCAATTTTAAAACTGTTGATATGAGAGCAGACTTTGGACCACAAACTGAACAGGACTCATTGGGCAACTGCTATGCACACCAGGCCTCTCACATGCTTAGTTTCTATTTAAAAAAAGAAAGAAATATTAATACCGCAAATCCTGAAAGTATGGTCTCAGGGTTTGCTACTGGAGCACTTTATACTGGTCAACAAGGACGCGGGGCCACTGACTATCTTTTGGCCTTGAAAGCAAAGCAAGTAGCTTTAAAAGATGTTCCTGCAAATATCACCATGTATGAACTACAGGTTAAGGAATTACAAAAGCAGTTTAAAGATTACAAATGTGCCAAAAGGGGAAGAGGGACAGATCCAGTTTGTAAAACACTTTTAGGGCAACAAGAGAGATTTGCAAAATTGATAGAAATGCTCAAAAAGCATAAACTGGGAACACTTGATTTAACAACCATCAAAGACCAAGATGGAGGTATGGGTGATGAGGCCTTTGTACTAGCTATAAACCAGGGACCCATTTGCTTGGAAAACGAAGTTTCTTCATATGATGTCAAAATCCCAGAAGCTGTTGCTGCGTTTCTTGAATCCTACACCCCTTCAAGTAAGCCGAGTGATAAATGTCAAAAGGCCATAAAAAAGATGCAGGTTCCACTTAAAGATCAAATGGATTGGAAAAAGGCCATCGATGAATATTATAGCTACAGAGGACTTATTAGATACTTAACGGACAAAGACGTCGATCTAAATAATTTAGAAGGGCCAGATAAAGCTGACAAGGTCGACTACATTCTCGATATGCTAAAGGGCAACCAACAACAAAAAAGAAAAAAACTAGGCCAACTTCTTCAAATCAGAGATACCATTTCTGCATGCAAAATTAGACCAATAAAACCTGACAAACTATTTGAAAATTTATTTAAGTATGCAAACAAAAAAACTGATCAAAATCTCTGCAAGGCAGTTAGTAGCTTGCATGACATGTTTAAAATCTTTAAGGGTGACATTGATGCAGTTTTAAGGCACATGTCGGGCGCTTCTGAAGATCCACTGCTTTCATTAATGGGTAAAAAATGTGTATCCGTTGCTACCAATAAGCAGGTTAAAGCGCCAAAAATCATAGAGATGCCGCTGCATAAAAATCAACCCGAAAACATTAAAAAACTTAATGCTTTCTTAGATAATTCAAAGCCAGTGGCAATTGACTATACTCCTGCCATTTATCAAAGAAGAGTTGCCAAGACTGAAGCAGCACTTAGTATGATCCTTGGAGGTGGACATGGCTCGACCATTATTGGGAAAGTTTATGATTGTAAAACAAATAAATTGCACTACATCGTTAGAAATTCTTGGGGAGTAGATGCTTGCCATATCTTTAGAAAAGACTTTAAAGACATTGATTACATCAGTGCAAAAAGTAGCATTAGAAAACAGCACTCCCACTGCATAAAAAATTGTAAACCAACTTCCTCTTCGTGCAAATCTCAGTGTAAACAAAATCGATTAGGCGCCTTAAGCTCCTTAAAAAAATATCCCACCCCATATACCTGTGATAAAGACGGAAATTTTATTGTCGAGGCAAACCACTTAATAAGTGGAGTCACTAGGGGGTGGAGCTATGAGTAAAGTAGTGCTCATCTACTTATTTTTTATACCCAGTCTAGTTGCCTTTGCAAGTGATATAAAGTGTACTTATAATGCTCAAATGAAGTATAACGTGCAAGGTGGATTTAAAACTGAAACTATCAGTTTTTGTACAAGAAGTAGTGGCCCAAAGTTTTTTAGTATCAACTGCAAAAATAACGATTGTGAAGCCTTGCGGTCTTTAAAAATAAAAAGAAAGATCAAATTAGGGGGAATTAGAGGCAATCCACTGTTTCAGCTATGTCATATTGTAAAAGGAGTTCCCAAAAGGGTTTTTATACAAAATAAACAATCTTTGAGAGAGTCAACATTGTGTTTTTTTAAAGACAAATCATTTGTTAATGTAGGTTTTATTTATACAACGTTACAAGGAAGAGGTAGTGAAAGAGAAGTTATATGATTTGATAGTAATAGGAAGTGGCCCCGGAGGTGAAGGGGCAGCAATGAAAGCCGCTAAAGCTGGCAAAAAAGTTGCAGTCGTCGAAAAACATGCCTTAATCGGTGGCAACTGTGCCCATACTGCAACCATCCCCAGTAAAGTCCTTAGGTTTTCAGTTCAACTGTTGGGAAGGTTTAGATCAAACCCCCTCTTTCAAAGTGCCGTTGAAAAAATACAGATCTCATATCCCGACCTTCTTAAGCGGGCCGAAAGTGTGATTAGCAAGCAAGTGCAAATGCGCCAAACTTTTTATCAGCGCAACAACGTTGAAGTTATCCACGGTCTTGCATCCTTTGTAGATGCCAATCACATTAAAGTAACAAGCAAAAGCAGTGGTACCAGGACGTTTAGAGCACATTCTTTTGTCATTGCAACGGGCTCAACTCCATATCACCCTACCAATATTGACTTTACTCATAAAAGGGCCCTAGACAGCGATTCTGTGCTTTCTTTGCAAGAGACTCCCTCTTCAATTGCCATTTATGGGGCCGGGGTTATCGGTTGTGAGTATGCCTCTATTTTACAAAGCCTGGGAATTACTGTCCATTTAATTAACACCCGAGATCGCCTGCTTTCTTTTTTGGATGATGAAATAACCGACGCCCTAGGGTATCATCTGCGCGACCAGGGGGTTTGTATTCATCACAATGAATCTTATCACAAAGTGGAGCTAACAGATACTCAGGCCATCTTATGGCTTAAATCAGGTAAAAAAATAAAGGCCGATTATCTATTGTGGTGTAATGGCAGATCAGGTAATACCGATGCTCTAGGTTTAGATAAAATTGGCATTCCAATAAATCGCAGACAACAAATAGATACTAATGAGTACTATCAAACATGCCTGCCCCACATCTATGCTGTAGGCGATGTTATCGGCTATCCAAGCTTAGCTTCTGCTTCTTTTGATCAGGGTCGCTTTGCTGCTACCCACCTAATTGAGGGCAAATGCAAATACAAATTGCAGTCTATCCCAACGGGGATCTATACTTCACCTGAAATAAGCTCTATCGGTCAGACTGAACAGGAGTTGACTGCCGCCAATGTCCCCTATGAAATTGGGTATTCCGCTTTTAAATCACTGGCCAGATCTCAAATTGAAAATTGTGATGTAGGCATGCTTAAAATCTTATTTCATAGAGAAACTTTGGAAATTTTAGGAGTACACTGTTTTGGTTCCCAGGCCTCAGAAATTATTCATATTGGTCAGTTGGTAATGAACCTCAAAGACAGACAAAACAGTCTAATGGCCTTTATAAACACTACTTTTAATTATCCAACAACTGCAGAAGCTTACCGAGTGGCTGCTTTAAATGGACTCAACCGCTTATAAACAAAATCTCACCCTGTATTGACGCGACGCGCCTCTTGTGCTAAAGTACCTCTGTTTTCTTTTTACAATTGTACGTTAGTTATAAAGGATTAAGTTATGCTCTCCAGTGCCTTAAAATACTCCCTTATTTATTTACTGATCATTATACTCTCTACATCTTTTGGTTATACAGATGAATGTGACCCACATCTAAAGACCTTTCTCGCCCAAATTCACTTACACAGTGATAACGCTTTTGTAAACTTATCCAAAGGTGTTGCACGAGTAAACAATATAGAGGAACTTAAGGAATTTGTAAGAGTGAATCTAGAAAAAATTAAAAACGATGTTGATAAATTCAGCAGCGATGAGGTTAAAAGAGAATTAAGCATCTGGATTGACCTGCAAAATAACAACCCTGTTGCTCCTTATATTATTGGAGGAAGCCCGATGCATACAGCAAAAAATATTGAGGAGTTAGCACAAGATTATTTATCTCAAGTGCACAAAAATGGCTCTATGATCATTAATGCAGTAAGAAACATTCAAAATATTGGCCTTTTTCAGGAAGTTCTTTTTCAAGGCGGTCTCGATGATAATTTAAGTGGGGCAAGAAGAATATTTGTGGAGTATATCTCACATTTTAGAGCTGAATTGTTACTTCTTGAATTTACAAAGATACTTGATGCTCAATAAATTACTTAGTATCACAGAGTAGTATGTGGCCTAATAAAGGTACTAAGATGGCAAATAGTACAACTTTGGGCCTTGGCCTTTGCTTGTTTTTTGGGGATGAGCTTTAGGTTTGAGCTGCCATGACAAAGTTGGCATTTACTAAATTTGTTCATCATCTTTGTCATGTTAGATAGCTGCTGCAAATCCTTATTTTTGATCATTGTACTTTTTTGATGGCATTTAACACAGTTTTTTGCTTTAACCAGAGAGTATTGTTTGGGTAACAAAACTTCATATTCATCTAAAGCATAGTGCTGCTTACCCTTTTTGCCTAGATGACAAATTTTACATTCACTTAAAAATTTACTGGCAAGCTTGGAGTGTTTATCATGGTGCATAGAATCCACAAACTGCTGATCGTGAGGGATCTCTAGTTTATGACAGATCATGCACTTTGACCTTTTTACAAGATTTGATTGTGAACTTATAGCTCTATTGTGACAGTCCAAACATGTTACCCATCTTTTGAAATCATTTGCCTTGCTTTGTTTTTCTATAATAAAGGCCCTCCCATGCCTGTTGGCCACTGCCCAATCCTTTGTAATTTTTGTATTGTGTGGAAAATTGTGACAACTAAAGCAAGTTGGGATGTCTAAAGACTTACTAGTTGAACTATTGTGACAAGTCTTACAATACCCATCATTTCTATACTTAAAATATTCTTCACCGTGAAGTACTGTTGTTTTAAAGGTGTGGTTGTGAAACTTAGCTGTATTTTTTGTGTCAATTTTAGCGTTTTTTGCTAATTTGATCTTTTGCAATTCATCTAAATTGTTGTGACAGTTTTTACAAGTTGTTTTACTTTTTATTATAGTCGCTCCAACACCAGTACATCGACTATCACCGGTCGCACAAAATTTAAACTGGTCACTATGAGGGTAGTCTTCATGACAGCTTCTGCAATCTCGCTTCTTATGGCCCATACCATCTAAGTTTATACCGTGACAAATCTGACAGTAATTATCCGATCGAATGCTTTTAAATATCTTCCCATGATCTGTTGGTTTTTTAAAATGGGAGGGATGAGGAAAATAGTCATACCTTTTGAGGTCTACAAGTTTTACCATTTGATTATCTGCTCTTTTTGCACTGTTTGGCATTTTTGTTAGTTTGTTACAGGAGCTAAGTAAGGTCAATAGTATTACAAAAAGATATTGTCTATTTTTCATTTTTAAGTATATCCGGCCTTTTAGGTAACTTGTGAACAAATCCATAATTATGACAAATAATACAATTTAGGGATTTATCTTTTTTTAATTCTTCTGCATGCCTCTTTCTGGCCGCTGCAATTTGTGTACTCAAGACAGAAGCACTAAACTGATGACAAACTTTACAGCTAGAACTCTCTCTTGATGCCATTTTGTGTTGCACATGCATGGCCATGCGATAGCGTTCATTTGCAAAATCATTAGCCGTTTCATATCTATTAATAAAATGTGCCGGTAGCTCAGAAATTAAAGCACTACCTTTATCTAATATATAATTTATCCCTTTGCCAACATGACAAGCAGAACAAGCTACCCCGGCATAATAATGTTTGCTTTTTTTATACTCCAAAACAATTCTACTCATCTCATGACAATGGGTACACAAACGGCTTTCATCGTGATTGTCCACCATATCGTTGATTGAATGTTTTAAAATCTCCAAATTGTCTTGGGCCTTTAGTGTAATCTTATCCCAAATACTCATTTGCTTTTTAAAAGCTAAAAAATGGTCATCACCTTCTTTCAGGGAAGAAAAACTGCTGTAAGTTATAGCTGTTTCAAAACTGATACTTAATTTTGCATACAACTTATGTGCTCTATTTTTATCAATTGGAACAACTTCAAACATAGTTTTTTCTTCATTAATAAGCTCAGGATTAAAGGGAATTATTAAATCTTTAGCACACTGAAACTTAAAAAAAGAATTATTCCAAAATTTAATTTTAAAAAACAGGCGATCTTTAGCATCCAATACTTTAAGTTCATTTTTTATCTTCTTGGCCAGATAGAAAATACTCACCCTAAAATCTTTTGCTTGAAAAAACTGATTAATTAGACCAACGCAGTTATCTGTGCTATGGCCATCAGTGTTTTTTACACACAGGTTAACTTCAAATGAAAAGCTATTTAGATATTGTGAAAAATAGTTATAAATACTTAGATCGCTTACAGTAAATATCAAGTTTCCAGGATTCGAGTTTGTATAAGCTGGGTAATCATATAAAAAAGATAAATCTTCTAGACCTAATAATTCTTTGGCCCAAATGTTGTAAGGGATTACACTCGTCTGGGCAGCAATTTTTCTTGAAAATCTATTTTGATTCCAGAAATAAACTGTCCCAATAGTTACTAATACAAAAAAAATGACGATAAATAATTTTTTCATACTTTTTTGATCAATAAAAGTTGATAGTATTTAACAATTATCTTACCACAATAATTACCTATAGTAATAAAGTGCTGAAAAATTCATTGTATTTTGCGATGAGTTAGTTTGGAAAAAGGTTCAAATTACCTTACGATAATAATTGTTCATGGTTTTGGAGGAAGAATTGCTCCAGTTACTTGTGAATTTTTGGCACTAGCTTCTAACACACCTATTGCGCTCATAATCCCAACTACAACTGTACCATCTATGACATTGATACGCAGTCTTGTATCTGCTGCAAACGATCTGATTGACAGGTTTTGCTACCATACAAAGGCCTTGCTTCCAGTTGTAGTTACACTTGGGGTTGTATTTACACTGCCTGGGATTTGCATTAAATTTGCCACAGCTGTTTCTACTAACTGTAATTGTTTGAATACATTTTCCCGTTTGTTTGACATACAGACACCCTCTTTGTTCTCTACATGAGTAGGGGTTGTCGTGATGTTGATTACAGTTAATTTTTACTGTAATCGGGCGCAAATGGTCCCACGAAGCTCTATTTGTTTTAGCAAATGTGACCGCAGAAAACGCAATAATCCATAACAAAATAATCTTTTGCATAAGTCCATCCTTTATTGTTTGATTAAAGTTATTAAAAAAAGTACTAAGTATAGTACTACATCACGGGTAAGCTCATTTGATTATCCTCATGACGTTTGATTGCTTTAAAAATAAATACTCGCCCTTGCTTGTCTTCTACCCCTACTCCACAGTCTGAAATAGTCCCTTCAGTGGCCGGCAAAAAGAAGTTTTCCACCAAATAAATATTGTTAATTTTTTGTTCAAAAAGGCCCAGGTGCTGTGCAAAGGAGTTACTAATTTTTTGGGAGAGTGAATTAGTTATTCCACTGGGCCCTTCAAGATATGTAGCAAAGACACATTTTTTAATGGCTTCTTTTTTAAAATTTTCAAGTTTTGTAATCTTAGCGTTCTTTGGATGACGTTGGCCCAACTGATCAGCACGTAAATACTCAAACTCAACGTGGTAGTTGCCATAGCTGCCAAAGTTTTTATAGAGTTCATGGCCTAAAAAGTAGAGCACATCTAATACGTCCTTGCCTGCCTCAAAGTCAGTTTTTGCCTTGGCCATAATATTTTTAGAGGATTCATCTCGCAACTGGGTATCAAACTCTTCATAAATAATTTGGGCAGCATTATAGGGTTTAGTTGGAATTTCTCCACCTGCCACTATATAGGTGCCTAAGTTATTTGCAAATATCTCATCTTTTTGAAAGCGGCCAGAAAAGATATGATGAACTACCTCTTGGGCAATCACTCTTGCTAGAGTTCTTTTGTCGTACTCTATGACTTGCTTTGAAAAGTACACAGGAGCCCCAAAGCTATACTCTGTCATCGCTCCATTTGAGACCAATGTGGTATAGTCTCCTGAAAACCTGTTTAGTCCTACAGTAAAAAGCTCAGAGACATAATAAAAGCGACCCATCTTCAAAAGAACATTGGTATCTGTTATAAAGGCATCTTTAAAGTTACGGTTAAAGGGGGTTTCCTTTACTCTTTTTTGTAAAAAAAAGACTGCCTCTTTTAGTAGCGACATATTGGGATAGCTTTGAACCTCTACATATTTTGGATCGCCTCCTCCACTAACCCAATTTGCAAGTGCTTGGGGGGTTTGGGGGATCACTAGCAAGAAAAGTAAAAATATAAATACAAATAATTTTTTTAAACTCATGACCTCTCTCCTTTTTAGATGCATGAAGTTACATCTCTAACATAAGGTCATTTAAAAGTAATGTAAATTTATCTTTTATTTATTAATGTGCTATAGTATACAAATTGCAAACTATCGGAGGATTAGATGAATATATTCAGTGAGTTACACTACCATAAAATAATTAAAGAAATGATCGTTTCCAAAAAGAAACTGGACAAATCTATCAATTTCCAAAACCTAGCAACTTCTATGCGCATCCACAAGGCGTATCTATCACAAGTAATTAAAGGCGAGCGCGACCTAAGCCAGGACCAACTATATCTGGCATGTAAGTATCTTGACTTAAAAGATCACGAGTACGACTACCTCAAGCTTCTGCTAGAATACGCTCGCTGTGGGCTAGAGCAAAGAAAGCAGGAGCTAAAAAAAACAATTAAAGAAATTCAAAAAAGTTACAAAAAAACTACCTCCCACATAGATGTAAAAAAACACAAAAGAGAAAATATCAATCGCGACGATTACTTTTTAGACCCTCTTAATCAGGTTGTACACATGTGTCTATCCATTCCTAAGTATAAAAAAGACCCAAAAAGTATGGCGCAAGTTCTATTTATTCCCCAAAAGAAAATCGTAACAATCCTGCAAAAGCTAGAAAGCATGAAAATAATAAAAATTGAAAGTGGACAAGTAACAGATCAGGCCTTTGACCTGCACTTGCCGAGAAACTCTGCTCTATTTAGCGCTTGGAATAGTTCATTAAATGACCTGGCAATGAACAGAATTAAAATCATCAGTGAAAACAAATCATATAATTTTGCAGTCATTTTCGGCGCCAATGAAGCAGTTAAAAATCAGGTCCATGATGCCTTCTTACAGTTTTTAAAAAAGGTCAAAAAACTAGTTGAAAAAGCTGATCCCATTGATGAAGTGTTTCAGATGCGCTTTGATCTGTTTAGCTGGACCAATTGCTAAATTAACACTTTAAAAAGATTGTAAAAATTACCATCATGACACATATAGCCACCGTGTCAGCCAAATTATGTTGGTTATGATTTTAATAATTACTATTAAGGTAGCAACTTTAAAACCCTATACTACAAAACGATATTCACTAAAACTCTATGTTCTGCTTGCTGGCCTATTTATATTACCTCTTCGTGGATATTGTGCTCCAAACCCCATTGAGCTTTGCTCTAAAGCCTTCAAATCAATAGCTGCTAGTCTTCCTACTGCTTCTAAATTTAAAAACTCCTTAAAACAAAATCCAAAAACTTAGATAACTCAGATTCAGCAAGTATTGTATAATCTGTCAAGTAAGGCAAAGTTCGAGTGAGGTCAGCAGATGGAGCAGACTCTCACTCTGCCATGTCCGTAGGCAATGACCTTAGTTGTGCTGGTGAAAAAATTGTGGAAGTGGTGAGTGGAAAAAAGGTAATCTCTAAACTTAATAATAAAAGTGGAGGGTATCGACCTCATCCAGGGTGCTTGGTGGCAACATTTCAATATTTGACAAACAACATATTAGGTTTTGCTCGCTCGTTAAAAGGTATCTACGACGAAGCAGAACAAACCAATTTGTTAGACGCCATTTCTTTCATTTAAAATTGACTCTACCCTTTTAAAGATCAATAATTATTAGATTGTTTATACTTGTAACCCTTTTTACAAATGAGTCTTTTTTATGAACCTTCAATTGCTTTTGATCATTGGTGGCATCTTTGCCTTTATGATCATTTTATACCTCATCATTTCCAAATTTAGTAAAATTACCCCCAAGGCCAACACTACTCAAACCGCCAAAAAAAAGAAGGCATTAAGAACTCTAAATATCAAAGAGGGGCTGGTGGCAGAAGTGTTAAAAGAGGGATCTGGAGATGCTGCGACCCTCGGCAACACCGTTACTGTTCACTATACTGGGTGGCTTACGACTGGGCAGCAATTTGACTCATCAAAGTCAAGAGGACCTTTTTCTTTTTATTTGGGAGGAGGCAAAGTCATTGATGGATGGGATCAGGGGGTAAAGGGCATGAAGCCAGGAGAGATTAGAAAACTGACAGTAGCTCCAAACCTGGGCTATGGGGCCCGTGGGGCCGGTCGTGCAATTCCTCCTAACGCAACTTTAATTTTTGAAATCGAATTGTTATCTTTTAAATAACTACCCTTAATGCACCGCATTTTTTCAGATGGTTTGAAAAGAATTTGCTTATAGTATATCATCAAATGAGGCAAAAATATTTATTACAACTAACATGGATGTGTTCAATGAAAGATATGATTCAAAACCCCTTGGGTTTATTAGATAGTCGCTTTGAGTGTGAGTGTGGCAAAGAACATGCCATTGCTACAAAAAAAATCGTTTTTTCCAAAAATGCGAATGTGGAGCTTGTAAATTTTTTAAAAGAGCTTTCAGTTGGCAACAACATCTTGATGTTGTGTGATAAAAGAACTTATGAAGCTGCCGGAGCGAGTACTGAACAAGAGCTAGTAAAGAGTGGCTTCTCTGTTAAAAAAATAATCATTCCAGATGAAAAGGGCAAAACTCCTGCCTGTGATGATATCACTTTTGACAAATTAATGGCGCAAATTGAAAACCCTGAATTTATGCTAGCGGTTGGTTCTGGTGTAGTAAGTGATTTAACAAAGTGGCTCTCTTTTGAAAAAAAATGTCTCTACGCCACTGTGGCAACTGCTGCCACCATGAATGGATATACTGCGGCCAATGTTGCTCCCGCCTTAAAGGGAGTCAAATGCTTGCTCAATGCTCACTCCCCTATGGGAGTTTTTGCCAATCCCGATGTGGTTTCAAATGCTCCTTTTGAGCTAACTGCTTCAGGACTGGGAGATGCGGTGGCCAAAGCTGTCAGTGCCGCTGACTGGAAAATGAACAATCTGATTTTTAATGAACATTTCTGTCCTCTATGTGCCGAGCTCATTGCTTCCATTGAGCCAATTTATTTTGACAATCCAAAAGACGTTGCCAGTCAATCTGTCAAAGGGGTTAAAGCAGTTTTTGATGCACTTATATATTCTGGAATGGCGATGACCATGATCGGAAACTCTGCACCTGCCTCTGGTGGGGAGCATCTTTTTAGCCACACATTAGATATGATGAGCAAGGTTGATGGTTTGCCACACGACTTACATGGAAGGCAAGTTGGACTGGGCACAGTTATTGCTGCCTCTCTTTATGAAAAATTATTTTCAATGGAGAATGTCACATTCACTGAGATGCCCAAAAAAATTGATGAAGGATTCTGGAAAAATATGTCCGGTGCAGTCTCTGAGCAGTACAATATTAAAATGGAAAAAATACCCACCGTACTTGAGTATCTAAACGTACCAGGCAATTGGGAGAAGCTTAAAGCATCTGTACAACAGCACTTAAGGCCAGCTGACAAAATTGCAACCTGTTTAAGCGATGCAAATGCGGCAATCCATGCTAGCGATATTGGTTGTGATAAAGAGCGTGTGCGAAATACTCTTGTTCATATGCACGAAATAAGAAAGCGCTTTACGATTGTTGATCTGGCGTGGATGGCAGGGATATTACCAAATGCAACAGATGAGTTAATTGAGCGTTGGCTTGTCTAGGTGCCTTTAATAGTTACTGCGTCTTAGAATTAACATCTTTGGCATCAATTAATGTATGCAAAAAATTTCTCATAACTAAGGGATTGTGTTTTTGAACAAAAGTCATCTTTGTAAAAAGCTTGTTTGCAGTTTGAATGGGAGTTAACTCCTCTGCTGACATCTTCTCCACAAACCCTTCTACAAAAGAGACAATACTTGATAAGACATTGATATATTTTCCCGAAACACCCCGAGGAAATCCTGTACCATCAAAAAACTCATGATGTTGTGAAATAATTTGATCGACTGTTCCACCAAACATACTATTTGTAGGCAGCATTCCGACACTTAATTGCACATGCCGCTTATATTGCTTCTGCTGGGTAACATCCATAACACCTGTGGGGACTGCAGTTATATCTTTTGGAAGTTTAATCATACCGATATCATGAAAAAAACAAGCCGTACCAATTGTGTCTATTGTAGCGTCTGAGTTCCACTGAAACTGCCTGGCAACCAGGCATGAAAGCAGCGTCACTAAAAAAGAATGAGAGTGAACATCTGGTCTTAAATCTTGAAGCCCCATTAAAACTTTTGCCACCGCCTTATCTTTTTTAATCATTTTATAAACATTTTGGGCAATTTGTTTGCCCTGCTCGACAAGGTAGGGCCTAAAGCCTTGGAGGTGGAGTTCTTCTACATATTTATCACAAACGTTTTGTGCCAATTTTACCTTGATGGTGGCATCAATTTTTTTATTGGAGGAGGCATTTTTTAACAAGGTGTTGGTATAGCGAATGTACAAAGGCCTATCTTCAATATTAAAGTAAAGAAACTCTACCTTCTTATCAACCTTATAGGTATTTAGTCGCTCACCACAAAAGGAATCTCCCGCATGGAGAATTTTTAAATATCTACCAGATGACATTTTAATTAACACATCAAAGGGGACCTCTTTTCCTGAGAAAAATTCATCAATTTTTATTTTGGTGAAATTTTTATCCAGCTCCATCACACCTTCTACTTCAGAAGTACTCGTTGGTTTATTCTTATTGGCCGAAATGACCACATCGGGCATTGCCAAAGTCGTTGCAAGTTTTAAAAGATCAGCAAGTGATCCACTTGTAACAAACATGCTATAATTTTTAAATTTTTGAAGAATCTCTTTTGACAAAACGGGGATTTCTGAATCTTGGAAAATAAGTGGTATGTTGTGATGTTTGATCTTAATAAACTTTAAAACTTGAATTCCTGGGTGATTTAAAACATCTAAATTTAAAAAAATGAGCTTAAAATTAACCTTAGATATTAACTTTTGTGCCTGTACCCCATTGTCTGCAATACTCACTTTAAACTGGTTTTTTGCCTCAAAAAGCTGCTTAGCTGATTTTAACCACTCTATGTCAGGCGCTATCAGTAAAATGTCCATTTTTACCCCAAAACTAAAAAACTGAATATCCTTATTGTAATAAAAATCTAATCAGAATGCCATAACTATTTGAAATGACGACTTAATTACTCCACTTTTTTTAAGGCCTCAGTGAGGCCTTCCATTACCTCTTGTATATTATCCATGCTTACACCGGCAAAAAAACGCCCCCCAGGAGCAATTCGCATAGTAGGTCCGGTTTTACACTCCCCCATACACTCAACTCGCTCAACTTCTACATCAAGGCCTTGATCTTGTATCTGTTTTTCTAATTTATCGGCAAGCTCGACGCTACCTTTTTGAGCACACGAGTGATGAATGTCTGCTCTTTTCCAAATACAAATCATTAGTGTTAGCTTCATTGTAATAGGCCCTTTTTTTTAAAGTTACTCGATTTTGGTGCCAATGCGCCCAAAGTAATCAAGTCTAAAATAAATATAAGTAGGTGTTGCAAAAATATTCTCTTTTGGCACAAACCCCCAAATCCTGGAATCACTAGAAAAATCTCTATTATCTCCTAAAACAAAATACTGGTCTTTTGGTATGGTAGTTTTTGACATGTTAGCTAAAAACAAATTATCAGATAATTTGAGAATCCTATGTTGTTTTTTTCCCGAGTTCGTTTTAAAAACTTTTACGTTATTTTTTATAAATTTTTGACTGACAAAGTAATCTATATCTTTAAGCTCTAATTCATCTTGCTCTATGGGAGTATTATTGATGTGTATTACTTTGTTTATAATTTCAATAGTGTCGCCGGGGATAGCTGCTACCCTTTTTATATAGGTAATATTTGGATCTACTGGATAGTTAAATATTACAATATCCCCTCTTTTAACACTTTTGATGGGATCAGACATAATCCAATCACCAATCCTCAAGGTAGGCTCCATTGCTCCTGATGGAAGTCTAAAAAAAGCCGTTTGTTTGGGAAGAGTTACCCAAACAACTACAAACAGAATTAGTATGAGATTATATACATACCACCTATCAAAACTTTTCTTCTCAACCATTTTTTTATTTTTATATAGGATGATAAAAGTATGAATATGGACAAATATAATTGCTGGCAGTACCACTAAAAAAAGAGTCAGTCGGATACCACCAAATTGGGCCAAAGGGCAAAAAGCAATGAACAAGCGTGCGACGACTGCAATAAATGCACAAATTAAAAAAGGTTTTACTCTTACCAAATACAGATATCCAAGGCCTGGTATTAATAAATTGGCACCAAAACAAACCGAGTATTTTTTATTTTTAAATTTAGGTTGTGACTCATCCACGACTAAACTCATAACTGGCACTTCCACTGATTGGCATTGTCTTTGTGAGTATTATGTAAAAGAAATGATTCATTCAAAATACAATAAGTATACACCATTTAGAATTTTGGTCAATGAGCGTATTGTCAGCGGTGCTCTGGTGGAGATTGTTTAATGCTTGCGTCGTTACTATAACGAGAGAGTGCAACATTGCTAGAAGTAAGGTTTTTTTTAATAAAAATTAGGGCCTAATTTTTGGTCCCCCAGGCCTTCGATAATCAAAAATTTAACATCTTTTTTATCTTTTTAAAATAAAGGTTTTATACGCGCCAAAAGCTATCTTAAGCGAGTTGTTTATTCGCCGATACCCCTGCTATCAAAAGCGATTGGCGTTTTCTTACATTGGACTTTGTGCAATTGTTATGATAGTTTCTTTAAACATTTTAACAAGGGGAGTGAAATGATCTGTAAGTTGAGTGACAAACAATTAGTTGCCGGTATTAAAATAAAAGTTAAAGAGGAAAGACTGATTATCACAGAAGTTTTAAATTATTTAGAAGAAATTGATAAAAGGAAATTGTTTGTCGATTATGGAACACCTTCGCTGTTTAAATTTTGCACACGAATTTTAAAGTACTCTGATGCTGAAGCTGCGATACGGGTAAAAACTATACGTGCCATAAAGGCAGCGCCTATTATCAAGGAGAAAATTAAAGACGGAAGTTTAACTTTAACAACTGCTGCTTCAATATATTCATTCTTTAAAAATAATAGAGAGCAAGACAGAAACAAAATAGTTGAAAAGGTGTGCTGTAGATCGACCAAAGAGGTAAAATATATTTTAAATTCATTATCAAAAAATCCACCACCAAGAGAGTTAAAGATTACCCTTCCAGAACACTTATTAAAGAAACTTGAGAAGGTTGGACGGGACTTTGATGATTGCAGTGAGCTTGAAGTGATTGAATGCTTGATCGATAAATATATTGAACAAAGAGAACTTGCCAAAGCAAAACGAACATCTACTAAACAATCAAAAAACCAAACATATATTAGTAGAGAGGTAAAGGAATTAGTAGATAAAAGAGCGCAAAATAGATGTGAGGGATTTTCTCCCATAACAGGAAAAAGATGTACCAGTCGAGTTAATCTACAATATGATCATCAACGCCCAATTTCTCTAGGTGGGGATAGCTTTGCGGAAAATATCAGAAAGCTTTGTTTTGGTTGTAACCAGAGGGCAGGAGTAAGAGCGGTAGGTGTAGAGAAAATGATGCAAGCAAGCAGTGCTACCCTGCCACCTGACGTCAAATATTGCTTGGAAAAAACAGATTCAGGCCTTCAATATAGCTTTATTTTGCCCGGTAAATGAGTGGTCACTTTGGCCGGTACGCAATTTATTGTTATCAAGAATAGTTGTGTAGGGATGCAAGTTGCAAGCATCACTAATTCAATCGGAAATTAAAGGCCTAACTCCACCTCGCCCGGGCCAATTAACAAAGAGCATGCTAAGGTGTTTTTGCTTATTGCTTGACTTGCGCATAACTTGCGCATATGATTTTAACAAAACTTCAAATGAGTTTAGTATGACAAAGAGATTACAAAAACAATCCAACACAAAAAAAGAGCTCGATCATATCCTGGTAGTCGGGGCCCGGGAGCACAATTTAAAAAATATTGATATTAAAATCCCCAAAAAAAAGCTCGTAGTTTTTACTGGGGTGTCAGGCTCTGGCAAATCATCTCTGGCCTTTGATACAATTTTTGCTGAAGGACAAAGAAGGTATGTTGAGTCTCTTTCTTCATATGCCAGGCAATTTCTAGGACAAATGGAAAAACCAAAATACGAGACCATTAGGGGGCTTGCCCCAACCATTGCCATTGAACAAAAAGCGGCCAGCAAAAATCCTAGATCCACAGTAGGCACCATTACGGAAATTTATGATTATCTAAGAGTGTTGTTTGCAAGAGTGGGTACTCAGTATTGCCACAAGTGTAACAAAGAAGTTGGTCGAGGTGACGCCCAAAGTATGGTTTTTCAAATTTTAAATATTCCCGAGGGGACCAAGATCATTTTAATGGCACCAATTATTGAAAATAGAAAAGGAGAGTATCGCGAGCTTTTAGAAAAACTAAAAGCTGAAGGGTTTGTGCGAGTGCGCATTGATGGGGTGATTAGAGATTTAGTAGATATCCAGGGGCTTGCTAAAAATAAAAAGCACAACCTAGAAGTTGTTATTGACCGCCTTAAAATGAAGTTTGGCAGTGCTTTTAAAAGGCGCTTAACAGACAGTGTGGAAATGGCCTTAAAACATGGACACGGGCTATTGATCGTTCATGTGGAAGATCGTGAGGACCTAGTTATGAGTGAAGAGCGCTCCTGCTGTGGGCATGCTTTTTCTGAGCTTACTCCCCAGCTTTTTTCCTTTAACTCTCCTCATGGAATGTGTACCCACTGCAATGGTTTGGGAACTGTTACCACCATTGATATGGACAAGATTATTCCAAATCCCAAACTGTCAATCTGTGAAGGCGCAGTGGCCCCTTGGGCCCATTATTTTGAGCAGGGCCAGATGAAAGAAATCAATTGGGGCTCTGGCCGTATTGTAGCAATGGAGAAGGCGTGGGATCTAAATTTAAATACTCCATGGCGCAAGCTTACAAAGGAGCTGCAAAACCGCATTTTACACGGTTGCAGCGATAAGCGGTTTCAACTTAATTTAAAATGGCAAGGTGAATCTGGAAGTGGTTCATGGAATACCAGCTATGAAGGGATTATCCCACGTTTAATGCGGCTTTATTTAAAATCAAAAAGTGATGGCGTAAAGTCTTGGGTTAGTCGCTATACTTCTGTTTTGCCCTGTCCAGAATGTCTTGGCAGACGTTTAAGGCCTGAGGTTTCCTCCATTAAAATTAACAACAAATCCATTGATAATATATGTTCTTTTGCTATCAAAGATGCCTTTAATTTTTTCTCCAAAATGCGTCTTACGGGAAACCAAAAGATAATCGCCCAAGAGCTGATCAAAGAAATTAAAGGGCGCTTGGGTTTTTTAATAAATGTCGGGCTTTCCTATCTTTCCCTTGATCGAAATGGCCCAACTCTCTCAGGAGGAGAGGCCCAGCGGATACGTCTGGCTTCACAAATTGGAAGTGAGCTAACTGGTGTGCTATACATTCTAGATGAGCCCTCCATAGGCCTACACCAGCGCGATAACAAAAAGTTGCTCGATACTCTTTGTCACTTAAGAGATATTGGCAATACTCTAATTGTGGTAGAGCACGATGAGGAGACTATGCAGCGAGCTGATTGGCTCGTGGACATAGGGCCTGGAGCTGGAATGCTGGGAGGCCAAATCATCGCTTCGGGAACCCCCAAGCAGCTTATGAAAAATAAGCTCTCAACCACGGGAAAATTTTTAAGTGGCAAAGAAGTTATTACAATACCCACTTCGAGGCGTATGCCTGTTGATGTTGGCGACAACTGGTTAACAGTAGTAGGGGCTTGTGCTAATAATTTAAAAAATGTGACGGCGAAAATACCCCTTGGATTATTTACATGTGTAACAGGAGTATCGGGTGCTGGAAAATCAACCTTAATTAATCAAATTCTCTATCCCGCACTCAGTAGAAAGCTTCATAACTCTGATCTGGAGATGGGAGCGCACAAAAAGATCACGGGGCTGGAATTTATTGATAAAGTTATCAATATTGATCAAAAACCAATTGGGCGCACCCCAAGAAGTAATCCTGCCACCTACACTAAAGTGTTTGATCTGATTCGCGATTATTTTGCCATGTTACCTGAGGCGAAAATGCTGGGATATAAAAAGGGTCGCTTTTCCTTTAACGTCAAGGGTGGCCGCTGTGAAAAATGCAAAGGAGATGGCTTTATTACTGTTGAGATGCACTTTTTGGCAGATGTCTTGGTACCTTGTCAAACTTGTAAGACTAAGCGATTTAATGATGCTACCTTGCAGGTACTATTTAAAGGGCACTCCATTTCCGATATTCTCGACCTGTCTGTCCGCCAAGCAAAAGAGCTATTTTGCAATCACCCAAAAATTAGTAAAATTCTAGATACACTCCTAGACGTAGGGCTTGGATATATTAAGCTTGGTCAAGCGGCCACCACCATGTCCGGTGGAGAAGCGCAAAGAATAAAGCTTGCCCGCGAGTTATCTAAGCGAGATACGGGCAAAACTCTTTATATTTTAGATGAGCCCACAACGGGCCTTCACTTTCAAGATATCAGAAATCTTTTGCGAGTCCTGCAGCGCTTGGCCAGCTCGGGCAACACCGTAATTGTTATTGAACACAATTTAGATGTAATAAAAACGGCAGATTGGATCATTGAGCTGGGACCAGAAGGCGGTAATGCCGGAGGTGAAATTATAGCGGCCGGCACTCCCTCGATGGTCTCTAAAGTTAAAAGCTGTCCCACCGGTGAGTTTTTAAAGCGCATATTGCCCACCTAAAATACGATTCACTTTACTCGTTTTAAAACGTATAATGATGAAGAATATGAAAAAGTGCTCTAAAATATTGATGATAACCTTACTGCTGCTTTGTACAGTAGCATTTTCTAAGGTTGATCCAGAAGATTTAAGACGAAACTCTGCTTATTATTATGACCTCCACGGACAATTTCAAAGTAATCTATGTCATGGGGCCGAATGTTTTAGTTTTTTGAATATAATTTCACTGCACAATGATGTAATGCCGGTAGTCTCCAAATTGCTAAAAGGCTTTAAAAAAAAGCAGGTGAAACTACAAAGTGATGTTGAACAAATGATGTTTTTGTTTCCTCAATATAACGGAGCACCATATAGTGTTGACAAAGAAAAACAACAGCTGCTTCGAAAATATGTCGATACGATCAATGACAAAATTGCATACATGACGGAGTTTAGATCAAAATGTGATCTGCTGCTTTCTAACCTCACTTGTGATATAGCTCCACCTCCTATACTGCAACAAGAGCTTAAAAATTATTTTTTATTTTGTAGCAAAAATAAAGATTGTACCTTTCATGCAACAAATGGCCCACAACTTGGCAAAATGTTCTCTAAAACTTCTAGGCGTTTTCTTTATAGACTTAAGTTTTTTAAAAATTTTGACAGTGAAATTATTGAGCAGCTTCACCGGGCCGTCCAACACTCAAGCTTACAAAGCATTGATTTTGAGACATTTAATAGCTGCATGACAAAGCTTGGCAGTGCCCTTGTAGATAAGGGTATAAAACTTAGAAATACTTCAAACTGCAAAAAAGGCCTTGGGCCTTATAAACTTAGTAGTCAAGTGCAACAAAAAGTCATAAAACTTGTAAAACTTGCAAAACAAACGCGTAAATTTAGTTTAAAACAAAAAAAAGTTTTCGATAAAAATGCCTGCTACTCCCCCAATGTAGAGCATTGTTTTTTACGGGCCTTTTGTCTATTTGAGATATTTAAAGAAAATGGTATTTCTAACCTAAGCTATATCTATCTAAAAGATATTAACCGAATTGCCGATTCCTCCAAGCCCCCACCCGAAGTTTTCACTAACATCTCTGCAAAAGGGATAAGCGGCAGCTGGGGTTATCACATCGCCTTAAGCTTTACAGTAGACAATCAACTCTATATCGTAGATCCACTTTTTTCAAATCAACCCATGAGCTTTGATCAGTGGGCCAAAAACTTTAACAATGAAAATCAGCTCGGTGCCATTGTTGGTGATTTTAACTTTACATCTGATATTTTAAAAGAAGATATCACTTCCTTTAATAAAAAGTGGCAAGGCCTGATACATTGTAAGTAATAATAAATTATTCTAGTTTGACAGTTGAGCTCCAAGCAAACCGCCCAAGTGCCATGGCCTGTTTTTTTGAAGAAATATTGTCTTCTTTAATATTGCCAAGCACCCAGCTAATATTTGCCTGCTTTAGCTTATCATAAGCAAAGGCCTGAAGTGTGGTCGCTACCTTTTGTCTGCGAAACTCTTTTTTTACAACGATGTCATTTACCAGCAAACAAGGTGTGCCCGTTAAGGGCATCTCAAATCCATTATAAAAGCAATATGCAATTGGTGTAGAACTTTTTATTTTAGTTGCATAAAACCCAAACCCTATCTGCTGTTTACAGTTTAGTTTTGTATATTGAATCAACTCGGGAAGATAATACTTTTCATAAAAGCCTGCGCTTACATCTGCATGCCTGTTTTTTGCATCCAAAAGTGTAGCTATTTCATCAATCCGCTCACCTTTTAATTCAAAACAGTCAATATCGGTATTAAGATTACTCACATCTTGATACTGGAAATTTTCTAGCAAGCACACATACGCGGTCTGGGAAGTATTTTTTAGAGGCGATTGTGGTAGTGTCCTAAAATTTAACTCATCTTTAAATTGAGCAGGTAAATTTAGTGGCGCCAAAAAGTCAGCTTTTACCAACAAGATGTTCTCAGGCCACCTAATCCAATGTTTTACTCTCCATTGGGGCTTTGAAACAAATGCTTTGTCCACTCCCTGATCACTAAGAACAAAGCAGTGGTGCTCGTTAAAGATTTTTAACCAATAATGATAAAAGTAGCTCTTTTCAAAAGCAGAAAGCTTGTTAAAGAGATCTATGCAAGTATCTTTAATAAATGATTCAAAACGGGGTCGGTGCTTTTCTTCAAACTCTATCCATTTCATATCCATTATCCACCTGTAAAGCTTAAGTCCTAGATTTTACAATACATCAGCTCCATAATCAAAAGTTTAAGTAAAAAGGTCATAAGCTGAGCTTATGATAACACTTCACATTAAGTAATTTGTACAAAAGCTAAATCTGTATTAAGTAAGTTTTCAAGGTTTTAAACTTAACAAGGAATTTTAAGGGGTAAATTATGAAAAAGGTATTTTTAATTATTACGATGTGTTTTTGTACTATGACTATTTTGACCACAAAGGCATTAGCAGATGAATGTGGAGTAGATCAAGCACCAAGGCAATGGAAAGATTTAGAAATTGAGGCCAAATGGCAAGCAAGCAATAAAACTTATAAAAAGCTTGTAAAGGCCCTAAAGCATGGCAAACAATTTGAAGGTTATAAATTAGAGGTTCGCTGGAACAAAAACTCTAGACGTTTTGTAGACACCTACTATGATGTAAAAAATGATAAATTAAACAATCTAGGTCACGCCTTACGCGTCAGAAACCTATATGTGCCCAAAGGAAAAATTGGTGCTGATACATTAAAGAATTTAAGACGTGCAAACTGGAAAAAGAGGTGGAGTAGAGTACAATACAAAAGCACTCCCAAAAGAGTCGGCGCAGTTTGGTTTAGAGCTGAAAAAGGAGACTGTTTAGTTTACTCAGAAGACAAAAATGACTCCGGTCTTTGTCAAGAGACAAAAAATCAAGGGCTAAGCGCTAAAGATGCAGTTAAGGGAAACTGGCAAGAGCACCCCGCAATTGGTGCGATGTTAGATGATCACCCTCATCTTGATTTTGATAAGCTTAAACCTTTTATGAAAGTTAGAGATTATCGTTATCGCGTTGAGTTTCACCAAGGTGGTGAGGCCATCTTAGAAATGTCAATGGACAGACTGACTACAACCTTTCAAGACAGTAACAAAAAAGAAACAAATGATATCGAAATTGAATTAGAGATCATCAAGCCAAATTATAATAAACGCGATCTCAAGAGTCTATTTAAAATGGTAGAGCTATTTCAAAATCGCTTTGATCTAAAACCAAGCACAAGTAGCAAAGGTGGCAACACAATAAAAAATGCTTGCCGGTAGCCTCAAGTATCTTTTATCATACTAAATATCTAAAAATATTTTTATGATAAACTAAATATTTGGCTTCATGAAACAACACCTTTTAACTTGTCTAACTTGTCTCGTAATTGTATTTACTGCTACGGCGAAAGAAGGCCTAGGCCACCTTCGCTGTAGCACCAATTTGCTTGACCTCAATCTTATAAACTCCAACAAACTCTTTGCATATAATCCACAAGAGCTAACTCGCTGGTTTAAGACAAAACAAAGACCAACCGGCGTTGCCATAGTCGTACATGGGCTAAATACCAGACCTAGCAAAATGGATGACATTGCAAAAGCTCTAGTTAAAAAAGGGATTAAGGTTTTACGTGTGGCACTTAGTGGCCATCGCGGAGATATTGAGGAGCTAAAAAGTGTAACCCGCCCCAAGTGGCTTAAAGAGCTATTTGCGACCTATTGCTTGGCACTTAAAGAGACAAAAAAGCACAATATTCCGATTTTTTACATAGGTTACTCCCTAGGAGGGATGTTGGGCCTTGACCTGATGAGTATCCAATCTGGTGAGTTGATAACATTTGATAAAATGCTCCTTTTTGCACCGGCCATTACCCCCCATAGTTACACGCGACTAATAAAACTGGTCAAAATTTTAGGCCTCTCATTTATCATTCCAAGCTTCTCACCTAAAGCTTATAAGGCCAACCCTGGAACTTCTGTTGCCGCTTACATGTCAACATTTGCTAGCATTGATCACTTTTTAAAGCATAGCAAAGATAGGTTAAAAAAATTAAATATACCTACAATTGTATATGCCGAAAAAAATGATGAACTAGTTTCATACAATGCCCTAAGTAGTTTTATTCATTCCAATAACTTCACAAACTGGAAGCTTACATTGGTTAAATCTAGCAATGTATTTCGCCATCTAATTATTGACCAAAAGTCCCTAGGTAGCACTCAATGGTCCAAATTTGAACGCGATATCGATCAAATGTTAATCAATTGATAAATTTTAAATACTTTTTTATCTACTCTTTTTTCTCTATATTCCGATAGGATATTGTAGTTTTAACACATTTAGGGGATAAGCATATGACCATTTTTGCAATATTATTTTCTTTCGTTTTTTCTATGTCTTCTTGGGGAGCACCTGAGATGAGTTGTGATTCACTAAAAATACTTATGGATCAATGTGTAGGCAATGTCAAAGATGCATGTGAAGACACCGCCATATGTTTAAAGTTTCGCAAAAAATTCATACCATATTACCCTGGTGAGTATACTTGTAAAAAAATATCAAAGATTAAACTAAGAGTTAATCAATCAATTTATAGTTGTGAATATGACTGGAGTTGTATCTCTCCAGGAGAAGGCTGCAGCTGCAACTCAAAGAGATTAGTGCTAGATAGGCACTGTCCAGGAATGCAAGGCTTTATAATTCCGTCTGATAGGCTGTCATTTAATTGTACCGGACAGCGCAAGCTAGTTTTAAAAAGAAGCAGCAGTTGTGATAAAACAGCTATCAAATACCGTAGAAAATGCTCTAAAAACAAGGGATATAAAAATATTAAAATTTCCACTTGTAGTGCATTACTACACAAATCTAACTTTCCTACCTTATTAAAAGAAGATGGGGCCATAAAGGCAAATTCATCAGGCAGAAGGAGTCGGCCTTTTAAAAAAGGTGACGGGCAAAATAAAGCTGTACCAATACCTGACATTCCTCCAAAACTAAGGCCCCGCTAAAGCATATAAGAACTTAGCTTATCCATTGTAGAGTGAGCAGAAAATGCACCCAAGTCACTTTTTGTCAGAAAACACGCAGAAACCTTGGGATCATGTGTGAAAAATAACAACCAGTTTTGCTGTAAAGCAAGCTCAAAAATCGCTTTTTTTTCATCAATTGTTTTTTCAGGATAGCGATCATAACCCATGGTAACTGGCAAGTGCAACCATGCAGTACCAGGGCATAAATCACCACAAAAAAATAACTTCTGCTTGGATCCATGCAGTAGAGCATGCATCTGCCCTGGGGTATGTCCGTCTGAAAACAAAAATGAAAAGTTGGGTAGAAACTCTACAGTAGCTTCTTCCAATACATCCCCTTGATCCTTGCGCTCCACTAAAGTTAATCTTTGGCTTTGCTCTAACTTCTCTATCATTTGGGGTATATAGGAAGCTCTATCGCGCATATGAGCTGATTTTGCGTGCTCAAATTGTTGCTTAGAGGTCACGTATTGAGCGTTTGAAAAATTTAGCTCCCAGTTACCACTACCCTCTTTTAAAGTACTCCAAGCAGGCATAAGCCCCCCCGCATGATCAAAATGCAGGTGGGATAGGACTACAACATCAATATCCTCTGGCACAATACCTAAAGCGTGTAATGCATCCTTTAGCTGTAGTCCATCTGAAACGCCAAACCTTGCTTTTAACTTTGGGTCAAAAAAATTACCAATACCTGTTTCCAATAGAATTAACTTATCTGTTTTAATAAGTAGAGGTCTGCAGGCCAAGTCGATGCGATTTAGTTCATCTGCCTGATACCAACGCGACCAAAGTGGCTTTGGTACATTTCCAAACATAGCGCCACCATCAAGTTTTTGACCTCCTGTTGCCAAAGAGTGAATTATCATTAAATTTTTCTCCAGATTGTTTTACTTTTTTAGTTTTTCAAGCTCTGCTTTAACTTTGACTACTTCATCATCAGTTTTTCGCAATGTGGAATTGAGTCTTTTTAAAAAGCACCACATAAGCTTGATCGCCACGTGGGATTCTACTTGCAACATAGCGCTAAACTTATCTTTACTAATTGATAAAAGGTTGGAGACTCCTTTGGAAATGACACTGGCAGACCTTGGTTCACCGTCAATTAAAGACATTTCTCCAATATAGTCACCATTTGAAAATGAGCCAATATGACATCCTTGTTTGGTGATATCTACATTACCTGTAACAATGATAAAAAGTTCTTCGCCCTGATCGCCCTCTTGAATGATTACATCTTGATCCTGATATGTTTTATAGACCATATTGTTTAAAACCTTAATCAGTTCATTGTACTCAAGTTCTGCAAAAAGCGGCATGCTTTGCAAAGCTTTTACTTTTGCATCAATGTTTTTTAGCTTTTTTTGTTCTGACTCGGTAGTTGCTTGCACTACAATTGTAGTAATATTATCTTTTCCACCGGCATCATTGGCAAACTCTATGCATTTTTTTGGAACTTCTTGCAAATCATTGTCATTCATCAATTGATTAATTTTTTGCTCATCGGTGTAATCACTTAGGCCATCTGAGCACATCAAAAATGTATCATTGGGTAAAAGCTCGATATGAAGCACATCAACCTCTACATATTCTTGAGAGCCAACACCTTGAATCAACGCTTGGGCCTGGGGGTGTTTTTTGGCCTCCTCTTTACTCACTCCTTGTTTTACTAAATGATAATACACAGAGTGGTCCTCAGACATTTGGTGAACTATATCTTCTCGTTTTAAAAAAATTCGACTATCACCCACATGGGCCAAGATCGCATTATTTTGAGTCATTAGCACTAAGTCCAAAGTGGTCCCCATCCCTGTTCTATCTGGGTTTGCCTTGGCATCGTTAAAAATGTTTCTCGAAGTCTTAATGATTGAATTTCTAAGCAAGTTAAATACTTTATCTCGATTATCAAGTGATGGATCCGACTCATACCTCTCGATGATATCCTTATTTTCTGTAACAATCTCAGAAACACCTTTTATTGCCATGGCACTGGCAACTTCCCCAGCTTGATGCCCACCCATTCCATCACACAGAATATGAAGACCTACCTCCTCATTGATATAAAAATTGTCTTCATTATGGTCTCTTTTTTTCCCAGGGTCAGTGGATCCATAAGAGTGAAATTGCACAAGTTACCTCGCAGGCCAATCAATTTTATCAAAATAATATTATTCCTTAATAAATTCTAACATCAAATCTATCGTAAGGATAATAACTTTAGAAATTTAATTGATCAAAAGACTGATCATAATGCTCTGGTAGATACATTCACTAGCTAATTTATAGTGGTAGTGCTAACTACACTTGCTACTTCACGGCCGCTTTTGTCTTTTGTAACAAAAACCGACTCCATACATGTAAAGAATGCTAGATATAAAACTAACCAAATGGCACATACTCTAAACCTGTACTCTCTAGATATTAGTTTCATATGGCCTCCCACTTTATTTTTGCATGTACCTTGATTTTTCTTATCTACATTACTTTCCTGCTATTAAGTTACGTTCAACCAGAAAATCAAAGTAACAGTTGATTACATATTATCATTTGACAAGGCCCACAAATTTAGAGGTTTTCTTTTTTGTTGGAAAAAAGCAGTAATTTCTTCAAGTTAAAGCAAAATGAGTACCATTGGATTTAAGGGGATTATCTAAGTTGTAAGGCCCAAAATTTAACTATTTTGCCAACTTTTGTTTGCAGGTGACTGCAGACTTTTGGGCCTTATCGTGATTTTAAACAATTATATCAAATTAGTTACTTCTGCAGTTTATACAGTTACCATAACGATCAAATCCTGTTCGCTGCAGTTCAGCTTCAACCTCTTCTTGAAATTCCCTACGATATAGTGCTTCCTCTTCGTCACCACAAACAAATCTTTTATACTCCCTACCGTGTCCATAGAGATAAAATGACTTCTCATAACATCTAAGCCCTTGATCTGCTTTATCAAAGGTTGGCTCGTCCCAAACTCCAAGCCTCACGCATGTACTTGGAGCAAATGGCTTTAAAAGCTCTCCAGAGTTACCATATCTAAATCCACCACGAATTGCATATCCGGCACCAGTAATGCCAGTTCCCGTTGTAACTGCTTTTGTAAATGAATTACCAGAGTTTTTGTTAATTATAATAGAAGCGATAGTGGTCACTGATCCCCAAAGCATCTCTTTTGTAGCTTTTGACTTTCTGGCCTGAACTCTTTTTTGCTCAGCTAGAAACTCTTCTTTGGCCCTTCTGTATTTGTTGCGACAAAACTCTAATTGTTGCTCAACATTCATAGGGCGTTGATCTCTAACACGTCTTGACACTCTAGGAGCACCTCTTTTTTGGTGTCTTTTCATGACTCTTCTTCCTGTAACACCGAATCCATAAGTGACAGATTGAATAGTTAATGACATTGCCGCAATAATAACTGTGTATGAAATGTACTTTCTCATAATTTTCTCCATGAAAAATAAACGTATTTATCTTTACTCAAAGTAATGCAAGCTTAGTGCCAGCAGATAACTAACTAAAATATTTATTAATGATCCAGGTTGTATGGTTAACAGTTGAAACAACTGTCTAAAAACTAGACACCAATTGAAGTAATTACAAATTTGCTGTTATACTTTAAAAAAATAAATAAGGAGCATAAATTGGCCCAAGAAATTGAAGAATTTAAATTTGGTGAATTAGTTCACGATTCTTTGCTTTATGATAAGTTAAACGATTTTGATTATGACCTACCCTTCTATGAATCATGGTGTAAAAAGGCAAATGGACCAGTTTTAGAGCTTTGTTGTGGCACAGGCAGACTAACTATCCCCCTGGCGCAAAAAGGTATCGACATTACAGGTATCGATTACACCGATGCTATGCTTAAGGCCGCCCACAAAAAAGCAAAAAGGCACAATCTAGAAATAGAGTTTTTAAAGCAGGACATGAGAAGTTTTGAGGTCAATAAATTATTTAAGCTAATTTTTATTCCCTTTAACTCTCTCCAATGTCTGGTCGATTTTCGCGACGTTGAGCAAGTGTTTACAAATGTGAAAAAACACTTGGGCCCGGGAGGTGTCTTCATTATTGATATTTTTAATCCCAATATACAATATATTGTAGAGGGCACAGGCACTCCAGTTGAAAAATATCGCTTTTCACTAGGCGATGGCAGACATGTAGTCATCAAAGAGACCTGCTGCTATAATGCTAAATTTCAAGTAAATAACGTAACCTGGCAGCACCAAATCTCAGGTAAAAAATCTGACCAGCAATTGCCAATGAGATGCTTTTATCCTTTAGAAATGGAAGCACTTCTTTATTATAATGGGCTAAAAATGATTGATCGATTTGGTGACTTTGACGAGTCCCCTTTTTCTAGCAACTCGCCAAAACAAATTATTGTAGCGGAAGTTTAAAAACCAAGTGAACTATTTACCTTTAACAATGATTGATTTTCCAACAATGTCCATCTGAGCTGGAATTTCGTCCCACATAGAATCATCACTACAACCAACTAAGGCACCAACATTTTTAAACTTTCCTTCCATCATTACATAAAGATATGCCAAGTCTACACTTGTTTGAGAGTCTGTGCCTTCATTTATCATAAATGCCCAATAAGTAGCATAAGACCCCAACTCTCTTTTTCTAAAGTGAATGGCCTTTTTATCTTTAGTGTCTTGATCATCTGTTCCTATGTAAACTTGAGTCATCTCTTTGTCTCCACAAAGTGAACAATACTTATAAACAGACTCAAATCCGGTCATAAATGCTCTGGCCCGTGTGGCGATACTTCTATCGTTCCAACTGCAAACATCTGCATAAACATTACTAGAAATTAATAGAACCATTAATAGTGACAAAACTTTCATTTCTTTCTCCAAATTAAAATTGTTAACAAATCTGTGCAAAGCACGGTTAATTAATGGCGGCATCTTATTGAAGATATTAATTTTTTTCAAGCAAGTTTGACTCAACGAGTAATTTGTTCAGTACACAGAATAACCATAAGTGCAAAATGTCTAAAATCATGTATTTTTTTCATGTAATTTTCCCTCTATGTCATAAAAGTTCATCCCTTTGATTTCAGATAGAGCTAAAGTCACCCTGTGATCAATTAACCCCCTAACTAATCTACATACTATCTGAGATCATACTGCTGTTTGAAATCTTCCATCCAATAGTCGCCAACCAAGATTCAGGAGGAGATAGGAAGCTTCTCAGGAAATGTTTTAGCTTTTTTTGGGCCTTGGGGTCAAAGAGAATGGGTACCTGTTTTCCAAAAAGGACATCCTGGTCACTAAAAGTGATAAGAGAGGAGTATGGATCTGTTGTGAACTTTCTTTTTTGATGTTGAGAGTTGTTTTTAAATACATAAGATAGAAGATAGCGCATTCTTCTTGGAACTTTAATGACTTCCATATTGTAACGATCTACAAACAGACTTCCTCTTCTTTTTAAACTATTATTAATATTCATGGCAAAACTAATGAGCAATGATCTCATCCCCTGCGCGAGCTCCTTATTACCATCAGCTTCAATGATCAAATGCAAATGGTTGGAAACAAGGGCAAAGTGAATAACCTTCAATCCCTTAATCCTTGCTTTTTTAACACCAATTTTGAGCATTTTATAAATACTTTTGCGTCTTAAATTCGGTATATCTTTCCTTACTTTGATATTGATATGAACTGGAGTTTTACTATTCAAATTAGGACGAGGAATATGAGCAATTTTCCCACTAGAAGTCCTGCTTATGTCCCCTTTTTTTAGGGGTCTACCTCTTGTCTTTATATTTAACTGTAGCTGTTTAATTGCTTTCATCTTAGGTGATTTTAAACCATTTCAAACAGCAATTGTCAACTATTTTTCGGCGTATCTTTTAGTAGTCCATGTATAATGTCTCTTCTTCTGCCAAAAGATTAACCTGCACTCAAAGTTAAAGATGGGCGTTAGTAAATATTACTTTCGCCAGTGAAAGCTGCTGTGTGTCTCGCAAGAGAATCGTGCACAATGGTCCCTTTTAGATCCCGTTTCTTTTAGTTGGGTATTTTCATTTCGGTAGCATCTTGCTACTGTTTTTTTGGTCCATTATTTAACTTATTGATATTAAAGAACAAAATAATTGGCATTAACCTTGCGACCTAGCATCGTATCAATAACCTATTAAAGAATATGAAGGGAGAGTACCATGAAAAAACTAATGCTAATTTTTACCTTTTTACTGACCACTAATAGCTTTTCTCATACAGTGAGTAGTTGCGGCTCACCTGCAACAAACGACATAAAATCTGCGATTCACGCGATTAAAAACAGATGGAGCAATTATGAACGTTTTGTCAAAAACTTTTGGGGTTTTAATAATCTTAGTACTTGTTTAGAAAAGCGTTTCAAATCCAAAGGCAAGGTCAAGTGTAAAAACTTAAGCGGCAATAAGGTTGGATTGGCCTATCCAGGCTTTAAAGAAGTTAAGATTGATAAAGGATGGCTTGCTGGTTTATCTAGTAACGAAAATAGAAGACGTGCCTGTATTGCTGCTTTAGTTGCTCATGAATTTGCACATACTTGTTTTTCCAGTGAGCGGCGTTCAGATAAAATTGATGAAGCTACTTTTGAGTGGTGGAAAGATAGATTTTCTAACTCAAATTCTTGGGAATCTTGCGGCATTTATTTATAAAAGGCCACTTAAAAAAAATTCTACAAACAAATCAAATGTCAGAAATGTCAGAATTTAATTCTTACTCACTGCATTTTCATAAAGTATAACACCAAAACTTATCTTAAACTATGCCCCCATTTGTGTCGATCGAGCTCGGACGGCACATTATGAAACTTGCAGCTTATTTTACAATTTGTATCTACTTTTTCTTAATTGCATTTACCGTTATTGCAAACGAGGAGTATGCACAGTTCTCTAAAGGATTTACAGGGGCGACTGCAACCCTTATGATTAATGGCAGTAGTGTTGACTCTTATCAATATAATGATAGAAGTAGAAATACTATTAAGCTGGACGCCGGCTCCAAAAAGAGTAGCTCATTTGAAATTCGATTTGGAGATATTGATCCTAAAGTCTATTCTTTTGAAGTACAAGTCTTAGTGGCCAAGAAAAAGAAAACTAAAATTGTAAAAAAATATCGCCACACAATTGTTACCAAATCTATGAGACAAGTCTATCAATCGACCGAAAAGTTAATGGCCGTAATGAATGAACTTTTAAATTCAAGGCAATACCTAACCGATTCGCAGGTTGAATTTTTAAACACAGTTGATGTAAAAATTATTGATCTTCACGTAAGTTCTTCTGCTGCCATTGATTCTGATATCGGAAGAGACGTTGGTGTGGATGTCGATGAGTTGTTACAATCCACTTATTGCAAAAATGGTGAGAGCGTGATGAGAAACCTAACAAGAAGTTCATCTCCTAACATTAGAAACAACGTCATAAGTTTGAGAAAAGAGATCGCAGCTTTAGTTGAAAAGAGAAATTTTTTCAATGTTTGTGATGATAAATAACACGAAGGATAGCAACATGTTTAATCTATTAAATAAATATATCATAATTAGCTTAACAGGCCTTATTATAATCAATAATGTTTCTGCACAACCTGACAAAGGTGTGAATGGTTTTGTAACTGTAAGAGAATTTGTCAAACAAAGCTGTCCTTTAAATAACATATTTAAGGCCGATTATTATTTATATGAGTATGTCTGGACAATTTGTTCTAACCTATCACTTTTACAATATGATTTAAGAAAAAGTGATTTTGGACAATACTCACTACTACTTGATAAAGTCAAAAAACTCCTTACAGGTTATGATCGAGGTGTGCCAGAAGGCGAATTTTCTTATTCTGATAATGTATACATTTCAACATTTATCTTTTTTCAATTTTATAATTCGCAAAAAGATATTTTAGAAAAAGAGCATCGCATAGATTACTTAAATCTCATTAAAGATAATATTGAACAGCTTGCCGGGCAGTTGGGATTTTCGCTAGAAGAAGAAGACGATGGTACATTTAAAGTATATTACCCTCACCATAGTATGGCCGCTACTTTGGCATCGACTCTGGCCGAGTTATCATCACAGCTACTAAGTAATCCCCTACTTAAAAATGATAAGCAAATGACAGCTTATACACAGTTGTTAAATGAGGATTCTAAATCATTAATGAATATGCGCGGTGGAGATGGACAGCGCAACATTGATGAACTTACAGTAAAAATTATCACTAACTTTAGAGCAAATCAAGAATATATAAAGAAATTTCGCCAAGTGGCCCGGGAGAGCAAAAGTGCTGTCTTTGATAAATTAGTGGCCATTTCTAGAATAATACAATTGTACGTTGAGCTAAAAAATATTAAAAAAAATAAGAGGGAATTATGAAAAATTTAATATTTTGTAAAATATTGCTAGTAGCAGCCATCTTGATACCAGATGCACTTTTTTCAATGGATCAATGTGCAGGAGTTCCATGTACAAAAGTTGACACTGAAATTTACAACTCAGAAATTAAAAATAGTAAATGGAGACCAATAACTAAAGTTATTTGCAGCAATTCAAGGCCTTTAAAAGCACAGTTTAAAGTACCTAAGAAATATTTTTTTAATATGAAGGTTCTTGTACCACTTTATAAACAATATGCAAAACACAGAGTAACAAGACTCTATAAAATAGATACACAACAAGTTGCACAGGCCCAACATTCTACCAATTATCAAAATCAGTATTCTATGGTAACGTCAATCAGTTTGGACACTTCAAAAGAAGACCAATTTTTTATCAAATTTGCTCATACTATAAATCCTCTCAAAGAGATGGTGCATAATTTAAAACTTCACTGGTGGAGCAATGATACCGACTCCGATGTTGTTACAAGTGATATAAGTCATAAAAAGTCCACTCCTTTTGTTATCAGACAAAAAAGAGACATTTTAAAACAGAACAACTTCCTTCCCTCATATGACTTTTTTAATAGAAACAAAAAAGATTGCAGAACAGTAACGATGAAAAGGCGTTTTCAATATAACAAACAAAGTGCGGATAAAGGTGTATCTTTAGATCTTTCTAGCACAATGGAGATGAGAAGAGGATATTTAAAAAAAGGATTAGATAAAGGACGCGATAAAGTTTCTGCTTTTATTACATATTATGGAGATCAACTATTTATAAAATCAAAAGCAGGTAAAGTATTTATATTTGAAAGAGACTATGAAAATGAAAATAAATATTTTGAAAGTGCCAAAAGTCAATTTAGTTTTACTGAAAGTATCAAGCAAGTCAGATCGGCACTTGACCAATTAAAACAAATGAGAACTCGTAAGAATTTTGGAGTTACTTATGGAGAAATAGACAAAAGTATCAAAAAAATTGAAGGGTATCTCGCTGAAGGTAGAAAGTTTTTTTGGGGAGATATGAGACAACAATTTGTAAAAGTACTCTTTTTTGTACAACTGGCCTCAAAAAGTGAGATTGATGAAGACATCGAAGTTCAACTGACAAATAAAAATGCATCTCGGTTAGTTGAATGGGTAGACACCATTAACAGCAGATTTTATCGCATCCCAGAAGTTATTGAAGGGGCCCATATTTTTACTTTTGTGGCCCAAGATATTCGAAATACTGCTACTAATGTTTTAGGATATGTTGATGATGAGACTCAGTGTCAACAAGAACCTATGTGTAAGTTGTTTTCTGATGTTAAAACCTATCGACTGAACTGGAGATTGCTGCAGTTAATGGTGATGGAGACTCTGATACTTTGACAAAGCTTGATCTTCTGCTTGAGTATATTGATCAGCAAGTATCAGCTGATCTACAAAAAGAGATTGAATCATCTGCCGAAGTAGCGAATTGGCAAAGAATCATGAATGCAATTAAACTATTGCGCTCTGACAGAGAATGAGATCTCTTAAGATTATGAGGTCAAAGCACAAGCTACAAAGTTTCCATCATGGGACATACTCAAATCCCATGAATTTACAGGATAACTGTTACAGTATATTGCAGGAGGGGCGAACTTGTTTGCAAGTGGTAATCTAATAATCTGTGCATCAACAAGTCCCATTTTAGCTAACATCATCTTACCAAGTGCTCTGACTGCCATCGATTCTTGAGAGTGAATTGACAGCAATTCTGCAGGTGAAAAGGACTCTTGTGCCACTTCTACTTCATCCAAATGTTTTATTTCAAAGCTTTGTTTAATTTGGTCTCTTTGCTCATAGTTTAATGTGGCCACACAGTGAAGCCATAAGTCAGCAAACTCCCACGAAACTAAAAGCTTATAATCTCCATAATAAACCCTACCAAATAAACCAGGGTCCTCAATCTGGCGAGGTAGCTGATCAATTTTTACCCTAAACTTTGATGGAGAAAAGATTAGATCGGGTAATAATTTTTTTAATGCCTTAAAGGCCGACTCCTTTGCCGACCACAATACCCACACAACTTTTGCTGGATCGTGCGACTTACAAAGGAGTTTTTTTTCACTTTCACCCATGACTCTGTCGATAAATTTACGATCGAGATATTTTTCTTGAACCTCTCTAGGCGAGATATCAACTAAGTCATTTCCAATGAATGTTTTGATAGATTAAACTTTAGATTGAATAAGCTTTACAGCATCGCCAATGGTCCAAATACTATCAGCGGCTTCATCATCAACTTCAATGTTAAAGACATCTTCAAATGCTAGTACAATATCAATTAAGCGGGCCGAATTTACTCCTAAATCTTCTAGAATTTTGGAGTCTAGGGCCATTGTGTCTAATACAGTTTCGTTTTTTACATAGGGAGAGATAACTCCAGCTACCTTTTTAAAAATTTCATGTTCATTCATCACTTTCTCCATTTTTTAAAAATTAAACAACCATTTACATCACCAAAGCCAAAACTTGACTTCATAATAATATCCCCAAAAAATGATCTGGTCTGCTGGACCACACTACTATTGATCATCTCAAGTTCAGGGTGTAAGTCTTCACAGTTAGCTGATCCATGAACAAAACCATGGTATAGTTGCAAGACAGTGGCAACACTTTCCATGCCCCCTGCAGCTCCCAGGCCATGACCAATTAGAGACTTTGTTGAATTAATTGGTGGCATTTGCTCTGGGGTTATCTCCAGTGCTCTAATCCAATTTTTGACCTCTAAAGGATCGGCAAATGTCGCCGTCAAGTGACCATTAATGGCATCAACTTCATTTGACTTAATTTTTGCAGTATACATCGCCTCTCGTATGCAGCGAACCACCCCTTGAGGGTTTGGTGCCGTCATTGAGCCACCACCTCGGTGTCCGCCACAATTTACATGCCCACCTAAAATTTCTGCATAAATTCTTGCACCTCTTTTTTTTGCACTTTCAAGGTCTTCCAACATCAATAGTCCGGCGCCTGAGCCCGGTACAAAGCCAGAAGCACTTTGACTCATAGGCCTTGATGCTTTTTCTGGGATATCATTGCTTTTGGTATTTAGTACTTTCATCCCATCAAATCCTGACCAAATATAGTGAGATGAGCCCTCAGATCCTCCGGCCAACATTCTTTTGGCACGTCCACTTTGAATGTGAAAGAATGCATTTACAATGGCCTCTGTCCCTGTGGTACAAGCAGAACTATTGGTAGTCACTTGCCCCCCAAGGCCCAAAATACCCCCAAGCTTTGCACTTACACTACTGCACATCACTTGCTCTACCATGGTACTACCAAGTCGCTTGACTCTTCCCTGATCAACTTTGGGAATCAATTTTTCTCCAATGGTATCCATACCACCAATACCTGTGCCAATAATTGCACCAGTATCCCAGTCGACATCACTTTGGTCACTGACTGTTGCAAGCCCAGCATCACTCCAACAATCAATGCCAGCGATGGCGGCATAGATCATGCTATCGTTCATGGCAAGCAAATCCCCTGCACAAAAATATTTGCCTTTAAGTTCATCAACATTTTGCGGAACCCCTGCCACTTGACAGCCAAACTTAGCTTCGGCCAGCTTTTGTATAAACCTGATCCCCGATTTTGCTTCTTGCAAAGCTCTAGCAAATTCATCGGGCCCATGGCCATTTGGAGCGATAACGCCCAAACCTGTAATTACAACTCTATTTTCCAATTTTTACCCCCATTCCTGAGATGAGGCCTTCAGCGACTAATTCATTGCCATTTACATACATAGAGGCCTTAGACTTTAATTTCATTTTTCTCCAAAATACTTTTTGTCCTTTAATGGTTACTGTTTGTCCGGGATAAACTGGTTTGAAGTATTCCATCTGACAATCGGTAAAAACCGTTCTCCAGTTTTTAAGCTCGCCCTCTCCAAAAGAAATTGCAGTTTGGTAGATGCCATGGGCAACAACTGCAGTCTGGGCCATGGCCTCTGTTAAAATAACCCCCGGTGTGATGGGGTCTCCGGGAAAGTGCCCTCGATAAAAATATTCATTCTCTTTAAACGTGTATTTACCAACAATGTATTCGCTATCAAGCTCCACAATTTCATCTATAAAGCGAAATGGTTCTTGCTGAGGTACAAATTGTAATACTCTATCAATCTCCATATCCACCTCCTATCGAGTTTTTCGACTTACTTGGATAATCTGCATATTGGATACCTTCAAAGATCCCCACTTTGGCATCATTAATGGTATAAATGTGTTGTCCATCAACTAATACTTTGCCGGTACCAATCACCAAAGAAGTTCCTTGGACTTTGGAATACTTTCTAATTTCTACCTCGTAGGTCACTACTTTATTAAACGGTCTAATCTGCCCAAAAAACTCTACTTCCTTACACCCCAAGGCCCGACCACTACCAAGGCCTCCTCTAATGGCACAATACATTCCAAGTAGCTGCCAAATGGCATCCACTCCGAGGCAACCTGGTTGAACAGGGTCATTTCGAAAGTGGCATAAAAAAAACCAGGCGTCTAAGTCAATGTCTTGTTGTGCTATGATCCTTCCTTTTTTATCCATATGTTCAACACTTGTAATGCGATCAAACATCAGCATTGGTGGTGCTGGAAGTGAAGGGATTTGCCCCGGAGGATCATCCACTAGAGTTTGATTTGACCATGCCAATAATTGTTGTTTATTTAACGTGCTGATATCCAAAAACTCATTATAATTCATAACTTCTTTCCTTCTTTAAGCACGCTCAATGAGTACTGATCCAAAACTTAAACCAGCGCCCACTACCGCCATCATCACGACATCCCCGCAATTTATCTGACTCCAGTTTTGCGAAAAAACTGAAGGGGCACCAGCTGCCCCACAATTGCCAAATTCATCAACGTTATATAGGTGCTGATCACTTGAAATTTCTGCCATATTGCAAACTGAATTTAACATCATCAGGTTTGCCTGATGGCCTATAAACTTAACCTGTTTAATTTTTTCTACCGTAATTAATTCTCTCATTTTCTTTATTAGTGACAGTGTCCTTTTAATGGCAAAAGTTTGCACTGTACGCCCCTGTTGCTTAAAGTGAGCTGCAGTTGGCATTTTAACTTTTTCCCATCCTTTGGGCGAAGACTCAAGGCCAGTAGCTGTAATTCTAAAATCAGAGGGGATAGTTTTTGATACAATCATCGCACTACTGCAGTCACCCCACAAGACTGCACTATTTCTATCTGAGTAATCAACTACTCGCGTATTATTTTCTGGATTAACTACTAGAATGTAATCTGGTAAATTTTTCTTGGACATCATATTGATAAAATTTAGTTGGGCAGCAATGGAAGAGCAGGCCGAGTTTAGATCAAAACTTGGCACTTCTATGTCAAGCTCTGCTGCTATGGTACATGCCTCTGCAGGACAGCTGTGCTGGGGCGAACAACTTCCCGAGATTAACATTCCGATTTCATCTTTACTTAAATTTGCAACTTGCAGTGCCGCCTTTGCGGCACAGCTTCCCGTTTGCCCATTAGTGTACAGCGATGCCTCAAAGGCAGCTGCTGGATTTATATTTTTTGTTTGTCTAATATAATCCAGTGGCAATACAGTTTGTCTTGACTTGATACCTACCCGTTCTAGAATCCACTCATCAGTGGTGCCGATATCGAGGTCCTCTAAAAATTTATTGTCTATAATATTTTCTGGTCTAAAGTGGCCACAGCCATGAATATACAACATCAACTTATCTCAGTTTCTTTTTTAATTCTTCGCTCATTCACTTTATTTGATGTTTAGTTAAAAAGAAATGCTGAAGGAGGCAATATTACAAAACTTTTACAATTGGATAGATTACAAATTCTCCCATGCCTGATCGTTTATCAATAATTTTTTCACTTGGGCCACACCACTTTTGGTAATGGATACGACTATTTTACCCTTGTTGTCTCGTACTAATCTATCTAGCTTTACTGCTGCTGATTGTGGAATGTAAAATCGTTCAATACCAGCTATAAAGCGTTTATATTTACATATACCTTTAATAAAAAGATTACAATTATAAGGCCTGTTATAAGAAAATTTTTTGGAATCCAAGCAAATAAATCCTTCTTTTTTAGAACGATATTTGTTGTCATTACAGACATCATTGACTCCATAAATCACCCGATATGTTAGATAGTGCCCTGAAAGTAAATCGCGGGGATCATATCCTTCAATGGAAAGAGTCACCTCTTCTCCCACTGAAAAGATATATATTTTATAACCGGTAAGGCACAACAGGCAGAAAATCGGCAAGACTAAAGCAGTGATTAAAAACTTTTTAGAGTCCAGCATTTATATAAGCCCCTCTGCCCAATTGGCAACCCGTGTTCGATATTTATTCCACATTACGACTGATCCAATAATAATAAGGCCTGAAATAATTAAACCAAAGCCGGTATAAGCAAGTCCTCCCAAGGCCTGAAAATATAAAAACAAAAAACGAATCCCAATTAAGGTGATAATGAAGACAAATGTACGTCTATACTTCCTACTTGCAAAAAAGATTGAAGCTCCACCCATGGTTAGGATTGTAAAGGTGGCCATCAAAAATTTGGATTTTACTTCAAACATTAACAGATGAAATGGCACCAAATAGCAAATAATTGTAAACAAAAGAATAATTTTTTGTGCTTTTTTAAACTCATCAGTTTTATAGATGCCCACAAGAGCAAAGGCCACACAGATATATGCGGGAACAAATGAGTACATATCAAGATATTTGATAGAACGAAAAATCCGATAAATCCCAGTCTCTGCATTCATTAAGGCCAAAATCCCCCCGCCAATTAGCCAAATTCTTAAAGCACGTGTCAAAGAGATTTCACCCAGTAAAATCTTAATAATAATAATAAGCACTGCACATATTAAAGGCATAAGCATGGCCACAACGAGATGGTTCATTTTGATAATTTCTTGCACTGCTGGTGATTCGGCAAGTGTTAAACTAAATCCAGTAAAAAAGCCAAAGCTCCAAATAAATGGTACAAATAATTTTTTTGAAATAAAAGGTACCACACAGGTAATGAGCGACCAAAACATCAAGGCCTGATATAGATGACCTCCGGTGTGATAAACTTGAGATATCAAGCCAATGGATGCCAGACAGAGGATGATAAACAGCACCAACAAGCTCTCACTTCGAAGTAGATGGCCCTTTAATTTACTGTGATAAACCCCAAACGCCACAAGACTTAATGAAGCAAAATTTACTATTAACTTAACAAAAGGTGGTGTTAAATTCCAATTGGCAGCGATTATTGAGATGACCCCAATGCCCATCACTGAAGCCCCTAAAATTAAGATACTTAAATAGGCCCAAGATGAGCTGGGTTTTTTTTGCTCAAAGCGCTTGATTTTTTCAGATTGTTCAGTGGTGATAATTTTGTTTTCTACCCACTGCTTAAGCATAACTTCTAATCTCATAAATTAATGATAGTTGATTTGACTGTGCACCTCAATATATTACTGCTTAATTTTTTTAAAATTAATGTTATACTATTATTATTTGGAATAATTTTTAAAAAACAAAACGATGGGGTATTAATGACGGCAGAAAAAAGAGAAGCTCCCCGGGTTGCAAGCGACTTGCATATGACCATTGACGTTGAGGGACGTAAACACTTCGATTATACCGCAAAAAACGTGAGTTTAAATGGTATGTTTGTTGTTACTGAAAATTCATTTGTATATAACCTTCAGGCCAGAGTCAAAATTGAATTTTCCAAAACCCAAAATGGCCCCAAGTTTCAAATTCGAGGCCATATTACCCGAGTTACTGGGGATGGTTTTGCTATTAAATTTGATAGAATGAGCAACGACACCTTTAACAACTTGCTAGATTGCATCTTAGCGGGACACATGTTTACTTCATAGGAAATATTTAATCTACACTAATGCTGATTCCATAGCGATCAATCTTGCGATAGAGCGTTGAGCGATCCATGTTTAGACGTCGGGCCGCCTTGGCCTTATTGCCTCCACACGCAATTAAAGCTTCTTTAATTTGTTGTGCTTCCATCTCGGGAGAAGCTTGGACCTTTTGCTCAAGTGTTGTGACTGGAGTAGCTTTTGTTGTAAAATCAGGTGGCAAATGATTTAGACCAATGACCGGTCCGTGGCATAACACTACTGCATGCTCTAAAGTATGTCGAAGCTGCCTTACATTTCCAGGCCAGGGGTGGTTCATCAATAAATCTAACACCTGATCGTCGACTTTATTAATTTTTCTTTGATATTCTTTTCCTAAAGTTTCTAAAAAATGGTTAACAAGTTCTGGAATGTCCCCTCTTCTTTGCCTCAAAGGTGGCATAGAGACCTCAACAACTTTTAGTCTAAAATAAAGGTCTTCACGAAACTGCCCCTGTTTAATTTTTTCTTGAAGATCAGCATTAGTTGCCACCAAAATCCGAAAGTCAACTGAGATAGTTTTTTGTCCCCCTATGCGTTCAATCTCTTTTTCTTGTATTACCCTAAGAAGCTTTACCTGAATAGATGATGAGATCTCTCCAATTTCATCTAAAAAAATAGTTCCGCCTTGGGCCCTCTCAAACCGCCCGATTTGATCTCTTACAGCACCTGTAAAGGCACCTTTGGTGTGTCCAAACAACTCACTTTCAAGTAAAGAGTTGGGAAGTGCTGCACAGTTTACCTTAACTAAAGGGCCTTGACTTCGATTGCCCAAATGGTGAAGAGCTTCTGCTACTAGCTCTTTTCCTGTACCACTTTCTCCTGTAATTAATACATTGGCAGACACATCTTTTAAGTTTTCAATCAAACGATAGATGGCCTGCATCTGCTCAGAGCTACCAACTAAGCGATGAAAACTATGACGGTCTTGTAAGTCACGCTCAAGAGCAATTAGTCGCGACTGATCACGAATTACTAGTACCGCTCCGATTGAATTGTCATGGGCATTTATCAGTGGTGAAGAGGTGATAGAGACAATTTTTTCACTACTTTGCTCTAGTCCACAACAAACATAATTGTCTTCATGAACAACCCCAGTGGTTAAGGTCTTAGTGAGTAGTGCTAAACACTTTCTGCTACATGGAAGATTGATATTTCTGATGTCATGACCTATTAATGAGCGATCAATCCCACAAATTGACTGGCCTCCACCTTCATTGGTCTCTAGTAGGTGGTAATCAAAATCTACTGTGATAATTCCATCTTTTACACTTTTAAAAATGGCCTCTAAATTTGTACGAGCTTGTGTGTACTCCTCTTCCAAATATTTCTGTTTAAGGGCCAAGTTTACTGTACGAAACAAGTCAACTGGGCTGGCCGGTTTGGTCAAATAATCAAAGGCCCCAAGCCTAAGGCCCTCGGTAACTGTTTCTAGGGTAGGTGTCCCTGTCATTAAAATTACAGGACAGTTTTGATCTTTTTGCCTCAAAGCACGTAGCAATTCAATGCCGTCATCATCACCCAACCTGATATCCACAAACGACAGATCAAAGGTAGTTTTTTCAATTTGTTCTAAAGCATCAGACATGTTCGAAGCTGTGGAAATACTATGGCCTTCAGACTTTAACAGCTCGCCAAGTGTAAACAGGATCATTTCCTCATCATCAACCAGTAGTATATTTCCCATATCGCCCAGTTATCTTTGAAGTAGTATTTACTGACAGTGTAACACATTTTTGGGCATAATTGCTTTAAGAAATTATCACTAACCTCGCTTGACTACTAGCACTTGATTACAAAAATCATTATAGCCACCGGGCATAGAAAAATCCTGAATACACCTAGATTGGCTTGCAAAATCATAAGTAGGTTGGTTCATGTTAGTAAAAAAATTCTCTAAAGTTCCAACTAGCATTCCAGTGTGTTTTGCTACTCTACATAATGCATCCATTTATACCTCACATTGTCTTTGGGCCGCTTCTAGTAATTTTTGCAGCTCTTGTTACAATTTAATTGAGCAAATTAGGTGCCAATTTCTCCACTTAAATATCTTATTAAAATCACGTTGATTATATCTAATTAGATAACTATTGCTGCCACATATTTGCTGCAACACAACCGTAGTACGCGACACTTTTGCTCAGACATTTTTCCGTGAAACTAATATGGAATTCCCCAATTTTACAATCTCAGCTGCTATTTTTGATTAAGTGGCACATACTTTGCTTTTAAACATTTAAAAGATCGTTGTTTTTAAATGGAGGTACTTGTGGAAAAAAAGAAATTAAATACCTTAAGTGAACAAAATAATGCTCGAACCCACCTACTCAATAACTACAACTACTTCATTGGAAAACTGATCAATCCCTCTGCCTTATTTGAAAGACCTAAGGTAACTATTTTTGATCTGCTAAATAACGGCAATCAACGCTCTAATCTTTTTACCTACAATGGCTACTCCAAAGGTCAGCAAGTGATGAAAACAGGACAAGAGTTAAAAGATGAGATTACCCAAAACCCAGGTGGTCATACTGCAAAAGACCTACATGATTTTTTTAATATCTCAGCAGACAAAGACCAAGAGCTTATCCTAAAGCGCAACCCTTTTTACAAACTAGCGCAACAGATTTTTATCTATTTTCATAGCGCTGCCAAACAGCACTTTATAAACTCTATGAAACAGCTATGCAACTTTAGTCCGACTCAAATTATGCCCATTAAGTCTACTGCTCTAACTATCCTGGGCGTCATCACCTTCTTACTTTCAACTTTTACTACGGGATTTGCACTAAATCACTACTTACAAGAAAACAGCAATTACTCCATATTATCACTATTTCAAGGTGATAAGGGGGCCATATTTAGAGTCATAGCGGCAACTATCGTGGGCTGTCTTTTATCATATATAATAATTCATTTAAAGGTATCACTCTATAGGTCCATCCTATCGACGGGTAAAGTTATAAAAGGTATAAAAACTGCTTATTTTAAGTACCCCTGGACCATGCTTTTTTCTACTTTAATGCTACTAGTTTCTTTTAAAACTAACTACGACGGGGGAGTTGCATTGTTGTCTAAGTCACAACACATCAATCAGGAGCATGCACACATTTTAAAACAAACAACAGCTGCATTTGCACCTATCAATGAATCGGTTATTGCCATCAAACAAAAGGCACAAACAGTTATCACCCACTTCAATCAATTCCCCTTAGTAGCAGCAAAAGATACCACAAAGGTCACATCAAAAAGAGTTGATGCAATTATGCAAGCAAGTGGCCTAGATTTCAAAGTACCCATTGAGACCAAAATCACTGCGATTGTCGGCGATTATGAAAATACGGCCAAATTACAACTTTCTCAAATTAATAAACTAACAAATAAGCTAGATAACTTTATAAATAGTCAAAATAGTCTTCTGCCAACTGTTATTGATAAGTCATTTGTTGGTTACTATGACATCAACGATACTAAACAACAAATAGCAAAAAGCTTTAATGTTATTTATAGTAATTATAGTGAGACTATCACTAAGTTTAAAACCCTGATTGATCAGTATGCAAAAGTACTTAGACAAATTGAGCAATCAGATAATTCGTTTACCAAATCAGACGCATTGGTCTTATCCTTACCATCTTTAAATTCAGGTGCAATGAATCAGTTTAGTGCAGCAAACTTAAAGCTTAAACATATGTCATATGATGATCTGACCCATACATTTAAAAATCAATACGGAGTCCTTTGGGCGCAATTTTTTATGGTGTTGTTATTAGTTTTGTCTGTCTTAATTGACCTTGTCGACATTATACTGCTTGCACCTAACTTGGCCAAACAGGGAAAAAAAGAGTCCGAAATTGTTCCAGGCAAACAAGAGCAGCTACACGAGTGGGAAGACAAATTTTTAAAACAGTGCTTTTTGTTTTTTGATGAAAAGGATGTTTTGCAAGTATATAGTGGTCTAATACCACAAAATAGTATAATGCTAGTAGATTCATTTTATCATTTATTAGAAGAGATCAATCCTCAATTAATTGATCCTCTTGACAAATCACTGGGTGAGCGCATTTGGGATTATGTAAAAAATGATTTCCGGCCACTACATACCCTTGCGGCAACTGATTACAATGAGCGGGTAGAGGCAATTCAACACTTAATTTTACACCCAGATTATTACTTGGGGCGCTACCTAGATATCATTTTGCCACATTTGGATAAAATCATAGATCAAGCTGATTTTACTTTCGACGAACTTGATAGAAGAGTGCAAGGAAAGCAAAATCAGATATTAGAAGATATCAGCAAACGAATGAATGATGCTGCATGTGACCATGATGGTCCCTCAATGTATCTTTACTACCAACAAAAAAGACAAGTAACAAAACTGCACAAAGATGAAGTGCAAATTGCAAAGCAGCTACTAAAACTATCCTCTGCAGAGGTCGAGCTAAAAAATAAAGAAAATAAGTTGGCCACAGTTGTAACTGCCACCAATATGGAAGAAGCATTCAACGTAAGTAAGCTTCGCAAGCTAAGTTTAATAAAAGAGCAAGAGCGAATCAAGCAGCAGCTGGAAGCGGCCCAAGCAGAATTAGATCTGCTGCAAATTAGAAGCGAAAATTACTTGCTTCATAACACTATACACCTTAGTAAGTTTGAAATTTGCAAAAAAATGCTCAACTCATTTTTGTGTGCCCATGGCCTCTACAGCACTAAACACAAGACAAAAGCAGTCAATAGTCGTCGCAAGTGGTTATCGATGATAAATGGCCACTCTAACGTTTAAGAGGTAAATCATTTGAGTCTTTAAAGACTCCCATAATTATGAGTATCAGGTCAATTAAAGTCCAAATACCCAATCCACCTAGAGTAATTAACATCAATATCCCAGTTCCTATCTTCCCTACATAAAATCTATGCAGCCCAAAACCACCTAAAAAAAGACATAATAAAGCCGCTGGAACAAATCCCTTGTCACTCACTTGCACATCAGTCATAAGCGTCTCCTCTTGCAATGAATTGTGTAAATAACACTACATTCTACATACAAGTAGCAACTAATGTCTATGTCAATTATTGTGTTTTTTTAAGTTATATGCTCTAATCTTTGGCAATTAGAATGGATGTATGGCCCTTACTATAATCGTGGGCCTTTATGGTAGAACATAGATTTAACAATGTAATCCCTACTGTTATGGTGAAAAATATCGCAAGAAATATCTCAAATACTGCACGCATAGTATTTCTCCTGTTGCAGCTGTATTACAATCTTTTAAATGCAGTTTGTGTGCCAAAAGTGAATGTAAATTACAGCTAGTTACAGTGAGATACTTCATCAATTAGCTGTAATGTGCAACACAATTGGTGCGACACCTATGTGGTATCCAACACTTTTTACACCACAGGTTCAAGGCCATATGCGCGTAAAAGCTGCACAGGTATCAATTGGCACTTATGTTGCAATTTAAAAATTTATCGAAATTGATTGTTGTAAAAAATGGAGGTATTTGTGGAAAATAATATTCATAGCAAAAACAAAAGGTCAAAAATCAATCCTCGGACTCCCTTGATGACAAATTATAATTATTTTCTAGGGCAGATGTTAAGGCCCAAGGGTTTTTTTGAAAAACCTTCAGTAAATATCTTCAATTTATTTAGTGATGATAATCAACGTTCCAATATTTTTTCGCATCAAGAATATTATCGCGGTAAGATAATTATGCAAAAAGCTCACGTCTTGCAAAAAGAAGTAGAAAGCAATCCAAATGGCAATACGGCAAGAGATTTACATGACTTTTTTCATCATACACGACTGAAAGATAATGAGCCCTTTTTAAAGAAGAACTCTTTTTATCACTTGGCCCAAGATCTATTTAGCTGCTTCCACAATTCTGCCAAAGCTTACTTTACTACCTCGATGAAGCAGCTATGCGGTTATGGCCCAAAAACTATAGAACCGATTAGATCGAAGGCCTTAAGCATTTTAGGGGTACTTACTTTTATCGTTTCGTCTTTTACAACGGGATACGGAGTAAATCATCTCTTACAAGGTAGTGATGCTGCAATCTTATCAATGTTTAATGGTGACCAGGGGGAGATTTTGCGCCTTATTACCTCATTCATCGGTGGGTGTTTGCTTTCATACATCATTTTACACCTAAAGGTTTCGTTTTATCACTGCATTTTATCTGCAGGAAAAGTATTTAAGGGGATTCAAACTGCTTACTTTAAATATCCATGGACTATGATCTTTTCTACTATCATGCTAATGGTTTCTCTTAAGACTAATTATGATGGAGGAATTGCACTTTTATCTAAGTCTGAGTACATCACTGAGGAGCATACACATATCCATGCTCAAGCGGCTGCAGCTTTTGACACTGTAATGAGCGACAAGCAGGCTTCTGTAACCTCCTTTTATCAATCTGTTGAGGCCCTAAAACAAAAAGCGCAAACGATTAAGGCCCAATTTAACCAATTTCCTATGGTAGAAGCAAGTGGCAAGGCCTCTAGTGGCCGATCGGGGCAAGGTCCAAGGTATTGGGGTAAAAATTTTGTAGTTCATGGAGCTTATGATAAAAACAAAAATATTGTTTCTAACCTAACTCGCAGTAAAAGATTATCCAATAAGATTGATGCTATCATTCAGTCCAGTGGAGTAGACTTTAAGCTTTCTCTAGCTGCAAAGATCGACACCTTAATAGTAGGCTATGAAAATTTTGTAAAAGAACAACAAAGTGAGATAAACAATCATTTAAAAAAGTTGGATGCCAGTATTAAAAACGACAGTCCATTGCCAGACTTTTTAAATATGGCATTTGTTGAATACTATGATTTAAATAGTGTTGCCAAGACGATGACAAAAAGCTTTAACAAAACTGCCTCGCAATACCGCAGTACCGTTGTGCAGCTAAAAACTATGATCGAGCAATACATAAAAGTATTAAGACAAATTGATCGCTCAGGCTACGCCAAGGCCAGAACTTATAACGTTACAATAACTTTTCCTCCGATGAATGTAAAAGCAGTTACAGCACTTAAAAAAGGTATCAGAAAAGTTAAATACAAGTCATTTAATGAGCTGATTATGCTACTTAAGGGCAAGTATGGGATGCTTTGGGCACAAATTGTTATGTTAATGGTTTTAATCATGTCAGTTTTAATTGACCTGGCCGATATAGTGTTTTTAAGCCCCTTTTTGGCCAGACAGGGCAAAAAAGAAGCAGAGATTATTACAGGAAAGCAAGACGAATTAAATGAGTGGGAAGAAAAGTTTCTAAAACAGTGCTTTTTATTTTTTGATGAAAAAGATGTTAAAAAAGTGTACGGCGGATTAATCCCTGCAAATAGTATTTTGCTAGTAGATGCCTTCTACCAGTTACTAGAAGAGATTAACCCTCAAGTGATAGATCCTTTGGATAAATCTGCCAGTGCACGTTTTTGGGACTACTTGCGCAGTGACTTTGCTGACTTACACATAAAGGCGGCCAGTGATTACAATGAAAGAGTAAAGGCACTTCAAGCTCTAATTAAAGATCCTAAGCAACATTTAAACCGCTACCTAGAAATTGTTCTTCCCTCTTTAGATGAGATCTTGCAGCAAACAGACTTTACTTTTAGTGAAATTGACAACAAGGTTCAAAGTAAGCAACATCACCTAATAGGACATATTTCAAAACGTATGCAAGAAGCATCACAAAGCAATGACAGATCCTCTTTTTACAACTATTTCCAACAAAAATTGTTAATTAAAAGGTTACTTAAAAAGGACGAACAAATTACTCAACAGTTGCTACAGTTAAAAAGTGAGCACGTTGCGGCCTCTAATCCAAAGTTGGCCAAAAATGAACTATTTAACTACAATAAACTGCGCACCCAAAACTTACAAGTTGAGCAAAACCACATAAAAAAAGAGCTATCCAAAGCAACACTACACCTGCAACAGATGCAAAAACGTACTGAGGAGTATTTACGTCTAGGCAGTCTAAATATGGGCAAAATAGTAATCTGGTGGAAAATGATCAAATCATTTGCTTTTGCAAAACAACAACTACACACAAACAGAAATACCAACAATAGAATTACTAGTAGACGTATGTGGCTTGCAATGATGGGCCAAAAGTAAAAAATAGCTTAAACTTGTTTCTAATCTTGTATAGAGGAACCAATATTTACATCCCCCCTTATTGAAATATTGGTTCCTGATTTTTCATAACAACTAATTTGGTATATAATATTTATACTCATCAATTTTTCGAGGTTAGTGAATGGAAAAACACATACAGTTATCAATGTTATTAGATATGAAAGATCTATCTGTTGTCATAGAAGAACTTAAGTTGATACTTTCTAAGGTTTCTAAAAAAGTTGACATCACCACTATTGAAAGTACCTTTAAGGATGTTATCGATCTATTTGGGGGCAAATACCCAGGGTATCGTGCTTGCAACACACAGTATCACGATATCTATCACACCCTAGATACTGTGCTGGCCATGGCCCGCTTGATTCATGCCAACCACCTAAATGGGCAAGTGTATGATAAACATAGTATCTGTTTGGCAATAGTTGCAGGTCTATTGCACGATACAGGCTACATACAAAAGGTAGAAGATCAAGACGGCACAGGTGCTAAATATACTGCATGCCACGTAGAAAGAAGTATCCAATTTACAAAAGTTTACTGCCAAAAGAAAAATTTCACTCAACTCGACATTCGCAAGATGGTCTCTATGATTAGTTGTACAGGACTTGATGTCAATCTTGACACTATCAAATTTTCTTCTAAAAAAGTAAAGCGTTTAGGACAAATCTTAGGATCAGCTGACTTTCTAGGACAAATGGCAGATAGAACTTACCTGGAAAAGCTACTCTTTTTATTTTATGAATTCCAAGAAGGAAATATTCCAGGCTACAAAGATGAACAAGAATTACTGGTTAAAACATTAGAGTTTGCCGAATCAACAAAAAAACGCTATATTACCGAGCTTGGAGGGGTTAATAAATTGATGATTATGCACTTTCGAGATCGTTTTAATATTAATGAAGATCTTTATCAAACCGCCATTGATCATCACTTACACTATTTAAAAGAAGTAGTATTAAAAGATCCACACGCAAACCATCGAGCACATTTTAAGCGCGATAACCTTGTAAAAAAACTCCAAGAGATACATAAAAAAATTAAATAGTTATCACTAACTAATCATCCCTTTTTAAGAGGATACCAATGAAAAACCTGACAAAGATCATTATAATTTTTCTTGCCATCACCGGTGCAACATCTCTACTAATAAACTTGTTTAGCTTTGAGTTTGGCGTTGTAAATTATTGGCAAGTGCACGGCATCTTTTTTCTTATCTTTATCACTGCATTTCCTAGGTTAACTCTACTGCTATCAAGTGTTCCATTTGGAGGATTCTTTTGGTGGATAGGTCTCATATTTGCTCCAAGGCTTTTGGTGGCAATACTTGCCACAATGGCCTATTGGAACACCAATAAATTCTTGGTAATTGTTGCCTGGCTCATTGCTTGGGGTGGTGAATCATCTGAAAAATTTGTAATCCACAACAAGGCAAAAAGACGCTTTAAAACCAGAACATTCCAAGCTGAATATACTATTTTAGATTGATTTATTTTTAAGAGGCAAATAGTTCCTGACTGATACCCCCTTGCAAACAGCAATTGCTTTTACAATAATGCTATTATGGAAGCTCCACTCAATGGTTTACATTGGCCACTGCAGTTAAATATATTAGCATACACCGGCATTATCTTTTTACTGGGACAAATTGCTGGTCGCTTTGCCCACCTTATAAGGTTACCAAGACTCATTGGTTACCTCACAATTGGTATAGTGCTTGGCCCCTCTGGTGTTGAAATATTATCAGCTCACTTAATTGATGACCAGTTGTCGCTTATAACTGAAATGGCCCTTGCTCTAATTGCTTTTTCAATTGGTGGTGCCCTGGATCTCAAAAATCTCACAGGTCTTAAAAAAAGTATTATTTGGATAACAATCACCCAATCACTTGGTGCTTTTATGTTTGTCTTTTTTGGCTGCTTGCTATTGTTACCATTTCTGCCGGTTACAAATGGTTATGGCCATCACCCCCAACTATTTTTAACCACAGCACTGCTGTTTGGTGCTATTTCTGTAGCCACAGCACCCGCTGCAGTTTTGAGCTTAATCCATGAGCTAAAGGCCCGCGGGCCTTTTACATCCGTTGTTCTTGGGGTGGTAGCACTTGATGATGCATTTGCGCTCATTATTTATGCATTTGCAAGTGTTTGGGCCAAAAGTTTAATAGGAGGCAAGGCGACCTGTTTAAGTTCTGCCATACTCACTCCTGTTTATTCTATCGGTGTATCATGTATTATTGGCATCTTGATGGGGATGCTACTTACTCGCTTAATTAGATATTTTGCACCTCGAGATGTTATGTTAGGGCTAATTTTAGGAGCTGTCTTTTTAACTGCAGGTCTTGCCCGTAGTTTTGGAGTTTCACTGCTTTTGTCATCCATGGTACTTGGCTTTATCATCATTAATTTTGGCAAGCATAAAAGGGCCATGGAGGCCCATGATGTTATTGAAAAAATAGAAGAGCCTCTTTTTGGCGTTTTCTTTTTACTAGCTGGAGCTCACCTAAACATTAGTATCGCAATGCAGACTATGGGCCTATCTTTTACAGTTATTATAACCAGATTTATTGGAAAATACTTAGGTACCTACGCAGGTGCTCAAATTAGTCAATCCCCCTCTTCAATTAAAAAGTATATGGGCCTGGCACTTCTTCCATCTGCAGGTGTGGCAATAGGGTTAACACTTGATGCTAAATATATAATTGAAGCAATATCTCCTAAAATGGCAGCCATTGTAGTAAGTGCAGTTGTCGGCAAAACTCTCATCAACGAATTTGTCACCCCTTTTTTAGTGCGTTATGCCCTAATTAAAACGGGAGAAACCGATCAAGTGACAAAAACATTTTTTGCTCAACCCTTAAACTTTCTATCTAGAATGGGAAATATAATTCATCAATATAATCATAGGCACCATAACAATAAAGATAAATAAACTACGCCTGCAGGTCAATCCACTCTGTACTTAAAACGGGCAATATTGGTTTTTTACTAGGACTTATATAATCACGCCAATTATCAGTACATTTAGTGAGTCCCTCTAACACCCCTTTAATATCTTTATTATTCTTTCTCGTTTTGTCTAAACAAGTGTTAAAGCGGGCCATAATTTTTTCTACAGAGTTATTGCTATCAAGCAGCAATGAAATTAGCTTTAGCTTTTTTGTATTATTAATTTTTATGTAGCTTATTAGCCGCTCAATAAAGTAATATGTACTATTTATCATGCATTGATGCCCTTTTTGAGTGAGCAGCTCATTGCTATCGTCATGAATTTTTAAGTTTTTATCAAAGCAGATACTCAGTGCAGTCTCTGTATGCTTAATTAGTGTGTCAGTCACTTCTTGGGTAAAACCAAACAGTTTGTAAATAATTTTTTGATACGATGTACTGGGGTTTACCAGGATATCTTTGATGTTTAACTTAAGTTGCGCAAAATAAATTTCTTGCATTAGAGTTTTTGTAATATCATTTTCACAAAAACTAATTGTTTTACTTGATTGGTCAAACTTATAGAACTCTCCAGCTATACAGCGCTCAAACCTCTTTTTAGACTTATTTCTAATCATTCGCCTAAACCTTACAAGATCAAAGGGCAATATGGCATCAGCTGACAGAGGTAACTCCTCATTTATGGCCTCAATGACTCTTTGATGGCCAACTGTAACTGCCACACCTAGAGTAATCTTTTTGCTACAGTAGTTTTTCATCTTCTCAATAAAAGAAGCACTAAAGAGATCTGGGTTAGATCTATTTTTAGTCAGCCGATTGTAAAAACAGCTCTCTGACTCAAGTTTTGCGTCCTCTAACTCATGATATGCCAAACCGAAATCTTCAGTCCTCATTGCAGCTTCAAGCTTTTTGCCAGTTACGTGATAAGCATATTCTGAAATACCCTGTATTTTACATTGAGTGATATAATCATCCAAGCAGCTTACGGGCATTGTCCGTTTTGCACTAAGGGGGTTAACAATCAATTGATCCAAGTCTGCTGTAATGTGGGCAAAACAATTTACAATGGAACCCTCATATGAGTTGTTTAGATTGGGAAAGTTTAAGGCCGCATTTGATTTTAAATTTATAAGTAATGCTTCTTTTGTAGCTACTACCTTTGCATGCCCCTCACACATTGAAGGATCAAGATTTGTAGTAAGCCTTATACAATGGTTATAACCATCACGTATAACAACCTCTTCAAGGTACTCCATGGGGTTTTTATGGCTTCTAAACCCTGGTCTTATTCCTTCAAAGGACTTAATTAATTCTTTATTAGAGCGTATCTTAGAGCGAAAGGCCATCTCACCTGCATTTATCACCGATTCCGCAATGCAACCTTGAATATCTTGTTTAAATTGTTCTACGTCCACTTGTTCAAGCTGATATTTATCCGTCGATGCAGACAAACCCGATATCTTTGTTATAAAAGCACCTTCACTTTTATTTTTAATACATTGGTGAAACTGTGCAACCACCTTTTTAGTTGTTTTAAGCTTTGCATCCTGGGCCATAAAGGGCCCTAAATCAATTGTGAGTTTTGTCGCCATGGTGGCCGTTATGGAGTGATATAATGAAGATAAAACACATCTTTTTATAATCCCCTCTTTATGAGTGTCAAATTTTTTGCGAAACTGCATAACTTCAAAGGTAGCTTGATCTTGGGCCAGCTGTAGAACTTCTTCAACTACATCATCAAATTCTGAGCTATAACCCTGAAAGGGAGAGTAGTAGCCAAACTCTTCTCTAAGCAGCTCCTCTTCTAGCTTTGGCAAACGTTCTTTTTTTAACTTAACTGCTTTATTGTCGAGATCATCGATAAACCTATAATAATCAGATGAAGCACATTGCTTGTAATGTTGAATCCCTACTTTTAAAACATCAAAGTAGTATTGGTTTAGCTGATTAAACAGATTTTGCTCTAAATGATAATTTAGGATCACTTGTCCTGCCATTATATAAGAAGTTCGCTCATAAAACCTTTGGCATCCTTGGGTGCCCTCTTCAACGCTTGTCTTATTGAAACAGTCAATAAGAGGTTTAAGCATAAAAGTAGTGCCTCGTCGTACAGCTGGATCGTCTGGGGTTAGCTCTAATTTCTTTGCTATTTTTCTTTTGGTGACTTCTTTAATCATCTGCAGGCGCAGATATTTTTTAAAACGCATTAGTTGTTTCTTTTTAATGGGGTTCCACTTTCTATTATTGTATAAAAATTGTGAGGTATAAGTTGCAATCTGGGCCTTTAGTTCATCATGACCACTAAAGACCTCTATAAGCAACTCTTTTAAAGCAGAGCTCTCTTCCACTCTTTCCATAACCGCAGCAGTAATCCGCTCAATTTTTTCGGAGTTTTTGAGGTTTTGCCAGTATGTTGGAAATATAAGCCTAACAAATAGAGTGAGGGGTAACTCAAAAATTTCTGCAATATATCCCAACAGGGCATATCGGGGCTTTGCAGGAGGATCATACTTGGCAGTTTTAGTATTTAGCTCCAAGCTACCTGCAAAAATTATGGCGATATTTTGTTTGATTTGGGTATCAATAGTAGCAGTTGAAAGTGCGTAACTATTTGAGTTAACAAGGATTAATAGTGTAATTACAATAAAGAGGAGTTTATTTAAATAATACAAACCTATTCTACCCCCTACCTATTCATGAATGCGTTGAGTCACAGGTATAGCAGTCTATATCATTTGAAGCAATGGGGTATGTAATTAATTCACTATATTTTAGATGGTTAGTCTACGAGGGAATTTGTTAAAAAAAAGATTTTTACTATCTTGCTGGTATCACAAAATTGCAATACATTCTTTGGTACATGTTTACAAAAATGCTCTGTAATAAGCTGCTCTTTTCTGCGCTCCACCATAGGAGCTATCTCGTGTGATGAATTCAATAAATGAAGTTGAAGACCCTCTATATATTCTGCTAGCTTGATAAGAGGCCCTAAATTATTGAAGCTTACTCCCTGGAGTGATGTACGATTTAAAAGTGGATCAAACTTGTGATTCAAAATGAAAGGTGTAATTTCTTCTCCAATCAGTTGATGTAAATCTTTTTTTAAGTTTTTAACTAAGCTGATCAATGTATGTAACTCGCTAGAAATGTTTGAAATAACTCTTACATCATTTACTACTTGTATTTGTAAATTGTTGATGGCGATACGGAGCAAATGGCTGCACTCTGTTAGTTTATTACCAACTGCTGGAATTTTGCTTTTTTCCAGCTCACCTACATCAGCTAGAAGGGTCACTAATTTTATAAAGTGTTGCTCCCCCTCTAAAGACAGGCTTGTTAGGGCAGTTATGTGGGTTTTTGTGGATTGTATTTGCTGCCTGCAAGCGGCGAGGGCCCTTTTTTTTTGTTCTAGCTTGTTGCTAAGATTTGCCTGACCTTTCAAGTTAAGCTTCGCAGTCGTGGATATTTGTTGATTGATTTGGGTTATACTCTCAAGTAGTTCGCGCTCTTGTGACTGCAAATGTTGCATCAACTTCATAGCAGGTGCTAAAACTGTATCACGATCAAATACATGACGTTTGTTGCTACTTGGACGAATTAGTGTGAGTGGGGTTGTAGTATCTTGAGAGCTTATTTGATCCAGGTTGGCAATACACATATTTAAACTGTCCCTAACTTCGTTATAAGTGGCAGAATATGTTGACTGACAATAAATTAACAAAAGCAACAACCTAGTACATAATAAAAATTTATCAATAATTTTTCTATTCATAATTTTGCCTAAACATTGTGCTTTCTGATACGTAAACACATCTTTGTTAAGACTTTATCAAATAAATATGTCTTTATTTTCACAATCGTGTCGCAAAAAAATGGTCCTCTATCTTGCCTTGCTCTAATCTATTTGAGAAGATTGTAGATCATAATAAAAAAAGGGAAGGCCCCATGCTTGAACACTCAAATCTCAGCGATGATATTTACACAAACATTTTTACATCCGTGAGTGCAACAAAAGCACTCCTTTTATTTCACGGATATCCCAGCAAAAGTCCGATAACAAAAAAAAATTACGACATTGCAAAATTAGTACATACTACTTTAGACATCGACTCTTATCTCTTGCATTACCAGGGGCTTGGTAGTAGCAAAGGCAACTTCAGTTTTGCAAAGTCGATCAAAGACTCTATCTCTTTTGCAACATCAATTGCTCAAAACAATAAGTATGAAGAAATATATTTACTTGGCCATAGTTGGGGGGGGCTTGTCGCCTTAAATGTAGCTGATGTTTTACAATGTAGAGTAAGTAAAATTATTTTGTTTTCACCATTTAGTTTAGTGCCTCCAGACAAGCAGCTTGAAGCACTACTGAAAGCAGAAATTCAAGAAAACCCTGATACCTTAAAGGCCGAAAATTTTGCTTTGATCATGAGTGAGTTGCAAGCAATTAGGACCAATCATAATCCGCGAGCAATTATTCAAAAGAAATTTATTGATTCAATAAATATTAAGATCATACAATCTGATCATGACCATCAAGTGCCCATGGCCTTAACAAGAGACTTTGTAAATAATTTTAATAAAACTCCTGAATATGTAGAGTTTGATACAGATCACAGCTTTGTGGAAAATAGAGAGGCCATTTTAAACATGGTTACCCAATTTTTACAATGACCCCCATCGGGGTGTCTATTGCACCCGTTTAATGATAGGTATAACAAAACTTGTTTCACAAAATGGCAATAGGTTGTCAGGTACATTTTTACAAAAATATTCAAGAATTATCTGTTCTTTTTTGAGTTCAACCTCACGTGGCATAACTTGCAAAAGACGCCCAAGCCCTTCATAAACATGGGTAAAATATGACTCAGTCATTACAAAACTTCGCATATCATTAATAAAATTGCTCATAAAGGATGAATTATATTTCATCATTATGTAAGACAAGTCTCCTACCATCTCAACTACCTTCTGTTCGCCAAAAAAACTAACCAAATTTTTATTTAACACTGCAAGTATTTGCATCGTTTGTTCTATTGTTCCCAGTAACTCATCTGCATCTAATGCTGTGGTATGTCTGAATTTAATTTGCGCCATAATGTGAGCAATACTGTCAATTAGTTGTGGCACAGAAGTTGATTGCATTAAAGCTAGGTCATGTATTTTTTTTCTAATACCTGTGTGATCAATTCCACTGCTTTCAAGTGATAAATTTGCAAGTGAAGTTATATGTGTTTGTGCTTTTGTTTTTTGCTTTAAAATCTCTTTTAGATCTACCGTGAGATCTTCTAACTGCTCGTTAAGCTCAGATCGCTCCAAGGATAACATCCCCCTACCCTGCCTGTGTAATTTTGTTTCCAACTGGATAATCAATTTGCGTTTTGTAATTTCATCTTTTAGTAGATCCTTTAGAAGTTCGACTGTTGGTCGTGTTAATTTAAGTAAACGAGTTTTACTTAGAGGTTGTCCTGGGACAAAAAGCTGCAGTGAGTGTAGACAATCTGAAGGTACGACAGCTCTCATATCGTACACCTCTGAATTGGCACTTACCATAATGGTGCACAGAACTGAAATCAAGATGTATCTATCGCATTTCAACAACATGTATCTCTCCTAGAACTACCAGGTACAAAAACAACGGAATATTGATGATGCGATATTTCATTTAAACTGTTTAGCAATTATTATTAATATATGGAATTTAATTAATAGTTATGCCAAATAGTTTAAATAGATAAATTTTAAAGCATTTTAAATTGGCATTGGGCAGAAATACACTTAAGCTCTCCCTCAGGCCTTGGTGCACACGAAGGAATTGGTCCACAAAAATCTGCTGCATCTACAATCTGCTTAATGCGTTTGTACTGAGTGGACTCAAGCATTAATTCATAACCTGCTTTCCCAACGGCATTAACCATACGAGCACCACACAAGCTTCCTCCCACGTAGTTAACTTCAGAGCAGTCAGCATCTTTAGTACAATATAAATCATTAACAATATATATTTTTGATAGCTGAGTTCCGATATTTTTGGCCGCCTCACAACGACTTGAATCAGGTTGAGTGTAAGGTGGTATTGAAGGTGTAGCTACACAAGTACCAAAATCTGTCCCCTGATAACGTTTGCATCTAAAGCCTTCACTACATTGAACTGCGCCAAATCCTCCACAATATTGTGTTGTCTCTCCTCTAGTTCCAGTGGTTGCGTTTGAAGCAGTACTGATAAATACTAATAGTGTTAATAAAAGCAAGTTTTTCATACATTTCTCCTAAATAAATTTGTAAGTAGTTTTTGTGAACCAACGATTCTTCTTTTGTCGAATAACATAGAAAAAATGAAAGGGAATTAGACTTTTATATTTACTGTAATGATTTACCTGTGACTGTGTATTTTTTTCACTCTTTGGTATCTTTTATAAACTTCTTTATTTGGTTTTCAAAATAGCTTACTTCCTCAGGACTAAGTCGCTGGCCCACAATTTTAGTTTTTTCAATTGCCAAAAAAGCTTCGTCTTGCTGTTTTCTGTCTGCTTTTGCATCTTTTAAAATTTTCCAATAAAGCTCCAACAGCTCCACCTCATACTTATTGCCCAGTGAAGTGTTTTTGGTTGCAAAAAGGGCGTTTATCTCTGCACTAAAGTCATAGTCACTAGTCATACTTGCTATTAGCTCTGAGTTTCTTTTTTTAAGTCTCTTTAAAAACAGTGCCCAGGCAAGTGACAAAACCAAGATTACTCCAAGCGCTGGTAATAAGTAAATGTACAGCTTAGGGTCTATGGCCCCTGTTATGACAGATATTTTGACTGCAGGGGCACGAAAATATTGATCCTCTTTACCAAATCGAGATCGATAAGATAGCTCCACAGGCCCAAGCTCATACTCACCAACCTCATTGATGATCAGCGGAAATTTGTACCTTTTAGTTGAACCCAGTATGTTAGTGTTACTTTCTGAGGTTGACTGTTTTTGCAAAACGTTTTTTGGTAAAAATAATTTTGGCTCTTTAAATGTATACTGCCTGGCGTCACCACTCCAGGAAACTAAAACATCCATAGGAATGACCTCTCCTACCAGATAGTTATCATATACCATCGAAATTTTTATACTCGGGGGAACTAGTTCTTTAGGAATACTAATGGCTCCACCACCAATGGTCATTTTCTCGGGCTCTACATCCTTGACCGTCTTAAAGGTAATCAGTTGTTTTAAACTGTTCACGATAGAGGGAGAATCCCAATTTGCCGCTGATCTTGTCAGACCAACAATTTTCCAGTCGGGGGATATTACGTACATACTGGGTATTGAGTGGGCCCTATAACTTGTCACCACTTCATTTTTGTCGTCTAACAAGATTGGAAAGCTCACCCCAGCGCTTTTAATCAATTTTTTTACATCCTCAATGTTGCTTGTATCAATAGAGACGCCTAAAATAACAACGTTTTGATTTTTAAATTGTTGATGAAGCCTTTGAAGTGCTGGAATTTCTGTGTGACATGTTCCACACCAGGTGGCCCAAAAAGTAATAAATATCCACTTGCCCTTGTATTGCTCCAAAGAGACCGGTTTCCCATCTAGATTGTTAAGCTTAAAATTTTTTGCAGGAGTTGTAAAAATTGAAAATCCCATTTTCTGCAAAAAGTAATGTGGTCCATCTGTTGCACCAACGTCTGGCCAAAAGGTTGTTAGTAGCAAAGTCATAAATGTTAACTGAAATATTATTTTTTTCATTAGTACCTCTATTATATCTTATAATAAAATATTATATTCATAAAGGCCAAAACTGCAATACTTCGGAAGTTTTTGAAAGTATATAATGGCATTTGATTATGATTTTGTTTCGGAGCATCCTCTTGAGTTCATATTGCTGTTAGGATTACAATCTGGTTTGTTATCTTTTTTGGACTTTGCTGTAACATCTTCTAGCTGATCAGTAAGAAGGATTACTTGCTGGAGTACAAGCTCTAGTGCTGCTTTTGCTTGCTCTACCTGCAACCTAGCTTCCTCAACTGCAGCTTGCTTTGACTCCAATAACTCACTCGCTTTGTTATATGCCAAAAGTGCTTGCTCACTTAAAGTCTGGGCATTTTGCAATTGTTTCTCTACTTGCTTTTTTGCATTAACTGCAACAGCTAACTCCAAACTGGCCTGTTGTAAAACTGCAGCTGCTTCTTCCACTGTAGCCTCCAAAACATCTGTTTCAAAAAGAGCAAGTTGATCTGTGATTAACTTTATAGCTTGGGTTGTGGCCATTGTAGCTTGCCTTGCTAGCTTTTGATCTGCTTTGGACTCAGCTGCATAAGTTTTAGCAGACTCAGCTAAAGTATTTAATTGTGCGGCGACAAGTTGTGCATCTTCAACTTTTTGCTTTGCGCTCTCTAGTGCAGTATCAAACTCGTCTTTATTTTCTAATATGGCCGAATCTTCACTGGCCCTTAGAGCTTTAATTTGTGCATCCTCTTGCATTCTTCTACTTAAAATTTCTTGATCCTCTGCTGCTCTATGTTTGGCCACTACTTCATCTTTATTTGCTCTTTTATTTACCCTTAACTCATCTTTTTTGTTCCTTTTTTTACTCAAGGCTTGATCTTTTTTTGTCCTCTTGGCCATTTGTCTTTCATAAGTTTCTGCCAATAAGACCAAATCTTTTTCTCCTTGGATCACGAGATCTTGGGCCCTTTCAAAGGCCAATTGTGCATTATCTGCGATTTTTTTGGCACTTTCTAGTTGAGTTGTTTGATTATCACATCTGCTGCTAATTTCTCTAGTTTTCTCATCATGGTATTGCTCTTGGTCTCTTTTTTCAAAATGTGTATCCTTATGGTGAAAATGGTGAAAACTCCATGACTTGCGGATCTTACTAAATATAAACTTTCGGAGATACTTACCAAAGTGTCGTTTATGCTCATATCTTTTTGATTTATGGGTCTTTTCATCATCTATTTGGCAGTCTTCTAGGGTGGCTTCTTCTACCACTTTCTTAGCTTCTTCTTGGATTTTTTGGGCATCTTCTTTACTACTAATATAAACTAACTGCCTGTCACTTAGCTTTTGACTTTGCAAAGCATATAATTCATCTTTTTTTGCTCTGTTTTGGGCCACTAATTCATCTTTTTTTGCCCGTCTTTTTTCTCTCTTTTCATCTTTAAAAAGTTTTCGATCACTTCTTTTTTGATCCACAAGAGCTCTAGAAGCAGCAAGTTTCTGATCCTGTTGTGTCCTCATAGCTTTTAATGTTTCATCAGCTTGTAATCTCTTAGAGGCCCTCTCATTAATTAATTGTTCACTAGATTTTGCTGACTCCAAAAGGTTATCATACTCCAGGGCCAATCTAGTTGCCTCACTCGTTGCATCTTCTGCATTTTTAATTGCATGATTAAAAGTTGTGGTAGCTTCTGTAGACTGCTGCGTGGCCTGTTTTAATACAATTTGTTTATCTTCTAACAAAGAAGTGGCCACTGCTAACTCTTGAGTCAATTGTAGTATTTTATCTTCTGTTGCGGCCATTTCCATTTGAGCAGCTAAAAGGTTTGCTTGGGCCGCCAATGATGCTTCTTGTGAAGTATTTTTTACATCTTCTGCCAGAAGTAATTCTTGTGTTAACCTACTTACATCACTAGCTGTGGTATCTTTAACCGTGGCGGCACTAACTTTTGCTGCCATTGCCTCTGCAGCTTCTGCCAGTGCATCTGCTAGCATATTATTAGTATCTGCTAAGTTTTTTTCTGCCTCAATTTTGGTCAATTGGGCAAGCTCTAGCTCCCCAGTTAATCTTATAATTTCAGCTTCAGGGTCCAACTTGTCTTTTTTGTCCTTTTTGTCTTTTTTGTCTTCTTTGGCATCACTTGGTTCTAGTGCTGTTTCTTCGGTTAACTCTTCTTTGCATTCTCTTGTTCGATTTATTTCATCAACTGAAATGGTTTCTCCCAAATGCTCACCTGCATGGTCACCTTCAACGGTCATGTCTGTAAAATTAAAATATATTTTTCCAGTATCAATTCCTTTTTCGCCATCGAATCCTGGGGCACCAACAACTACATCATTTAATTCTCCCTGACAAACTTCACTACTTAAAACTGTAAAACCAAAATAATCTTCACTATGCTCTCCCTCTTGTTCAAAGATCAAAGAGTCATCACTAACAGAAAAGATATAAATTTTGCCAGTGTCTACTTTGTTGATCCCATCATACAAATGGGCACCAATAATCAAATCATCATTACCATCATCGTCAATATCTAAAACTGCAACGCTGCTACCAAAGCCGTCATGTTGGCCCTCACCTTCTTTGGAAAAAAGTAAGCTCCCATCTGCCCCGGAGGTAACTTCTACCCTCCCACGTTTGCCGTCAAACTCTGTGTCGCTCACAATAATGTCTATAAATCCATCTTTATCAATATCTAAAGTACTAATAGTTTTGCTTGAGTTTTCTTTGGAGTCTTGTGCTTCCAAGAGATAATATGCGCCTGTGTGATTTTTATAACTGATTTTATAATCACTCAACTTACTAGAGTCCTGGCCACTACAAGACATTATAAAAATACACAAAAAAGGTAGCATACATTGTAAATTTACATATCTTTTTGTATTCATGATAGCATCCTCATGTTGGGTAAACATTGGATTTTTATGTGGATATTTCTATTTTACCTCTCGAACTCAACATAGTATTGCTGTTTGTTGGCAATGTAGCTTTATGCTTAAATATCATAATGTTAGTGAATTTTTTAAATTGTTAAGGTTTGGTGAAGTTTGGCAAAAAACGGCTAAATGCCAACACAATTGGGCATCTTTAGTAAGCATGAATTGTAAATATATGATTGCGTTTTAGAAATCTTTATTCTGCATATGCAGTTTTTAAAAGATCACCTACTCCGCCAGCAGCTTCAACTACCCTGTTGATGGCATACACGGTTCCAACCGTAATTGCGCCAGCAACAAAGAGACCTGCAAGCATAGAGCCTGCACCTAATGCGCCAAGACCGCTGGTTATACCAGCGCTTGAAAGTCCGTGCACAGGACCTGCTACCGCAATTGAACCCAACCCAACGCCTATGCCGGTTCCTTTTGTCAATCCACCTTTTGCGAGATCATTCATCTTTAATACTCCTTAAAATAAATTGAGAGCATAATCTTGCATTAGCAATTATTTGTCAAACCCTTTATTATTATTAAATTCAGGAGTTTAGCGTCAATATTAGGCTTTGAATAAGTTGATAGTCTTATATGCATGTAAGAAAAAGAGTTGTTGCGTAATTTGACTCTGCACAAATCTCATTAAACTCCTGTTCTCCTAAAGAGCCATTATAAGTATGTTCTACCCCCTCAATGTCTACCATAGCTCTTTGCATCCCTTGTGCCACGCATTTGATGACATCAAAGTTTGTATTTTTGCAGTATACTGCATAGATTCAATTTCTTTTGATGAATTGATGGTTAATGTAAGAAAGGATTTAAAAAAGTGCAACTCCTCCATCATTCAAATATTTAATATCAAACACCTGCAAATGTAAGATGAAGTGTCAATTTTTTTAGAAGAAATAGTTTTTAAAGGCCCGTGTTGTCATTTGTTTTTTGCCGAGTCTATAAAAAGTACATGCTTTTTTTGTTAATCTATTTCAATAATACATCCACAAAGATGTTCCATATCGGAGTAAGGTCTTTATAAAAAAAGCCACAAAAGGCGATAAATCGAAGAGTAGTTAGAATTAGGAATTTTTTTAGGCCATACAATATGCGGCCAAATGCATTCCTTTTTTTCTTACTGGCATCAAAGGCAACATATCCAAAGATAATGGTTCCAAGAATCGTTAGACCAAAATAGATAAGCCTTGTCTTATCCCTAGATATTTTTAAAACAGACGGTATCGCCGATTTATCTTGCATGACCCTAACTGCAAAATCTAAGATCTTAGGATTTTTTTTGAGGTATTGTTCGTAGGGTTGCCCTTTTGAGTTTGCAAACATCATTTCTTTGATTTGGTTGCTATCAAGCTCTCTAAATACCTTCAGCGTTTGATTTAACTCATCATCAAGGGAATTTGGACTTGCTTCTTTAGATTGAGCTCTCAAGTCATTTGAAAAAGCGACACCAACTAGTAGCCCTATGACAAAATATAATCTTAAGATATGGTCTCTATTAATCATCATCCCTATACTTGTGTTCGCTGTCTGCCATATCACTAGTTACCATTGGAGGCATGTCAGGTGTTTCATCAGGTGTCTGTGGGGTATCTACTTCATTTTCGATAACTGGTTGTTTACTTCTTTTTACTATCATTTTCTTTCTTACCACCGTCTTGCCTCTTCTTAGTGCTAAGTACATGGTAATAATAACAAGTACTGTTAGAACTCCCAAAATAATATAGAGGATCAAAAAGTGAGTATCTAGCTTGGCAAATGATTCCTCATGTTTGCTGCTTTCTAACTTAATATGCTTGCTAAGGACAGTCATTTCGTGATCAATTTTATTTTTAATCTTCACATCAATTTTATTCAGCAGTTGTCCTGAACTGGCCTTGGGGGCCGGTCTTTTTTCAAGGGCCATAAGCTTTGCTTGCAACTTGTCTTGGATGACACCTACAGACGTCATTTTCTCCTCTATGCTTTGAAATTTTTTAGCAATACCCTTAACCTTTTGCTGTTGTACTTCTACCCCAGCAACTCTTTTTTCAACTTTAGATACCTTTCTTTTTAAAGAGGAGACATCTTTATTTGTTTTTTTGGACTTAGTTGTAAGTCTTGAAACCCTTCTGGACAAAGAGGCACCAAACCCGCTGGGCACTACCATATTTAGCAGTAAAACTATAAGCAAAGACCATTTAAGAGCATTCATTACAATCTCCTTATAGAAAAGTTTCTTCTATATAATGAATTTTTAACTAGTTACTATTTCTATCGGCACTTGCTTAGAAAATATCAAGTGAATTTTACTTTTAAAAGAAGACTAAAGATCACTGGTATAATGCCGATGTAGACATGTTATAGACTCTGTGGGTGGGTAAATAGATATGTCGCATAAATTTTTCTATATTTTCATATTCTCAGTCTTGCTATGTGAGGTTTATATTTTAAATCAGCAGCATGACAAAAAGGCCCAACCCGCAGTAATTATTGCTAAAAAACTAAAAAAAGCAAAAAAACAACCCATAAAAAAGCGGCCCAAAGTCGCAAAAAGAAAGCCGGCCAGCATAAAAGTAAAAGTAGATAGGCATTTAAAAAAAATGGCCTTGAGAGGGCGAGCAAATGCTTTTAGGCCTAAACCCTTTAGTTTGCGCCTTTTGCCCACATTGCCCAGCAAGAGGACCTTTGCTGTAAATGAGCGCGGTCAACAGTTTGTACTGCTTCCCAATGTCTTTCCCCAAAAAATCGCTAAAAAATATGAGGACTTCCCCCGGGCCAAGGTTTTATTAACTAAATTTGGCCATAGATTTGTCACTAGCTCCGATGATGAAGAGCTAAATGAGACATTGCCATTTGCTGTCTATAACAAGCAAACAAAACAAGTTGGACTGCTAACTGGCGTCTTCAAAGTTAAATTCAATGACTTACAAGCAGTAGAAGACATAATTGAAAATCTTCCAGTGCTTCATCAAAAAACAGTGGAGCACCTTCGTTTGGCCTTTTTTAAAAGTATGAGCGATGACAATTTACCAGCGATCTTAAAAAAGATTAAAGGTACCAAGGGAGTGACAAAGGCCACATTAGAAATACTCGAACACGTGGTAGTTCCATTATGAATAAATTTATCAACATATTTCTACTTCTGCTTATTGGTTGTGGACAAGGTGGGACTACTAGCTCAGGAATTGTTACCAGCAAGATTGACTGCGGCTCTTCTGACTCCATTTCTGAAGGTGATCCCCTAGCAGGGTGTTCTTGGCACCTACTTAACTCTGAGCAGAGTGCATTTTCTGATACAGGCGGGAGTGCTGGAGTGGATTTGAATATGCTGCAAACTGAGATAAACAACACTAGTGGTGCGGGAGTTAAAGTTTTAGTTTCTGACACAGGCCTTGAAATTGCTCATGAAGATCTGCAAAGCAATGTCTTAAGTGGACTTTCAAAAAACTACGTCAACAGCACCACTGACCCAACAAATACTACAGGAACAGGCGATCATGGTACCAGTGTAGCAGGCGTTATTGCCGCCACCAAAGACAACAATATTGGCGGTCGAGGTGTAGCAGCTGGAGCAGCAATTGCCGGCTATAATTTTTTGCGATCTCAATCAAGTGCCAATCAGATAGACCAAGCAGATGGCAGCGATAACTTCGATATTGTCAATCAATCTTGGGGCTACTCCGATACCCAGATTATCACAATTGAAGCTGACTATCTAGCGCAGCTTAAGTATGCAACGACTAATTACCGCAGCAATAAAGGCCTTATCTATGTAAAAGCTGTCGGCAACAATTTTGAATACGACTTAAATGGTAACACTGATCCCTACAATGCTACTCCCTATACAATAAATGTGGCAGCAATTAATGCTGATGGGGACTCAGCTAGTTACTCATCCCTTTGCTCGTGTAATTGGGTCTCAGCTCCAGGTGGTGAGACGGGTGTCTATTCACCTGCCATTATCACGACAGATCAATCTACCTGCCAAATTGGTTATTCAAAATATAGTAGTGCTTCTGGCTCTTTTGACTTGGGCAGGGTAAATAACGACAGTTGTAACTATACTTCTATTTTCAACGGAACTTCAGCTGCTGCACCTGCCATCTCTGGTGTAATTGCTTTGATGTTAGAAGCTAACTCTGACCTCACTTGGCGAGATGTAAGATACATTCTAGCAAGTACCGCTGAAAAAATTAATCCGGATCTACCTAACTATGGTTCAAGTGATGTTTCCGGCATTCCAAGCGGACACATTTGGGAGCAGGCATGGGTCACTAATGCTGCTGGTTTTAACTTTCATAACTGGTTTGGCTTTGGTCTAGTAGATACTGATGCAGCAGTTGCCATGGCCTCTAGCTACTCTATTGATCTTGGTACCTACGTGGATCTTGACTGGAGTTATTCCGACACGACATCAAGAAGTATACCCGACAATAGTGCAGCAGGAGTAACTGATTCGATTACTGTCTCAGAATCACTCACTGTCGAAGCGATACAACTTAGAGTGAACATCACACACCAAAGAATTCCCCACATTGGGGTAGAGCTGACCTCTCCTGCTGGCACCAAAAGTATTCTTCTAAACGTAAACAATGGCCTTTCAAATTCCACCACTATGACTGATATGGTGTTGTTGTCTAATGCCTTTTATGGTGAAAACTCAAATGGTGATTGGACTATTAAAATTGTAGATGGAACTGCGGGATACACCGGTACTCTTACTAAGTGGGAGTTAAATATCAGTGGCCGATAAAATCATCAAAGGCCAAAAGTGAGCCGTTAACAATCAACTCTTGGGGAAACTCACACTCCTCCAACAGCTTGATCGCCTCGGTTAAGTTTCCGACTTCATGGGGAACGTGAGCATCACTACCTACGGCAATTTTGCCCCCAAATTTTTTAACAACTTTTAGCATAGTGCTAATAGGTTTAATGGATTCTTTTCTATATAAAATATTAGAGTTATTTACTTCAAGGGCAATATCGCGCTCTATACAGGCCTTTGTCACTGCCTCAATGTCTACGGGCAGGTTGTCTAAGGCAGGGTGTGCAAGAATCTTAAACAGAGGTTTATCTCCACTCCCAATGGCCTTTAACAAGATATCTGTATTTCTATCCCTTTGTGTTGTCGGATTGTATAGATGTGAAAAGGGGTGAATGCCGGCAATTTTAATATCAAAATCACCACTAAACGATGATAGTTCACAAACCCAGGGTGGTTTATCTAAAATATTGAGTTCAATTCCCTTATAAAGCTTCACTTGCTCAAACATGTTTTGATATCTTTTAAGAAGCACATAAAAGTACAGGTCATCGGGAGCGCCTGCTACATATTTATCACCTTTATGGGCCAGTGATGGGTGATGATCAGTAATGGCAACTCCTTGCAGCCCTCTTTGATAGGTAAGCTCAATTATCTCTTGGATGGTACAAAGTGCATGGCCTGAAGCCACTGAATGGCAGTGTGCGTCAACGGCAATAGTTATACTCATTACATACTCCTTCAGAGTGTGATAACTTTTAATATATGGATATTATAGATAATAACCGGCAAAATGACATCAATTTCATCAATGCCAACCAAAGTGACTTTGAAGGAGCAATGACTATTCAAAGTACAAATGAGGGCCCCCATGTTTTGATTGTCAGTGGCACCCATGGCAACGAACACAGTGGAGTGTCTGCCTCACTTGCTTTTTATCGCTACCTTTTAGAAAATCCACAAGTATTAATTCGTGGGGCCATCCATTTTTTGCTGGCAAACCCCAAGGCGTATCTCCAAAACACCCGCTACGTAGAGTATGATTTAAATCGCCTATTTAATAGCACCTTTGAGGCAAACTATTCTGGAAATAGAGCACGGCAAATCACCGAGTATTTGCAAAATAAAAAAAATTTAAAAGCTGTTTTAGACCTACACTCAGTAAGCAGTGGTGACAATAGAATGCTGGTATATAACTATAACCGCCCGGAATCATTTGAGCTTGCCAAAACCCTAAGCCCCATTTCTACTCATCTGGCATTTCACCCCGAACACGTTCAAGGGGTAATGATCGAAGAGTGCTCCAAGCTTGGGGCCCGTTGTCTGGTAGTTGAGTGTGGTAATCACAATGGAGCTGACTCAACCCAAGTGGCCATGTATCACATTCATAAGTTTTTGGAACACTTTGAACTCACTAGTCCCATACTTGCATCTCAATTAAACTATCAAGTGACTTTTAAAGATAATCCCAACAATGAGATTACCCAGTATGAAACTCTTTGTGCATTAGTGCCCGACGATAATGGATTTAACTATACCCGCTCTAACATACAATCTGGTTGCTTTTTCAAAAAAGGCGAAGTTATTGCTACCGGCAGTAATAAAGTATTTAAAGCTCCAGATGACTGCTACATGATTTTACCCTCCAACAATGTGAACATAACAGATCACGACGCCGGTTTTTTGTGCAAAAAAAGAACTATTAAAAAATAGACAACTATCAAAGCTGTGTACACTCACACATTTTAAAACCTTGAAATTACTGATATCAACTCTGGCAGTTATTTTGCATTTAAATTCATATTAATGATACTTTTTAAACTGGATTGCTTATGAATGCATTAACTCTTCCTACACCTCTAATTAATAGGTTACCGATTTCTAAAGTAAGAAATTTCTATCGCCACACACTTGAGCGTAAATACTATGAATTAGATCAGGTAATGCAGCTTGAGGCCTCTGGAAAAAAACACACTATAATTGTCATCTCATCGATAAGTATCGATCCACGCAACGTTGAAAATATTACCGGAGTTATTCACTACGAGTCCAGGGCACTTTGGGAAACCTTAAAGGCCTCATCAAAAAATACCTCCATCATATATATAACCTCAGTTCCAATTGATCAAAAGGCCATTGATCACTTACTTAATTTTCTGCCAAACCCAAAAGAAGCTCGAAAGAGAATAAAATTTATGGCCTTAAACGACGACTCTACTACTAAATGCTTAAGTGTAAAGATTTTAGAAAATAGAGAATTTATACGCATTCTAAAGTCTCACTTTAACAAATTAAATACCTATTTAACTACTTTTGTAGTATCCAAAGATGAAATGAAATTGGCCCAAAGGTTAGGTGTGCCACTTCTTGGGACACTACCTCATCTTGAATACTTTAAAACCAAAAGTGGCAATCGCCAGATATTTCAAGAAAGTAAAATTAAATTTGCAGATGGTGTAAACAACATTGCAGACTTGGGCCAGCTCATATCAGCTGTAAGAGAGTTGTGGGCCAGGCACCCTGATGCTAAAAGATTTCTAGTAAAATTAAATACTGGTGTTTCTGGTGATGGAAATGCCATTTTAAACTTAACAGCTAACTATCAAGATTTATCAAAGATGCATGTCAAAGCACAAATTCAGCTAATATACGACTTACTGGCAAATCTGCAATTTCAATCTAAAGCACTAAATTTTGCCAAATTTTTAGAGCGCTTAAGTGAAGGTGCTATAATTGAGACCTATATAGAAGGTCAAAACAAAACATCACCAAGTGCTCAACTATTCATTCATGCAGATGGTACAGTGGAGATGCTTTCTACCCATGAGCAGATCCTCGATCACAATGGGCAAACCTTCTTAGGTAGTATCTTTCCTGCAAGAAGTGAATATCGCCAAGAAATTAGTAAAACGAGTAAAAAAATCGGCCATGTAATGAGCAAACATGGGATTCGTGGTGTATGTGCTGTTGATTTTTTATGTGTCAAAAATGGTGATCAATGTGAATTATGGGCCATAGAAGTTAATATCCGTCAAGGTGGCACCACTCATCCATACCGCACGGCCAAGTTTTTAACCAATTCAAATTACGACGAAAATAGTGGAAAGCTTAAGGCCCAAGATGGATCAAGTGTTTTTTATATGTCTAATGACAACATCTTAAATTCATCGCTTAAAGGAACCAAGATTGATACCTTTTTAGCATTTATGCAACACCAGGGAGTTCTCTTTGATAAAAGTAAAAACACAGGGGTCGTTTTTCACCTGCTAGGTGCTCTCCATGATCACGGCAAAATTGGCTACACCGCAATAGGCACCACACAAGCTTCTGCACACCACATCTTTGATAAGACACTAAAGTTAGTCAATGATTTTTGTAAAAGATAGTTTCAAAAGGATTCAATTAGCTAGTAGATGTTAAAAAGGTATAATGTTCCCAAAAATGGGTACCCAAATTTGGGAACATTTAACCCTCTTTTTTCTGTTATAAGTTATTTACCAATCATCATCATCGTTACAAGTAATGTCTCCCCACTCACAACCTTGCTCCTCTGATCCAACCACTACAAATTCTTTAGAGGATGTAACTGCTGGGCCATACTTCACTGTAAGCTTAACAGGAATTGACTTGCCTTCAAGACCCCAATCTCGAAGTGAATATCTAAACTGTACAGACTTGCTCTGGCCGGCCTTGATCTTTCCTAGGTTTTTTTCTTGGTGAAAATTAATTTTAGGGATACTAAGTGAAATTTTATAATCTCTCATCGCATCTACAGGGGCTGCATTTTTTACATCTAAGCTGATAAACTGAGTTTCAAAAATGACCGGCTTGGCCTCATACCTAAGTCGCTCCATTTTGGTTACCATATGCAGTTTAGTTTTAATAGTGATCACTTGTGACTGAGTAATCACGCCTTTACCATCTGGCATTGTGGCAACTACTTTTATTTTGATAGTTTCAGGTAGTACTGTAGTTTGTTTGATTTGAGCTTTTGCCACTGCAGAAACGTTGGCAATTGTACCACCGGGGATATTGACTAAGTCATGAAAAACGCCATCAACCGTAACATTGTTTGTCAAGGCCTCTAGGCGAATTTTAACTTGGTCTCTATTTGATGCTACTGCTCCGAAATTGGCCACTTTGATATCAATTAAAAGCTTATCTCCAGCGATATACTTTCCATCAGGTGTGCTATGAGCTGACTCAGGCGCCTTTTTAATGCTAGCAGCTTGTAGTCTTAAAACTGCATTATTTTCAAACTCTTCTTGCATATCTGAAAGTCCCAGAGTGTACATGGAGGCGCGGGCCTGCTCAATATTCTCACTGTTACCCTCTTTGATGCCTTGGGCCTGACCATCGTTTTGCGCTTCTTTTGCATAGATTGCTGTCCATTTTGCGTGGGAAGTGGCATATGTTGAATCATAACCCTCTTGCCATCTATCCATTTTATGCTCTTCAAAAGCAATAGATCTGGCATTTTCTTTTGCGACTACACGGGCAGCTTCAAATGCTTCGTCATAAGACTTCTGGTAAGCTTTATCATAAGCGATCTTGTAAGAGGCCAAACAAGCATTGGTAAAATCAATATAATCAGTTTCACAGAGGTTATCTTGGTGGGCAAAATAGTTACTCGCTGGTTGCATCACCTCAGGGGCCATCATAGAGGGGTAAAATGCTAATTGAAAGATATTGTTAGCAGTATTATCCACAGAAATAACATTTGTCAGATCTACACTTAGAAGCTGTTGTTTTTTAACAGCTTGGGCCCTTGGATAATCCTCTGCCCTGGCGGTAGCATACGCTTGCTCTTTACCAATTTCATAACCTATGGCCCTTCCTTCTTCATAATTAGCGGTAGTATAGCCGTCACGGTATCCATCTTTTTTACCTTGGTCCCTACCATCTTGCTTACCTTTGTTTAAGCCCCAAGCTCTACCTTGGGCCGTACCAAGAACTGTCCCCTCATTAGCTCCATAAGCATCACCAGCATCAGTACCTGGGCCTTCACCTTCTTCATCTCCGTCTTGATCACCTTGCGTTTGTCCATTTTGTTTTGCCAGCAGAAGCTGCTCATCATAGTTTGCTTTAATCTCTTTATATTTAGCAAGCTTCTGTGCAGTCTGGGCCTCAGCTTGAGTGGCATCTTTATCTAAGTCAGTATATGTGGCCCAAGCGGCAGCTGCCTGTGGTGTTTTAATAGCAATTTCATCTTGGTCATTATTAATTGCAATGAGTAAATCACCAATTAGCTTTGTAAGCCTTATTATTTCATTACTATAGTCTTGTGACGTTTGTTCATTTTCAGCGATTTGTCTTTGATTGGCACGGTTACTGGCCGCAAGCCTGCGGTTATATGACTCTAAGGCCAAAATGTGATTCTCTAATTCATTTTTGGCATCCACAAAATCTGCAAGATCATCACTTAATGCATTTAATTGTCTAGTCACTCTTGCAAGCCTTACTTTTAGTTGATCTCTTTTGGCCACAGCTACCCTTAAATCCTCTTCCAAATTGTTGATAACTGTAATTTGATAATCTCGCTTGGCGATCAAATCGGGTATCACTTGATTATTAAGCTTTTTTAGCCTTTGTCTAAGTGTTGGTAGCTTCTCTTTGATGGTCTTGATTCTAGCAGTTAGGGTTACGATTTTATTACTAACTTCCACTTTTTTGTTTTTTGCTTGTGTTAGATTTGCCTTTTTTTGTGAACGTGTATCGATTTTTTGTTGTAACTTGGTAACCACTGTGTCCAATGCATTCTTTTTAGCAGTAACTTGTGCCTTAGCATTATCAAACTTTGGCTTCAATTGCTGCTTTTTGCTAACTAATTGGTCTTTTTTGTTCTTTGCCTGTGCCATTTTTTCACTAAGACTTGCAAGCTTTTGTTCATTTTTTATAACTAACTGCACGTTTGCTTGGATTTTGCCTTCTAGCCTTTGAATACCATTTTGAGTTTTTTGAATGTTTGATTCTATTTGAGCGATCTGAGAAGGAATTGCATCTATCTTACTCTGTGTATTTTTCATTTTCTGAGTAATCTGTTTTTGCCTTTGAGCAAGCTTTGTAATCTCTGTGCGCAACGCCTGCATTCTGGCTTCCCTATTTGGTGCATTTGGGTCATCTTTTAGGGCCTTAAGCTGTTTTCTTTTTTTATTTTGTTTGGCCGAAACTTTTTGAAAGTTTTGGCGCAGCTTTGTCATCTCTTGTTCTAATTTACTTTTTTGGGCAATCTTGTTTCGCTTTTTCTCTTCTAGTGCAAATTTTTTGTTTTCTAGCTCTTGTATTTTTTGGACAAAACCAGCACTTTGAGCTTTTAAATTTGTTATTTTATTTTGTGTGGCAACCACTTTATCAGAAAAACTCTTATAGTCGGCAGTGGCCTTGGTGATTTTAGTATTTAACTGCTGCATTTTTTGCTTCATGGGAGCAAAAGTAGCACGGGCATTTTCTAGCTCCTGGGTTGCAGTTTGTTTTTTTCCTTTTAGGCGATCAACTGCTTCATTTAAGCGGGCGATGGCCTGCTTTAAATTAGTTATTTGAGTGTTAATTGCTGCTAGTTTCTCTTGGGCCTTCTGCCTTTTTTGTTTTTTTAGAGGTAGCTCCAACTTAAGCTGTTCAATCCTTTTTTTAACTTGGTCTCTTTTTTGCCTTTTATCTTGAAGTTGCTGTTTGAGTGCTCTTAAAGTTTGTCGATTAGATCTTATTTGCTCTGATATTGTGTCAATATCCCTATTTTTTCTGCGTAACCTTTGAGCAACCCTTGCTCTTTTTGTGTCCACTTCTTCATATTCGGCCCGAGTTACTGCAATATCTTCTTTTAAATCTCTCACTCTACTATCTAGGCCATCAATTTTAACTTGATTTTCTGAGATGGTATTGCGATTAGCAATTATAATTGCTGCCAACCTTTCATTGTCTTGTTCCATACGAGGAATGTCTTGCTCCATAAACTCAATGGAAGATTGACTATTTTTTATAGTAGCTTGATTGTTTGCTATTGAACTTTTAAGTGTCGCAATCTCCTCGTCTATTGCTTGCGCCGACAATTTTGCTGCCTTGGCGTTTTCTCTTTTTAAATCTGATACTTGTTTGAAGTCTTTATAAATTTTAAGATACTTGGGAAAATCCACATAATCAGGAGCAGTAGTTGAAGCTGCTTCTACTGCATAAGCCTGCAACAACAGGCAGATAAACATTGTTAAACTCATTTTAAATGTTTGAAAGGTTGACTTTTCCATTTGATGATTCCTTTGTGTTACTTTTGGTATTATTGGCACCAAACTCATTTCGATGTTGCTATTTAAGGTTTAAACAGCAACAGATGTGCCAAGTCGCTGTAAATCAATTTTTTAAAATTATCAAACACAAGACGCTTTGCGCCATGTGCTTTTATGCTTAAGGTCCCTAATTTAAGCCGAGTCATTATGGCATCGTAGTGTCATTATGACTATAAGCGGCCCACAAAAAAGTATTGACAAATCGATGGATCTAAATGAGACTTTGTCTCAAATTAAATCCCTAAGTCAAACCAGTGTCCACAAAAGGTGTGAAAATGGAACAAGTTATTTGTGTAGAAAGTGAAGATGATATGGCAAAATCATTAGAAATAGTAAATCAAATGAGTTTTAACGATATAATTGAGTTTGCCATCATTCAAGAGGAAGAGGCCTATTTATTCTATAAAGACCTCGCAGAGCAGGTTGAGGATGATCATGCCAAAATCATATTATTCCAACTGGCCGAAGAAGAAAATGAACATATCAATATCCTAGAAAAGTATTATGGAGAAGACCCATCAAAATTTCATGTAGCAAAAGTTGAGGATTTTGATTACTTTAACCAGTTACAAGCAAATAATATTTTGCATGATACTTCCGTAAAAAATCTCCTGTTATACGCTATTAAAAAAGAACAAGAGGCATACAAGTGCTATATGACAATGGCCAAGCTTTGTAAAAAAGTACAATCAAAAGATACATTTATAAAGCTTGCCAGGCTTGAACTTGGCCATAAACAAAAACTAGAAATGCTGTGGTTTTTAAGAGTTGGTCCACTTCCTTACGTTTTGAACTCTTGAGCTATTTTGCCATTTCTACAATAAAGGCCACCGCAAGCTTTGCAAATTTTACTGCGTGATGCGAGTGACCTCCGGAGACATCTATGGTGTCGCGACTTGAGTGAATCTTGCGATTGCGCCCCTCCATAGTTGACTCAAAAGGAATGGAAGCAGGATAAGAGTTACTTGTCCAAGAGGCGTGATCTGAGCAGGCATAGCCACACTTTGAGTATCCCCAGGGCACATGAACGTATTCATCAATAAGAGCTCCCAAGTAGGTATTTTGTGCAGCATTTGTGTAATCACTCATAAAAACAATATCTTTGTCCGACCCGTTGAAATTGGTCATATCAAATTGCATGGACCCTATGACATTGACGTTGTTTCTTCTAAATTTTCCTGCAATATCTTTTGATCCAATTAACCCTACCTCTTCTGCTGCATAGGCCATAAATTTAATAGTCTTATTTGGACGATAACCATTGACTAAAATCACCCTCATCACCTCAGTGATAGTTGCAACACCCGAAGCATTATCATCTGCTCCAGGGGCAGTAGCATTTGCTCCTCCCCAAAATCCACCTATGGAATCAGCATGCCCACCAATTACCACCACATCATCTGGACTGTGAGCCCCTTTTATTGTCAAAATTATGGAGGGTTGCTTGGTTTTTGTATGGGTATATTTTTCAACACTAACATCTAAGCGGCCGTCTCCTAACTTTTTCCAAGTATCATAGAGCCACTGCTGTGATTGCATACCAGTACTTGAAGAGTGATAGCGAGTTTTAAATGAAGATAATTTCTTTATAACTTTGGTAATTTCAGTCTCTTTTACTTCTGCAATAAATTTGTTGACCGTCTCTTCTTCTGTAATAGTGTAGTCAACAAGTCCGACTTGTTGATCAACATCACTTGCTTGTGCTTGGCCTGCAAGCACAGCTTCCGCATAACTGTCATGAACAACAAAACCACCGCACCGCTTGAAATCTTCATGCATGATGTGTGATAATTTAAAAACTTTATCAGCTTTAATTTTTGCAACGCTTACCTCACCCACTAAGGAGTGCTCAATGTGAACAAAAATGTCAGACATAGATGCCTTTGATTTAGCAGACAAGACATCACTACCTATTGTCACCCATAGTTCATCATCAGTTGTGTTGGCACTTGTAAAATTTAAGGTAAATAAGAAATGGAAAAAAATGACAGAAATAAACACTTTACAACTCATATAACCAACCCTCCTAATCTATTATATGAATGAGTACTTGCTTTAAAACAAATAAATCACATCCTTGAGATAACATTTGTTAAACTTGTAGTTTCATCTTCTCTTAGGTTTTAGTTTTGTACAAAACAAATAATCTAATAAAAACAATCATTTCACAGTAGGTTTAGTTGGATAATATGTTTGCAGTCATTCTAAGCAAAATTAAAAGACCGCTTAACATTAATATTAGACCGACAAAAATGCCAATGGTGAGTAATAACTTTTGTTTACCAAAATAGCTCTTATGCAGCTGTGGATCCTCTCTGATAAAATCACTCCGCAGAATTATTTCTTCTTTCTTTTTGGCCTCTTCATGCTTTTTGGCCGTTTTTTTACAAACCGGCCTCTTTCGCTGCTCCAAGATAAAATTACTTATATTTTTATCTTCCGTATCAGTTACTGATCCTTGACCAAAAACCAAGTGTTTAATAGTAACAAAAGTTTTGATGAACATCTCTCTGGTGGTTGGAGTTAAGTCACCACTTTCATCAATATTCATTTTTTCTAAATCAATGTCTTTTAACTTGATCTCTTTTAGATTTGATTTACAAAAGCGACACAGAATCGCTTCATCCTTAATTTCTTCAGCACAGTATGGGCATCTTTTCATTGTTTAATTCTAACATATCTTTATTTTTTCTTCTTTGCTTCTTTTCTTTTTTGTTGCTCCTGCCTCATCTTTAAAACAAATGGGCTTATTGTCTTATCCTTCAGGTCAGTCAGAGATGTTGCTCCAAAGGCCCTAGTCGGTATTGCAGACTTTGAATCGGCATTCGCGAGTTGATCATCATTGGTTGTATGCTCTTGTCTTACCCCCTCTAACTCTTCTTTTAAATCCTTGCAATAAGGAGCAAGGTTTATCTCACCAAAGGCCTTTAGTCTTTGCCCTTGTGCTGTAATCTCTTCTTTAAATGATTTGTGTAGAAAATCTTTTACTTGTCCCGGATGAAAGTCATGGAAGTTGGAGTATAAAAACTTGGTCAACACCTTATTAAATTCTGACATCTCTTTATATCGATCATCGCGATTTCTGCTCAATGATTTTAAAATAATGTTCTCTAACTCTTTTGGAAAATTCTTAAGTAGTGATGTTGGTTTGGGAATTTTGCAATCATAGATGGATTTAATAACTGCCATATCATTGTCACCAACAAATAACCTTCTTCCAAAGAGCATTTCCCACAGAGTTAGCCCCACTGCAAACTGATCATAGCGTGGATCCAGTTTGATGTTTTCCATTAAGTACTCAGGAGCAAGGTATGCAACCTTACCTTTAATTGTACCTGCTTGAGTTTGCTCTGTATTGGTGTCTGCTTTGGCAATTCCAAAGTCAATTACTTTGACCTGACCATCGTAGTCCAACATGACATTGTGAGGAGAAATATCTCTATGAATGAGATGCTGTCTTTTACCTGTCAACTTATCAACAAATTTGTGAGCATAATCAAGCCCTAAGCAAATTTGAGAAGTAATGTATACTGCAACATCAATGGGAAAGCACTTTTTGTGCTCTTGTAATGCTTTAATAAATTCATTTAAATTTTTTCCATGAATATATTCTAAAACCGCAAATAGCTTTCCATCTTTTTCGCCATAGTTATAAGTTTGGGCAATATTGGGATGAGTAAGTCCAAAGGCCACCTTTATCTCATCTATAAACATCGTTTTAAACTTTTCGTCCTGCGAGTATTGTCTACGTATAACTTTAACTGCAACAATCTTGTCTGCCACCATTTGTTCAACACTTTCAGCTAGCTCCCTCGATCTATAAATTTCGGCCATCCCTCCATCTACCAGATGATCTAACAGTAAATACTTGCCAAAGCGTTTTAACTTCTTATTCCCTTCGGTACTCATGTTGCTCCTTCTTGTACAATTATATTTAAAGATTGGCCTAAAATGCTCGTTTTTATATTGAACTTATCCGTCTGTTAACCTATCTTTATTTTATAGCGTTTTGCTATACCGTCAAGTTTTGTTGGCACTTAAATTTGGAGGAAATATGCCATCGTACAGCTTTAGATGTGAAAATTGTCATGAGCGTTTTGCACTAAATCTCAAATTGCAACAGTTGCAAGATGAGTTGTCCAAGCAGACTTGTCCCCACTGTAATTCCAATAAGTTAACCCAAGTTTTAACTAAAGATATAGGCCAGCTAAAGCACGGCAGAACAAAAAGTATTGACTCTCCACCTTGTATGAGCGGCGGTGGTTGCACCCCAAATCGCTGTGGACAATCGTGAATATATAAGTTTTTTCTTATATATTTTTCTTTCTTTGATATACTATCATTTATAAAGACTTTAAATATTAATCATGTAATGTGTAGGTGCTAATTGAGAAATAGAAGACAATACGAGCGTTTCATACCCGACCAAAACGAACCAATAAAGATTGAGTTAACAGGTGATGCCATCAATGAAAAAACCACTGCTAAAGATATTAGCATTGGAGGAGTTGGAATCTACCTCCCAGAATACAATGAACAATTACAAGTCAATGTTAAAGTTGCATTTAAAATAACCCTACCAATAGGCCTAAGCTTTAGCGGAGAAGGGGTTATTAGACATAGAAGTGGCAATTGCCCCTTTTATTTTGGAGTAGAATATTCAGATTTAGAAAAAAATGCAATTGAAAAAATAAAAAAATATATCAGATATATGCAGAGCGGGCTTGGGTATTGATTAACAATTAACCAGGTGTTTAGTATGAGTAGTTTACGAAAATGTCTTACATTACTGATCTGTTTTTTACTTCTGAATTTACAAATCCAGGATACATTTGTCAGCTTTTCAAGTAGTGCGTCTGCTCAAGAAACAACTTCCACTGTAACTTTTGAAGATGTCAACAAATCAGAAGAATTTATCTCTTTGATCATTATGTTAGGTATCGCTGTTGCCTGCATGAATCTGTTGATAATTACCAGAAACTACAAAGGTGAAAAGTTACAAAAAAGTAAAGCTAACGATATCTATGCCGTTTACATTGGAGCCGCCGTCTTTGTATTTGCTGAAATTCAGGCCTTTATGAAATATCAGGAGATCAAAAACAAAACGATGACATATAATGTAAGCGGGGTATCTGAGGTACAAAGGCAGTCTCTACTAAAACAGCGAGAAATGTTCTCTTCGATCAAAGATGCCGCAAAGACCAAGTCTAAACTACAGTTAGTTGCTGCCTTGGCCTTCGGTGGTGCAGTGTTGTTGGCCACGACCAAACATAAAAATGGGGAACTGGCCAGAAATAGAAAAGATGAACAAGTTGAGCAAGTAACTGCAGCATACAATACCCCCCCCACTTCCGATCCAGCTGAAGCTGCTTGTCGCGCTGGCCTTGCAACACCCTATGCTAACTTTCATAATGCCACCATGGCCTTAAGGCAAGCTGAGTTGGACACTTTCGGACAATCAGTAGAAAATAGTTACTCCTTTATGCCTGGCAGTGAAAGTGGTACTAGCAGCACCCCGCAGGAGGAAAAACCTGATAACCTGACAACCCTCAAGCAGGCAATGGCAAATGCTGCTGCCTCCAATGCTGCCTTAGAGTCGGCGGCAACGGCTTGTAGTGCTTACCCCATTGGTCAAAGAATGACTCAGGCCACAGCAGGTCTCAGAGCAAGATTACAACATATAGAACAGATGTATCCTCACGATCTATTTACCGCTAAAAAGAATGAAGGTGATAGCGAAGATGGTGTTGAAGCTGAAGTGACTGAATTTAGTTGGGGAACAATGCACTACCAACTGTTTAACGCGATCTTTCCCATGGCCTACGCTGGCGGCAGTATGTTTAAAATGTTAGGTCTTGGTGCCGTTGCTATTGCTATGCTTAAGGGTACTAAAAAAGACTCTGAAATGATGTTCAAAGAGACTTTTGAAGACCCTGGAAAACGTCGCTGGGTTTGGGCCGCCATGGCCGCTGCTTGCTACTATGCAAGCACTATGAGTAAACAAACAGCACAGACCATGCAAGAAAACATCGATAAAATCGATCAAATCTTAAGTATTTATCGACAGCACCATGACTCTGACAATCTCGTGTCAGGTGACGAAGAGGAGGAAACTCCTCAGTGTTTTATTATTAAAGACAACAGCTGCATCAGTTCAGATGATGTCTGTACTTCATCTGCTGGAACTACCACGCAAAATCAAGCCGCCTGTACTGAAGTGACCAACCGCATGTTAGAAGAGTGTTTGGCCCAGGCAACAGGGCAAAGAGCACAGACAGCTTGTCATCAAATGTACCAAGACCTTAGAGGTTGCCTTGAACGTGCTGTTTCAGAACCTGCCAGACAGGCATGTATAACTCAAGCAGAAAGAGACCATCAAGAAGCGCTGATATTCAATGAGCGAGACGATATCAATTACGAAGAAGATGACGAAGATAACAACAATAACAACTCAGATGACGACGATACCCCAGGTAACACACCAACTCCAGTTGTCGAGCAAATTATGCCATGCCTTGGCCCTGATTGTGACTCATTTTCAACCACAGTAGGTCTTGGAGGAAGTGGAGCTCCCCTAGTAATGACTAATCCCACCAGTACGAATCCTGGTAACAGTGATGATACTATTACAAGTATTGGAGGCAATACTCCAGGCTCTCTTACCGGAGGCGGAATCGATATTCACAGTGCACGAAAAAGTAACTTAAAAAAAGGCAACGCCAAACAGCTACATGCCCGCAACAAAGGTAGCGGCCAAAAACTCTCAAGAGCTTCTGGAGGAAAACTTATTGCTCCAAAAATGGGAGCCACTTCTGTTGCAAGCAGAAGTGGCCAAAAACGTCCAGGTTTCTATTCTTCTGATCCACTAACTTCTAATTCTGGTATTGCCCCTGGAGAATTGTCTAACCAAGCAAGCGGGACGTTTGCCTCCAGTGGACAAAAAGGTGATCAAGAGGATCAAGAGCAAAAACCAGAAGATAAAGCACAAGCTGAGCAAGGTGGTCAAAAAGCAGCAGTACCTTCACCTTTTGACTTCACTCTCTCAGGTGGTGATCAAACCGGTGTGGAGCAAGTGGCAGTAGTACAAGAAGATGATGATGACGAAGACAAGGGGGCTGTGGGCAAAGATATTATAGATATAAGCAAAACTAGTGATGTGAGCATCTTTGCACTTTTGACCAAACGATATGCGAAAACGGCCTTTCCAATTTTGTTAAAGTCAATTAAAAGAGTTAAAAAGATTAAATCAGGTGAAAAAAATGGCCAATAAAAAATTATTTATCTGCTTTTTTACACTCAGTCTTGTCATTTCAGCTTCTATTAAGGCAGCTGAAGATAAACTACCTTGCAAAATTCAAAGCATCAAAAAGCGCTGTAAGAAAAATAAAAAACATATAAAAGAGCTACAAGGTATTATGGACTCCATCGCAAAAACATACGGTGGACCAACTGGTAATATTTTAGACCCTGAGTTTGTTAAAAAAAGATTTGCTTACGATGCAAAAGTTAAAAAGAAGTTAGAAAATAAAATAAAAAACATTAATGAAGATTTCGACAAACCAACTGTAGACTCTGCTGCTATGGAAAAAAAGATCTTTGAAACATTGAGAAAAAGGGCCAAGAAGCGCTTGATCAAAAAGGGAATTTCAACCTCTGAGTTTATGGCAAACTTTTTTGGATTGACCCAAGCCCCCAAGGTAGCTGCTAAAGCTAAAAAAATTAAAAAATTCACAAACAAAACTAATAAACAGTCCCCCAGACAGTTAATGCCGCCAAAGATGCTTGCAAAAAGACCCGTTAAAAAACCTGTTAATGAAGAAGTTACTATTTATGAATTTGGCAATGCTGCCATTTTAATGAATAAAGATATCTCTATTTTCCAACAACTGTCCAGGCGCTACATACTGCTGGGATTCCCCAATGGCCCTGACAAGTAACGTCTACCTTAACTATTTGCAAGTAAATATTTAATAACACTGTCTTCGAGGTTTGTGCCGATTACTTCATCTGCCACCTGCTTTAGCGCTTCAATTGCATTCCCCATAGCAACACCAACCCCAGATACCTCAAGCATCTCAATATCATTAAACTCATCCCCAAAAACGGTTACTTGGGACATGGGAATATTTAAACTATTTGCAAGTGCCAAGCAGGCATAGTCTTTTCGTGCCATATTGTTTTGAATCATAATCCAAAATTTTTTAGGGGAGTAGTGATCCTGAAAGTGCTGGACTTGCAGCTGATCTTGGTATTGATCGCGCAGAATTGACAAAAGGTTTTTGGTTTTATGCTCATCACCTGTAATTGTGATACAACTAACCTGTTCATTTCCATGAAGATTATGTTTGATTCCATCATTTGCAGAAAAAAAAGGGCGCAAACCATGCTCCTGCACGGTTGCACAAATTTTATTTAGCAAATGTTCATCAATCACATGCATTACATCATGAATACCAGTGGCCAAAGAGGAGATTGAAGCACCATTTAAAGCAATCACTGGTAACTGCAGAGGTATTCCCTTCATCAAGTGTTTGATAGATGATAAACTTCTGGCACTTGCAACACTAAAGTGAACTCCACGCTCTAATAGATGGATTAACTGATGTCTGGAGTAAGCAGAAAGCTCTCCCTTAGCATTTAGTAACGTTCCATCTAAATCTGATATATATAATTTTGTCATCTATACGTGCTGCCTATAATAATTAAGATAAAACAATAATTCATTAATAATTTAAACATCTATATACACTAAAGTCACCCATACTACTTAACAAGTTATTTTTTATAAATGGGACCTATAGTGTTATGATGTTAATGTTTTTAGAAAAAAATACTGATATGACTAACATTTTAGTGGGCCATTACGATCCGACTCTAGTGGTTTTATCAATTGTCATTGCTACTTTAGCATCTTATGTTGCCTTTTCCATATCTACCAAAATTACAAATCGCAAACATTCTGGTATTTCAAGTTATTTTGGGTGGCCCCTAATTGGAGCTACGGTCCAAGGTGTAGGCATATGGTCCATGCACTTTGTGGCGATGCTGGCATTTGAGTTGCCGACTCCTGTTCATTACGATTTTTGGATAACACTAATTTCTGTTGTACCTGCCATTATGTCTAGTGCTGTAGTTATTAGCACCACTGCAAACACTCAAATTAAGCTTAAAACCTTAATTTTAAGTGGTATTTTAATGGGTGGAGGAATAGGGGTAATGCACTATACTGGTATGGCGGCCATGCACTTAAGTGCCAAAATGCTCTACCATCCACTGCTGTTTGCACTATCTATTGTTATCGCCGTAATTCTTGCAACCTTCTCTTTAAAACTAAAGATTTGGGTTGAGAGCTCTTTTCTTACTGAGGGCAAATCTAAACATTTCACCTTTTTGCCATCAATCGTTATGGGTAGCGCTATCGCGGCGATGCACTATACTGCAATGGCAGCAACTTTTTATATAGCATCTCCAGAAGTTGTAAAAATGCCACCAAAAGCAATATCCACCAACAATTTGGCATGGATGATTGGTGGAGGGGCAGTTATCATCATAATAATCCTACTAGTTGCCCTGGAGGTAAGTAACCGCTTTGAACTTTTAAAGCTTTTTAGAGTCGCCAAAGAAGAAGCTGAGCGAGCAAATAATGCCAAATCTAATTTTCTCTCACACATTAGTCATGAATTTAGAACCCCACTAAACGCCATTATAGGCTTTACAGACCTACTACAAGAGGAAGCTAGCAGTCCTCTAACTACTACACAAAAGTCGTATATCGGCGAAGTATCAAGTGCAGGCAAACACTTACTGAACTTGATTGCAGACCTGATAGATCTATCCTCAATTGAGATGGGAAAACTCAAGTTATCTTCTAAAACATTGTCTTTAAATGAAGTTGTCGATGAATGTATCGCCCTTTTAACTCCACTTGCTAATGAGCAAAATGTCGTCATCAAAAATGAGCTTGGTACCAAAGAATATCAATTTGTGTATGCAGATCATACCAGGCTAACCCAAGTTTTAATCAATTTGATGTCCAATGCTATAAAGTATAATAAAAAAAATGGTAGTATGGTAATTTATAGCTCCTCTTCTGTACAAGGCTATCTAAGAGTCGCAATCAAAGACTCAGGGCTGGGCATTTCTAAAGAGCAACAAAGTAAATTATTTAAAAAACACGAACGCCTGGATGTTGATCATGAGAATGTAGAAGGCGCAGGTATTGGCCTTTTTTTTAGTAAGCAGTTGATGGAATTAATGAAGGGTCGCATCGGCGTAGAAAGTACTTTAGGGCTTGGCAGCACTTTTTGGGTAGATATTCCAAATCGTTAAGCAAAGTGGCGCAGGTAGAGAGACTCGAACTCCCGACCAACTGGTTCGAAGCCAGCTACTCTATCCAACTGAGCTATACCTGCGCAAATAGTTCATTTAATTTACAAGTTTTTTTATAAATTGGCCAACCGTTTATTAGTGGCGCAATTTTAAAAATAGAACCAGTAGTATAACCAAGGCCCCTACGACAATAGTAAAAGTCTTAAAATGCTTTTCTATCCAATTTTGTGCTTTATCCCCCAAAAAGTAGACCAATGCTGAAAGGATAAAGTATCGTGCTCCCCTTCCTACTATTGAGGTTGCAATCAATATGGTTATAGATATTTTGGTAGAGTATACTCCCGCAGCCACTGTGAAGACCTTAAAAGGAATTGGAGTAAAGGCCGCCAAAAATAGAGCTGATACAGCATTTTCTTTATATAACTCTCCTACGTGATCAAAATGCTTGGCAAAACCTGGGATATAAGAAAAGGCCAACGGCTGAATCTCTTCCCATAAATATGCCCCCATATAGTAACCAGCAATGGCACCGAGTACAGAAGTTACAGTCGTAATAAAAGCGTAGTAGAATGCCTTTTTTCTGTTGGCATATGACATGGGAAGTTGCATGACTTCTGGAGGAATAATAAAGCAACAACTCTCTGTAAAAGAAACAATACCAAGAATTACCGTTGCAATTGGTGAATTACAACTCTCTAAGATACTGTTATACCATCTTCGAAGTAACCCTTTGGATTGGTCAATAGTCTCTTTCGCTGGATTTACGCTATCCACTTTAGATGTCATCTTATCCCCCTTCATTATATTTTGTTCAATTTATTTAAGTCTGTTCAAGTTTTGCAAATGGAGTTGAATCCCAGTCAACCTTATGTTTGCACTTAGGGCATTGCAGTTGCCGGCCCTCTCTTTTGGTCATCCGATCTACCATTACCGGATATCCGCAAGAAACACAATCAAAATTTCTAGGAGTGGTCCACATGGCATTTTTACAGTCGGGATAGTTGGTACAACCATAAAATATTTTCCCATATCGACTTTTTTTCTCGGCAAATCTTCCCTTTTTACATTCTGGACAGTTGACCTCTAAGACATAAGGCATCGCAGTTTTACAATTGGGATACTCCTCACAGGCCAAAAAGCGACCAAATCGTCCTTTTTTAACGATCATACGTTTATTACATTCGGGACATTTTTCTTTTGAGTAAGTTTTGGGGATTATCTCATAGCTACCATCCAAGTGCTTTACAAAATCTTCCGTTGAGGTGCATTCTGGGTAATTAGAACATGCTAAAAATTGGCCATTTCTACCCCATTTTATAAAATACTCTCCACCTTCACATTTTCTACATTTAACACCGGTGGGAATTAGCTGTTTTTTGAGGTTTTTCATCTCCTCTTTTGCTTTTTCGAGAGTTTTCTCAAATGGTTTCCAAAAATCCTTTAACACTTTCTTCCATTTAATTTCACCCACCTCTATCATGTCCAGTTTGGCCTCTACCTTAGCGGTAAACTCGATGTCCATTATTTCGGGAAAACTCTCAATCAGCATGCGGCAGATGACTATACCAAGTTCATTGGGCACAAAGCGATTTTCTTTTTTATCTACATAACCGCGATCTTGAATATTAGAGATGATGGCAGCATAAGTAGATGGTCTGCCAATTCCTTCCTCTTCCAACTCTTTTACCAGCGTTGCTTCTGAATATCTCGGAGGCGGACTAGTCCAATGCTCAATTGAGCCTGGATCACTTTGGGGAGTTAGAACCTCTTCCACCTCCACTTTAGGCAACAGTGCTCCCTTGCTAGTGAGTTTGCCCTCTTCTTCCTCTTCTCCTTTTTTGGAGACTTTTTCAGCAAGACTCTCCATATACACTGTACGAAAGCCTGCAAACTTAATGACAGAGCCATTTGCTCTAAAATAGTGCCCGGCCACTTCAAAGTTTAGAGTAGTTTGATCAATGATCGCTTTGCTCATCTGACTAGAGACAAACTTATTCCATATAATGGTATACAACTTCAGCTCATCGGCTTCCAAGTCACCTTTAACTGCCTCAGGGGTAAATTTCATATTGGTTGGTCTGATCGCTTCGTGAGCATCTTGTACTTTTGCTGAACCTTTTTTCTTATAAACAATTGGCCCGTGGGCCAAATAATCTTCACCGTACTCCTGCTTAATGTACTCCTGAAGGTTACTCATGGCTTCTTGGTCAGTTCTCACTGAATCTGTTCTCATATAAGTAATCAAGCCTTGCAGGCCATGGTCACTCAGTTGCACACCTTCATAAAGGTTCTGTGCCAATCTCATGGTTTTTTTTGCCGTAAATCCTAGCTTATTTGCAGCTTCTTGTTGCAACTTAGAGGTAGTAAAAGGAGGGGTTGGCGACTGTTTTCTCTCGCGTCTTCTTACTTCCACTGTTTTAAACTGATTCCCTGCACCTTTTATATCATTTAATATCTGCGAGACCACTTTTTCATCCAACAAGTCTTTTTTGTTGGTCAGCTCCTCTCCGTAGTATCTGGCTTCAAATTCTGTACCATCTTTTATAAATTTTGCGTGAATGGAAAACCACTGCTCGGGGGTAAAGGCCAGGATTTTCTCCTCTCGCTCCACAATTATTCGCAGTGCAACTGACTGTACACGCCCCGCTGAAAGCCCACGCTGAACCTTTTCCCATAGAATGGGTGAGATTTTATAACCCACTAGTCTATCTAATACACGCCTTGTCTTTTGGGAATCATACTTATAGACATCAAGTGCCGTCGGTGTCTCAATGGCCGCCTTTACCGCAGTTTTAGTAACAGCGTTAAACAAAACTCGGAAAATCTCCTTCTTCTTGCCAATCTCTTCACATAAATGAAAAGCAATTGCCTCACCTTCGCGATCGGGGTCAGGTGCTAGATAAATTTTATCTGCTCCCTTGGCCAATTCTTTAATTCGCTCAATTTTATCTTTTTTGCCGGATATGGGAACCAGATCCACTGTAAAGTTTGATTTTACATCTACACCCAATTTTGATTTTGGCAAATCCTTTATATGTCCATTAGAAGCTACAACCTGAAATCCTTTGCCGAGATACTTCTTTATTGTTTTGGCCTTAGAGGGTGATTCCACAATTACTAAAGAGTAGGGACCTTGTTCCCTCTTTTTAGCACTTGATTTTTTTGTTGTCTTTGCCTTCTTCTTAACAGCAGGTTTTTTCTGTGCTTTCGCTTTAGGCTCTTTTTCAATATTGGCCGCTTCCTGTTGACTCATAGCGCTATCTCTCTCTTGTTTCAAGCTTTTTAAATTAAGTTTGGATTTTACTTTTGTTCAGTATTCAACAACTCATCTATTTCTTCAAGATCAAATTCAGTTAATCCGTATGGATTTTCTTTGGAATTTAAATCCTGCTCCATGTATTTTCGCCCAACTTCTTTTTCAATCTCATTCAGAGACATAAATGCATCTACTGGAGCATCTGTACCATCTTTCTCAATATGATCAAGATTTTGATTTTCTAGTAACTGATCTTCATCGAGTTTGGCCTGTTTCAATTTATCCTCAGCGTCAATAAGTTCAGATTCAAGTCTCTCCAATTCCCTTAAGTCCTTTTCATGATCCTTAATGACAGACTTTTCTCTTTCTTGACGCTCCAATTCATCCAACTCATCCTCGGTGAGTTTCACACTGGCCGCTTTATCGAGAATATTTTCACTAATATCATCTAAATTCAACTCGACGTCAAGTTCATCTAAAGCATCTGACTCAAGTTTTTTTACACCCTTTAGCAACTTGTGACTCTTGATTCTCGATGCTTTTGCAGCTTGTTCTAAAGTTTTAGACACTACTAAAGTCCCGAGAGATATTTCATCAATTCCTAAACTTATCACCCCGGTGGCAAAATTGTCGGTCAGAGTAATGACTACCACTTCACCAGTTTTGTATGCTGGGTCATAAGATATTTTCTTTTCAGTACCTCGATCGGTAAAGCCGTAAGTTTCAAAAACAGTACCAAGCTCCACTCCATCTGCACGCCCTCTGTCGAGGTAGACAACATCTCCCGGGGCAAAAATAGAACTTCTATCCCTAAAAGCTCCAATCACTGTGCCTTCAATGTTTCTTTTACTAAAGCCTTTGACGATTTTGTTAATCTTGGGCATGTAGGTCGTCAACCTATCCCCACGCTTGACAAGCCCCGTAACTTCGGTGACCAGACATTCCCATAACTGGTTGATTTTTCTGATAGTTTTAACCTCTGCAGAAATTTGATAGCGGTACCCACTGCGATCAGATAATTTATGAGACACCTTGCCCATGGGTGAATAAACTGAAAATTGATCCCCAGGCTTAATTTTTAAGTCATCATCAAATTCCACAAATACCCTATTTAGTTTTCCAGCAAAAATATTCTCCCCACTCATAGAATCTATCTTGCCCAAATCAATTACGATGTTAGTAGTCACAAAAGTATTCAGATAAAAACCTTCCTTATACTTAAATTGGATTCTAGAACTTTTATCGAATCCATGTTCATCGTAGGTATCACCTAGCTCTTCTATCACCACTTGGGTAAATGGTGGAGTGTAGTTCATGTACTCTTTTGTCATCTCTTTTCCACTGGCATTCACTAAGTCGTCATAGGTTTCCACTGAAGCATATTGGAAATATACACCCTGAGATATTAACTTTTCCCGCTGTCGTAGCCACGGTGGTTCATCGGCCAAAGAACCAAATTGGGAAAAATCAAAAAAGCGGGTCTTTTTAACTCCAGGCCCCTGTTTCATCGCATTAGTTAGAGCATCTTCAGCAAATTCACTCAGCTTTACGTCCGGCATTGAGTCAGCATCTCCCGTACTAAACAGTAGCACCATGCCGGGTTTGATCTCGTGTGGATTTTTTATATGGGGATTTAAAGACCAAATTTTTGAATAGTAAAAACCAGAGCCAAACAATTCCTGGGAAATTTTCCACAGCCAATCACCTTCTTGAACTGTATAGCTTCCCTCCTTTGACTTGACGGCAATCTCATTCCACTCTCTTGAAGGAATTTTACTCTCGACAAACTTTGAAAACTCAAGAAGCTTCTTCTCTTCTGGTCCCACATCAAACACTGTTACTTTTTGCCCCTCACTGGATACTCCCTTTTCATCTACTAGAATTTCTTCTTTTACGGGATCTTTAGATGTGGAATCTTTGTCCCCTTCTAACAATTGCTTCTCTATGAGTTGTTCTTTAGTCATTTCAGGAGCAGTACGAAACCCCTCCATACTCTCAGTATCGCTTTTTAAGGAGTCTAAATCGTCTATCTCCTCCAGGCCTGAAATGTTAAACTCCTGACCTTGGGAAGAGTCTAGTAGCTCCCTATCTTTTAGAAGCTCCATATCAGAAGCTTCAAGTAGTTCGAGTGCATCGTCTGCTCCTTCTACTACGTAGGATCCCATAAAAAGCATAAGTATTAAAAATAGCGATCTAATCAAATATTATTCCTCACTTGCTGTCCAAAAAAATCAGATAATATGGAGCTATATTGTTTCTTTTTTTTCATCAGCTTTAGTTTGTCACTACACACAATAAGCTGTTCCAAAGTTTTTAGTACTAAACCTGAAAAGGCATATTCTCGAATGATCTCTTCAAACACTTGCATCGCCAGATCATATTCTTTTTGGATAAATAAAACCTCACCTAACAAATATTTAGTGCGCACTCTAACTTGCATGTTTTTGGAAGTTTCCAGAGATTTCAAAACTGATATAGTTGCATCATATTTTTTTAGATCGGCCAATTTATGGGCCTTGCTTAGCTGCACAATTTCATTTTCTAAATTAGTGTTAGTGACCTCATAGAGATCTATTTTTGGAGAGACTTTATCTACTTTGACGTTTTTTGCGGGGTTGGCCTGTGCAGGTGTAGCTGTTGCAATTTCATTTTTGCCAAAAACATCCACTGTCTCAGCAAGTTTGGGTGTATTTTTTTTAACATCAATTTCGTTAAGTATAATGCTTGGATCTTGCCAATGCTGGTCATCACCCGATTTATTCTGTGCATCCATCTTCCTTACACGTCTTTCTAATTTTTCGTACTTGGAAAGAAGTTGTTCATATTGGACTTTGGGCACTGTATCTACGCTTTTAGAGGGAGATGTTCCACTATCTGCTGTGGCCATCCTCTTTGTTAAATGCCCGCAACTTGTAGTAAACAATACCAAACAAAACAGATAGCATAATGTAAGTAATAGCTTAAAAACATCTCTCACTTCATTGTCCTCCGTGACTAATGTCATATAAACAAAGATTGCCTTTACTATTATTTTAGTGTATGTCCGGCTTAAGTCAACGAAAGAAATTATGAAGAAATTAAATCAACTATTTTCCATTACTATCCGTGTACCAAAAGAAGAGTCGGCATTTTGCTATTTTATGTTGGAAGCACACGAAGGTCTATGCTTTTACTCCACTTTAGAATTTCAAAAAGGCCAGGGTTTTAGAGACATACACCTGCAAGGAAGCATTGACTTTCACCTGAACTTTTCACCTATCGCATAGCATCCATTAAATATTGATAACCATTTAAAATGATCAATAAAAATCATAATAATTTTCTTATTTTTGTACCCAAATGGCCGAGATTAGGCCCAAAACTCCTCAGAAATCGT
>JADHTQ010000055.1 GCA_016784965.1 Bacteriovoracaceae bacterium | reverse complement strand
TGTCCACTTCAAATAACTTAGGAGTACAGATTATTAATCAAGATAATGCCAGATCTGTAATTGAAGACTCCGATGTTGCTCAGGCCACCTCAGCTCTTGCTGCTCAAGGGGTGATGAGTTCTGCAGGTATTGCTACTTTAAGTCAGGCAAACAATCTGCCAATGTCAGCACTTAGATTGCTTGGATAGGTTCCTAGAAAAAAGTTCACTGATTCAACATATTACTATTTATCAAGCCAAAATCATGAGTGTAAATTTTTCAAGTTAAATTGAATTTGTCAATTTTCTTTGGTACTGCTGTCAATTATTTATATTGAGGATGCAAACCATGAGCATCATTACAAATAATTAACAGGCGGGCAAAGTTTATGAAAAAATTAATTTATGTATTATTGTTATCAGTTATCAGTCAATTTGCTATGGGGACTACTTTTTTTGAAAGTATTAAGTGTAGTGGCAACTATGAAGGAGCCCCATATGTTGTTAAAGTTCTATCAGATATGAGTGGATCGGTGGGAATGACAATACTTAAGGTAAAGCATACTCCGATCGCTATGGCCTCTACGGATACGAAATTGCAATCTTTAAGAAATGATGTCCTCGTGATTACATCAACTTATGTCAATGCATTTGAGCCAGATAAGCCAATGTACTTTTTTAAAGCAGAACTTAATCAACTTACTGGTAAGTCAACAACTGCAGTTTTAAAAGATAATACTGATGATGTTGAAGTCAAGCTTCAGTGTGAATCTTCAATGCCTATGGAATAAAGTTTTTTAATTGAGAGTTAAGACATAGCCACAATCAAAATTACTCATACAAACTTTTTGAGGGTGCTTTTTTGTGCAGGCAAGGCGAGTACCTTCAAAGGCCAGATCGCTGTTTTCTTCTATTGCAATGTATTCATTGCCTTGAACATACATGCTACACCTTACAAGATGTACCAGTTTTAGTTCACTATCATTTTTACTAAAGACCACGGGGTTTAAACAAAAAATAAGAAGTAGTGCTAACATTGTTTTTTTCATAATAAGTTTCTCCAAAATAAAGTATTGCCTTGCAACTGTCACGTCTATCGAACATTTGCATCAAGAGCAATTAGTCATAGAAGTGGCAGTATAGCAGAGTGCCGCAGAGCGTCAACTGCTTGTTTGTTAGTATGTAATAATTACAGCTATCAATTATTAATGTTTCTTAAACTTTTTAACGTTATTGCTAAATAATAATTTGCAAATATCACTCTTGTATAGAGGTCAATGAGGTTGTTTATGGATATTAGCAAAAATTTTTTATCTAATGCATATGCAAAATTCTTTAAAAGGGTAAACGGCAAAGATAGCTCTGTTATTGTGCCTTGGCAGTTTCAAGCAATTTTTGATCGAGCAGAAAAGAGTGTGCAAGAGTACTTTAGTAAAATAGATGCTTTACCATCAAAGGGCAATATCAACATCAATGATGAACGTTACTTATTACTTCGAGCACCATCTATGTCGGTAGACTTTTTCGAATCAATGCTTGCGATATATTCAGACCTAGGAGAAGAGGCTTCATGGAAAGTGGCCCAAGAGCTGTTGTTTGATATTTCGCACATTATTGGCTTTAATGATGCTGCAAATTTTCATAAGAAAATGAAGGTAGATGATCCTATTACAAAACTCTCAACAGGGCCGATACATCTTGCATACACGGGGTGGGCCAAAGTAGAAATTTTGCCTGAGAGTAAACCGGTGCCAAATGAGGATTATTTCCTAAAATTTAATAATCCTTACTCTTTTGAGGCAGATTCTTGGATAAGGGCAAATAAAGTTCCAAAGTTGCCAATTTGTATTATGAATAGTGGGTATGCAACCGGTTGGTGTGAAAAGAGCTTTGGAGTATCCCTAACGACCGTAGAGCTAGAGTGTCGGGCCCTGGGCCATAAAAATTGTTCGTTTATCATGGCATCTAGGTCAACCATAGATAAACATTTGGAAAAATATCACATTCAAAAACCTAAGCAAAAGCCTGTGCACTATATGGTACCAAAATTGTTTAATCGCAAACGGATAGACGATCAGCTTAAAAAGGCTCAGGAATTCAATGAACAAATTTTATATACAACTTCTATGGGAGTTAGCACTTATGATGTAGATGGAAAATGTATTTCTGCAAATCGGGCCCTGTGTTTAATTTTAGATATGAGCAAAGAGGAGCTGCTTACAATCAATTTATTTAAGTCGGTATTGTGGAATAATCAGGCCTTTTTAGACCTAGCAAAAAAGACCCTCCAAACAGGAGAAAAAAACTCCATAGATTTAACACTGCATACTTCTGATAAGGAGATAACTCTAGAGTGTCATTTGACTCAGTTTCGTGTCAACGAGGTAGCTCACTTACTACTTATGGCCAATGAAATTACAGATAAGGTTAAAATGAACAACAAGCTTTTTGAGGCGCAAAAGATGGACTCCATCGGTGCTTTAGCCGGAGGTATCGCCCATGACTTCAATAACATGTTGGGGGGTATATTGGGGTATGCCACCCTACTTCAGTCCGAAGAAGTAGATGAAGAAAAAATGACCTACATCGATGGAATCTTAAATGCTGCAAATCGTGCCACTGAACTTACCAGTAAATTGCTGGCATTTGGTCGTAAAGGTAAAAACCTCATTCAATCTATTGATCTAAATAAAATTGTTACCGAAGTCCTTGTAATACTAGATAGAAGCATGGGTAAATCGGTTACTATCCACACCAACTTTGCAAGTGATCTAAACCGTATTGATGCAGATCCATCGCAAATCATTCAAGTGATAATGAACCTGTGTATTAACGCTTCTGAAGCAATTAAAGACACCGGTGATTTAACAATTACTACAATGAATGTACACTTAGATGAATATTTTTGTCGCTACTATAAACATTTAAAACCTGGGCCTTATGTCTTAATTGAAGTGAAAGATACGGGGCAAGGTATGAGCTTTGAGGTAAGAAGAAATATTTTTGAACCTTTTTTTTCAACAAAAAAAGATGGAAATGTTAAGGGGACAGGTCTTGGTTTATCAACTGTCTATGGTATTGTTAAAAATCATTGTGGCATTATCTACTGTACTTCAGAAGAAAACAAAGGATCAATTTTTAAAACGTATTTCCCAAAAGGAATTAAACCTATAGCTGAAGAAGAATGTAGTAAAGCGAGTGGTCAGCAAACAAAGAGGCAAGGGACAATACTTATAATTGATGATGAAATGGTTATTAGAGATATGGCCCGGGCAATGATAAAGAAACTTGGGTTTAGTGTTATTACTGCAGAAGGTGGCAGCCAAGGTGTAGAAATTTTCACAAAAGAATACCAAAAAATTGATGGTGTTATTTTAGATCTACAAATGCCAAATATGGATGGCAACAAAACTTTTGTTGCCTTAAAGCAAATTTATCCTAAGGTGCGAACCATTATTTCCACAGGTCACGGTGCAGATCAAGCGGTACAAAATTTGTTAGATTTGGGGGTCAAGGGAGCACTACCTAAACCATACTCTATCGCAGAGCTAGAAAAGGCCCTCGACTCTTATATATATTATCAATAACCTAGAGTAGTCTCAAAATGGCCATGATCATAAAGATCTCTTGCTTGCTTAAAACACCCTTAAACATTGGCATCTCTGATCCTGTCGGTTTTCCACCCTCTGAGATTGTCCAAAAGATATATGCATCACGATCTAAGACCTCACATGCTGATGAGCGTATACAGTGTAGATCAGGAGGAGTGGCAAGCTCAAGATTGAGTCCATCTGCTCCACGGCCTAAGCCCCTTTCATCATGGCAACGTTGACAGTATTTATCATATAAACCTCGGGCCTTAACCATGTAGTTGAAGTCCTGCATCCTGCTCATGTCTATTATATTTACAGGACATACTTTAGGAGGAGGGGCTTTACAATGATATCTTTTTAGTTTTGGGTTACTGAGAAAGCATTCAAGCCGATCTTTTACTTGAGCTTGCTTTGAGTAATTACCAGCGTAGATCGAAAAGCAAAAAGTACAAGCAACTTGAAGCAAAATATAAAAATAGAATTTTTTCATAGCTATAAACTCTCTCAACGTGCTATGGGCACTCAGCCATTTCAAGGTAACACACAACTGATGTATGATTATGTTGAGAGTATTAAGATTTTGTGTATTTTTACTCAAGTCTATATAAAAAGACACTAGTAATTAGTGAAATGCTGACACCATTTGACTCTAAAATGCACCTTGCAATGTGTTGCATTTTAGCTACTTGACAAGCATTGTTGGTATGTAAATCCCTTTGTGCAGGCAACTTAAAAGATTGTTTAAATTTTTTGTATTGAGCTTTAAGTTTGGTACACTTTTTGCTTTTAATAAAGACATGACACAAGCATATATTTGTTGTCGCGGGGGGTAAGCGGATTTGGTGTTATAGCTATCATGTTTCACCAAATCCGCTTTATATTAGATCAACTTGCAACTAAAAGATTGGCACTGTCTAAGCAACCGTTCTTAGAGGGCCTTTTGCTTTTAACTTTCAGTTTTATTAAACCACTAGAGGCCTTTGATTTTATCCGTTTATGGTAATTTCCTAAGGCCTTTTTACCTTTGTCCGATTTCAGGAGTTTATCTATTTGTTTAATAAGAGGTGAGTGCCCGCGAGTTGCCCAAAGTTGCTCTTTGCTTGTTCGGTAGTTGGTAATATCTATTTCACCCTCCAACTCAAGTTCTGTTAAGATATAAGACGCAAACGCACGATCATGCTCTTGTCCCCAGTCTAAAATAGTCTTGCTTGGCACCCCTGCTTCATCAAATCTCCACGAAGAGTTTTCCCAGTATGGGTATAAAAATTCATCAAAAGTATATTTGGCAGCCTTTTCATCTTTAAATGCTTGCTTTATGCTACCACCTAGTGCCTTGGCAACATGCTCAACAAAACGAGTATCACTCACATCTCGAAAGACGATGTTTCCGGTTGGTTTTAAGGATTGATCTAATTCCAGAAGCATATTTTGAGCATTGGGAGTGTACATCTGTAGTCCATAGCGAAGAAGGAGTACTGCTTTGGCCTTTCCCAACAGTTCGGCGTAAGCTTTTGCCCACAGTTGATCAAAGTCTTGAGTAACGGTAGCAGCAATTGTCTTACCTTCAAATGGTATGCTAAGTGCTGGTAGGTAATAATGGTCGGGTTTAAAGTTTGAAAGATCGCGAATTATATAACCATTTTTGTTACTCTTGGCGGTGACAGAAACAAGCTCGCGTTGCATATGAAAAAAGGGTACCTCACCTAGCTGTTTTGTAACAGTATCAATCAGGTCAGTTCTTCTTCTGGAGATAATAACACTGTTTTTAAGATTTGCTTTTTTTGGTTGCATAACATCTTCTTGAATGAAATCGGTGGGCATTTTAATTGAAAACCGCCTGCCGTTTGGGGCAAGAATTACTACTGACCTAGAAGCGGTGAGCCTGCCATTCCATGTCGAAAGATTTGGTCCATCTGTCCAAGGAACTAAGTAAGAGTCGGTGTTGTATACATGTTTGGGAAATGCAATTTGGCCACTTGGTAGAACAATTAGGTTTTTAATAAACTCGGGTAGGTCTGCCACTGCATCCAAGTGAGCTTGCTCTGCAGGAATAGAAGTAATGTTAAACGGCAGCACATCGGTTGTTTTTCTAAACTGAACAACATTGCTTTGCTCTTCCCACATGAGCCACTGTTCAAACGTGTCATCTAAGTAAGGAGGTGCCGCAAGGGCCTTAAGTAGCAAAAAGCACAGCAGTAAAGGGGGCACAAGTAATTTAATCATTTGTCTCTCACCGGTTCTGTTTTTTTGAAGGAACATACACTGATATGTGGTGCACTACACGCTAAATGTCCAAATTCTGTAATAATTTCACTGGCCAAGCAGGGCATGTTATTACTCTGGGGCATAGCAACTATGCGTAATGATGAATCTTTTATTTGATTTTGTTTCAGATATTCTGTAAGGTCGGTGTACAAAAATCAATAAATTAAGGGAGACTCTTATGGGAGAGTTAAAAGATCAAGTCAGTAAACAGATCAAGGCAGCGATGAAGGCCAGAGATAAGGTTCGGTTGAACGTGCTGCGTTATATAAAGAAGCTATTTATTGAGAATGACACCTCTGGAAAGCCCAAACCTGAAATAGATATTGTAATATCCTATGGCAAGAAGATGAAGGATTCTATCTCGATGTATCCAGACGGAAGTACTCAACAAGAAAACATTAAGGCGGAATGTACAATCATTAGTGAATTTTTACCACAACCACTTACAACTCAAGAAGTTGCAACCATAATAGATGAAATCAATTTAAGGTTGGTAAATCCTAATATGGGTGCGATAATGAAGGAGTTATCACCAAAAATTAAAGGCCGCTTTGATGGCTTGCTAGCTTCTCAAATGGTGCAAGCTGTTTTAAAAAAATAGTGGTATGATAGGTGTTATGCGCATAACGGATAGAAGAAGGAATTAGTTATGATTAAACTGATAGCTTTGATCTATTTGGGAATAAAATTTTTAATTTTACGAATTTTTTTCATTTCTAAACCCGATCCAAAGCTAAAAGCTTTTGTAGAAAAGTGGAAACAAGATGATCAGTTTGATTGGATCAAGCGGTCACTTAAAAGGCTGCCCAAGTGTTTTTATAACTCTTCTACGACACCAGATCATAAGTTGATAGCTAATTACAGAGAGGGGCTGGACCTTTATCGCCAATTGTGCGAGGTGGGTTTTGTTAAAGAATATTTAGAATTAAAGGGAAATTTACCATATAGTTTAAACATTAATGAAAAGATTCACAACCATGCCTTTGATATCAACCTCAGGGAATTTTTGTCTGGCAATATGATGATGCTTGCCTCAACTGCAGGTCTCAAAAATATTTGCTCTTACCATGATGAACACAACAAAAAGGTAATTTTGCAATTAATAGATGAAATAAAAAACACAAACTTGCCAAGCAAGAGAAAAGAATGGGTGCAAATGTACAAGGGCCCTTCTGAGGAAGTGTTTAAGAGGTTTAGTTCAGGGGCACTCCAGTAAAGTGTTTACCAATTTATTAGATTTTACAATTTTACAATACGCGACCTTATTTCTCTTTGTAGGATTTGCAGGGTTTGTGGACTCAATCGCTGGAGGTGGGGGACTTATCACAGTTCCCACTTACATCATATTGGGAGTTCCAGATCATTTGATACTTGGAACTAATAAGTGTGTAAGCACCTCAGGTGGCACTATGGCCATTTATCGCTATTTAAAAAATGGGGCAGTTAATCTCAAAGTGATGATCTTTGGGGTTATTGCGGCAGTAGTCGGTTCATTTTTTGGAGCATATCTGAGCCGTTTTCTTGATAATAAAAAAATGGTGTATCTGCTTATTTTGGTTGTTCCAGTGGTACTGGTGTTAAATTATTATAAAAAGAAATTGCTTTTAAAAAGTACAAAGGACCTAAGCTTTAAAACAATGACCAGGCGTTGCTTGGCCATTGGTTTGATCATCGGATGTTATGATGGATTCTTTGGGCCTGGGACTGGTACATTTTTGATTATTGCAATGGTTTTTGCTCTTCATATGGGAATTGTCGATGCATCTCCAAATGCTAGAATTGTTAACTTTAGTAGCAATATTGCAGCATTTATATATTTTTTAATAAAAGGACTTATCGCATGGAAAATTGCAGCAGTTGCCATAATCGCCTCGTTGGTAGGGAATTACCTAGGTAGTGGAGTTGTTTTAAAAGGCAACCACAAGGTTGTAACTTTAGTCTTTGAGCTTGTGCTTGTAGTTCTTCTTTTTAAGGCCATCTATGATCTGGTCAGTTAAGGCAAGTGGTGCGCAGTGCCAAGAGTGTTTTTAAAATAATACCATCCCAGTAGATTTTTAAGATATAATTTATATTGGTTCAATCGTAATTTTTACAGGATGTTTTATGTTACTTAAAAAATGGCAAAACTTTAAAAAGTTTCTTTCATCAAATAGAGGGGTATCACTGGCCGGTGTGGTGGTTTCTGCTGGGATGATGGGGGGACTTACTATGGTAGTGATTAGACTGACTGGAATGCAGATGGGGCTCAGTAAAAGAGCATTTCAAGATCATACCATCAAGCAGGTTTTAAACGAAATTAATACTTATTTTTCTAAATCAGCAACTTGTGCTGCAAGCTTGCGTGGGGCAAATATTACAAATGTCAGTAACGAGCGTATTGTATATTCACAAGTAGGTGTTCCCAGGTATAAAGCAAAATCTAAAATTGAACAAGTAACAATTACTAGTATTGTTGCCAAAAGAAATGAGGGAACATTACTTGGTGAGTATAGTCCCTTTGATGTGGTGGTGACTTTTAAACGTTCCGGCAAACCTGAAACGATAACACCTCAGACTTTTAAAGTGATTGGCTTGACAGATACAGATGGCTTTGTCGAAACTTGTGCTAGTTACGATAATACAGCTGCTGTGGATATGAGAATTAGTATTTGTAAAAAAGACTTTGGTGGCGAAATGGACCTCGTTAATGACAAATGCGTTTTTGATCCCAACAATGTTATGGGTGATTTTGTCTGTGGTATGTTTGGGGGTTCACTGGACCCTGCTACTTCAAATACAAAATGTCAAAATATTCGAATAGGTGGGCAGATGCAAGCTGCAACATTAAGTGATGGTACCTTAACCTCGACAAATGGAGACCTATCAACTACCGGAACGATTACTGGAAATATTTATGCATACTCGGACAAAAGGTTAAAATCAAATATTGAAGATATCAAATCGCCACTGCAAAAAATTCGCTCTTTACGTGGTAGGGAATTTACTTGGCAAGGTAATAAGCGCAATATGGGGTTAGTTGCCCAAGAGGTAGAAAAGACCTTTCCGGGTCTAGTTAATACTGATTCAAGAAGCGGCATTAAGTCAGTGAATTACAACAGTCTAATAGTGTTGTTGCTTGAGGCAGTAAAAAAACAACAAGATCAAATTGAGCAGCTTAAGTTAACAAGGTAGGTAGGACCAATTTATTAATAAATAAAAAAGGGAGTGATAACACTCCCTTTTTTTTAAAAACTAATAATTATCTATTTTAATAATTTATAATTTTTTCACAGAAACTGCACAAGGACCCTTTTGTCCTTCACCAATTTCATAGTCCACTTTATCACCATCATTAAGTTGACCTTGTTCGATTCCTGAAGCGTGGACAAAAAGATCTTTTCCTCCATCATCTGGAGTAATAAATCCGAAACCCTTTGTTTCATTAAAAAACTTTACTGTACCTGTACTCATAATTTTACCTCATTAAAAAATAATAAAATTCCAAAACAATACTATGTTCTAGATTGACTCATACAAGTATAATGGACAATGGCATATGGCCAATAAATAATGCATTTCAGTGAAATAAAAGAGAAATATTGCTTGATTTTGCACTTTTTGGCTAGATTATCGCAATGACTCGCAGCGGCTACCGCGCCTCGTTATGGCGATATACACAGTGGTACCTGATTTGCAAAGTTTCAAGATTAGCTCTTTCACGGAAGAGAAACACATCATTGAAACGATGTGATTTGGTAAAAAAGCGCTACATATTTAAGTTAATAGTATCAAAGGGCTACTTTTAATAGTGCCAATGTGCAACTATAGTGTCAAAAGAGGTGGGATTTTATTAATGGAGATTTTAGATCATTTAGAAGTTTATTCAAAAGATTTAAGACACACTGAGCAGAAAAATATCTGTGATACCTCTTTGAACTTAGAGTCTTACAAAACGTTGTTTGAGTTTTTTGAAAGCAATGTAGATAGGCACTTGGATTGCCCTGCCTTAATTTCAGAAGATATCATAATCACTTATGGTAAGTTGGATGAGCTTGCCAACCAGTTGGCAAACCTTCTTCATTCCAAAGGAATAGGGGTAGGGGATTTTGTTGGAATTTATTTGGATAGATCCATACGGCCAATTATTGCCATTTTAGCAACCCTGAAGGCCGGTGCAGCTTATATCCCACTTGACCCAAGTTACCCTCAAGAGAGGATCAGTTACATTGTAAAAGAAACAAAAATGTCTCTAGTTCTAAGTGAAAAGGTGTTGTCTTGGAATCAATTGGAGTTAAATTGTCCCATTATCTTACTAGATGATTTAAATATTTTAAATAAATACTCCAAAAGTAGGCTTAATTGCCAGGATACCGGAGTTACTCCAGAGAGTCTATGTTACATCTTGTTTACCTCGGGCACTACTGGTCGCCCTAAAGGGATCATGACTGAGCATAGAAATGTCGTAAGTTTTGCTGAATCCTTTAATGAGATAATCCAGCTTGGCCATACCGATAGGGTTTATCAGGGCTTCTCTTTAGGGTTTGATGGTTCTGTGGAAGAGATGTGGATGGCCTTTTCAAATGGAGCTGCTTTAGTTATTGGAAACCCCATTGCCGCAAAACTCCCAGATGAAGCATCAAGAATTATGAATGAATTAAAGGTGACGGTCTTTTCATCTGTGCCAACTTTTTTAGGATTGATAAAACATGACATACCTTCTTTGCGCTTAGTTATATTAAGTGGAGAAAAATGTCCTGAGTCGTTGGTTGACACCTGGAGTTCTTCTGGAACAAGAGTACTAAATGTTTATGGGCCAACTGAGACTACGGTCAATACTACAGCTAAGGAGTGCTTGCCGGGTCAAGAGATTACCATAGGTACACCCCTTAGAGGTTATGAAACATTTATCTTAAATAAACAGATGAAAGTTGTGCCCCTTGGTGAATATGGTGAATTATATATCGGGGGTGTTGGTGTCTCTAGAGGCTATTATAACCGGGATGATTTTACCCAAAAAGCTTTTATTTATAATCCATTTTTTGACTTAGGATTAAGTAGATCAAAAAAGTTGTACAAAACTGGCGATAAGGTTTGTCAACTTGATAACGGAGAGCTGCAGTTTTTTGGCAGACTTGATACACAAGTAAAAATTAGAGGTTTTAGGGTAGAGTTATCAGAAATAGAATCTGTGTTGACAGAATCTCCACTGGTTAATAATGCTTTAGTGTGTACCTTTAAGCGAGCTGATGAGCATTTGGAGTTAGCGGCATTTATAATTCCTGTTTGTGAAAAAGAGCAATTTGATTATGAGGGGATGATAACTTTACTAAAGGCCCGTCTGCCGTCTTACATGATCCCCACTTACTTGGACCTTTTAGATGGTTTTCCCATGTTAGCTAGTGGCAAGGCCAATAGGTCAAAGCTGCCAAAACCAATCAGACCTCTAGTTTCAAAAAGGCAAAATATCAAAAAAGCAAGTGGTGATATCGAAGTAAAATTGGTCGAGGCATTTAAAAAGGTTTTTAAGCTAGAAGAGGTATCTGTTGATGCTGATTTTTTTTCTGATCTTGCCGGTTACTCTCTACTTGCCGTAGAAACGGTATCTCTTCTACGAGCAGAGTATGGAATCAATATTTCTGTGCGCGAAGTGTATCAATTTAAAACCATTGAAGAAATTTCAAAACATGTAAAAGTTGACAATTCCCAGAAAGAAAAAAAACAAAGTGCCAAAGAAGTCTTTCAAACAGTTTCAAAATGGGAGCGCTACACTTGTGTAACATTACAGGCGCTGTTTTTGATCTTTTTTACAGTTTATCCCACGTTGTATTTAGGAGCATTGATATGGGTGGGGCTTGAGTTTTTTTATGGAAATATTGCCCTTTGGACATTGATCTATATTGTACTTTTTTTCATACTGTTTGGTTACCCACTTCATATATTAATTAGCGTTGGTCTCAAGTGGGTAGTAATAGGTAAGTACAGGCCAGGTCGCTATCCTCTTTGGAGTATGTATTATTTGAGATGGTGGCTGGCAACTAGAATCCAGGCTTCCACCGGCATTGGTGGTTTGGTCGGAACTCCTTTATATAATATTTACTTGCGTCTTATGGGAGCAAAAGTAGGAAAAGACTCCATTATAAACAGCAGTGAAATAGGGTGTTATGACTTGATCGAAATTGGCAGCAATACTTGCATCGGAGCCGGATCGCAAATATATGGAAGTCGGGTGGAAGATGGAATGTTGGTGGTCGCGGGGGTCATAATAGGTGATAACTGTTTTGTTGGAGATCACTGTTGTCTTGCTCTAAATAGCAAGATGGGCAATGATTCTAACTTGGAAGATTTATCTCTTTTGCCTGATAATGCAAAAACACAAGAAGGCACCTCGTATGCTGGATCTCCGGCCGTGCCAGAAGAAGTGCCGCTTCCAAACGTTGATAGTACAAATGATGTGCGCAGACCAATTTTCTATTCAATACTACATCTTTTGGCCATTGATGCTATGGGCGTTTTGTCTATTTTTATAGCAGTGCCGTTAATTGCTATAATGATTGGCGGCTTTTATTATGGTGGGTTATTGGGACTTCTTTTTGCCTTGTTATTTGATTCTATTTTTGGAGTGGTGCTAATTTGTCTGATCAGCGTACTTGTGAAAAAAATTATTATGCCGCAGACACCAACAGGTATTTTTAAGGTTCATTCACTTTTTTATGTCAGAAAATGGATGATGGATAAGATTTTTGGCTCCAGTGTTAGCATTTTACACTCTCTTTATACCACCATCTATTTACCAACCTGGCTTAGAATGATGGGGGCCAAGATCGGCAAACTGGCAGAAATCTCCACTGTCTCCAAGATGACCCCCGATTTGACTACCCTAGGTGAGGGCAGCTTTCTAGCAGATGGCTCCATGATCGGTGGTTTGCGACTTTATAAAGGCCACATTCAATTAAAAGAAAATAAAGTTGGTAGCAGAAGCTTTGTCGGCAATAACGCTCACTTGTCAACTGGCAAAGACTTGGGTGACAACTGTTTGTTGGGAGTCATTTCAACTGCCCCACAAGAGCATGATGTTACTCCACCAAATTCTGAGTGGTTGGGAACCCCATCTTTTGCGCTACCTTACAGAAAAAAAGTTACTAGTTTCGATATAAGTTCTACCTTTAAACCAACTTTTAAATTGTATGTTCAAAGATGTATTATCGATGGTCTGCGCATCTTAATACCCAATTTTATTGCGCTGGCAGGTTTTGCAAATTTTGTAATATTTCTGGTTTATGGTTTTTATAATTTAGAGTTGGTAGAATTGTTGGCCTTGTGGCCTCTTATGGGCACTGTGGTGACAATTATTGTTGCTATGATTGTCGTGGTTTTAAAAAAGATGATTATGGGGACTTTTCGGCCTGTGATTAAACCTTTGTGGTGTGTATATGTTTGGTGTAATGAACTTATAAATGGCATTTATGAAACAGTGGGAGTTCCTCTTTTGTCACCATTTATGGGCACTCCATTTTTTAATTGGTATCTTAGACTGTTGGGCTGCAAAATCGGTAAGCATGCATACATTGGCACTACTTTGTTTTCTGAATGGGACTTGGTCGAAATTGGCGATTACTGCTCCCTAAATGCAGGAGTGGTTGTGCAAAATCATCTCTTTGAAGATAGAGTGATGAAATCATCTTATGTTAAAATTGCAGATGAGTGTTCTGTTGGTAATATGTCAATAGTTTTATATGATAGTGAGATACAAAAAGGTACAAATGTCGGGCCTTTGTCGCTAGTAATGAAGGGTGACAACCTACCAAAAGATACTAACTGGATAGGTATCCCAATTAGTAAAAGCTAAGTTCATGAAACATCAAAATTTTTTTCAATTTGTGGCAAAAGATGAAGAGGAAGCAGGATTTATACTGGGCGAGTTGTTTAAAGATGAGTTGAGTGAAATTTTAGAATATTATCAATCCTTGCCTGATTGGAGATCCAGGGTTAACTGCTCTCTCCCTTATTTAAGTGCTACCAAAAAGGCATTCCCCTTGGTTTATAGTGAACTGGTAGGGCAATCAAAGGGCGCTCAAATTGATTTACAACAATTATGGGCCATTGTTATTGAGGATGAGTTAGATGACTATTTTTTTGAAAAGTGTACTACGATGGTTACCAACAATGGTTTGCTTATAGGTCATAACGAAGACTGGGACCCACAATCAAGCGACTATATCACAATACTTAAAAAGACAGTTCGGGGTGTGACTACCTTGGAGTTATATTACATAGCAACTCTTGGGGGGAATTCATTTTCTATTAATTCTAACGGTTTTGTTCAGGCGGTAAATACTTTGGATCATAAGTTTTATCAAGTTGGTGTTCCAAGGACCATTTTCTCAAAAGTCTTGTCAAACACTACCTCTGTTGTAGATGATCTAAAAAAATATGAACACATAAAACGCGCGTCTGGGTTTCATCAGTTAATTATTTCACCGCAGGGACGTTGTTTTAGCATAGAGTCCACTGCTGATGAGTATCTGCTTAAGTACCCCAAGCTTCCTTTTGTGCACACTAACCATTACCAAAGTGATTTGAAAAAATATGAAAATACAAAAAATGTAGGTGGTACTTTTAAAAGACTGCAAGCTGGCAAGAATTTATTAAAACCAATTATGAACAATGATGAGCTAAAAAGTGTATTAAATAATCAAGCAGATGGGCCCAAAGAAAGTATTTTTAATGAGAAAACTATTGCGAAAGCTTTAATAGATTTAAAAGAGATGAAGATGGAAGTTTGGCTTTTAAGAGAAAGTCAAAAGGGATGGATAAGTTATCCTTTGGATTTTCTTACTTATTAAAGAATTATTAACTAATCAACACAATTTCATAACACTGTCTAAACAAGTTATAGATATATAGCTTATATATTGATTAATCTTCTTTGAAAATGTAGAGGGGGCTGAATGGAATTTATAAAATTAAAGACACTTACCTTCAGTTTTGTGTTGCTTACTAGCATTTGTTTTGCCCAAGTTGATGGTGGTCAAAGTAGGGGGGTAAGCTTTGTCGGAACTATCAGTAAGCCATATGATCTTAGTGCTATCGCGTGTATCTCTTCAAATAACTGCCTTGTTGGTAGTGATGAAGGATCGAGTGTATATGTTGTCAAAAGAAGTGGTCAAAATTATGAGGTTATACAAAAGATAACACTAACGTTTACCACAGAAGAAATTGATATCGAAGCAATTGCAGCCTGGGGAGACAGTTATTACATTATAGGCTCCCACGGTATGAGCAGAAAAAAGTGTAAAGCACAGCTTAGCAGATTTGGCTTTTTAAAATTAGAAGTTGACCTAAAAACCGGTCTTGCCAAATACCCTATAAATTCAAAGTCTAACTTTCCATCGGGAGGTTTAACTAAAAACACTTTGGCCAACCTGATAAGCAATGATCCAGAACTAGGTCCATATTTTGCTAAATGCTTAGCAGAAGGTGGTATCAACATAGAAGGGCTAACTATTAAAGATGGTGTCTTTTATGTAGGGTTACGGGCACCAAATCGTTTTGATAGCTCCCCAATTATTGAGATAGCTGTTAGAGAACTTTTTGGTAATAGCTCTAGTTTATCAGCTTTGTTTGATAGAAAAAAAGAAGAGTTAGACTACCGAGTTCATTGGGTAGATTTGGGTAAATCAAATCTTGGAATCAGAGAAATCTCAACAATAAATAATGGTTTTGCACTACTAGTGGGAGCATCAAGGGATCAAACAACTCCTTATCAGTTACATTTTTGGGATGGACAATCAGAACAATCCCAGTTGTGGGTGGCCGACTTTGATAAGGCCCAAAACATTAATCAAGATAAATCCATGTCATCTTTTTTTTCTACTTCATCAGGCAAAGCAGAAGGTATGTTGGTACTGCAAGAATCGGAGCAATCATTAGATATTTTGCTATTGTTTGATGGTGTGTACAAGGGAGAGCCTCAAGTGTTTCGGATAGAAAAAAATAAAAAATCTAGTGAGCAACATGGCCATCAAGCGTTTTCTTGGATTGCGCATATGTATATATATTTGCGTGGTTTTTTAGCATCTCTATAATGAAACGGCAGCATGCCAGTGCTTTGGTGAACGAGGCACGAAGAACTCCATAGATGTTTTTTTCTTCTCATTGTTTCATACTTGCGTCGTTACTATGACGGGATGGTGCGATATCGCTAGAAGTAAGTTTTTTTAAAAATAAAAGTTAGACCAAGTTGTTTGACCCTTAGACCTTCGATAATCAAAAATGTAACATCTTTGTTATCATTTTTAACTAAATGTTTCATTCGGGCTAAGAAGTATCTTTGATGAGTCGTTAGTGTGTCGATGCCCCTATTATTAAGAGCGATAGACGTTTTCTTACATTGGTCTTTTTGCGACGGTTGTGATAGTTTCTAAAAAAATATAAGGGGGAGATAAATGATTTATAAACTGAGTGATAAACAATTAGTGGCGCAAATTAAAATAAAAGTTAAAGAAGAAAAGGAAATTATTGTTGAAGTCTTAAGTTACTTGGAAGAAATTGATAGACGAAAACTGTTTGTTGACTATGGGGCCTCTTCTTTGTTTAAGTTTTGTACTCGAGTTTTAAAATACTCTGATGCTGAAGCTGCGATACGGGTAAAAACAGTACGTGCTATAAAAGCGGCGCCTATTATCAAGCAAAAGATTCAAGACGGAAGTTTAAATTTAACAACTGCTGCTTCAATATATTCATTTTTAAAAAACAATAGAATTAAAAACAGAAGCAAATTAGTTGAACATGTATGTGGCAGATCGAGCAAAGAGGTAAAAAATATTTTAAATTCATTATCAAAAAATCCACCGCCAAGAGGATTAAAGATTACCCTTACAGAGCATTTATTAAAGAAGCTTGAGAAGGTAGGGCGGGATTTTGATGATTGCAGTGAGCTAGAGGTGATCGAATGTTTGATCGATAAATATATTGAACAAACTGAACATTCCAAAGCAAAAAGAGCATCATCCCAAAAATCTAAGAATCAGAGATACATCACAAGAGAGGTAAAAGAATCTGTAGATAAAAGAGCGAACAATAGATGTGAAGGGTTTTCTCCCGTTACTGGAGACCGATGTACCAGTAGAGTTAATCTGCAATATGATCATTTTCGCCCAATTTCGTTAGGCGGAGATAGCTCTGCAGAAAATATCAGAAAGCTGTGTTTTGGTTGTAACCAGAGGGCAGCAGTCAAGGCCATAGGAGTAGATAAAATGATGCAAAGAGACAGTACTACCCTGTCGCCTGGTGTCGAATATTACTTGGAACAGACAGATACAGGCCTTCAATGTAGTTTTATCCCTCCTGGTAGATGAATGGTAGCTTGGGAGGGTAGGCAATGTGTTGTTGTTACAGATAGTTGTACTGCTGCATATAATTCTTAGATGGGATTAATGTGGTTATTGGTATTGTCAATAACGATCTAAAGCTGTAGATAAAGTCGATATTCTTTATCAAAACCTACCATTGGAGAAATTGAGATGAAAGCAAAACATAACCTAAGATTAATCGTTGCACTTTCTGTAATCCTGTCTATTTTTAATATGAACTCTTATGCACAAAGCTCTTCACTGCAGCTTTCTCAAATTAGGCTTTCCCAAGTACCCATTGTGACAGATGTTTTTTCACGGCTTGAACATTTAGATGTTGAAGAAATTCCAAGTCTTTTAAATTTTGAATACACTCAATACTTTATCTCAGCTGATGAGATGTTTAAATTAAAAATTAGTGAGGCGTTTGACGATTAGTCTGGTTATCTTTCAATTAATTTTGGAGGTGGAGTGGCCATGGGAATAGAGGATGGACTAGGCCTTATGGCCGGTTGGGTTCTCCTTGGACCATCGTGGAGATGTTTTACTTCTGTCGTGGTAATGCTGGTGATGTCTTTTGGAAGTTGGTAGGAATTATCTCCACATAGATTTGCGTAATTTTTTACTAAACACTGGTATAGGTTATCAATGTGTTTTAATCTCTTTTCCAGAGATTTAGCTAGTTTCAATCTGCCTGATGAAGCTTTCACTCCTGCCAGTTTGGACATACCGTCAATAAACAGTTGATCTCTTTCATTTAGGCTACTCATCACATAAATATCACTGAAGTTGCATTGATTTTTTCGATTTCCGTCAACGCTATAACATAATGCCTTTTTCCAACTTTGAAAAATGGAGTATTCACTGGTACCTTTTAAGTCAGCGTCATAATGGCCATCAATGTCTATAGTTTTTGTCTGTTTAGCTCCTTTAATGTCTGCTAACGTGATGGAGTATAAAAGTTTATTTAGGCGAGCAACTCGAACTATATCTTTTGTGAGGTTTTTAAAGTCGGACTTTCTCTGGGTCGTAGATTCACCGATTTTACAGTTGGCAAAGTCATATCCCTTGGCCTTTAATGTGCCACGAAGTTCTCGGCAACTTTTACTTTTAAGTAACTTTAGTGTTGGGTAGGAAGAAAAGGGCGAGCCAGCATCATCAAAGCTGCCTGTAATGCGGTAAGCACTTTTAAATCCATCATTAACTTGTGAACCTTTTAACATCCGGGTATGTGCTTTAAACAATAAATCAAGGGTCTCAATAATGGGTCCTGCCTCAGAGGCCCTGTCAGCTTTTGTGTAATTGATAGAAATTAATAGAGTACAAATAATTAGTACAGTGGGTTTTGCTAGGAACTTTTTGATCATATAAACACATCCTTGCTATTATTTAGTCCCTCGCCTTTTGGGTTTGGCAGTTGGATAGGGTACACCCATGGTGTACGTACGTCTGCGCATGGGTCTGACTCTTTGATAAGAATTTCGGTCGTATGTACGGCCATATCTGTGCCGAGGCTGAACTGTTTGGTAGGATAAACGATTGGGGGGGGCTTGGGTTGCTGTGCGTGCAACAGGACGGCTGGGTGCGGTTGTTGCAGGAACTCTTGTGCTGCTAGGAGCTACTATCTGTCTGGGCGCAGGCACAGTTGCTGGAGCATTATCAAATCCGGTGTTACGATTATTGGCTGCGACCGGTCTGGCCGGTCTAGCCGGTAGTGCTGCGTGGGCCTGACTTGTATAATCTCTAACACCAATATGTGGCGAAACATACTTATTCCAACCTCTAGAGATCCCGGCCAATCCATTCTTGCCAGCGATTTTAGCTTTTTCCCAACGTCTAGAGATTCCTGACCATCCTATCTTGCTGGCCAGCTTAGTTTTTTCCCAGGTGGATAAATTGCCGGGGTCATTTACCACAATGCTGCCCTCTTGAGGAATCAACTGTGCGGCTTTTTGTGGATCTTTTAAAAATGTATCGCGAAAATTTTTCTTGTATGTTCCGTCTGTGGTTACCACTCCCCCCGTGATGGTATGGGTTCCGTCGGGATTTCTTTTAACAACTCCTGCAAATCCTCGGGGTAGTTTGTAGCCGCCAAAAGTTATTTCATCGGCCACAACCATTTTTTTGCCATCTGGGCCAATACCGGCAAAAGCATTTTGGGTTTCAAGAGTTGTGCCCAGTGCTTTTGTGCGTCCACTATTTACATCAATTGCAGTAGAGCTTTGATTATTTTGATTTGTCAGCGTCTGAAAGTTTCCGCGATAGTGTCCTCCGCCTTGGGCCTGAGATTCTGAGGCAACAAAGGTACCAGTTGCGTTACCTTTTTTATTTAGGTTTCCTTGTGCTCTATAATAGAGGTTTTCTTCTCTATCATTTCCAGTTACCACAAAATCGGTGCTGCCATTTTTGTTTCTAGTTGCCCTGCCGCTACCACCAAAGCCATCCATTTGTCCTGAAACGCCCACACTACCTGTGACTCCACCTTTAGTAGATTGCGCGCCTCCGGCGGCGACAAATCTGCCATTTTCTAAAAATCTCCCTGATCCAGCAAATTGGGCACTTCGCTCACGTGGGCGAGCTACTATGGTCCCATCTTTTAGCCGGACAAGATCATTATATTGACCAGAGACTCTGCCTGAAGCAACATCCGATGAACCGATACCTTCTTGTAGTTGCATCCTCGCTTGTCCGTAGGTTGCATCTCCTTTAAACCTTCCGGCCCGGTCTTTTCCATCAACAGCACCTGTAAGATTAAAAGTTGCTCCTCTATCGCTTCCTTTTAGCCTCACATCTGCAGTTTGATCTGCATGCACGGTGGCTTGTCCCTTTGCCCTAACTCCTTTCCACTGTCCTTCAAGTTTTGCACTCTTGTCGCCTCCAAGTTGCCCTTGTACTTGAGTTGCGACCACCTCTCCTTCGTGGTTTCTAAGCTCCAACCGGCCATTGTTGACGGTTTGCTCATTAATATCTACATCTGCTTTGGCCTTGAATTTATAGCCTTCGGATCTTTTTTGCCCCTCTATATCAAAGTGGCCTGTCCTGTCTTGGTTTAATCTAACACTTCCTCCAACTTCTACACCACGCGCATGTCCCTCTAGATCTGCTTGCATTGGACCCTGACTGCTACCTCTAACGTTTGTCAACTCCAGTCGTCCTTCTTCATTGCTGACTGTTACTTGACCTTCAGAAATAACTTTAGCACCTATTGCAACCTTTCCTTTGCCCTCTACGCGGTAACCATCAACATCTGCATTAACTCCAACATTGGCCACATCTGTAGCGCGATCATAACTGATAGTTGCACTTCCTGAGCGTCCCCCTGTGCCACCTTTGAAGCTGGTATGTACAACTCCCTGCTTGTCAACGTAACCATCTCCAGAAATAGGCATCTCCACACCATTGTGGACCACAGTGCCCCTTACTTTCGCGGTGTCTTTTTTAAAGTCGGCACTATAATTGAAGTCGCCCTGAGCGTAAGGGTTTCTAAAAGATCCACTGCCTTGGGTGCCCGACTCGCTGCCTTGTCCTTTAACATCGACTCGAGTGGAGTCATCTAAAGTCAGCCCTCTTTCTCCAGTCCAGTAATGCACGACTCCGTTCCACTTGGCCTTGCCGTGGACCTGTCCATCAACTCCTTGTTCGTTCATAGAAGCTTTAAAAGTTGCTCCCATGGGAATTACTTCGTTTTCTAAAAGCAGGTCCATCCGTTTTTTACTGGCCTTACCTGCTTCATCCCCACTGCTTGCCAATCTATAAAATTGCTGTCTACTAGCATTCATCTGGTCGGTGTAATATTCTCGGTCTTTGCCACCATAAGATCCAGTCGCCGCTTTCTGTCTCAGAATTCTGTTTTCATGATAAGATTGTCTGGCATCACTGAGAGGGTCTCCGGGGATATAGGTCTTGGCATCCAAAGCGACATGGATACCTGGTCCTTCAGGAAGTTTTGTGCCGTCTGTACCAGGTATCACCCTTTTTCTATTTTCCATAAAGCCCGGCTTCATTGGGGCGGCATCTTCTTGAGGAGCAGTACTAAATGCTGCCCGAATATGAGTTCCTTCTCCTTTGGTATATTGGGCCTGTACTTCTCCTTTCACCACGGTACCTTCAGGAAGTAGATCTCCTGCGCTTCCAAGCTCCCGTCTGCCCACATCTACTTGCGCTCCAGCGTCGATAGGTGTGCCAAAGACGTAGCCCTTACCAGCTTCAAATGCTCTATTGCCAAAACCAGGAGTCGCTTTAATCTCACTTCGAGCAAACAATCCGGTTTTTTCTTGAACTTTTTCTATTTGTTTTTTATAAGTTGCGGTAACACCATTTTCAATTTCTGCCAACTGTTCATTTCCAGCAGGAGAGTCGCTCATTTGTTGTGAAAGTGCTCGCACTTTATTTAGCTCATCTAGAGCGGCCCTTTTTTTCTTGATGGCCGGATCGTCACTAGTAAACATTCCGTTAGTATCAAGTTCTCGATCAGCTTCTTCATATTGTCTTTGGGCGCGCTTATACCGGCGATGTAGGTCTTTGACCGCTTGGCTGGGCTCACCACGAGGAACTTGCTCTTGTGGGGTATCACCTGTTAATGCTGTAGCCCCTTGACGTTGCTTCATCATCTCTTGCATAGTCTTTTGGCGATGTACATATTTTTTGGCAGACTCAAGCTCCACCGAAGCCATAACTCCTGCTTGTTGTTCATACTGACACCAAAACTCGGCCCTTGTTTTTGGATGGAGAAGTTTGGTATCAAATTCCTTTGTATATATCCTTTTAGCTTCTTGAAAAACTTTGCCCCAATCTTCCATTTCTAGTTGCATATTATAAGAGGTGCGATACTTATCCACACCTTTGATTTTTTTCAATGATTTGACCAGTACTTCTTTATTTTGCTTTTTAATTTTTTTAATGGCCTTGTCATAATCTTTCAGGACTTGGTCAATGTCTTTGGCGTACTTATGGCAGCCAGACTCCCCGGGACGACTCAAGCGATCTGCGGACCGGTATGCCTTTTTACCTGGTGGCTTGTAAAGGTGGGGTTGATAAATATTGAGCTCGGGAGTAATATTTTTTTTAAATGATGCCCAAACTTTTTTTATTTTTTTAAATCGCTTTAAATTCTTTTTAAAAAATTTATCATATTTTTTATATCGCTCCTTGATAGTTTTTGGCCCTTTTTTTCTGAGTATTCTCCTATCAGCTAAGTTAATTTTATTTCTAATCCTTTTGACTTTTCCAATAAAACCTTCTCCTGGCTTGGTCTCTGCTAACTTATCTAAAATTGCTTTTTCTTCGTGCTGAGCTTGCTCTAGAGCGGCTTTTGCTAGATTTTGGGCCCTAATCTTTTCCCTTTTTAGCTTATTATATTCACTACCTCTACCACCCAGCCTACGATTTTTCATTCGTGCTGACTTATCTTTTGCAATCTTAGTGTAATGCTCATTCTTATCGAGCAGTTGTTGATGAACTTGCTTTGAGCAATTCATGAGTGATTTGGACAGATCTTGCATTTGATTTTGGATTACCTTTATATTAGTTAGATCATTGTCTCTTTCAATACTTTTTGCTTTGATGTCGCGACAAAAACTTGAAAACTGTCTCTTCATGGAATCGGCGGCTTGGGTTCGGGCCAGGAAATGTTTTGCCCCTTTGGCATACATATTGGCGGTATTGTGCTGGGCCCCTAAGTGTTCCCCTGTACCAGCAAGCATTCCAGTATATTCTAGATTCAGCTGACCAAAGTTAAAAAGCCCCGTATTTATATCACTCAGGGAAGTTAAAAACTTATCACAATCATGTGCTAGTTTTTTTACATCTTCAGAGACCTTTTTACTTTTGGCCTTTTTTGGTTTTTTGCTCTCAAACTCAGCCGAATGCATGACCGCAAAACAACTTGCAAATAGCTCAATTTCAGCTTGTTTATTCTTGGCCGGGTCCCATTTCTCCTTGGCATAAAGGACATGTGAGAAAAAAAGAAAAATAGTGAAAACAATGTGGAGTAGATAGTTGTGTACTTTCATTTGTAAATAATAACATGGTGTAATATCAGATAAAACAACTGAAGCCTCTTTTTTGTAACTAGCTGAATTTATTAAAAGTCGTGGGGAAAGTTATGCAATTTGGGTGTCAATAATTTATGGCTGTTGCCGCACTAACTCAGTGTGATCATGTAGTTGTACACTAATTTTTAAAACACTTCTTTTGAGTAGGGTATCCTGTCTTCATCAGGTAAATACAGAAATTGGCATATTTCCAACTATGTTTTGGTCCGCCATATAGGTTGTCAAAATTGCCTGAGGCACTTTCAGTTACGTGAAATGACATTCTATCCACATGCTCTTTGACCCCATCGCATTTATTTGGATAACGACAATCATGTTGCAGTTTAAGGTTTACTGAACCATCGAGCTGTACAGATGCATTTACAAAGTAGGTGCCTTCAAAAGGACTATGTCCACAATAAGGAGGACAACCTGCACCTGATGTGAGGGCCACACTTAAAGTATTAAAACATGAGGCAATATCCACACTTGAGGGTTTGGCCCCCCCACAGTAATTTTCTCCTACAAAGGCGCCATCAGCTCTTTCGCACCAAACATTTCTAGTTTTTTTAACCGGATCACAGGCAGAATAGTTGGAGTGTTTCCATGAATATACGTATTGACATTCCCCCTGACTATTAATGTTTCCTTTAAAAAGCTCTTTGCAGACCTTGTCAAAGGCGGTAGTTATTGCATTTTCGGTAGCACTAAAACATTGAACAATTTTACCATCTACCGATTTCACTTGGACTCTTAGCCTTTTTGTGACTTTGCGGTTTAAAACCAGTTTTGATGTTTTTATAAAGTGAAAAACAATTTCTAGCTGTCCATGGTCATCATCGCCAATTTCTTCGGGATTAGTAAGTTCAACTTTCTCAAGGTCTAGAAGTTGGCTGCCATCAAGAGTAACCTCGTCACCCCACTTATCCTTTATAGTTTCACCCATGTCCGTTGGCAATTCGGAGATGTACGTGGTTCCACCGGTGGCCTCTCCATTTGGATAGGAGGCATTAAATGTTACTCCCAAAGTATGTCCACATGAAAATCCATCTGAGAGATATGTTCTTGCTTGATTCATCACTTCATTTATTTCTAAGTTGACTTCTGTTGTCTTTAGTGACCTTGTTGAGTTTGTAATAAGCTTGGTTGTGGACATGATTAGCATACCAAGTAGCCCCCCCGCGATTGTAATGCCAATCAGTGAGACGCCAGTATTGGAGTAATAGAGCTTTTTTGCGTTTTGAAGTTTCCGCTTGAGATCTGTATTCATAATAAATTCCTAAATAATGGTTTATATTCATATTATTACGCTTTTTCACGAATTTCTAGTCGTTGTGAAATTGTGTTAAAACCTAAAACATCACACTATTGTCAAGATTTTTTTGGAAAATTTTACACACTGCGTCCATTTGTGCACAAGTATTTTGCATTTAAATGTATAGTCCAATTTAAAATTTTTTTGAATGGAATAGGAGAGTAAAGTGTTTGGTTATAATTATAAAACGTTTTTTTTAGTGTTAATTTTAGTTTTTGTTAATAATGCCCACTCAGGTTCATCAAATACTCTTTGCGAAGCCTCCATAAATAAATTTGCTCAATATGGTCAAGCAAAGACTACGTTTCATGTTAAAGATGCATCTATGCGTGACATTTTTTTAACCTTTTTTGGATCAATGCCTTCAGAGCTTAAGCTACCACTTACAACCAGAGGATATATAAACTTACTTAACGACACAGGAGAGTCAAGGCCTGGTATTAGTGCTGTTTGGTCATCAAGCTCAGTACTGAGCCAAGTGTTTTCCCTTTCTGGTCCTTTAGGTCCAACTGGATCTTTAAGTATGAGTTTTGGTGCCATCGGAGATAGTGCCCTAAATCCACTGTTTTGGTGGTCACGTGCTATCCAAAAGAAAATGTGGGATTTTGCTCCCTTAAACTCGTTGGAAAATGCAGGTCCTCTTAGTGAGTTTGGTCCACTTGGGTCACTGGGCCCTCTTAGTGATGATTGGTTACAAGGAAACTATAACTTTTTAGGAACGACTGGGCCTTTGGGAGCTTTAGGACCACTTGGACCACTTGGGCCCATGGGAGCTGTTATGAGCAAGGGCGGTGTAACCTTAAAAAAAGCAGGAATGTACCAAGCTGACGATACTAAAAATCTAGTCACCTCAGTAGTTGTTGATTTTAATAAATCAGCAAGAACTTATGGTGTGATGGAAAGATTTGATCCACAGGCCGCTGATAAATTAAGTGCTAAATGGGGATTAGATGGATCATTTATGGTTGACTCCCATATTGGCCTTGAAGAGAAAAACAAGGCATTTAGGCTTACTAGTAGGCACGATGGTATAATATCTGTGTTAGTAGTACCAGATCAAAACTATATCTATAGAACAAATGCATTTGGGTTTCCATATGTAGGGCGAGCAAATTTTGGCGTTGTTGCACAGAGCTCACAAGGGACAAGGCTCGCTGAAAGTAATGAAGCATTTTACTCCAATATGCTCCAGCTACAAGTAAGAAAAGGTGAAAAGATTAAGTTGACGGTTAATAAACAGGGGCATCCCGTATCGCCATTTGATCTAGGCCAAAAGTTTCGCTTAATTGTGGTAAATTCCTCGCCATATTTTTTAGAAGACCTTTGGAAGAATTGCTTGAATCAAAAGCTTATCGAGATTTTAAAAGAATCAGAAAACAGTGATGATATGCTATTTTATTTTTGGTCTAAATTAATCGATAAGAGTTTTAGAAATTATTTTGGAAGCTTCTTCAACAAAAATACTGCAGATTATATTAATTTTTGGAAAGATAACTTAAACCAAGCAGTAAAGGAATTTGAAGAAAGCGTTGAACCTCTGATTCCTCAAAATGTGCAAGATGCAAGGGATTTTTTGTTAAAACAAACGGAAGAGAATTTAAAGAGTTACGAGAGCTTTTTAAGACAAAGAAATCCAAATGGCAAAGAAATGCTCTCAATGTGGAAAGATCTAATGAGTAATACTGAGTCAACTCAAGAGAAGATGTTTGATCTCACTGAAGAGAAGGCCTATAGGCTCCCTCACCAATGGCTAGAGTGGATGAGGTTGCGAATAGTTGCCAAAAGTGGTGAGGAAGAAGAGGTCGCAAGGTAGTTTAATTTTTTTCTATATGGTCAAAGACCACCGCTAATAATCGAATAGTTTAAAGATGTATTATGATCTAGTTTTGGCCAAAAAACTTGCTCACTTTCTATCAATGCTGCTTTCAAAAAGGCCAGAGTGTTTTTGGTTATGATGTTATGAGACATTGTAGAATGTAGTAGCTCAAAGTTTGTTTTGGGAATAAATCCTGGGAAGAAGGCCATATCGGAAAAAGTTTTATGATCAATTCTTCTGACATCAATTACATGTTGTTTTTTTCCCATGCGCTCATAAGGGATATTGTCTTGCCCCGGAAAACTTGCAGAATGAAATTTTAAAAAGGGAAGACCCACTTTATTGCTTGAAGGCCAAGCTCCAGGCACCTCAACTCCTTGTCCCTGTAAACTACCACCATCGAAATTTATGGCAGCAAAACAATCGGCTTGGGGCTTCGAGCAATACATCGTGGCAGTCATACCACCGCCTGAGTGGCCCATTAAAATTAATTTAGAAAGATCAACCTTCTGATTTAAAAAGGAGTTGCCATGACTCATTTGAGAAATCACCTCTAAAAGATAATCAATATCTTTTAAGTTTTCATGTATCATGTTTCCAAGAAGTTCCAATAACTCCCATCTATCGGTTGGTAGTGGTGGCATGGAGACTACGCATTGGGTGTCTGGAATATATACTTCACCAGATATGTAGGGATGAGAAATTGCTGCAATTATATATCCATGACTTGCGATCTCCTCTAAAGTCGCAGTGTAAAAAAGGCTTGATATTCCAAGGCCGGGAGAGAAAATAATCAAGGGGTATTGACCTTTATTTACTTTTTGGTCCCTCAAAGAGCGCTTTGCCATGTTCACAAGAGAAGTGTCCAGTTGCAATGCCTCAATAACGGGGTGGGGTAAGTATTGATCAGGCACAGCAGTTGCGTTAGTACTTACTGGATAATAGAAACTAACCGGGATTTTTTTTGACTCATCTCCAAATGCACACGCCAACTCCTCATCGCTTGGTGCCAACACTTCAGTACGAGAAGTGTCCCTAAATGTCATTTTTTGATGGCCAACTAAAAAGCGACCGCTCAAAGAAGGAAAGGGGATAACGAGATCTTGGCGCTGCGTCGTTGATCCATAGACGATCTGGGTTGTAAGTAGTGTAATAAAAAATACTAAGTGTTTTCTGGTTAAAATAAATTTCATAATTGCTCCGATGTTAAAGTGTGCCAACTTGATTACAAAATAGAGCATAGTAAATCGTCCAACCTTCCAAGATTGGACCAAAATGTGAAATAATTACATTCTTTTTCTAAATTGCGAGGGAGTAACTCCCAGTGTTTTTTTAAAAAGACTATTAACCTGAATTTTTCATCCTAAACTTGATCTGATCTTCAAATACCTGTCCTGGTCATTGACATGGTCATTTTTACGATATTTTTCCTTAAGCAGTCTGCAAACAATAAATGTTGGCCTATTATACAAAGAAAAGTAT
>JADHTQ010000013.1 GCA_016784965.1 Bacteriovoracaceae bacterium | reverse complement strand
CTCAGCATCAGGTTAAATTGAGAAAATCATGGCAGATGCTTTACAAAAGAACACTGGAGTGCTCTCGTTTCAAGACAGTACAGTTTTATGGCCATTAAGATTCATAATGACTGTACTTATAATGTAAGCAGTTCTCTAGCATTGTATATATAACAATTTTAATATTATTATGGAAAGGAAGGGAGGTGATCAGTACTGCTTATTAGATAAAATGGGCAGTCATTAGTTACAAGCGCACAGTTAGAAAGTCTTAATGACAAATGAATCTTTGATGGATTTTCTTATATCATTTTTGTTTTGTAAGTACTTATAAAAGAAATAGTTTCTGTATATTAACTTTACATACTGCCTAGTTTCCCGAAATGGAATAGACTCAATTAACAGCAATGGATCATCTGTAGTAAATCTCTCTTGCTGCCATCTTTTTACTCGATTTTCACCAGCATTATAGGCGGCCAAAGAAAAAATCAAATTGCCATCAAATTTTTTTAGTAACATCTTAAAGTACTTTATACCTAGGTGAAGATTAGTTGTAGATTCCATCAAATCTCTTTTTTTAACTTTGCGGTCTAGGCCTTTGGCCGTTGTGGGCATTATTTGCATCAATCCTCGTGCCCCAACTCGAGAGCGTGCCTTTGGATTAAAGGCCGACTCTTGCCTGATTAAGGACAAAATAATTAAAGGATCTAATTTCTTGCCAAATTCTTTTATTTGTCCGAAATACTTAAATGGAAATAAGTGATTTATTAATTTTCTACTGGTTTTTAATAAATCTTTGCCCAGAGATTTTTGAATAATTTTGAAATTTTGTAAATGTTGATCCAGTTGGGCCAGGAGCTTGATGACGTTGACAGTTAACACTTGCTGAATTTCAGATTTCTCTAGTTTTTTAACTATCTTTGTATTTTTAAAAAGTGATTTAAAGTTTTTATTAAATAATGTTTTAATTTCAAGGTCTGCAAATCTCTCATTTTTTAATTTTGCCCATATGGCCACTCTTTTTAAAGAATTGAGGTACACAGGGGCAAAGGCATTGATGTTAATTTTTGCAATTGAATTATTGGCCTTTAAGGAGTTAAGGAATATCTTGTTGGTTTTGTCGTAAGACATTTGTGATAGCTGTTGCAACGCTATGATAGAATAGTAATTAATAGGTGATGCATGTACTAGTGTCGAGAAGAAATATTTTGCTAAATATCGCTCGTCACTTTGTTGCATAGTATAGGCAATCCAAAACTGCAGTTTGGTGGGTAGATCTGCAAATTTTTCAATTAAATTATTTTGCTCAATAATTGCAAGTGACTTTTGGTAGTCTTTTCTAACCATATTAGCGTGTATTAGGTTATACAACGATTTGTTGAGCTCTTTGCTTGTAATACTAATTTGTTTACAATATTGCAGCAGCTCTAGTGAGTTTTGATACAGCTCTTTATACAGAAAAAACTTACCGGCGATTTCAAATGTTTTAAGTGCGGCACTTCGGGGGATATACTTGCTATTTTGCTCATGGAAACTTAATAACTGCTTTATGTATGTCGAAGCTAAATCAGAATTATTGGCCCGAGCTGCTTTTCTATAGAGCTTTTTAAGCACTTTGAATTCGCTATAATAATATTCAATCTCTTCAGGCCTTCCAACGCGACTTTCAACGTAGTCAGTAAATTCCTGAGTCACACGCAGTCTACTTGTAATTTTTTTCCTAGGGTATAAGTTGAATTTGATGTAGTTTTCTGTAATGATGGCACTGAGATGATTGTGTATATTTTTATTGTACCTCTTAGTCCTTTTTAACAACCGAGTGAGATATCTACTTGGTTTGCCCTGCAGATAAAAAGGTAATGCATGAGCTACTGCTTTTAAGTCTTTTCTTCTAAGCTTGGAAGTTTTAATTTTTAGAACGGACTTTAAGATGTATTGTCTGCAAAAGTAATCTATTTTTTTGTTATAAATGTTTAGAATTTTATTGCTATGCTTGAGTTGTTTTGACTTAGTACTCTGTTTAATTGTGAAGGGACCTAATTTACAGGCCTTTACAAATTTTTTAATATTTTTTTTACTCTTTGAAATTTTGACAATTCGATCGATCATAGGACGATATTCTTTAAAGGCCACAGTTGATTGATCATTATTTTTTAAAACTTTTATAGTGTAGTCATTTAGTTTCAGTCTTGAGAGTTGACGCAACAGGTCTTCAAGTGATTTGGCAAACTTGATTTCTTCTTTGGTAAAATTAACTGTCAGGTCATCATTTTTTTGTGTTATTCCAAAGTGAGCATTGGGCGGAATACTTGCCAAGGCCGAAAAAGAAAAAAATAACACAATTGTTATTAGTCTTTTGTACAAAACGACCTCCATATCATTTTTGCACTAGGCCTTTATTTTATGACCCTTTACGCGAGAACTTTTGTTACATTAGTGACCCTGTAACTCATTTATTTTTTTACTTATCTCATCATACTTCTCGCGGTATTCATCCGAAATACTAGGTCCAATTTCATCAAGTAGGGAAGAAATTTCTGAGATATTAGAATATTTTGTAGTTTCATGGTTGGTAAAAGTATTTAATGTTTCATTAATTTCAGAAGCTAGGTCGGTAAAATAGTCACCCTTTCTAAGATAAACAATTTGGTCACCCTCGTTGTTGCGCACATTTTTTAAGATTTTTTTCATTTTGTAAATTGGGCCTGCAAGTTTGTGGCTAAAAAAGATGCTAATTATAAAGATTAAAAAGGTATAGCCTAGCTGGGTAAGGCCCAAAAAAATTAGCAATGCGTCTTTTTTACTTTTTAAAGTGTTTGCAAAATTGGGAGAAGTTTTCAATATATTTTCATATATCCAGGTTAGAAAGTCATGCAGCATTAGAGGGTATATCAAGCTGGAAATAAAGATAATTACACAAATGTAGAGGCTAAACTTTATTTGAAAACTAGGATCTATTAGATAAATTTTTCTTTTGATGCGCACTTTCTTCAATCCTTTCGTTAATTTAGTTTAAAAAAGGTAGCTAAATATTTATATTAATTATAATATTTTTTTTTAAATCTATCTAGAAACATTTTTTACCCCCTCTTAAAAATTTTCTATTAATGGGGTGGTTTTGTCTGGTTTCTAGATGGCCTTAAAAAGAGGAGAAGTGGCCTTGAAGAAGTTGTCATCAATAGTTTTTGAGCAATTCTTTTATAAACTGACCGGAAAAATTAATATCTTTGCGGACAAGTTGCAGTTTGTGGGTGCTATTTATTTGAAAAGTGGCCTTTTAGTACATGTCATCTATAGAGGGCTCAAAGGTAAAGCCGCCTTAAAGTCCCTAATGCGAAGTATGGTGCAAAAAAATTGCTCGAAAATATCATATATTGTGGAACCAGAGATATTTCCACGTGGTATTTGTTCTATGGAAATAAATGTTAATGATTATAGGAACTTATTAGAAGAAGCGGTCTCAGAATCCAAAATAGTGTCAAAACTAAGGCCACCTGGACATCTCAACATTGTTTTGAATAAACAGTGTGGCCAAAAGAATTTAAAGCTATCTGAGATTGAGAAAAAAGTCTTGGGTAGAACCAAAATAAAAACACAGGTATCTAAAATTTATAGTGAGTTAGGTGCTGACCACGAGTTTGATGTGACCTGTGCCCTGATTTCTCTTAAAAAAAATGGTGCGATCTCCGTGTGCAGAGACCAAGGTTGCAGTTGACTAAAGTTTGTACATTTGTATCTAAATAGCAACATATTCTTTTAGAGTAAGCCTTACTACCACTATCCAGAATTGAAGTGATTTTAAAGAGTTATTAGCGATATACCGTCTATATCTCTTGCAGTTTTGCTGTGTTAGCAAGTGGCACTTGTTTTGCATTTAATACAGTATATACATTTTATTTGGGAGAGAGTTATGAACTTCAAAAAATCAACATTTATTGTTATGAGTTGTGTCTTTTCACTTGCAGTACTGGCAAAAGCGGTAGTGGATGTGAACTTTTACTCTGATGATTTTATGAATGATCAAGAGATTCAATTTGTGAAAAGACTAGACGATGACGAAAGAAATATTGCTTCAATTAGACCAATGCAATTTGATGCAGACTTTGAGTGCAGTGATCAAACAGTAATTATCGTAGAAGGTGCACAGTGGGAAATTACATCATTATATGATCGTTTTACAGATGCTACTTCAGATAATGGAGTTGTAGCTTTTGAAATGGGTTGTGATGACAAGGGGTTAGCGCAAATCAAGGTTGTAGGTGACAGTGATAGCGAATTTTATAATGTTGTAAACTACAATGATCAAACTCAGACTTTGAAGCTAGCACGCATGCTTACAGGTGGTCATGAGTTGTTAACAGCAAAAAGGTTAGCTGAATCAGCAGAGGTAGTAGACGCCAGTGAAGTAGAAATTCAAAAGCCGCAAGCAGATGAGTCTGATATTCATGATGAAGTTGGTCGCAAAAGAACCTTGCCAGCAGGAGTAAATATCTTAAAGTTGGGAAAATTTAATGCAAGCTCAGTGGAGCTTAAGGGCACAAAACTCGCAAATGCGATCAGTGAGCTATATATTACAAATAACGAAGAGACTTTAGAGTTTGAATTTGAAATGACATCTAATAAAGGTACTTTTAGTATTGAAGCAACTGTTGGGCCTTCGGGACTTTTTACTGGTGACATGGTCTCTGATGATGATATTCACTCTGATATTCATGGCAGACTTGTTTCTGATGGGGCCGACACTAAGGCCAGAATCAGATTTTATGATGGGCCAATTGATAACACTGTAGTACTGTTCGAGCACAAAACTATTTCTAAGACACTTTATTATGCGGGAGAGGAAGCTGATGCAGATGAGCATGTAGAAGCAGATAGCCAAAGAAGAAATAGTGGCAACGAGACCAATGCAACTGATGATAATTACGACACAGAAGTTACATCTTCTGGCTTTGCTTTCACAAATACAAAAATTGTAGCATCACTATAAAGTAAGCTGATTCAAATAGTTCTCTTTTAAAATATAGAAAATCAATATTTTTAATCACATAAGACAAATAATTTGATATATAATTGTCTCACAATTAATATTTTTTAAATTTACAAAGGATATAATTATGGAAGACAGAGGGCACAGTGTTCAAGATTTTATGGCAAAAAAATTGATTACTTTTACTCCAGATACCTCTATTTCAGAAGTTATTGAGTCTCTACTTAAAAATAATATTTCTGGTGCGCCAGTTTTAGATGAAAATAAGCAGCTAGTTGGTGTTATTTCCGAGCGAGATTGCTTAAAAGTAGATGTGAGTTATGGCTACTTCTATGCCAATAATCTGCCTGATGGAACGGTTAAAGACTTCATGTCTACAACTGTAGAGACTGTTAAAATGCAGGCCAACATCATAGATGTGGCAGTTAAGTTTACGAAATTACACTATCGACGATTTCCAGTAGTTGACGAAGATGGCGCATTAGTTGGACAAATCTCACGCCGTGATGTTTTACGTGCTGTTCACCATATGAAGCGCGGCAAGTAGCTTTAAAACTTTTTTTAGTAGACCAGTTGTGCCTGTTGAACTATCTTTGAAGTTTATCAGTGGATTTTTAAAAAATTTGGGAGTTTTGGCATGTTTTCTTTTGAAGGACAACACATAATTGTTACAGGTGGAACTCGCGGAATTGGTCGCGGTATCTGTGAGGCATTTTTAAAATCTGGCGGGACAGTTATTGCCACATATGCTGGTAATGAGCAAGCTGCAAAAGAGTTTAAGGAAGCAAATTCAAAACATTTAGACCGGTTGGATGTAAAAAAGTTTGACGTCTCCAACTTCAAAGAGGTGGAAGAGTTTTTTGAGTATGTAGATGATAACTACCCCTCCATCGAGGTTCTTGTAAACAATTCCGGGATTCGCAAGGACTCAATGTGTGCAATGATGGACAATGAGTCGTGGGATCAAGTACTTAGAGTAAACCTCAATGGTACCTTTTATATGTCCAAAATGGTCGTTCCTAGATTTATGAAAAAGCGTTTTGGTAGAATCATCAATATCAGCTCAATTGGATGGACTTTGGGGCTGCCCGGTCAAACTAATTATGGGGCTTCTAAAGCTGGGCAAGAAGCTTTTGCCATGTCACTTTCAAAAGAAGTGGCCAAAAAAGGGATTACTGTCAATAACATCTGTCCCGGCTTTATCGAAACGGATTTTATAGCAGACTTGCCAGCAGAGCAAAAAAAGGAATACGCCAAACAGGTTCCCATGAAAAGATTTGGTAGTGTGACCGATGTGGCAGCTGGTGTATTATTTTTAGCATCAAAAGAAGCGTCGTATATTACCGGTTCATCTTTAAAAATTACCGGTGGATTGTAACTAACTAAAAATATTGCTCCGCGCCCTTGAAATTTTCATGAATTATTGGTTCAATGATTAGTATGATTAATACACTCAGAACTTTTATTACTATCCTTAATAATATCAGACACAAAGTTTTGTTTCGCATCGGAAGCTTTTTAATGGGCATATTTGTTTTTGGATCGGCTTCCATTTATTACTTCGAACATACAAAAAACGCTGGTTTGAAGAATTTTTTAGATGTTTTATATTTTATGGTAACGACTATGTCGACGGTGGGATTTGGTGACAAAGTGGTTGTCACTGTGGGTGGTAAAATTGTCGTTATTTTGGCCATTTTGTTAACAATTGGGGCACTTGCTGCTTTTTCAGCAGTGGCAGCTACTTTTTTTATAGAAATCAAAATTCGAGAGGAGATGGGAATGGCCCACATTAGTCAAAAAGATCACACTGTCATTATTGGTTGGAATAAAAAAGGTCCCAAAATTTTAGATATGGTCAGCAAAAGAGAAAAACGGCAGGTCATAATTGTAGCACCTCTTGAGAGAAAACCCGTGCGCTTTGCGTGGGTTAGCTTTGTCAGAGGTTCCCACCCAGTTTCTACCCAGGACCTTGTACATGCCTCCGTAGAGAATGCCGCATCTATAATACTTCTGGCAGATTACTCCATGAAAATCCATTCAGACGCCATGACTGCCATCAATTGTCTGCTTGCAAGAAAATTAAATCCCAAGGCCAAAATAATCTCAGAATTGCTTGACCCTACATCCAAAGAATACCTAGAAAAGGCCGGGTGCGATCACATCGTAGGTGTCGGCGAAGTGGGCGGTGCATTATTGGCTGCAACCTATCTGGGAGAAAAAAAATTAACCTCTTTTTGGGATGAAATTGCCAGCATGTAGTATCCGAGTTAAACTGTTTCACTTTACATTTTAAAAACACTCATATATACATATTTAGATATTATAATATGGGGATGTTTGGAGTTTTAAAAAAAACTATTATGAAACAACAAAAAGGACTTACTATGTTTAATAAAATGCCTACGCAGTTTGTAATTATTTTAATTTCTATTTTGTATGTAACAGCTTACCTGCCAAGCGTGGAGGCATGCAGCACGCTTTATTCAAGGGATCATAAGATTCTTGGAAAAAGTTATGACTGGTACATTGCTTCTGGAATGTTAGTGGTAAACAAGCGGGGATTTCAAAAAACGGCCCTAAGTCATGGGTTCCAGTATCCAGCACAGTGGACAGCAAGATATGGAAGCATAACTTTCAATCAACATGGTAGAGAGTTTCCAGTGAGTGGTATTAATGAAAAAGGACTAGTCGTTGAGGTGTTATGGTCCAATGATACCGTCTATCCAAAGCAAACTGGTGCTCCTCAAATCAATGAACTTCAATGGGTTCAATACCAGCTAGATAACTATGCAAGTGTGTATGAAGTAGTTAATAATGTTAATAGTCTAGAGATCTCTCCTTTGGCCGGACTCGTTCACTACATGGTATGTGATACTGACCAATGTGCTGCGGTTGAGTTTTTAAATGGAAGAGCACATATCAACCAGAATGCAGTGGCATTAACTAATGATACCTTTGTAAATTCAGAATCTTCATGGTCAGAATACTCACCTGACTTTAATGTGCCACCAGTTGGAGGATGCAATCTTTATGTGTTGGATAGACAGCCTAAAAAAGGTGAACTGCCTGCAATTTCGAAGATTGACAATCAGCTAGTAACTTTTGGAGTTAATCAAAAAGGTGAGGTTGAATATAAGATAATGGAAAACTTCAACTTGGCAGATTCTCCATTAAAAGACATTGTATTTTTCCACAATGAAGATCGCTACCTAGAGCAGAGTCAATGTGACTTTATAACCGCCCGTGGAGGACATCAAACTGGACTTGGATCTATGGGGCGCTACCTGCAAGTAAGGTCTAGGCTATCTCACATTAACCCAACTCCTCCAACCAGTGTTAATGATTTTTTTAACGTGTTGGAGCATGTATGGACTCCTAACTTTTCCAAATGGAACATAGTCTATGATTTGAATAAATTAGAGGTCTCTTATCGAGTTGGTAAAGATGGTGATATAAAGAAATTACAAGTGAATAAGTTTGATTTTTCTTGTCAGCAAAACGTATTGGTTCTAGATCTTGTCAATAATGCTCAAGCAGATGTGACAGCACACTTTAGAGGCTACACTCGTGAGGCCAATTATAAACAAGTAAAGGATGGACTAAGCTTTATGGCGGCTTCTTTGCCCCCTGGAGTAATGGAGTATATTGCTGCTCACCCAGAGCGACATGAGTGTACACCTGGAGATTTTAGTAAGTTTACTCCATACTATAGACCTTACTATATGAGAGGCAGATGGCCTTATTAAACTATATTTGCTTTAAAAAAAAGTAACATAAATATTACCGACAGTAATATTTATGTTACTAAAGATTTCCCTTTGAAGTTATTTCATTTTTTTCCAGTGAAAATTTTTTCGACAGCTTGTATAATTTATTAAGCAAGCATTTGCCGTTTTTAAATCTGGGGGTGAAATGAAAGACAACGAGGTAACTCAAAACAAACGCACCCGATATCTCATTTTAAGTTTTTTATTTCTTTTTATAATTTATGCTCTTACTCACTCATTTTTGGCGGGGCGATCCATTATTAAAAAACAGACACCACTTGTTGATGCTATTATGGAAGCCAAGTTGGAGGTGGCCCTTGCTCATCTTTGGTTTGAAGAGTTCGCGGCGGGGGATAAGACCGCTAAGATTCACACAATACAAAGGCATTTAGATGAAGCTCTATGGTACATTGATGTACTTGTTAAAGGAGGAAAAAAAAGGGGTAGACAATACTATCCCATAGATGATGAGCAACTGATCAAAAAAATTATTGGTGTAAAAGCTCTTTGGCTTGATTTTGTTGGGCTTGTACATGCAAGACTGGCCCAAATTGAGCAGTCAGGTATCGGATCTGACATTGATCAACATTTTGATGAAGTATTTAAAACACTGCTTAAAGAGTTGTCTGTTGTGGAGAAAATGATTTACAAAAAAATTGTATCAGAGCAAGGGCAATACGATATCGTTCATGAGCTGCTTATTGCAGCGGTGCTGCTATCAATGCTTGTGACCTTGGTTTTTTTATATAAACACGACCTGGCTACGGCTGAGTTGTTGAGTAGAATTAGAGAAAGTGAGAGACTTTTGCAGCAGTCGCAAAAAGGTGCCAACATTGGCAGTTGGTCTTGGAACTTAAAAACCAAACATGTTGTGTGGTCAGATCAACTCTATGAGATCTATGGAAGGCGTGTAGGCCAAGGTATCCCTTCAATGGATTTACCTTGTGATTGTTACTATCCTGAAGACAAAAAAAGACTGCAAGAAGTACTCGGTACTACTATTAAACAAAATGCTCCTTATATAATAGACTATAGGATAATTCGATCAGATAATGGGCAGGTGCGCTGGCTAAGCGCTCATGGTCAACTTGAACACGATGAAAGTGGCAACCCCTTTAGGCTGATTGGGGTGGCCCGTGATGTGACAGATCAAAAACAAATGGAGGTGGAAAAAGAAAAAATTGACTTTCAACTTCGCCAATCACATAAGATGAAATCAATCGGTCTATTAGCAGGTGGTATTGCCCACGATTTTAACAACATTCTAGCAGCACTTCTTGGCTATTTAAACTTGGCCCTTCACGATCAAGATCTAAAAGACAATACTAAAAAGCTTCTGTCATCGGCGGAAAACGGGGCAATTCGGGCCAAAGATCTCATCGCACAACTGATGACCTTTTCTCAGGGAGGGACACCTATAAAAGAGATAACTTCTCTTGAGAGCGTACTAAAAGAATCAGCAAGCTTTGTGCTTCATGGCCAGAAAGTGGATTGTCAGTTTAATATTCCAGAGGATTTAAAATGTGTGGAAATAGATAAGGTACAATTTGGGCAGGTGATCCAAAACATTGTATTAAATGCATCTCATGCGATGCCAACAGGGGGTACAGTACTCATCACATGTGAAAATGTTTTTGGGCAAAAAGAAGAGATGGTCAAAATATGTATTAAAGATAGTGGTGTAGGCATGCCCCAAGAAGTGCAAGAGATGATTTTTGACCCTTACTTTACTACCAAACAAGAAGGAAGTGGCCTCGGTTTGGCGATCACATTTTCTATCATCAATAAGCACGATGGTCGCATTGAGGTGGAGTCTACTTCCGGCGTCGGGAGCACATTTACAATTTACCTTCCAGCATCTAACAAAGATGAGCTGCCACAACAAAAAAGTATCAAAATAACTAGCTCGGTATATCATGCTAGGATTTTAGTTATGGATGACGAGGAAATTGTCAGAGATATGGTTAAGACCATGCTTACCACTTTAGGGCATGAGGTTTGGTTGTCAAAAAACGGCCAAGAGACCATCGAGATATTTAAAAAAGCGATCGATAGCGATAAAAAGTTTGACCTTGTGATAATGGACCTGACAATTCCTGGAGAGGTAGGGGGAAAAGAAACTATTCAGAAAATTTTACAAATTGCCCCAGAGGCCAAAGTTCTGGTTTCAAGTGGCTATTCCAATGATCCAATATTGACCAATTATAAGGATTATGGCTTTTGTGCTCAACTTGCAAAGCCATATCAGTTAGAGGATTTAGAGCAAAAAATTAACCAAATTATTTCCGGGTAAATAGACTCCGAGCATCAGGACATTTTGGCATTATCAAAATGCACCGCTTCGTGCGTTAAGTGATTGTAAAACGTTTGTCTCAGATGGTATATATATTGCACCTTTTATTGGAACAACAGTATTATTTTATGGAGGTAATTATGAAAAAAGTTGCAATTGTACTTTTAATTTGTTTTCCCCTTTTTTCCATCGCTGCAGATCGATTTGATGTTCGGCAAAAATTAGGTGCCATTAGAAAAGAACTAAAGCTTACCAGGGCCAGCTCTTCTGAGTTGGATGAAGTGATTGCTCATTTGGACCGCGCTCATTTTATCTTACAAGATTCAACGGGGGGAGGATCTAATCGCAATGAATGCTTTGAGTACGCTTATGAAAAATATTTTAAATCTTACAGCTCTTCTCAAGCAACAGATGCCGCAGTCGCTGCTTGTAAAGTCATAGATGATGTAGCTGTGGCCCGTGTTCTTTATACATATGCCTACAAAAGCTTAAATGCTGCCGGTGCGATGGATTTAGTTGTGGAAGGTTTTGCAAACGACTTGTATGGTAAAAATGATATCGTAGTATTTGTGGCGGATAAATATTATAAAAGCTTTGATGGAGCAACTACAGCAAAAAAAGCGGCCAAAGGTGCAGGAGCTGTAAATGATTTGTCATGCCTGCAAACTCTTTATCCTAAATATTATAGAAGCATGGATGCAGCCAGTGCTATGGATAAGGCGATTACCTCTTGTAGGTAGCTCTTTACATCAAGATATTTAAAAAAAAATTGCTACCTTATCAAGATTGATTTATCACATATATAACTGTAAAATTACTCCTTTATCCTTGGGGCAAATTTTTAGGAGACAGTTGATATGTATAAAATAATTGCAGCAACCTTAGTTTGTTTACTCGTTTTTTCATGTGCTAACTATAAACTAACTCCGGGGGGGAGAAAGATTAAAGTCATTAAGACAAGGAAGGCCCATAAACGTTGTGAAGTTGTAGGTAAGGTTACCGGTATCCATGAAAAGGGCAGTATGGCATTGGCAAAAAATCAGGCCAAAAACAAAGCGGCAGACCTTGGGGCCGATTCCATTTTGTTTAACGAGGAGTTTTCTAATGGTTCAGTCAGTTCAGTTCATTCCACAGCTTATCTATGTAAGTAGGCTTGCTTAGTAGCGAAATTTAATACCACCACTAAGTAAGTAATCATTATCTTCGAGGTTTTCTGGAAAATCATTAAAAGATACCGTAACATTGGCGGTTAACGATACTATCCTTGCGCCAACTTCTATACCAACTCCTAGATATGGATTAATTTTATAGTCCCCTTTATCTTCATTAATGGAGCCATCGACAAGAGTATAACGGCTGACACTTTTTGCCTCACCACCTAAGCGCCCAATTGCCCTGGTTAAAGTGGTGAAGCGCCAACTGGCAACAAATCCTCCTCTAATGCGCTCAAAACCATACCCTTGCACAGTTGCACTTGTTTTAGAAGTAAGAATGACTCCTCGGTCAGTTTTGGTATAGGTTCCCTCAAAATGTACCATCTTAAATTGTGCCGAGGCCCGCACTCCATAATAGTATTCCCAAACTCTAGGCACACCGGAAATTCCAACTGATGACTTCCCCCTGCCATAAAACGGCTCAAGTGTATAAGAGACACCTTTGTATTTGCCAGAAGCGCAGAATCCATTAATTGAGATAAACAATGAAATAAATATAATTAATTTGTTCATTGTTGTATTTTACAAACAGTTAGAATCAAATTCAAAGGGGTGATCTTTTTTCCTCTTTATCAAAAAACTGATTGACCGAACGTTCGGTCTGCAGTAAGGTGAATATTGAATGAAGAAAAGAGAAATTCAAGCTGGGGAAACCAGAAGAAAAATTTTACAAGCAGCTCTTTTAATTCTTGGAACTAAAGGACAACAGGGATTTACGGCTTCAGCACTGTGCCAGGAAGCCGGAATTAGTAAGGGCAATTTGTATCATCACTTTAAAAGTTTAGATGAGGTGCCATTTTGTGCTATGGAAATTTTTATTGAAGAGTTTGAAGTTTTAATCCCGACCGACAAATTTAGATCACCCCAAAAGTATCTATGTGTAGTTGGGAGTGCATTGCTTGATTATATAAAACAACATGAACAGTTGTTTACAGCTTATCTTTTTTATTATGAAAAGGCCTTAGTGGATGAAAATTACAAAGGTATGATGCAGAAAATGATGAATTCTTATATGCAATATATTGAAGATGCCCTGTCTCGTTTTTACCCCAAAAGGGTTATTGGCAAAGATTACTGGGACAGGGCGGTCTTAGATTTAGCAATAATGTTAGATTGCATGTATCTATATCTGCTGATTTTAGGGGATGAAGAGCGCTTTAAAAAAATGTGGCATTACCATGCTCAACTCATAACAGACGATTTAAGTCAAAGAGTAAAAAACAGGAAGTAAACAATGAAATTTTTAGTTATCTTTTTATTGCTGCCCACAGCATTTGCTAACACTTTGAGTGTTAAAGAAGTTATGGAGAAGTTTGACAAGCTCTATAGAAGTACCAGCAGCTATTGCGAAATAGATATGTTGGTTGAAACAAAAAATTGGAAACGCACCCTGGGACTTAAAATTTGGACTAAGGGCATGGATAATACTCTAATTCATATCACTTCGCCTAAAAAAGATGCAGGTATTACAACTCTTAGAAGAGATAAGTTGATGTGGAACTACTTCCCCAAAATTAATAAGGTTATAAAAATTCCTCCTTCGATGATGATGGGACAATGGATGGGAAGTGATTTCAACAACGATGATTTGGTAAAAGAAAATACATTTTTAAATGATTATCGCTCTAAATTTATTAAAGAGGAAGATAAAGAGTTTTATTTCATAGAATCTAATCCTAAATCAGAAACTGTTTCACTATGGTCTAAAGTAATTACCAAAATAAAAAAGAGTGATATGTTGCCCATAGAGCAGTCGTTTTATGACGAAAAGGGAGTCAAAAAGAGGATTATGGAGTTTAGTAAAATTGAGCAACTGGGTGGCAAACTGTTGCCCACGACACTTACTTTAAAACCGCTAAGTAAAAATAAATTGGGTAATAAAACGGTGATCATCTATCATAAAGCACAATTTAATTTACCAATTAAAGATTCAACTTTTACTCGAGCGAGTCTACAAAAAAGGCGTTAACAAATGATTTTTAAAATGGCCATAAGAAATGTGGTAAGACAAAAGAGACGATCTATCTTGACTGGTCTTGCTATGACGGTGGGATTTGTTTTGATGTCTATATCTTTAGGGTTTAATTATGGTGGATATGGCAGAATGATTGAGCTATTTACTAGAAGTAGCACTGGACATATTCAAATTCACTACAAAGATTATCTCGATAATCCTTCACTATTTAAAACTTTGAACAATCCAGGTGAAATTGAGAAAGTTTTACAACAGACCCCTTTTATCAAAGGATTTGCTCCGAGAGTTTATGGAGGGGCACTAACTTTTTTGCAGAATAAATCCACAGGGGTTAGCTTAGTTGGGATTGATCCACAAAAAGAATCAAAGCTTACCACAATTAAAAAAAGAATAATTCAGGGAAGTTATTTGGAGTCACCAGATGCTCATCAGGTGTTGATCGGCAAGAGCGTGGCCTCTGTATTAAAGGCAACTCTAGGCGATGAGCTGATTCTAATTTCTCAAGGTGCAGATGGGTCAATTGCCAACGACCTATTTAAAGTCGTAGGCATTATGGGAGAAGTAGATGCTTATAAAATCTTTCTCCCAATTTCTGTGATGCAAGAATACTTGTCTTTGCAGACAAAAGTCCATGAGTATACAACAATCATTGCAGATTACCAGCAATCAACTGTGTTTGCTGATAAGCTTAAAAAGAAGCTACCTAATCTAGATATAAGGCCTTGGCAGATTGTAGAAAAAGATTTTTATAAGGCGATGAAGGCCGATGAACAGGGGAACTTTTTCTTTCTTGGCATTATTATGTTCATCGTTGCCCTGGGGGTATTAAACACCGTTTTAATGAGTGTTTTGGAGAGAACAAAAGAGTTTGGCATCTTAAAAGCAATAGGTAGCAGACCAATGCACATTTACAACCTGATTGTAATTGAGTCACAAATATTAGCGTTTACTAGCATTGTACTTGGAACAATTCTGGCAATTTTTGCTAACTGGTGGTTTATACACAACGGAATCGTTTTTGATCCTCCTATAAGTTATGGCGGAGTTATGTTTGATGAAATGGTTAGTACTTTGGAGCTAAAAGTTTTTATTGCTCCAGCTGTTACAGTGTCAGTCACAAGTCTTGTGGTTAGTATTTTTCCAGGAATTAGGGCCGCCCGAATTGTTCCAGTAAAAGCAATGCGAGTGGTATAAAGAAGGTAAATTATGTTACTTATAAAATTGGGACTAAGAAATATCTTGAGAAACAAAAGGCGGACCATTTTAGCTGCTCTTGCAATTTCTTTGGGTTTGACCTCTTTGATTTTAACAGACGGTATTATGATTGGTATGTCCCAGAGTTTGGTAAGACTTGTCACCAGTTCTTTTTTAGGCCATGCTCAAATTAATGCCAAAAACTATCGAGATGCTTTTGAGGTCGACAAATCAATCAACAACCTTGCTGCCACTACTGCCAGCTTAAACAATGAAAAAACAATTCAGAGCTTTGCTTTGCGCACCCAAACTTTGGCGATGCTGTCTTCTGCAAGTAATGTGAGCAACATTGTCTTGTTTGGAATTCAAAAAGAAAAAGAGATGGGCATTTCCATGATTAAACAGTCTCTACTACAGGGAAGCTTAGAGAATTTGTCTGATCAAGGAGTCATTATTGGCGATCAATTGGCACAAAAGATGGAAATTGGTCTGGGGGAAAAGTTAATTGTCACAGTGGCCCAAGTCGGTACTGGTGAGCTTTCCCAAGAGATGTTTAAAGTGGAAGGAATATTTTCTTTTAATGCCAAGGAGATGGATCGCGGGATTGCTTTTATCTCACTTTCTAGCTCTCAGCGACTTTTAAACATTAACAATAGGGTTCATAGTATAATTTTAAAGTTTAAAAACATTTTGGACTCATCAAACCTAAAATCTCCTTTTTGGAAAAAATACTCAGCTGGTGGTAATGAAGCATTAAGTTGGCGTCAAATTTCCCCGGGTATTGATTCCATGATTGAGATGGGCAAATATTCAACGGCCATTATTGCCGCCATTTTATTTTTAATAGTGGTTCTTGGAATTATGAACACAATTTTTATGTCTCTTCATGAGAGGACCTTTGAGTTTGGGGTAATGCGGGCAATTGGTAGCAGGCCCGGAAAAATTATTTTACTAATTCTTACTGAAACTTCGCTTTTGGGGATTTTTAGCATTGTAATTGGAGTAATATTTTCACTTTTTTCTGGAAAGCTCTTAAGCATGTATGGCCTTGATTATACCGGCATAGAGCTGGGTGGAGTGACTATGCAGGAGCCACTATATTTTGTCTATGAGACATCACAATTTATAATTTATCCGATTTGTATTTATTTTTTTACGCTTATTTCGGGCATCTATCCAAGCATTCATGCTGCAAAAATTACCTTGGTAGATGCTATGAAAAAATCGTTATAAAAGGAGTTTAAAAATGGAAAAGATGGTACCTACGTTTGAGGTGACAAACCTTTCCAAAGTGTACGGCAAGTGTGAGCAAACAAAGGTTAAAGCACTCAAAGAGCTAAGTTTTAAAATAATGCCCGGAGAGTTTACAGCGATTGTTGGGCCTTCTGGATCTGGCAAGTCTACTCTTTTAAATATCATGAGTGGTCTAGACTACCCTAGCGAAGGTATGGTTCACCTTGCTGGTCAGGATATTTCTCATATGAGTGGCAATGAATTATCTGATTACCGCAGGGACCACATCGGCTTTGTCTTTCAGGCCTACAACCTAATACCGGTTCTAACGGTCAAAGAGAATGTGGAGTATATTTTACAACTGCAAGCAGTTAATGCCAATCAGAGAAAAAAACGAGTGGCCCAAATTCTAGAGGAGGTGGGTCTTGCCGGCTTTGAGAAGCGTTTTCCCATGGAAATCTCTGGTGGACAAAAACAACGAGTAGCGGTTGCTAGAGCGATTGTATCAAACCCCGATATTGTTTTAGCAGATGAGCCCACTGCTAACTTAGATTCCAAAACTGGCGTAGAGCTAGTTGCCATGATGAGTAAGCTAAATGAGACACACGGTACAACCTTTATATTTTCAACTCACGATCCAACTATTATGGAGCGCTCCAAAAGGTTGATTGTGTTAAAAGATGGCCAAATTGTAAAAGATCAATAATGAGAGCACTTAGAATTATTGTAATTGTTACTTTTGTTAGCGCCTGGGCCTTGCCTGCCCATGGCATGTTACGGCTGGGTGGTTTTTATAAATCTCAACTATTGGCCATGTCACCAATATTTTCAGATGTGGATAGAGATATATCCAAGGCACTTTTTAACAATATCGGAAGAATTAAAATTTTTTATTCATACTCAGATGCACTTTCCATGGACTTTGCCTACTCGCTAGGATTGATTTATCAATTTGCTCCAGATACAACAATTCCCGAAAGCTTCCAAGACAATTCATTTTCGTACCGATTATTAGATATTAAAACCCACATTTTTCACCAAAACTTGTCAACTAAAGATATTTTAGATGGGCTTCAAAATCTAGATCGGTTGGTTGTCAATTATAGTCATGAGTTGTTTGAGTTACAAGTTGGCAGAATGCCTATTAGCTTTGGATCGGCCAGAGTCATTAATCCGACAGATATCTTTGTACCAGATTTGCTTACAGCAATAGATACCGAAGAGCGCCAAGGAGTCGATGGAATCAGACTTAAGAAGCCCTGGGGACAAATGGGCGAAATTGACTTAGGTTTTGTTTTTGGTGAAAAATTTAAAAGCAGCAGCAGTGCCGCTTTTATTAATTTGCGCTATTCCCTTTGGGAAAACGATTTGTCCGCAATGGCCATGAGATTTAATCAGAATATGCTCTGGGGCCTAGACATTGCCGGTAGTTTATTTCGGGCCGGATATTGGATTGAAATGGCCTATGTCGACGCGAAGCAATCTACAAATTATTATCGCTTAAGTATTGGTAGCGAGTATCTCTTTTTTGGAGCACTCACCACATTTATTGAATACCACTATAGTAGTCTCGGTGGCGTTTTTTTACTTGGTAAGCACTACCTCACACCAGGTATCAATTATCAACTCTCACCCCTTGTGACACTAATGGCCTCATCGACCATTAACTTAACAGATGTCTCGGCACTTATAAATTTGAAGTTTGAATGGAATTTTTCTGAAGATTGTTACCTCGATGCTGGGACTTTTATTGCAGTGGGGGAGGGCACGCCTGGGCCGGCCGATTTTAGCAACTATCAAGTAAAAAGTGAATTCGGCCACTTTCCAACGACGATTTACACCTCAATGAGGGTTTATTTTTAAAGGATCCGGCTGGCGCTTGGCACAATAAAACTCAACTGACTTTCTAACTATCATTTAGTATGATCGCCTTTTTGCTTAACAACTTTAGTGTGAACAGGTGCGCAGATTCCTGACAGCAAGTGGAGGACCCATGATACCAGGAGAAGATATACTTAATACCATTCCTCAAAGACCACCTTTTTTATTTGTTGATGAAATAGTAGAAAGAGGTGAAAACACAATTCATTGCAGGCTACATTTGACAGGTGAAGAGGACTTTTTTATGGGACACTTCCCCGGTAATCCAATTATGCCCGGTGTGCTATTACAGGAGGCGGCATTTCAAGGTGGTGCACTTCTTATGGGCAAAAAAGTTGATAAAAAAGGTATTGGAGTGGTGACTAAAGTTGAAAATGCCAAGTTTAAAAATTTTGTGCGACCTAAAAATGTTTTAAATATTAAAGTTGAACTACTAGAACAGCTCGAGAACGCCTTCTTCTTTAAGGCCAAGATAATGGTTGTAGACCAAGTAGTTTTAAACATAAAATTTACCTGCGCATTAGTCGAAAAGGTTCCAGGTTCCTAAACGGGGCGCACTGCGCCCCGTTTAGGAACCTGGAACCTATTGGAGGAGTCATTGGATTTTTTGGGATTAGGGAATAAGAAAATTTTAATTACGGGTGTGGCAAATAAAAAGAGTATTGCCTATCATACTGCCAAAATTTTAAAAGAGAATGGATGTAGGTTGGTTTTTTCTGTTCAGAGTGAACAGGTGTTAGCTAAGGTGCAAAAGCTATTTCCTGAGGACCAGATTTATATATGTGATGTTGAAAAACACGATGACATTAACTCTATGGCAGATTTATTAAAAAGAGATGGTCATAGGTTTGATGGGCTATTGCACTCGATTGCTTTTGCTAATTTAAGTGAGGGGATCAAACCATACCACCAAACTAACTTTCAAGACTTTGTCCAGGCCACTAACATTTCTGCATTCTCATTGGTGGTCCTTACCAATGCCTTAAAAGATCTTTTCGAACAAGATGCATCGGTGGTTACAGTTTCAATATCTAGTACCAGGGCAACGTCATATGGCTACATGGGTCCGATTAAGGCAGGCCTTGAGGCCAGTGTTGCTTTTTTAGCGAAGTCTTTTTCGGAGTTTTCGAATGTACGCTTTAATGCAGTTTGTGCAGGTCCCTTGAAAACTGCCGCATCTGCAGGCATTCCAGGATACATAAATAATTACCTTTTTGCAGAACAGCTCATTTTGAGAAAAAAGGCCCTAGAAACGTCAGAAGTGGCCAGCACTGTTTGTTTTTTACTAAGCAGTAGGTCTTCTGGTATCAATGCTACAGGGATTGTAGTTGATGGGGGAATGTCTTGTAATTACTTTGATCAAAAGATTGTAGATACAGTTGTTGATAATTTATAACATACACATTTTGTAAGTGAGGTTTCATTATGGTAGGTAAACACAAAGACCAAGTCATGGTTTTAGGTGATGAAGCGGTTAGTTTTGGTGCTGTTGATGCCGGTGTTAAAGGAGTTTATGCATATCCTGGGACACCCTCAACAGAAGTTTTCGAAGGTGCACAAAGAATAATTGATGGTCTTGGCGACGGTAGAGTAGCAAAGTGGGCCGCCAACGAAAAAGTTTCTTATGAGTTAGCACTGGGAACTAGTTACACCGGTCATCGAAGTATGGTCGTGATGAAGCATGTGGGACTAAATGTTGCCATGGATGCCTTTGTAAATTCAGCAATAACTGGAGTACAAGGGGGATTGGTTGTTGTAGTCGCAGATGATCCAGGTATGCACAGTAGTCAAAATGAACAAGATACCAGAGCATTGTGTGATTTTGCATGTATTCCATGTTTGGAACCATCAACTCCTCAACAAGCTTATGAGTACACAATCAAGGCCTTTGATCTTTCAGAAAAACTGAAGCTACCAATAGTTGTACGGTTGGTAACTAGGTTAGCTCATGCCAGGGCCCCAATAAACAGGTCCAAAATGCAGACCGTTACTTGTATGGGCATTCCAGGCAGTGATCACTGGAAGAATTGGGTGTTGATCCCTGCCATTGCTCGTGTTCAATATCAAAAGCTTCGGGATAAAACAGAAACGATAAAATCTAGTGTAGAGAGCTATAACCAATTGAAACTCACTAGTAGTAAAATTGGAATTGTAACCTCTGGTATGGGGAGTGCTTATTTTGATCAAATTTGTAGAGAGTTTACCAGCGTTTGTGAACTATCCAGATTAAATATAAGTGCTTACCCAATATCCAAAGAGGCCCTTTGTGGAATGGTTACAGCTTGTGAAAAAATTTATGTTTTTGAAGAAAACTATCCCTATATTGAAGATCAATTGATTGCTTTATCATCAGACAAAGCAGAGATTAATGGCAGAAGAAACGGAGTGATTCCTATTGCCGGTGAACTAAATCCCCTAAAGCTAAAAAAGGCGTTGGGATTAACACTTCCTGAAAGCATCAAAAAAGTTGACTTTGATGTAACACCAAGACCTCCAAAATTATGTGATGGTTGTGGTCACATTGATGCATTTAAAGTTTTAAAAGAGGCCTATTTAGCACTTGGAATTTCTGATTATCGCATTTTTGGTGATATCGGTTGTTATACTTTGGGAACTATGCCGCCTCATTTGGGTATCCATACTTGTGTTGAAATGGGAGCTTCGGCCGGCATGACTTTGGGGGCAGCACTAGCTGAGTTGACTCCTTCAGTAGGAGTTATTGGAGACTCTACTTTTATGCACTCAGCACTTCCTACTATAATATCATTTGCTAACTCTAAAGTTAATGCCACATTGGTCGTTATGGATAACAGAATTACTGGTATGACGGGGCAACAGCCCACCGTCGCAGTTGATTTAATTCCAAACATTGCCAAGGCCTGTGGATTTAGTGATGAATCTATTCACCAGCTAATCCCCTTGGCCAAAAACAATGAACAAAACTTAGAAACCATGATTAAAGTTTTAAAACATGATGGACCAGATTTGGTCATATTTAAGCGAGAATGCATCCAGGCCTTGAGAAAAGGACTCTATAAAGAAATTGATAAGGGGGGCAAGTCATGAGCCAGAATTTAGATCAGGCCTTTAGTGTAGTGATTGGTGGTGTCGGTGGGCAAGGAGCTTTGACTATAGCTCAATTAGTTTTGGGAGCCGCCTGGAAGGCAGACTATTTTACCATCCAGTCTGAAGTACATGGAATGAGTCAAAGAGGCGGGGCAGTTAATGCTCAAGTAATTTTTGATAGTAGGCCGGTAACCAGTCCAGTTGTTACCCAAGGTGGGGGCGATCTCTTAATAGGTCTTGAGCCACTGGAGGCAATGCGCTACCTTGGCATGATTAAAAAAGATGGGGCCATTTTTGTTTCTAAATCCCCCATTAAAAACATGGATACCTACCCAGATGAATCAGAGCTGTTTGCAAAACTCTCAAGTGTTGAGAATGTAAAACTGGTTGATACTGCACTTTTTGCCAAACAACTAGGTTACTCCCAAGCCGGCAATATGATTCTTTTAGGCTTGGCCTCTACTAAAATGCCCTTTGAGTTGTCACTTTGGGAGGATGTCATCGCTGAGCGTTTTAAGCACAAGGGTGAAAAAATAATTTCAAATAACATGAAGGCATTTACGTTAGGTAGAAACTTGGAAGTTTAACGTGAGAGTTATTTTTTTGTTTGTATTTGCCGGCCTTTTGGGGGCCTATGTAGCACTTAGGTTGAGTCTGAACGAAGAAGTAGTTTTTGAAAAAATGCCACCAGTTGCTGGCACAAAAAAATCCCCAAACCCCATAAAAGTAAAAAAAAATCCAAGGCCTTTGGTCCCACAACCAAAGGCCCCTGACTCCAAGGTTGCAAGGGTGTATCGAACAGTTGGACCCAAAATGGATTGGCACAAAGTAGATACATTTAGAGACGTCGGCACTGGGTTTGAGACACCTTTTATCACCCAGGACGGACAAGCAATTGTCCATGGAGATATACTTATTGGGGATGAAGAAGATTTTAAAAATAAAAAAAAGGTGGTTATTAAAAAACCAAATATTTGGACAGGTGGCGAGGTTTTTTATGAAATACAAGCAGGCCTAAGTAACGCAGATGCAGTGCTTGCGGCAATAGATTATATGAATGAGCAAACCAATGCAAAATTTAAAAAAAGAACGACAGAAGCAGATTATGTTGAATTTATAAAGGGGAAAAAAAATTGTTATTCATATCTAGGCAAAAGGGGAGGCAGGCAGACTATTACTCTCGCCAAAGAGTGCCACATGGGACACATTCTTCACGAAATGATGCATACTTTAGGCTTTTTTCACGAACAAAACAGAGAAGATCGCGATGAACATCTAAAAATCTTTTGGGGAAACATAGAGGAAAAGTTTTGGCCGCAATTTAAAAAAATTCAGGCAAAGTTTAAGCATACAGTAGATATTCCCTTTGATTTTAAATCTCTTATGCTCTATCCACCCCAAGCATTTGCAAAAAACCCAGGCTTTGCGACCATGACTACTGTTGCAGAAGAGTTATATACACCAAATACAGTTGAGCTAAGCTTCTGGGACAAAGAAAAAATAAATGCTCACTATCCCCCTTAAACCGAATAACAGAAACAGCAACAGAAACAGCAACAGAAACCGTTACTGTTCCCGTTTCCGTTCCCGTTTCCGTTTCAGATGCAGTTTCAGTTTGTCAGTTTTGGGGTTGTTCCATGGTCAGTGGTATGAGTTGTAATAATTGGTTGAAGCGATCTTGATTATCAGGATATAAGCGTATAGCTTCAAAAATAATATCTTCAATATTGGACTTTTTTCTATTTGCTTGAATGGAGGCATAAATTAGCATCTCAAATATTTTAGGAGTATGAATTCCTTCTCCTACAATTTTCATACCTGACAGTGCTGCTTGTTCAAATTTATTGCTAAGGTAGAGAAGTTCAAACTGCAGGGTTTTAAATTCCTTGTCATCTGTTTGGCTTGTGGTATTTTGCTCAAGGAGACTAATTGCCTTTTTATATTTATTGTTTTTGGCCAAGGTAGAGCAAACATTTCTTAAAATTTCAATACTGCCACCACTTTTAATGGCAGAATCAGTGAGTGCTGATTCTGCTTTATCAACTTCATTGATAGATAAAAAAAACTGCCCACAGATGGCCAGGGCAGCGGAGATATTTTTTTCAACATTATCATCTTCGGCCGCTAGAGTATGGAATTTCTCGGTGTAGGTGACTAGGTCATCATACTTTTTATTGATAATGGATAGCCTCATCAGGTTTGGCAGCTTGGTGGGGTTTAGCGGATAGTGCTTTACCAGTGTGGATGTAAGCTGGTAAGACAAATCAAAAGATTTGTTTTCAAAATATATCTCAGACAAAGCAGACAGACACTTGTAGTGAATGGGATTTTTTGTTAACCCTGTTTTATAACAACTGATGGCCTCATCCATCTTGGATCGTTTTTGGTGGATGAGGCCTTCCCAGTATAGGGGATTGGCCGATTTTGGCTTTAACTTTTGAGCACTTTGAACCATATTAAGGGCATCATCAAGTTTGCCAGTTAAAATGAGTTCTTTGCCTTTTTCTAAGTCTTGAGTAAATTGCGAAGGTGTAATTTTATGTTGGACAGTGCCAAGCAATGTATTAAAAAGGCTATCCAGAGTAAAAGGCTTAGAGATGAAACCATCGATTTCTTGATCTAAGACTGCACAGACAGAGGACATATAGTTGGCAGCTGAGATGAGATAAAATCCAGCATGAAGCCTGTTGGGGTAGATTTGCAAGTGTGGATCTAACAGGTCAGTGCCCAAGGCATCATTTTTTAGCTGGTGAGCGGCAAATACAAACTCAGGGTGCTCTTTTTTAAAAGCTGTTTGTGCTTTATCTTTGCTATCGACAATTATAATCTCTGCAGGCTTCATACCCAGGGCAATAAGCATTTTTTTTATGGCAATCCGAATGGGCCCATTGGGATCTAAAATGATCGCCTTTTTATCGCTAAAGTACTTAACAGTAGCTTTATTTTCTTTTTTGCTAGGGTCAAACATAATTACCCTTTCCAATACGAATAGTCTTATTAATGGAGTTTTGGCGTTTTTGATATACCTTTATCAACTTGCTCCATTGTAATTGATCATACTGGGTGAATTCAATTTCAAGGCTCCACAATTTACTATCTTTAACCTTAATAATATTTACAACTTTACCCATAACTTCCAAGGCCGATTTGATATGGCGTCCAAAGACGGGAAGGGCCTTGATTTTAGTTTTTAAGGGATACTTTAACAAAAAGAGTGTCAATGTATGGCTAGCTTGGCACGAGTGTTCTGGCACTGTGATAACAATATGTTTGCTACCAAGTTCCACTAAGCACACTGCATGCTCATCTAATATAGTGGTGCCGGAAGTATCATTGCGCAACAAAACTACATGTTTGACTGGTTTGAAACATGTCGCATCAACATTTTCGCTGATTAGAGTTTCTTTGGTTTTTGCCATATGACTATGATAATAGACTGACAAAAAAAAGCAATAATTTTAATTTGGTGCTTTAATGAATGTAAAGATAATTTATTGATGTGAGATTGTTGTTAATTTCTTAGTGACTTACTTTTTCTTAGCGGCTGCTTTTTTTGTGGTCTTTTTTGCAGTCTTTTTTGCTACCTTTTTGGTAGTTTTTTTAGTCGCTTTTTTAGTCACCTTTTTAGTAGTTTTTTTGGTTGCCTTTTTTGTAACTTTTTTGGCGGCCTTTTTCTTGGTAACTTTTGGTTCAGCTTTTTTAGCAACTTTTTCTACGACTGTTTTAAGCTTTTCATTCTTTAAAAAATAGGAAGTTAGTTTTTGATTAAGCTTGTCTAATTCCTTTTTCTGAGAATCCACAAACTTAGATGCTTTTTTAACTTCAGTTTGAATTACTTTATCAACAATTTTTTCAATCTGTTTTTTTTCTTTTTCAAATTTTTTCTTTAGGCCTTTGAGATCAGTACCAACAAGTGAGTTGATGTCTTTTTGGGCGCTTTTTACAATTTTTGAAAATGTTGATTGTAGCTCTTTTAATTTTTTTTCATGAACTAGTTCATTAATTTCATTTTTTACTTCTTTCCAAGAAGCTAAAAAGTTCTTTACCTGTTTTTTATCCATTACTGCCTCCTTATATTGACTTATAATTTCTTACATATTGGTATTCTGTGACCAAAACCAAAACTTTTTGACTTAACCTTGATTATTGGGCAAAACTGTATCCTTTTATACTCTGATTTTTCATAAAGTCCATATACTTTCTCAATTTCTTTGCGCGCAAAGCCTAAGCTTACCAAATGCTTTTTATCAAGTCTATAGCTTAAAATGCCCTCTAGGATGGCATCTAGCCTATCGTAGGGGGGAAGCGAGTCACTATCTGCTTGACCTTCCCGAAGCTCAGCACTTGGTGGGCGTGTAATAATTTCAGAGGGTATTATCTTATTATATTTTTTATTGATATACTTTGCCAGCTGATAAACCTCGCTTTTATACAGATCTCCCAAAACACTCAAGGCCCCGACACTATCGCCATAGAGAGTGGAGTAACCAACCGACAGCTCTGACTTGTTCGATGTATTTAAGACCATAGCGCCAGTTTGATTGGAGCGAGCATAAATCAGTGCTCCTCTTAGCCTACTTTGGATATTTTCATCGGCCAGACCTGTTAGCTCACTACCAAAAGCATCTTGCAGGCCATTTTTTACTACATTGTGAAAAAACTTAATGGGTAGCAGATGAAAGTGTACATGGAGGTTTACCGCCAGCTGTTTTGACAAATCATAGCTGATAGGGGCACTAAAGTGCCCAGGCATGAAGACTGCCTCAATGGTTTGCCCTTTAATGAGTGATAGTTTGACTAGTGCTAGGACTAAAGCAGAATCCATTCCTCCAGACAGGGCCACTAAAAATTTATTCATTTTACATTTTCTGGCATACTCTTGGATGCCAAAACAAAGAGATTGAATGAGTTGTTCATGGTCATCATCGCTCAGCGTATGCAAAGTAGGTGGCGACTTTTGGGAATCAAGTCTTGCCGCAAATAGTGAACTCCAAATATTAGTAGACTGCTGCACTTTTGCCTGGGCATTGCTGGCTTGGGGCAAATTACTTTTTGGAAGTTGTAGATTTAATATATCACTTTTAAAAGAAGGCCCCTGAAGAATTTTTGCATTATTGGCAATGACAAAACTAGAGCCATCAAACAGTATTTCATCTTCACCACCGACGCGATTGACGTAAACAAAGGGGGCATTTAGTGCTTGGTGTACTTCAAGACCACGGCTTACTCGTTTTTGCATTTTTCCTAGATGGTATGGACTTGAGCTGAGATTGATTACTACATCTAAGTCAAATTTTTGCAATTGTTTTGTAGGATCAATGTTGTAACTGATACCAGGCCACATATCTTCGCAAATCATTAAAGCAATTTTTTTGCCTCCAAATTCGAGCACGTTACACTCAGACCCAGCACTAAAGTACTTCAATTCATCAAAAATATCATAATTGGGTAGCAGCTGCTTGGTATACACCACTGAAAGAGGTTTGCCAGGAGTTAAAAAATAGACAACATTTTTAATGAAGCGTGGTAGGCCATCTTCTTCAAATTCATAGTGCAAACCTCCCATTAAAATTGCTGTGTTTTTATCACCTTTCCAGGCCTTGGTTGACCACTCATCAATTTTTTTTAGAAGTTCCAAATATGTTGAGATAAATTGCCGCTCCAAACACAAATCTTGCAATGGATAGCCAGTTAAAAAGAGTTCTGGGAAAATGTGGAGCCCCACTTTTTCATTATTTGTAAAATTTGTTGTAAGATATGAGAGGATTGAATCAAAGTCTCCAATTGTGTGGTGTGTCTGATGTAAACTAAGGTGCATATTTGGGCCTTAAAAAAAGTTGACGAACTATATAGTTTTTTGGCAATACCTATGTCTTGTGAATAGTCTATTAACCTAAATAGTTCAAGTTAAATAATATATGGATAGTCCAAAAAAGAAAAAAGTTTTAGTGGTTGGGGCAGGACTTGCCGGTATTGAGGCAGCATACTTTCTGGCCCGTCATGATGTTTTAGTTGTGTTGGCCGAGTGTAAGTCAATTTTAAAAAACCCAGCACAAAAGATTTCTACTTTTTCAGAGTTGGTTTGTAGCAATTCATTAAAATCAAGTGACCCAAATTCGGCCCATGGAATTTTAAAATATGAAATGGAGGCCTTAGACTCTTTAATAATCTCACAGGCCAAAAAGGTGGCAGTGCCTGCAGGATCTGCTTTGGCCGTTGATCGAGTAGCGTTTTCACAAAATATTACCAAGGTCATAAATGATTGTGACAATATCGAAGTACTAAAGCAGGTGGTAGACGACCCCCAAGCACTGGCAGATGACATTGGGGCAAAACATATAATCCTTGCGTCTGGACCTTTGACTACAACAAATTTGGAATTGTGGATTAAAAAGAATGTTGTGGCCGATGAGTCAGATTTTTACTTCTATGATGCCATTGCACCAATTGTCGATGCGGATAGTTTGGATTACTCCAAGCTGTATTTTAAAGACAGGTATGATGAAAAAGTTTTGGCCGACTATCTAAATGCTCCTTTAACCAAACAGCAGTATGAACTATTTGTTGACGAGCTACTGAAGGCAAAAAAAATACCATCAAGGGATTTTGAGCAGCAAAAATTTTTTGAAGGCTGTCTGCCCATTGATGTGATGGCCCAGCGGGGACGAGAGACTCTTCGCTTTTCCTGTATGAAACCGGTGGGATTATCACTACCAGATGGGCCAAGACCCTATGCGGTAATTCAACTTCGGCGTGAAAACCTGTTGGGTGATGCTTATAGTATGGTAGGTTTTCAAACCAGGCTACTACACAAAGAACAGCTACGCGTCTTTAGAATGATTCCGGGGTTTGAAAATGCAGTCTTTAACCATCTTGGTTCTGTTCATAGAAACTCCTTTTTAAACTCCAAGAAAGTTTTAAATTACGATTTAAGTTCCAAAAAAATTCCCAATTTATACTTTGCCGGTCAGATCGTTGGAGTTGAAGGTTACACCGAAAGTGCAGCTATGGGAATTTATGCAGGCATCTGTGTGCTGAGAAAGCTTTTGGAGAAGCCTATACTTAAGTGGCCAGTTGAGACTGCTATTGGTGCTCTTGTAAACTATATAATGACCAATTCTACTCCTGCGCCCTCAAATATTAATTTTGGACTTCTACCCCCCGTGTCTTTGACGAAAGAACAAAGAAAAGGTAGTAAGAACAAGAAGAAGATCAAAAAGATGTTGTGTGCAACCCGCGCAGCTAAAATTTTTGATCATTTTAGGGGGGAGCAGTTGTGAAAGGTATTTTATTTATATTGGCGGCGTGTACTATTTGGGCCATCGACACGCTATTTCGCTATCCCCTGTTAGGCCAAGGTGTATCACCTCTGCGCATTGTTTTTTCTGAACATCTCTTGCTGACAGTTATTTTTATCCCTGTACTTATTAAGCACTGGGATAAGGTGTGGCAGACGAAGGTCAGTCATTTGTTTTATTTTTTAGTCATTGGAGGTGGCGGATCAGCAGTTGCAACACTTGCTTTTACCAAGGCCTTTTCGATCATAAATCCATCTTTAGTGATTTTGCTGCAAAAGTTTCAGCCATTAGTGGCCATTTTATTGGCCCGGATCGTAATTGGTGAAAAAATTGGCAGAAATTTTTCTATTTGGGCCGCAGTGTGCGTTATCGGTGGGTTTTTGGTGGCCTATCAAGACATTTTTCCAGGTCTTGCCAGTTTAGATTTTTCTTCAAAGCTTTTGGATCAAAAGAATTTGTATGGATACTTGCTAACACTACTTGCAGTTTTGGGCTGGGGTGGCTCCACTGTTTTTGGCAAAAAATTATCACTTGAGGGTTTTTCTGAAATAGAAATTATGGCAGGTCGTTTTGTCTTTGGTTTTGTTTGTTTGCTACCTTTTGTGCAGTATAGTGAGTTAATTAGTGGCGCGAATGTGTACCAGGTATCGGGAACAATTGCCTTAATGGTCCTGTTTACTGGTGTTGGTTCCATGTATTTGTACTACCAAGGATTAAAACGAATATCTGCTAGGCTGTGCACACTGGTTGAGATGTTTTTTCCCTTTTGTGCAGTTATTATCAATTGGATTTTTTTGGGGGCCCAGTTAGATTTTACGCAAATTATAGGTGGTATCATGTTACTTGTAGGCGCTACGGTCATTCAACTTATGAGATTTTAAACGCTTACATTTTGAATAAATTCCACCAAACTAGAAATTTTATCCTCTCCTAACTCAGTACAAACATCTTTGGAATTAATGGAAACTGGCAAATTAGAACTTGAGTTTAGACTGTTGAACTTTATAAAATATGGAGAGGTAGGGAAGTGGTTATAGTCCATAGAAATCGTGGAGGTGGGCGAGTCTATGACAAATGATCTGTTATTAAAGTAGTTGGCTATTGTGCTGACAATTAAGTTGTCTGTAATTACCACATTGGCCATGGTTATAAAATCGTAAATTTCACTCATGTTGCCATAGCTTTTCCAAATAAACTCATTTAGATTTGCTTTTGTAACACAACTTTTTAAATCTTCGTTTAGCTGTGGTGTACAAATGACAAACCGCTGTTCATAAAATGAGTTAAAAAATTCTTGCCAAAAATCACTACGCTGCAGGAGCGCCTGACCATTGCTTAGCACCAGCAGGATAAATGAGTCCTCTTTTTTGATGGCCCTTTGTTTGGCGGCAAGCTGTCCTTGGACAGAAAGGGTCGAAAAATCTTTTTGCAGATAAAATTCTAATAGATCCAATTTTTTTTCAAGGCCACAAGCATTGGCGGAGCCTACTTTAGGAAGTAGTTGATGGGTTAAAAAGAGCTTATTCATCCCAGCAGCAAAACCTATGCGCTCTTTAGCACGAAAACAAAATCCCATGAAGGATGACTTAAAAGTATTTTCTAGGTCAAAAAATAAGTCAATGTTAAACACCTCTTGCAAGTTATAACTATAGTGATGAATTCCAAGTAGCGAATTGTTTTTTTTGGGGAAAGTGTAGACGTGATAATTTACTCCGGTGAGCTCAAAGTAGTTTACCACACTGTCCTCTAAGATAATATTTATTTGAGCATCGGGAAACTCTAAGGCCACTGCGTGAATAAAAGGAAAGCATAGTATCGCTTCGACACTAGTTGCAGGGGGTTTTATTAGGATTTTTTTCACAATACCATCTCGTAACTATTTGATTTATGTATATGATAAATATTCGGTTCCATTTTGTCACCACAATAAAAGCTCTCAATGCCCCTTTTAACAGGAATTCTTGCAAGTATATGTTGGACTTTAGCAGTTTTTGTTTTGAAAACTATACGATATAAATTTTTAAGCAGGCACTTCTTAAACGAGAAGTAGTTCGATCCAAGTTTCTAATATAAGGAGTTATTATGAAATCAGTTATCCCCACAATACTTTTAGCAATGATCATGAGTTTACAGTTTGGCTGTGGCAAGCAAGGTGTGGCAGTCGATGGTAGTGTGCCCACAGCACAGTTATCTAAGGTCATTATTGATTCTTTAAACTGGATGGAAGTAGTCGATTTTGATAGTGATCACGTTATTTCAAAAAATGCATCACCTGTTGCTGACTTACAGATTCCTGCTACGGGAGGGCGCTGTACTGGATTTATGATTACCCCTACTGTCTTAATGACCAATGAGCACTGTGTACCACGTCTCTCATACGCTAGGGGATTAACAGCAACTTTTGGACATCACCTGGGTGCTTCTTCCTATGATCAAGAAACATTTGATTGCAGTACTTTAATTGGAGTATCTCGAAAACTAGATTTTGCGCTACTATCTTGCGTTGGTGCTCCTGGAGATAAGTATGGGGTAGTTGAGCTAACCAGTAGAAAGGCAACAAAAGGCGAAGTTGTCTATGTAATTCAACAAAATTGTGATTACTACGAAAACAGAAGCTGCGATTGGACTAAGAAAGTGGCAGCGGGATACATGGCCCCTGCTGAAGGTGAGCTGGCCCATAATGCCGATACTTTGGCGGGTTCGTCTGGAAGTCCACTATTTTCTACAAAGGATCACAAAGTAATTGGCATTCATCATATGGGCCTTGGCAATAACGGATATGGACGCGGTAGGGTTAACACTGCAGTACCCATGGAAAAAATTGTTCCAGTTATTATCGCCAATTTCCCCGATTGGGAGCTTAAAGGACTCTAAAATAAGTGTCACAATAATTGTCAAGAAATCTCAATAAAAGATACATAATCATCCATTATTGATATGATAGGTAACGGTATCGCATGCTGTGCTGCAGCATGAGGGGGGGGGATAACATAAATCTTCTAAATGGGGTTTGTATGCTCAATAATTCAACTATTAGACTGGCACTATTGGTATCACTAACTGTATTCTTGTATACCTCTGAGAATAACCTTTGCGCCTCTGACGAAGAAGGTAGGTATTGGGCACAAAAGACGGCACCAATTAAGACATATGTCACAGAATGTTTTGATACATTAAAGGCATTTATTCAATACAATCAAGTCTTCTTAAGAATATTAAAAGATGGTAAGAAAAAACACAACAGAGCGACTGCAGAACAAATAGAGTATATGACTAAATTTACAGACTTATGTGTACGCTGCAAAACCCTTACTCCAGTCGTTGATTGTCCACGCCCAAAATGTTACCGGCAAAAGGAGCTGACTAGAGTCAATGATAAAATTGCGGTCATCTCTAGAATAATTGATAACGAAGAAGTGCATATGCTAGAGACCAAAATGCCTGATGGCTCGGTTAGACATGAGGAGTTTATCCTCGATGGCAAGTCGGGCTTTTACTCTTTTAACGGAAGAAAAAGAGGTGAGGTTGGAGTTGGTAGGAAACTGTTAAACCATATTATTACAGAAGCCGGAAGTGGTAAAAAGAAGTTGCTTGAAAAGAGGCTTGCCAAACACGACGACGATGACACTGAGTTACATACTTTTGTCGTTTTGATGGATGCTGGTAATTTGGGAGAAGTTAACTATTTTAGACAACAGATGATGGCAGGCGATGAATACTTAGAGGAATTGGCAGGAGTTATTGCCAATACTCCAAGACTTGGCACCAGAATTACTCATTTTAAACCATCTAATGGCGATGAATTTTTAACGGTAGTTCACAATATTTCTAGAAACGAGATGTTTTTGTTGTCCAAAAGGATGAATCGTGCAGCGGTGTCCAGCGAGAGTGTACAAAAAGTCTTTAAGACACAGATACAAGATTTAATGCGTGAAATTAGGGCAGAAGTTAGAAGTATAACAGCATCTGAAAATGCTGTAGTAAGCCCAGAATTAGAAGTACTACTGAGAACTGCCGAAAACGACCAAAAAATGCAAGGTAACATGACCATTGTGGCGGCCAAAATTCGTCCGGGGGATGATTTGCAGTCTATTCAGGCCAGAATGGCGTCGCACTTTAGTACAATTAAGGCCTGTTATCTATATTGGACAGGACTATTATCTGAGACTAAGATGAAAAAGTATGCAGTTTTAAATCCAGAACTCGTCTGTGGTAAATTGAAGAAAAAGATTACTAAAGATGGCTCAATATTACCTCACGTTTTCGAACCTATAATGTAACGGTACCCTATAAAAATTTCATGGGGCATGGAATCAAGTACAGATGTGTGGTATATACTCCCAATAATTTTAACTTGACACAGGGAGTCTTCCGATGAACGTTAAGAAAATCTTTTTTACAACTGTAATTTATTGTGCAGTTATTATTAATGCCAATGCTGCCCTTCCACAAGCTTCAGATCACCAAGGTGAAGTTAATATCGCCATAGCTGAATTTTTAACAAGGACTTATATGTCAGGTGAACTCCAAGACGAATTATGTACAAAGCTTGGACAATGCCCTGAAGAAGAAGTTATTCAAATTGCATTAAGAGATCTTTGCGAAGATGCAAATGCCAAGTGTGGCGAATAGCTAGTAATCTAAAATTTTTCCGTGAATATTAAAGATATATGAAATCAGGGCCGCTCTGGTCCACATACCATTTCGCTCTTGTCTCCAGTATTTTGCCCGAGGATCTGAATCAATTGCCACATCAATTTCATCCCGCCGTGGAAATGGATGCAAAATGGCAGCATAGGGTTTCACCTTGAGCATCAGCTCTTTGGTGAGCTTGAAATTCGATGTGTTAATACCTTTGGACTCACCACTAAATTGATCTTGTTCATCCTGAATGCGAGTCATATAAATTGCGTCGGCTTCTGGTAAGACATTTTCTAAAGAGTTGGTCTCAATTATGTAGGGAATGTTGTGTTTATCTAAAAATTGAAGGACATCTTCATTCATTTGAAATTCAGATGGGGCGGCCAAAATTACTCTCATCCCTTCAAAGTTTTTTAACAAATAGCAAAGTGACCTGGCGGTTCGTCCCCTTTTTAAGTCTCCACAAATTAGCACCGTCTTGCCATCTAGCCCTCCGAAGTTTTCAAAAGAGCGCTGGAGAGTGTAAATGTCGAGGATTCCTTGAGTGGGGTGTTGATCACTGCCCGATCCGCCGTTTATGACCGGAATTGGACGGTTGGTATATGTGTTTAAAAGCCATGCGGCCCGCTCGGCCTTATTGGCCCCCTTTGTTCTCATTATAACTAGGTCAGTGTAGGACGAAAAGGTTCTTAGGGAATCGTCAAAGCTCTCTCCTTTAACTTCAGATGAGACACTTGTGTCACGAATTTCAGAAACTTTCATGCCGAGGATATAACAGGCATTTTGAAAAGATAAAAAAGTTCTCGAAGATGGCTGGCAAAAATAAAGCATCGCTCTTTTGTGGGATAGTATATTTTGTAAAAAGGATAGGCCTGACTTGTTTTTTGCGATGTGTCTTAAGGCGTTGGTTATATCTTGTATATCATCAATAATTGCTCTATCCAACTGTTGTGATATGATCATATCAAAAATGCGGTTATTTCTTTGGAATAACCTCTTTTTATCTTTGCTGGGCATTGAGTTAAATTCGGCAAACCTTTCGTCTAGGTAGTTAATGGTATACCTCCGGTTGATAGACAAGTGCGATTCTAATTTAAACCATATAAGCTTGACTTAGTAAAGATATTAGTAAAACTAATTTTTTTGTGGACAATTAGTGGTGTTTGTTAATACATTTCATATTATAACAAAAATGGCCGGAGAAAGCTTATGTGTGGCATAATTGGCGTCGTTGGTCCATTTTCTGCGATCGAAAAAAACTCATCTTCCCAGGCGTCGTATGATGTTTATAGAGGGCTTTTAACTCTACAACATCGCGGGCAAGATGCAGCGGGAATTTTGTCTTTTGATCAAACAAAAAAACGCTTTCACCATCACAAGCAAGCGGGCCTGGTGGCCAATGTCTTTGATAAGCAAAAATTAGAAAAATTAACAGGAGATATGGCCATTGGCCACAATCGCTATGCTACAGTGGGCGGAGATAGTCAGGAGGATTTGCAGCCTATGGTGACAGGTCTTAGTCACGGAGTGGCGATGGCCCATAATGGCAATATTATAAACTACCATAGCTTGGCATCCAGCTTTAGTGATAAGCATCATATGCAGCTGTTAACAACAAATGACGTTGAGATCATTTTAAACCTTTGGTCTAAGTACATGTGCGAGACTTGTGACAATGCTTTTGATTTCAAGAAGGCATTTAAGGCGGTCAGCAAGGTGTTTGAGACAGTTTTGGGCGGCTATTCAGTCATTGGTGTTGTCGCCAATGCTGGGCTAATTGCTTTTTGCGATCCAAATGGCCTAAGACCACTCATTTTGGGCAGAAAAAAAGTTGGAGAAAACTCTTATGCCTATTGTGTGGCCTCAGAAACTATTGCTTTGAATTTTTTAGAATATGAATATGTCAGAGATGTGGCCCCAGGCGAGCTAATCTTTATAGATTTGAAGGGAAAACTACAAAGCCAGGTAGCAGTGCTGCCTGAAACGGGCCGGAGCAACTGTATGTTTGAGTGGGCATACTTTTCGGCCGCAGAGAGTACTTTAGAAGGCAAATCGGTCTATGGAGTCAGGCTTGAGTTGGGCAAATTGCTGGCAAAAAGAGTTAGAGGATTGATACAAAAAAAATTGATTGCTCCAGACATAGTCGTACCAGTACCTGATACTAGCAGGCCTGCAGCAATTTCTTTGGCCCAAGAGTTAGGGATTCCCTACCGGGAAGCACTAATTAAAAACCGCTATATTCATAGAAGCTTTATTTTAGACTCGCAACAAAAGCGAGAGAGAATGATTGAACTAAAGCTAAGCCCCATAAGTTCAGAAATTAAGGGTAAAAAGATTCTACTGGTTGATGATAGTATTGTGCGTGGAACGACCGCCAAAAGAATAGTCGCTTTGCTAAAAAAACATGGGGCAAAAGAAATTACTCTGACTAGTGCTTGCCCTCCCATTCGCTATCCATGTTTTTATGGGATAGATTTTCCAGATTCAACTAAATTGTTGGCCTCGCAAAAAGAAGAAGACGAAATCGCTCAAATACTAGGAGTCAAGAAGGTAGTTTATCTGGCCATCAAAGATTTGATAGCTGCAATTGGAAGTGATAAATTATGTCTTGCTTGTTTAAACAATTCATATCCAACATCTACTAGTGAAGGTGAAAACTTTGCCAAGATGAGATGTGCGACGGGGGATTAGATGAAAGTTTTGGTTTTATTTGGAAGCATTTCTGATAAGGATATTTATGAACCTCTAACGCGCGAGTTACAACATAATGCAAGTGATGTTGAGTTTGAAGTGATCTCTGCTCATAGAAATCCAGATCAACTCTCACAGGCGCTAAAGGTTAAAACTTATGACATTGTTGTAGCAGGCGCAGGCCTTGCTGCCCATCTACCAGGAGTAATTGCTTCAAAAACAAAAAGGCCAGTGTTTGGCATTCCAGTGGCCGCTGCTTTTGGTGGGCTTGATGCTTTTTTGTCAATTTTACAAATGCCTTTTGGGGTACCAGTACTTACTTCTAGAGTAAATGGCACTAGTGATGTGGTAGATTTTATAACTCATTTAAAAGATAAAAAACTATTAAAGCCGACTATCAATTTCATTATTGACGATAAAATTAAAGATTTTGATTACGTAGTTTCTGAAAAAAATAGAACTTGCGCATTAGTTGATGAGTTACCCATATCCTGGCAGTGTAGTTCAACCTATGCACAAGGTATGTACAATATTTCATTTGTGACAGAAAAATCTCACATATATGCAGATAGACCTTGTATTCATGTACCAGTGATTTCTGGCCAAAACAGAAGTGATCCATTATTTGCACTGGAACTTTTTAAAATGATTAATGAGTGCGGAGGGATATGGGTTGGTACCAATAACGGTCGAAATGCAGTTTTAGCGATCAAAGAAATTTTGGGATAAGGAGGTTTTAAGTGACTGATAAATTTCCAAAAATGCTTGAAGGTTCGGTTAAAAATATTTTAGGAAGACCTGGTCAATCACCTTTTGTATTTGAGTACTCTGACTCGTATTCAGTATTTGATTGGGGAAGGATGCCCGACATCTTAGAGCACAAGGGAGAGTCTTTGGCCTATATGGGTGATCTCTTTTTTAGGTTACTCGCAGATGCCAATAGGTGGAAAAATTGGCAACTGCCAGAGAGTTTAAGTCAAAAGTTGCAAGATAACAAAACTCTTATCAATTTAAAAACTAAGGGGTTAAAACATCACTGCATCGGCCTTGTCGAAATAGTTGGAGATGAGCTGAAAGATTGTGCTATGTCAAATTGTTTGGCGGTAAAGCCAGTTGAGGTGATTCACCCCAAGCTTAATCCCGAGTTGGATTATTCTGTCTACCAGCAAAAATTAACAAATACTTTGGTGCCTCTGGAAGTTGTTTTTAGATTTTCAATCCCAGATGGAAGTTCATTAATTAGTCGAATTGAAAATGATGAGCAATATTGTCGTGAAATTGGGCTTACCAAACAGATGATAGATCAAAAGGAATTTGTTGAACCCATTATTGAGTTTTCGACCAAATTAGAATCTACAGATCGCTATATAAGTTATAAAAAGGCGGCCCAAATTGCAGGTCTATGTGATCAAGAGTTTCAAAACCTTCACGACTTAGTAGTTTTAACTGCTCTTTTTTTAAAGGATGTATTTAAAGGTGTGGGAGTAGAGTTATGTGATGGGAAATTTGAGTTTGCTTTTTCTAGTGAGGTAGATGCCAAAGGCCTGCGGGAATTTATGTTAGTAGACTCAATTGGACCAGATGAACTTAGAATTACCTATCGAGATATTCAGCTGTCAAAAGAAAATTTGCGCAAGATCTATCGACAAACTGCTTGGTACCCCGCTACCTCTGCTGCTAAAGGGTTGGCGCAAACTAGAGGGGTGCAAGATTGGCAAACAATTTGTACCAAGGAGTTAGGACAATCTCCCCCAAACATTGATAGTGCACATTTGGAAACATTTTCTCAGATGTATAAAGTTCTTACCAACAGACTAGCACAGGAGTATTTCGCTCAAGTGCCCTTTGAGCAAGCTTGGGATATGGAAACTTTGATTGATCAACTACAAAAGAGGCAAGTCTCATGAAGTTATTGTTACTTGGGTCTGGTGGGCGTGAATATACTTTTGCGTGGAAGATCTCTCAGTCACCAATTGTGGATGAAATTATTGTGGCCCCAGGTAATGACGGATTTAAAAGGTTAGACAAAGTAAAACTGGTTTCAATTGATCTAAGTAATGCCAAACAAATAACTGCCCTGGCCCAAGAGTACAATGTGTCGTTAGTGGTAGTAGGGCCTGAGCAACCCCTGGTCGATGGGATTGTCGACGCTTTGGAAGCAAACAAGATCAAGGTGTTTGGTCCCAGCAAACTTGCGGCAAAGGCCGAAGGCTCTAAAGCATTTGCCAAAGACTTTATGATTAAAAACAATATCCCAACTGCCAAGCATGCTTCATTTGATTCCTATCAAGCTGCCTGTAAATACATTGAGACTTATAATGTTGATAAGGGTGTGGTGATTAAGGCGTCACAACTAGCAGCAGGAAAAGGGGTTGTCGTTACTCACGACAAAACTGAGGCACTGGATACCCTTTATGATTTTATGGAAAATCCCAAGTGTACTATAAATAGTAAAGTCGTGGTGATTGAGGATAAATTAGAAGGCAAAGAGGTATCAGCATTTGCTATATGTGATGGAAAAACGTTTATTCCCTTTGGTTATGCTTGTGATTATAAAAGAGTTTATGACAATGATGAAGGGCCAAACACTGGAGGAATGGGTACTTTTACCCCCACCAATTGGCCTAGTGAAGAATGTAAAAAGATGATAAACGAGAGGGTCTTTCAGGCATTTATGGATGGCATGAAAGAGCTTAAAACTCCTTTTAAGGGAGTTTTATTTGCAGGTCTTATGATCAATGATGATACACCTAAAGTAATTGAGTTTAATGCAAGGTTTGGTGATCCAGAAGCACAAGTGTTGCTACCACTGCTTGATGTAGACATTGTGCCAGCTCTTTTGGCTTCTGCTGATGGAGACTTGAGTAAAGTGCAAGTTAAGTTTAAAAATCAAGTTGCTGTACATGTTGTGATGACCTCAGGCGGTTACCCTAGTGTTTATGGCGAAGCGATGAACTTAGGCAATAGAATTTATTATGGCCAGGTAAGTGATACTGAAGATAAAATACTTATTTTCTCCGGCGTCAAATTAGATGAGTCGGGTAGTGGAGATCTAGTAAATAGTGGTGGTAGAGTTTTAGGGGTTACAGCACTGGCAGATACCCAAGAAGAAGCAAAAAATTTAGCTTACGATGAAATTAAAAAAATAAAATTTCACGGGGCACACTGGAGATTAGACATTGGAAAGTAATAAAATAAATTGTGCGATATTGGCATCAGGTAACGGTACAAATGCCCAAAGCCTATTACAGTTTGCCCAAAATAATACAGATAAACTTGATTTTAAATGTGTCGTAAGTGATAACTTCGATGCATACGTATTGGAGAGGGCCCGTAAGTTAAAAGTTAGCGGTCATGTTATTCCCTTTAGAAGAAGTGCTAATCAAAATTTAAATGAGGCCAAAAGATACCATGAAACGGAGATTTTAGATGTACTTGAGGCCCTTGATGTAGAGTGGGTATTTTTGGCAGGCTACATGAGAATTCTTTCTAAATATTTTTTAAGTAAATTGTATGATGGAAGTCTTGGTGTCTCAAAAGTTGTCAACGTTCACCCAGCACTGCTGCCAAGCTTTGCCGGCAGGAATGCTTATCGACAAGTATTTGAGTCGGGGGTAAAAGTTTCAGGAGTAACTATTCATTTTGTCGATGATGGGATTGACACTGGTCCAATTATTGCCCAAAGGGCCTTTGATAGATTACAAGATGATTCCTATGAGCAATTTGTCGCCCGTGGTAAAGAAGTTGAGCACCAATTATATACCGAAGTGTTGTCCTATATAATGGATTATCGCATCAATGTGGAGAGAGTGAAATATAAAGATTTTGAGCAAAACATTGTAACCATAAGGTAGGCCAATTTGTGTATTCATTACGCTTAGAGATCAAATCGAACATTAGTAATAAGTCTTTGACAGAATGGGTAAAAGATTCCAATCGATACTTATCAATACCTTTAAAAAATTTGGAAAAAGTAAATTGTTATAATATTGAGGTTGACTCTGACAAACCGTTTGATGAACAGAAGTTATCTGTTTTTTTTGATCCAATCACAGCTGATATATTTTGTGAAGACAAAGATCATTTAAACAGTTGTGATTATGTAGTATCGGTATCATTTAAACCAGGTGTGACCGACAACCCTGCCCACACGGCCCAAGAAGCATTAGCGCTATTAGATGTAACAGCTCTGGTTTCTAGCGGAGAGCTTTATCTGCTTAGTGGACAAATGGACATTAATGACGCTAAAAAAATTGGCACAGAACTGCTGGCCAATGAAATTATACAAGTTGTAAACGTCTACTCCTATGCTGACTTTAAAAATTTAAAGCGCTTTAATAAAGTGCACTTGCCCAAGGTAGTCTTGCCACCAAATCCTAAAGTAGAAGAAATGGCACTAAACCTCGATGATCAAGACTTGGAGTCATTGAGTACAAACAGATGCCTTGCCTTAAGCCTGGAGGAAATGAAGTATATCAAAGCTTTTTATGAAGATAAAAAAAATATCAAATATAGAAAAGCAAAAGGTTTATCAAAGTGGCCCAGTGATGTAGAGCTTGAAATATTTGCTCAAACTTGGAGCGAGCACTGTAAGCATAAGATATTTAGTAGTGACATCGATTATAGAGAACTTAACTTAGAAAACACTTATAAGGTATTGGGCAATAAAAAAATTTCTAGTTTATACAGCACCTACATAAAAGGTGCTACTAAAAAAGTTGAGCAAGATAGGAAGCTTGATTGGCTAATCTCAGTTTTTAGTGACAACGCTGGTATTGTCCGTTTTGATCCCCAGGTGGATTTTTGTATAAAAGTGGAAACCCATAATAGCCCCTCGGCCCTTGATCCCTATGGAGGAGCGCTAACTGGCATACTGGGAGTAAATCGCGATATTATGGGAACTGGTATTGGGGCAAAACCTATTGCCAATATGGATGTTTTTTGTTTTGCACCTCCAAATTGGCCTTCGTCTTCTGAGTTGGATCTACTGCCTATGGGCGTAAGCCACCCTAGAAAAATTCTAGAGGGTGTACACAAAGGGGTAGAAGATGGTGGAAACAAAAGTGGAATACCCACTGTAAATGGGGCCTTCTATTTTGATAGAGACTATGCGGGAAAACCACTGGTCTTTGTAGGAACTGTGGGTGTCATGCCCCACAAGACAAAGCAGGGAATTGATACTTATAAAAAAAGAACAAAAAATGGTGATAGAATTGTAATGATAGGTGGTGCAATCGGCAGTGATGGAATCCATGGCGCTACTTTTAGCTCTATGGAGTTAAATGAGTCATCTCCATCAACAGCTGTCCAAATTGGTGATCCCTTAACCCAAAAAAGAGTTCTCGATTTAATCCTGGAGGCCCAAAATCTTGGGCTGTACACTAGTATTACTGACAATGGAGCCGGAGGGCTCAGCTCTAGTGTGGGAGAGATGGCAACTTTGACCGGTGGGGCGTCCATGGACTTAAGCCTGTGCCCTGTTAAATACCCCGGCCTTACCCCCTATGAGTTGATGATTAGCGAATCTCAGGAGCGAATGACTTTGTCAGTTGCGCCTAAGCATTTAAAATCCTTTTTAGATTTGGCAAAAAAAAGGGGCGTGATTGCCACTGACATCGGCCATTTTAACTGCAGTGGACAGCTTGAGGTTTTTTATAAAAAACAATTAGTGGCCGATATCCCTTTAGATTTTTTACATGAGTCCTTGCCACCCATGAAGCTTAAGGCCTCTTGGAGTGGAGCAAGGCCCAGGGCAAACTTTCGGCAACTGCCACCCAAATTAACTATGCCATCAATTACTAAAATTGATAAAAACCAAGTGGAGACCAGTGACTTTTTCAAAAGTGCTCTACTTGCTCTTTTGGCCAAAGATAATATTTCCTCAAAAGAATCTTGGGTTAGAAGATATGATCACGAAGTGTTGGCGGCAACTTATATTAAACCATTTGTGGGCAAAACTAAGATGGGCCCAGCAGATTGCGGTGTGATTTGGGCGCATCCTCACGGTGGCAGTAAAGAAAATGCGATTGCCATAGGTTGTGGGCTTGCACCAAAGTATTCACAAGTTGATCCCTACATAATGGCCCAATATGCAGTGGATGAAGCTTTAAGAAATGTTGTGGCATCTGGCGCAGATCCCAGTACCAGCTGTATATTAGATAATTTTTGCTGGCCCGATCCGGTAGCTGGTCCAAAAAATCCAGATGGTGAGTATAAGCTTGCAGCATTGGTGCGAGCGTGTGTTGGACTATATGATATATGCTTGGCGTACGGTCTACCTATGGTCAGCGGCAAAGATAGTATGAAAAATGATTTTAAGGGCAAAAATAGAAGAGGTGATGATTTATCAATCAGTATTTTACCAACCCTTCTAATTACCTGTATGGCCAAAACGCCAATTCATTATACCGTGACCTCTGATTTTAAACAGGCCGGTGACATTATCTTTTTAGTTGGTAAACAGGGGATGGGGCTTTTGGCCTCTGAGTTTTCTGACATCTATGAATTAAATGGCAGTAGGGCACATGATAAGCTTACTCCAGTAGATTTAAGTGCCAATATAGGGCTATACAAACAGATTTTTAGTGCCAATAAAGATAAGCTGATAAAGTCGTGTCACGATGTCTCAGATGGTGGAGCGTTGGTGGCGATTGTCGAATCGATGATCGGCGGCGATCTAGGGGCCAGAGTTGATCTTTTAGAGAATGATTTTGGGTATATCTTGAATCTGTTTTTTAATGAGTCATCGGGGAGATTCATTGTAACAGTTGGGCAAGATGAAGTGGAGCAGTTTTTAAAGCATTTTACCAGTTATGAAGTATTAAAGCTGGGAGCCGTTACAAACTTTAAGCAATTAGAAATTGTTAAAAATAGTAAAGCTTTAGTTTCCCTGCCCCTTGCAGATTTAACTACTGCATGGCAGACGGAGTTATAATGGCCACGCCACACTTTTTAGTTATTGCTGGAGATGGAATCAACTGTGAATATGAAACGGCCCATGCTTTTGATATGGCAGGGGCCCAAAGTACCATTGTCCATATAAATGATTTATTGGAAAACCCGACTGTCCTTAGAAACTATCAAGGGATGGCCTTGCCCGGTGGATTTTCTTTTGGTGATGAGCTGGGTTCGGGTCAGGTTTTAGCACTTAAGATTAAGTATAAGTTAAAGGATGAATTTAAAAACTTCATTGAGCAAAAAAAAGCGGTCATTGGCATTTGCAATGGATTTCAGGTGTTGATAAAATTGGGATTGTTGCCAGATCCATGCAAGCCTCGTTCAATGGCCTTGACGGTCAATTTATCTGGCAATTTTATCAATAAGTGGTCAAAGCTACATATTCCCAAAGAGAGCATTTGCAAATGGTTGCATGATTTGCAGGGAACGTCTATAAACCTACCCATTCGTCATGGAGAGGGGCGCGTGGTATGCAAAGAGGACGTGGACCCCAAGCAGGTAGCATTTTACTACGATGAGGATGTCAATGGTTCCTACCAACAAATTGCCGGAGTATGTGATCCAACCGGTATGGTGCTTGGTATGATGCCACATCCGGAAGCATATTTAACCAAATTACTTTCGGGACAAAAACAAGATGATCTTTTTGCCGCTGGGGATGGTCTAAAATTATTTACCAATATTACCAATTATTTAAAACAAAACTGAGGATTAAAATGAGTATCGATTTGGTGAAAATTAAAACGGCACTAATTAGTGTTAGTGATAAATCTTTGTTAGATGAGTTAAGTAACACACTTCATAGCTTTGGTGTAGAAATTATCTCCTCAGGAGGAACTGGCAGGCACTTAAAAGGCTTGGGGATACCGTATACTCCAATACAGGAGGTCACAGGCAATCCAGAGGCCTTCAATGGCAGAATGAAAACCATAAGCTTTCAAGTATCTTCTGCCCTGCTATTTAGAAGAGATAGTTCTGAAGATATCGCAGAGGCAAAGCATTTAGGAATCAATGCAATTGATCTAGTAGTCTGTAACTTATATCCCTTTTTGGAAGTGGTTAAAAAAAATGGTGACGATGAGGAGTTAATTGAAAATATTGATGTGGGTGGCCCTACCATGATTCGAGCTGCTGCTAAAAATTTTAAGGCGGTGACAGTTTGTACCAACCCCGAAGGATACGATGGTCTAATAGAAGTTTTAAAAAAACACAATGGGCATGTCGATTATCAAACCAGAAAAGATTTCGCTCTTTTTGCCTTTGAGTATACTGCCAACTACGACCTGCTAATTGCCAATGCTCTACAAAAGAGATGGGGGAGTCAGAAGGTTACCATAGGGTTAGACCCCAGCAATGCAACGAAGTTGCGCTATGGTGAAAATCCTCACCAGATGGCCTGGTGTTATCAAAATCCAACAAGGCAAGGATTGGCATCTGTCACTCCCATTCAGGGTAAAGAACTTTCTTATAACAACCTATTAGATGCTGACTCCGCCATGCGCTGTGTTTTTGATCTACATAACTTAACCACAGATAAATTCAGGTCAGCTGTTACAATTATAAAACACGCAAACCCCTGTGGCGCTGCAATTTCGACTGACTCATTAAGCGCTCTAGAGATGGCATGGAGTGGCGATCCAATTAGTAGCTTTGGAAGCATTATCTGCTTTAATACTCCCGTGGAAGAGGATGTTGCCAATTGGTTACAGGGCCGCTTTGTCGAAGTAGTTATTGCTCCAAGATTTAGTGCTAAGGCCCTGGCGATTTTTACTAAGAAGAAAAATTTACGAGTAATTGAAATTGATCTCATCACTCAAAATTTTGATGATCATATGCTTCGGGCAATCTCAGGTGGATGGGTAGTACAAACTGAGGATTTGGGACTTGACGTAGAGTTGAAATCTGCAACAAAAAACACCTTTGAAACTCATCACAATGAACTGGCCCAATTTGGCATTATGGTGACAAAACATTTAAGATCTAATGCGATAGCAATTGTGAAATCTAGTGAGCAAGGATTATATCTAATTGGTGCAGGAATGGGTAACCCTAACCGAATCGTAAGTTTAAAGCAAGCAGTAGAAAAAGCTAAAGAAAATGGTCATGAATCACTGACAGATACAGTTTTAATTTCCGATGCATTTTTCCCTTTTAAAGATAATATTGAACTGGCCCATAGTTTTGGGATCAATTGTATTGTGCAACCAGGCGGAAGTATCAAAGATGCAGAGGTAATTCGTGCATGTGATGAATACAATATGAAAATGGTATTTACTGGCAGAAGACACTTTAGACATTAACTTTAAAAAACTTGAGGCCAATATGAAAAAACCCATTACCTATAAAGATGCCGGAGTAGATGTTAAAAAAGGTGAAAAGTTAGTTGAATCAATCAAAAAGAAAGTAAAGTCCACCTATGGGAACCGAGTACAAGAAGGTGTCGGTGGATTTGCTTCTTTGTATAAATTAAATAATGGGAAACTGTTGGCCGCGGGCACAGATGGAGTTGGCACCAAACTTAAAATTGCAGCTAAGTTAAATATCCACAACACCATCGGTATTGATCTAGTGGCAATGTGTGTAAACGATATAATCTGCACCGGCGCGACCCCTTTATTTTTTATGGATTACTTAGCAACTTCCAAGTTGGATCTAGCTATTAGCGAGCAGGTCATTGACGGAATAGTCAGTGGCTGTAAAAAATCAAAAATGGCACTAATTGGCGGTGAAACAGCTGAGATGCCTGGGATGTACAACAGTGGAGAGTATGACTTGGCAGGCTTTGCCGTAGGAGAAGTAGATCAAACGGCCTTAGTAAGCGGCACTAAGGTTCGCGCGGGCAACACCATCATAGGGATCGCTTCAGATGGACTACACTCAAATGGCTTCTCTCTTGTAAATCGCCTCATAAAAGATGACGAAGAGGAACTGTTACGGCTATGCCTCACCCCCACAAAAATTTACAGTGATGTAGTAAGTACCCTCCTCATAAAACACCCCAAAAAAATTAAAGGGATGGCCCACATAACTGGCGGGGGATTTTCAAATATTGAGCGAATTAATAAAAAGTATAAATATGATATTCAAAATGTTCCTGCCCTAAATGAAATTCCAAAGATTTTTTCAATCATCAAAAAGAGGTCCAAGCTAAAAGATCATCAACTTTACAACACCTTTAACATGGGCATCGGATTTGTTCTCATAACCAGTGATCCAGATCGAATTATGGAGAGCCTCAAACTTCTAAAACAGAAGTGTTGGGTGATAGGTAAAGTCTGCTAACTGTGTAAATATGACAATCCTTTTAATTTTTATGGACGATGTAAAACGGTGTATAGTATGGCCTTGTGTAGTCGGAGGGAGATTCATGAAATACTTTACATTGTTAATATCATTATTGCTTTTTAACCTATCTGTGTTTGCACAACAAAATTTTACGATTGAGTCTGTGTGGAAATCAACTACTGAGGATTCTGGAAAAAGATATTTGGCGGTTGTACGCCAAGACAGAGGCGGAAGTGACTTCGAGTTTGTCATAATTTTCGGCAATAAAAATGGTAAATTAAAAAAGCGTGTTTTCGGTCTTCAGGGCATGTCCTTTTATGCCATGCCAGGTATTACACTAAAGTCTAGTGATGCCCGAGGTAAGTTTGAGTTGGTGGGCATTCAAAGAGATGAAAGCGTTGAAGTAAAGCTTGGGGCAACTTTTAAGACCCAATACAAACGCTATAAATCCACGCGTAGCCTGAGTTTTGCCAAAGTGGTTACTCAAATGGCCCTAATAGACAAAGAATCGACTTTAGCAAATCAAAATCCCCAAACTATGAGAGAGTTCAAACGCATTTTACAAACTTTGGTAACCTACTCAGCATTTTTTGACCACTCCCTAGAAGATGGCACGCCGCACGAGAACTTCTACTACCCAGTCTATGATCTTCAGATTGAATTTGGTCTAACTTTAAGTAATAGAAATCGTGCCATGGCCCAAGCCGAGATTAGCGAAGATGGTATGGACCTTATAACCAAAAAATATCGACAAAGTTCTGTGTGGTATGAATCGGCCACAGTTGTAAAAGACCTTATAGATGAACTGTTAGCAAGAGACTATTATCAAGAAGTACCCGTATACTCTATTTATCGACCAGGCAAAAAAGTTGAAGGCTTCACTGCCCAGTGGTTAAAAGATGCAGCTGCAAAGTTTGTTAAATATGAAATCCAAAATATGTCAGGGTACGACTGTGAAGGTGGATGGACAATTTATCACAGCGACTTCACTTGGATACTCGCCGATGGCTCAACGTTTTCTTACTCTCCGTTAACCGAGTGTGACTAAATGATTAGCGTACCTGATAGAGAAGAGATGATACAGAATCTCGATCTATTTTTTGGCATTTCCGCACAACCTATAGGTGTAGGGGAAACGATAAAGAGACTAAGAGAGTTAAGCCTTTTTACTCAGGACGATCTTGCAAGCTTATCAGGTATTAGCAAATCACATATCTCTGATTATGAAAGCGAGAGAAGAGAGGTGACAAAGCGAGCATCAATGCGATTGGCACCAGCACTTGGAGTGCATCCTGGTGATATCCTTTTTCCAAAAAACATCTCTTTTGATAATGCCGCCATTCGAAAAAAACGCAATAAGCTCATGGAGAAGAAGGCTTACTTTGCCTCCATTTCTTAAACTGTTGCTGTTGCAGTTTCAGTTTGGGCCAGGATGAAAGTTACATGTAGGTATTCTAAATTGATGGAATGTTCCCTTTTTTGGGTACCCAAAAAAGGGAACATTCTACGTCTGAAGCACCACTGAGGATGAGTGTAGACCTGACCTGGTGCGCCACACTGGCCAGCTATCCCTACTTATGAGGGATAACAAAGCTTGTATAGACAAGCTCCAATATGATCTGCAAGTTGCCTCAACTCAGAATCAACCTCCACTAAGTCCATTACGGCTTGACATTCGCGCAGTGATCCTAAACTAATGGAATAATATCGCCTTTGATCCTTAGGTGTCCTTTTTCCAGACCCCTCCGCCAAATTCAAAACCACAGAACTACTGGCCCGATCCATTTGATCCTTCAAATGCCCAGGCAACCGCAACTTCTGCACACCTTCATAAAACCTAATTGCCATCTGATAAGTCCTAAACCTCTTCAACATTCTAGCTCTCCTTTGTTGGTAATTAATGGGGATTCGCGCAACAGGGGGCCCCATTAATTACCAACAAAGGAGGGCGGCAATCAAGCCCAAACGGAAACAGAAACGGAAACGGAAACGGAAACGGAAACGGAAACGGAAACAGCTCCCAACAAGGTCCATTCCTGATACATAGGTAACAGTTTATACCGGAGACATGGGTAACACTTTTCTATTCGTGGCATAATAAAACTAAATTAGGAGGTTTTTATGCCATGGAAGGAGAGCAACGTGACTACCGAAAGAATGAAGTTCTTTTTAAGTAGTGTGTTTGGAGGTCAACCCATTGGCTTAAATGAAGTTGACGATGATTTATGGTTAGTGTCTTTTATGGACTATGACTTAGGATATTATGATTTAAAGGAGAGAGAATTTGCTGTAATTGATACCGCATTCTTGACCTAGCTTGTATATTTTTACTCGAAAAGTGTTACCCATGTCTCCGGAATAAAATGTAACCCATGTCTCGGGTTGCACACAATTATCACAATCTATTACATTGCAATTCCATAATATATCCAATATGATCCCCCAATGACCATAAATGAAAACCTAATAAGATTAATATTTTTTTTCGGAACCTTGATTATCATTGCAGTCTGGGAGTTAGTGCTACCAAGACTCAAGTTGAATGCAAGCAAACTAGTACGCTGGTATTCCAATCTCGGCATCGTCTTTATGAACACTGCCATAGTGAGACTAATTTTCCCTCTTACAGCGACAGGCGTTGCCCAAATGAGTGACTTGTACGGTTGGGGTTTGTTAAATATTTTTAACATGCCTTTTGTGTTTTCCGTTGTCGTTTCAGTAATTGTTTTAGATTTGGCAATTTACCTGCAGCACGTTATGTTTCATGCAATTCCGCTTTTGTGGCGACTACACCGCATGCATCATACTGACGTTGACTTCGATGTAACTTCTGGTGCGCGATTTCATCCCATTGAGATCGTTTTATCTATGGGCATTAAGTTGGCGGTGATTACCATTATAGGTGCTCCCGTGTTGTCGGTTGTAATTTTTGAGGTTTTACTGAGCACTGCCGCCATGTTTAATCATGGCAATATATATATCGCTCCTGGGATTGATCGTTACTTGCGTTGGTTGGTGGTAACGCCCGATATGCATAGGATACATCATTCAGTTTGGGCAAAAGAGACAAACAGCAACTTTGGTTTTAATCTTCCATGGTGGGACCGCCTATTTGGGACCTATACTAATGCCCCTAGAGATGGGCAGCAGAAGATCACTATTGGCATTAAGATGTTTCGTGACCCCATAAACCTCCACCTGTACAGGCTACTTTTGCAACCTTTTTTGGCAGATAGAGGTCGGAAAGAGTGAGTCCATTTTCTTCAGCTTCGACCCAGAATTCTCTTCCGGGTCGTTATTCAATTATAGTTCAGGTAGTTAGTTTTGTTGCTTTTATTTATGTGATTTTGGGCTACTTAAATGAAAGAGTGTTTCACTGGGTAGTTAATGAAAGCGGCAATGCACCTTTTTGGCTAAGCCATGTTACAGAATATATTGTGATTGCCATATTTGGTTTGTGGCGTGCTGCCTCGGAAAAAAATAGATACACCCGTTTTAGGCTCATCACTTTAATTTTGGTGGTAATGCTCGTTTATTGGTTTATTCCACACTTTCTGGCATGGAGTGAGCCTTATGTTGGCAAGCTTCCTTTTGATCCCATCTTTCCAAAGTTACACGTGCCAGGAACCCTTTCTTTTTTTATAACATTGCTTTTAGTCTTTTTGTTTGGAAGGCGTATTAAGTGCGGTTGGGGATGCCCTTGTGTGGGAATTAGAGAGACGGTCGGTTTTGCCTTTCGTGGCAAAACGGTTAAATCCGATCTGGCATTTCGTTTGCGTCATATTAAATGGATTTTTTTTAGCTTTTATATTGTCTGTATCGTTTTAATTTTATTTTATTCCCAGTACTCAGTATATTTATACCCTTTCTTTCTAGGTCTACTTATTGTTCCATATTTTATTACGATGCTACTTGCACCTGTGATTGGCAATAGGGGGCAATGTCGTTATATTTGCCCATATGGTGCTACTTTTGGCCTAATCAACCGCATCGGTTTTTTCAAAATTGAAATGGATGGCCAAAAATGTAATGAGTGTCGCCTTTGCGAAAAGGTTTGTGATATGGGTATTGCAGTATGTAGTGAGGGCAACAAAAAAGGCCACGTAATTTCAATTGAGGAGTGCATGGGGTGTGCCAGATGTGTAACTGCTTGCCCTAATAATGCGTTAGCAATTAAGGATGTTAGAAACACCTTGTCAAAAAACCTACATCAAGACAAAAAACATCTACTAAAAGAAAAACAAATATAGTTTAGGGGGAAACCGACTAAAATGCTCGGAACCCCTGTTAATGTGGCATTGGCGCATGGAGCTAAAGTGAGGCATAATTCTAATAATAATTAAACAAATAATACTTGCCATTTGATACTTTAAATGTTTCAAGTGTCATGTTTTATCATTAATCTTTTGCATGGGCGAGCCGCCTTTGTTTAGCATGCAACATGATCAAGGAGTTGTTAAATGATTAGGTCACTTAAACCTTTGCTGCTACTGCTAATTATAACTGTCAGTTTTGTCTCTTGTGGAGTTCATATCGACTCGGTTACTCCCTGGGATGATCCGCCGCCAGGGCAAGAAATGACAGAAATTAAAGTACCAACAAGTAGCTCTTTAAAAAAATTCATTAATGAATTTAAAAGTGGAGAGGGGCCACAAAATTACTATTTTAAAACCAAAACACTGACTGTTACTGACAGCTCTTATAGCATCAGGTTGCATCAATATGAAGAAAGCAAAGACTTTGTTTTGACCAATCGAGATAATAGTGAAGTAGTTGGCACCTGGAAAGTTGAACAAGTTCCCCAACAAGACACTCAGTACTTTACCCTAACAAAGCCAGATTATGAGGTATTAACCCTGCTTCCTCAGTCCAGTACCAAAATGGATCTCTATCGAGGCACCTATGAGCAGATGAATGGTGAAACAGATCCAAAACTTGAAAAGCTAAGGGCCAAAAAAACTTATGCTGCTCCAATTAATAAATTGCAATGTAAATCTAAATTAGTTGTTGTGGCCAAAAAGATTATTCCTCTTTTGAAAAAGGGCACAGACACAACTTCGGCTGAAGTATGTAAGTTGGATATCTATAAAAAAGGGGTTGAATTACTAAGGCCCCTCACAGAAAGGTCTGCATGTAATACTACTGCAAAGGCCATCAATGAAGATGCTCAAGCTTGCGATCAATAGGAGACTACAGATGAAAATTTTATTACTAAGTATCTTAATTGTCGCTGCACCACTTGTTCACGCGACTACTGGAATGCAACCCATTGCGGTTGGAGCTGTTTATAAATCACTCGCTGGAGCTGGTGTTGCTTATCCAAATAATTCATTTATTGCAGTTTATAACCCTGCAGGATTGGTAGATCTAACAACATCTAGATTTGATGTCAGTGTGGGTTTATTTAATCCCGAAAGGTCTTTTAGAGGCGATGGCGTTGTTTTAGATCCTGCAGAGGGAGAAGTAGTCAGTCGGGATACTTTGTTTGTTCTTCCTGCAGTTTCAAAAAGCTTTAGACTGAATGAGAAAAGTGCTTGGGCGCTAACCATGTTTCCCAAAGGAGGCGGCTCAGTTGTATGGCAGCACCATGCTGTTTTTAGAAGGTTTAACGCTGGTGTTGGTGCAAATCAATCAGGAGAAGGTGTTAGCACTAAGGCAGAACTACAACAAATGTTGATTGCTGCTACTTATTCTAGGAAAGTTGGACGAGGGCATTCAATTGGTGTGGCACCACTTATTGGTTTTCAACGTTTTAGAAACCATGGGATTGGTTATTTTCGGCAAGTTTCTGCCGATCCTAGCAAACTTTCAGATAACGGTTTTGATAACTCTTTTGGCTATGGTGGTATGGTTGGATGGCAGTGGAATGCAACTAGCTGGTTAAATGTTGGAGCATCCTATCAATCTGAAATCGTAATGCAAAAATTCGAAGAATATGCAGGACTTTTTGCAAACCAAGGCGAGTTTAATATGGCACCTCAGTGGACAGTGGGAGTAGTTGTTTCTCCACTTAGGCGTTTAAAAATTGCTCTGGATTATCAGCGCATTGCTTACTCTGCGATTCCGGCACTATCAAACCCCCACGACTATCCATTAGTAAAAAAGGGAGGACTAAATACCTTTGCTGCTTCAGTTGGTGCAGATGCCAGTCGAAATGGAGGAGCTGGTTTTGGTTGGGATGATGTCAATATTTACAAAGTTGGTGTTGAATATAGATACAGTGATACACTTGATTTAAGAGCGGGATATTCTTATAACAACTGCCCGATTGGGTCAGAAGATGTATTGTTTAACATTTTGGCCACTGCAGTTACTAAGGAGCACCTGGCTTTTGGATTTTCCAAGAGGTTTTCCAAAAACAAATATCAAATTGATCTTACCTATATAAGAGGATTTAAAAATAGCGTCAAAGGCAATAACCCAGACAACTGGGTAGACAATGACGTAGAAATAAGTATGGAACAAAATACACTCGAAATCGGTTTTTCTAAGCTGATTTAACTAACAACGGAGGATTTATGAAGACAATGTTACTACTAATTACTGGGGCATTATTCAGTGCTAACATTCATGCTGCAACTTTAATGTCTGCTGAGTGGGCAGAAGAGATGTGTGATCTTTGGAATGAAAGTGAAGTGCTTACTACTGAACTAGACTCATTTATGGAAAATGATCTTGGACGTGGCTACAAAGCAATGCTTTTAAAAAGAAAAGATTGCCCAGATTCTCAATTTGTTCAAGTAACTGTTGAGGCAGTTGATGGACTTACTACTTGTACTTATGGTGGAGAAGTTACTGATGAGCCAGATTATGAAGCTGACTATGCAATGACAGCAAAAACTTCTAATTGGCTAAAGCTTGGCAGTGGCGATCTTTCTCCAGCTGTTGCTATGATGACTTTTAGACTTAAGTTTAAAGGCCCACAAGGTGAAGCTATGGCCAATATGGGACCATTTACAGCTTTTATGAGACTTATTGGTGAGACAGACTATACTACTGAGTCTTGCCCAGAATAAGATTTAATAGTTTTTCTTTCATCTCCTGCCAGCTATAGAGTTGGCAGGAGATTTTTTTTGGAGGTTATTTATGAGGTTAATATTATTTTCTTTAACAATGCTGATTTTATCCAGTCTATCTTTTGCCAGTAGCACAGTTGAATTAAAGCCATATGTCCTGACAAAACTCACTTCAAGCAAGCTCAGTGATTCAGCTCAACTTGCAAAGGAGCAACTAAAGGCAAAGGGATTAAACATCGTTGGTGAATATTCTCCTTATAAAGATACTCTGATCGTTGTAGTGACCAACTCAGATCTTGTCACACTTGCTTCTAAGTCCAAGTTTGGTGGCTATGGAGCTGCTCAAAGAGTGGCGATTACAAAGACCAAAGGCAAAGTACAGGTTTCTTACACCAACCCATTATACATGGCACAAATTTATAGGATGAAAGATGATCTATCTTCTGTCCGTAAATTGCTTGGTAGTGCATTGGGAGATGTTAAGGAGTTTGGAACCACAGAAGGCTTTGCACCAAACGAGCTGCGAGAATATCACTACATGATGTTTATGCCATACTTTGATGATCACAATGAGCTGGCAAAGCATAAAAGTTATGATGCAGCAGTTAAGGCAGTTGAAAAAGGATTAAGTAATCCTGCTTTAGGTGTAAAAAAGGTCTATCGCATAGATCTACCCTCTAAAGATGAAACTGTAATTGGTGTTGGCATTAATAACAAAAAAGAAGCTGGCAGGGATCAAACTGTAATGGAAAATTGCGATACAGCTGAGCTTAAGCACTCTGCTCATTTGCCCTATGAAATTCTAGTTTCTGGAAATAAAGTATATGCTCTGCATGGCAAATTTAGAATTGCTCAGAGTTTCCCAGATTTGACTATGGGTACTTTTATGCAGATTTCTGGTGCGCCTGGTTCAATTGAGGAGTTATTGGCCAAAGTAGCAAAAGGTAAATAAGTAAATTATTTATTGAAGATACAGAGTTTACAGTTAATACTATATTGATGAGTTTAAAGCTAATATCTTCAAATATCAGGTTTGATTGTCCAGAAGACGGGGACCATAGATGGGACCATCGCAAACAGGTGCTGGCCTCTGTAATAAATGGCTTTGGGGCAGATCTTCTGGGCACTCAAGAAGGTCGATCCGCTCAAATTAAAGATTTAGAAACCCTGCTTGTTGATATGGAGTTAATAGATCTTCATCGCCAGTGGATAGCACAAAGAATGTATCCCAGCATTTTTGTTAATCCTGGTACAATAGACGTAGAAATTAGTGGAGATATTTGGTTATCCAAAACCCCGGATGTTCCTGGATCTTTGTCATTTGGTAGCGCCTTTCCCAGATTATGTACTTGGATTATTGGTAGTTATAAAAAAAGTGGCCTAAAATTTATTTATGTTAATACTCACTTAGACCACTTACAAGAATCCACAAGGGCCCAACAGATACAAGTTTTAATTGAGGCCACAAATGAGATAAATAAAGATAGTTTGCCAGTAATTCTTTCAGGAGATTTTAACTCCTCAGTGAATGACCAAGTTCGACAACAGATTGCAAGCCTTATGCCCAACCTGTATGATCCCTGGTTAGCGCTCAATATTCCCGAAGAGACCTCATATCATAAATTCAAAGGCCACCACCCCAAGGGGCAAAGAATAGATTGGGTTTTACTCGACCAATCAATTATTTGTAATCAAATTAGTTTAGATAAATTTCAACAAAATGGAATTTTTCCTTCAGATCACTTCCCGCTCAAAGCAAAACTATTGGTTTAACAATTCTGAGAGATATGTTTTTAAATTAATCGGCTTATTAGTAAGCCCTAGTTTTCGACGAATTTTTTCTTTATGGACATGGACTGTAGAAGTTGCGATGTGCATGAGTGAGGCAATTTCTTTTGCTTGATAACCGGCCCTTACTAATTGGCATACTTTAATTTCTGTTGGGGAGAGTTTTAGCTTATAGTTATTTATCTTGTGATAGAAATCCATCGACAGGCGATTTAAATTCGTTTCTAACAGCTCAAGTAACTGCGCTTTATTGTGCCCACCCTCTTTAATTTTTTGTAGCACTGGTTTTACGGTTTTTTCAATATTTAGATTGATATTTTCTTTAATACTTATTTTTTCTTCTTCAATGTGGGCCAGAACATTTCTTAGAGTTATGTTTGCTTCTTTTAGTTTGATGTTTTTTGATTTTATCTTTTCTTCAGAGATCTTTCTTTCAGAAATATCTTTAAAGTCCTCCACGACACCAATTAATTTACCGCTTGAATCGGTAAAACGGGTTGCAGAGACAATACATGGAACGATGCTCCCATCGGTTCTAATTTTTTCTACCTCTGCCTCAAACTTTTCTTTGCCACTTTTAATTTGCAGTATTGGACATTTATCTGTGTGACAGAAAGCTCCTTTAAAAACGTCATGACACTTTTGGCCGATATTTTGTGATAATGTTGAGTTGGATAGTTTCAAAAAGGTTTCATTTACACGTAGAGTATTAAAGTCGATATCAATAACGCGCATTCCATCTGCTGCAGTATTGAAAATTTGCATGAGTTCTTCTTCCAGCACGTTTTGCTGATCAACTTGAAGTTTAAGTTGCTCGATCAGCTCGATGAGCTGTTGTTTACTCATTTTGCTATATGGCACCACTTCTCCCTTGCCCAGTGGCCACAACACTGCCAAGCTTAACATAAGTTTCTAGCTCGTTTTTAGTGTTTTCTAAAATATCGACTGAAGGCACCCAAGCATCTTTTTCACCCATCACAATAACAGTAGAGCCACCAAAAAGAAAATACCCTTTTTCATCACCGCGTCCAAATTTGTTATTTTTATATGTTTGGACAATTTTGCCAACACAGACGGCACCTACCTCAATAAAAGCTAACTTTTTAAAATTTTTTGTTTTTAAAATGGTCACTTCCCGAGCATTAGATCCTAAAATATCTGCTTTGGCATTAAGAGCGATGGGGTTAACGGAGTGAAGCATGCCGGGGACTTTGTAGTGATCAATTACTTCACCGTCGTCGGGGAAGTGAAAGCGATGGTAGTCAACTGGACACAGTCTGGCAACCAGGATCGGTCCATCCTCAAATTTCTTGGCATATTGCTCGTTTGCAAGTATTTGAAGGGGAGTTAGGTGCTTGCCTTTAATTTGTACTGTAGAGCTTTTATCTACTCCTAAAAACCCAAAATAGCGCGCCTCACACATTGCCGGCATAGTCTGAGAATCTTCGGTAAACGCTCTAGCTCCGGCCTTAAATTTTCTAATGAAAAAATTATTAAAGGTAGAGTATGACCCATCTTCTGGTAAAAACTCTTCCATGGGTATGTTGAATTCTCGTACAAAGCCATCGATTTTTTTGGTACTTGATTTTCTATTTTGCAAAAAACCATAGAGAACACTGATTGGTGCCCTGCATATAATGTTGAGAAGTGATTTACCAATTTTGGCAGAATAAAACCATTTTATGGCCTTGTCTCCGTAAACTTGCTCAACTTCTATCTTGCCACTATGTCGGTTAAAATATTTTATTTCCATTTGCTTACTCTTGATAAATTGCTAATTGGTGTATATATCAATTAGGGACTTTCTTTTTTAAGGCCTTCAGTAAAGGAGTAAATTATGAGCAAAGTAAACAATTTCGCACTTATTGTCATGGTTTTTTCTCTTGGAATTTTTTCGACACTTGCTTTTAAAAGTAAAGAACCCCTAAATGAAGAGTATGACTATTTGACTGCCAATGAAAAAAACACCATTGATGTTTTCCAAAAATCAGTTAATTCGGTAGTAAACGTTACCAATATCAAAATGGTGCGCTCTGGGTGGGACTATGATATCTATGGTGTGCGTGCAGGTGTTGGCACTGGATTTGTTTGGGATGATTTGGGGCATATCGTTACCAATTTCCACGTCGTGGCCGGTGGAGACTCATTTTTAATTTCTTTTTTAAAAGACAAAAATCAATATCAGGCCAAAATTGTAGGTATTCAGCCTCACAAAGATATTGCTGTTTTAAAGCTCGTTAAAAAACCTAAAAAACTCTATCCAATTACAGTTGGCAAATCGAAGAATTTGTTGGCCGGTCAAAAGGCGATTGCCATCGGAAATCCTTTTGAGATGGAGCATACAGTAACACAGGGGATTATATCTGCCTTGGATAGAAAGATTGAAGGTGTCTCAGGTATTAAAATCCATGGTATGATTCAAACCGATGCATCTATTAATCCCGGAAACTCCGGAGGCCCTCTGCTCAATTCCAGGGGGAAGTTAATTGGCATGAATACCCAGATTCTAAGCCGCTCTGGTGGATCTTCTGGCGTTGGTTTTGCCGTACCGGTGGACCCCATTTCAAGGATTGTACCCCAGCTGATAAAACATGGAAAAGTAATTCAACCAGGTCTTGGAATCAGTATTCCCAGAAACAGCAGGATGGAAGAGGGAATTGAGATTCTAGCAGTTGCCAGTGATGGCCCTGCTGCACTTGCAGGCTTACGCGGAAGAAGGTGGGATAGACACGGAAGAAGAGTTGCTGGCGACATTATGCTTGAGATAAATGGTACTACAATTCATTCCTATGACGATGTTTATAACATTTTAGAACGACATCAAATTGGAGATGTGGTGGAGATAACTGCTATCCAAGATGGAGTAAAGAAAAAAATAAAAGTTAAGTTATCAGCAATTTTTTAAAAAGGAGTGCTAAAGTGAGTGAGGTCTTTTCAAATAAAAGTTTTATGACTAATGCCTTGGCAGCTTTGATTGTTATTTGTGGGTATATCTCTCCTGTTTATCAGAAGCAGCTATTGACTGTGGGTTTTTTTGCCCTGTCAGGTTCTGTGACCAATTGGCTAGCGGTCCACATGTTATTTGAAAAGGTTCCCTATCTTTATGGTTCAGGTGTCATACCCACCCGCTTTCATGACTTTAAAGATGGCATCAAGACTCTCATTATGGGGCAGTTTTTTAATCATGCCAATACATCTACAGATCAGTTGATTGATTATAACGGGGTAGTAGAGGCAATAGACTATGATCACTTATTTGCAAATTTACTCGAGGTGATTGTAAACTCCCCTTTTGGCGGAATGCTTGCTATGTTAGGTGGTAGCACTGCTTTGGAACCCTTAAAAACGCCATTTGTGGTGAAAATGAAAGCAAGCATTATAGAAATTTCTCAATCTGCTTCTTTTAAAGAGGCCATAAATAAAAATGAAATGGTCGCTAAAATTGAAGAAGTTGTTCATCAAAGATTAGAAGAGATGACACCTCAAATGGTGAAAGTAATCATCCAAGATATGATTGCCAAACACCTTGGCTGGTTAGTTGTGTGGGGTGGAGTGTTTGGGGGAGTAATTGGTTTTATGTTAAGTTTTGCTTAAAAACAACATATAGGGCCTCACCTTTTAATTTATTGCCAATTTTTTTATATATCGAATTTGTTGTTGGGTTAGAAAAATCACTGTAGAGTCTACATCTTGTCTTACCATCATTTAGCAGTTTACTTGCGAGGCAGGCCACCAGTCTACTGGCATAACCTGCTCTTCTGTGTTGCTTTGGAGTATAGATATATGAGATTGTCGCTGCCATTTTGGCCCCCATAGACACAATTTCTCCACTTGCATTTACCCAAAGAAAGATTTGCTGTTGCTCAATCATCCTGCTGCTTAAATCAATGGCCCGGGCATGGCATTTTAGAAAGCGAGCAAGAAAAGAATTTACAATATCTTGATGTTGTCTAGTTGCAGTGATTAATCTTCCGCCATTTAAGGGGGGCATTTTTACATTGGTTACTTCATAGATTCCTTGGTGCAGCTCAATGCTATAGGAGCCCCACCATAGTTTTGCAAAATACAGGCAAGCATCTTTTGGTCCTTTAACGCCTGAAATGCATATTGCTTGCTCTTTTAATTTATTACATAAAATCTCTATAGATTCATATGAAAGATCACTAATAACGATTGGTCTGTGGGGGAGAGTCACAATTGCCTGTCCGGCAATTTGGCCTTGCTCGAAGATTGTAAAAAAAATTGTAGTGCTACTGTCAAGATTTGCTTTATTAATGGCATCAACCAATTCTAAGACTGGATTTGAAAAAAAATCAACGTTTTGAAGTTGAGCTGCATTGATGGAACAAAAATCTTTTATATCAATGTTCTGTATGCAGGACATGTACTTTACAAGTTTTGCAATAAAAATTTAAATGGCGCAGTTTTATTTATTTGTACAAACTTAATGATGCTCCAGACATGGCCTTTGTTTATATACATCACTTTTGGCCTAAGCATTGTATCGCGCAGTTTATTCTGATAGTCAGTTGGAACGTATACATCGTTTGTGACGATCATTAAAAAGGTTGGCTTGGATGCAAAGTGATCACTAAAAAATAGAGTTTCAAGTTTGATCTGTTTTTTAAGCCTTGCAAAGTACTCATCTGTCGTCTTCAGGCGGTATTTTTGCATCAATCTTTGGCGAAATGCTTTAATAGATTTTTCCTGGCTATGGGTTAAAATGCCAGCAAAATTTGCTCCAGCTGCGGCAAAAACATTGGCCTTAACACGTGAATCAACCAGAGCAAGCTGTGATCCCAGTACACCTCCAAGGCTTATTCCGTATAGTCCAATTCTCTTTTGATCAACTTGAGGTACTAACTCAAACACATCTAACAAGGTTCTAAGTCGTAACATAATTGTGCGATTGCTGTTATCAAAGGATTCAAAAGTTATGTTTTCCAAAGAGATTATATTCATATTAAATTCAGGAAAAATAGAGGCAATTTTTACATCGCAAAGTTGATCACTAACTTTTTGTTCTAATATTTTATTGTCATATATACTGGGGATAATTAAAACTGCAGGTACTACTTTATTTACGTCTGGAAAAGTGTATATCGCTTTTATCGTCTCCGTTTTTTTAGTTAGAGGGTTATAGACGGGCACATGAATTCGTGAGATTACACAACCTTTAATGTAATCTAAAAAATGTAGCTCAGGTGGATTTTTAAGCTTTTGATGAGAAAGTAGATCTAAGCGATCTTGTAGTACTGTGGTATCTAAGCTGTATGTGGTAGTAGACCAAAAAAGGGCAAACAGAATAAAGGCATGTATAAGTCTCATATAACCTCCAATAATTGTTTTTTTGAATTTATACCAAATCTAATTGCAACTAACCAGCGCTTTATATATACTTATGTTCTATGGAACTATTAAAGAGACACAAAAAAAGAGGCATTGAGGGTTTTAAAGATTATGTTTGTTTTCTAGAAGAAACTCCCAATGAGAAAGTCAAAGACATGATTGCACTGGGCCTACTAGAGGACCCAGTCTATATGACGTGGATTGTCAAAAACCTAGTTGATTATACATATTTAAGCAAGTTAAGCTCCGATGATATTTATAAAATATGGGGACAACTCCCAAATCCTGTGATGATATTCGTTTATGCCTTATTTAAATCACCAGTTGAAGAAGATATTGTCTACAATAAATTTGATGATAGGATGCGTAGAAAATACAAGGATGAAGCTGAACTGGTCGAAGCAGTTCAATACTCACAACAGGAAAATTGCAGACTCACAATCATGAAAAAGATTCATGAACTCCAAAAATTTAGAGCAATTACCGGTTTTGCCTGGCAAGTGCCTTCGGAAAAAATATTAATTGGTGAAAACTTTGAACTAAACAGGGGGATGTATGTCTCCAAGTTTGAAGATGGCAAGGTGGCCCTCAAAGGGCGCATAGCATCAAAGATGCGAGATGGTGAGTGGGATCACTACTATCCAAACGGACAGCTCATGGCCCGAGGAAGTTATCAACAGGGGGAAAAAGAGGGCGATTGGGAATTTTATTATGCCAATGGCTTCAACAAAGCAAGTGGCTATTATCTAGATAATTTAAAAGATGGCGACTGGTCTGAATACGACAAAGATGGCAATGAAGAGGTATTCTTTTATAAAAGAGGAAAAGTAGATATAAGGTAGCCATCCACAGTAGACAGCGTTATTTTTTTGCGGTACGTATCTACCCATGTGTGATCAATTTTTATTAGACAAAGAAATGTCCAGCAAACCGCTTGTAAACTGTGGTAAAGTCTTAGTAACTGGTGCATCCGGTTATATCGGTGGACGAATTATTCCCACTCTTACAGGCCGCGGCTATGATGTTCGCATTATGGTGAGGCGAAAGATACCAGAATACGAAGATATGTGGCCTAATGTAGAGATTGCTGAGGCCTCTACCTTACAATTTGATAAGTTATTAAAAGCGCTAGAAGGTGTAGATACTGCTTATTACTTGATCCACTCCCTGCTTATGTCATCCAACCAATTTTTTCAAGCAGAAATTCAAAGTGCTACCAACTTTAGAATTGCTGCTCAAAAGCAAGGTGTAAAGCGCATTATATATTTAGGGGGCCTTGGTGATGAAAGTAATGATCTATCTGATCACTTGCAAAGTCGTATCCAAGTAGCAAAAGAGTTAAGAAAGGGCAAAGTGCCTGTTACAGTTTTAAAAGCTGCGATCATTATCGGATCGGGGAGTGCCTCATACGAGTTGATCAAAGATGTTATCGAAAAAATTCCTGTGATTGTCTGTTCAAAACATTATCAAACTAAGTGTCAGCCCATAGCCGAGAGAGATGTGCGAAAATATCTAATTGGTGTCTTAGAAAACCCGGATACAGTTAATAAGGATTTTGATATTGGAGGCCCTGACATTTTAACCTATAAGGAAATGCTAGTAAAACTAGCTGAGATATTAGGTAAAAAAAGGGTATTTTTAAAAAGCCCAATTCACTCATCAAAAGTAATTTCTTATATTTCTAGTTTAATTTCATCTGTTCCTGCTCCTTTGATTTTTAACTTAATGGATGGCCTAAAAAACGATGTTGTCTGCAAGCATGATGACATTAAAAATTATGTTCGCATCAATCGTCATAGGTATAAGGATGCAATATTACATGCCATTGATAGTGAAGCAGAAGACAACGTCATTACTCGTTGGTCGAATGCTTATTACCCCCATGGACATGAACATTATACATTGGAGACACTTCCTGCAAAACCACACTACAGTGCCTCATATTCCATATTCAGCAATAAAACAGCAGAGCAGCTATTTCACTCTATTTGTCAAGTCGGTGGGAAACATGGATGGTTTCACAATAATTGGATGTGGAGGATAAGAGGGATGATCGACAGAGTCCTAATGGGAGTCGGTACCTCTCGTGGTAGGCGAGATTATACCAGTTTGCGCACTAATGATGTAGTAGACTTTTGGCGGGTAGAAAAAATTAAGCAAAACCAGGAGCTAACTTTATTTGCAGAAATGAAGATGCCCGGTTTGGCATGGCTAAAGTTTGCTATCGCTTCACATGAAAACAAACATAAATTATCAGTCACTGCTTATTTTCAGTCTAATGGTTTTTTGGGATTTTTATATTGGACTTTCTTTTTACCTTTTCATTACCTCATCTTTAACGGCTTGTTGGTACAGCTAGACAAGCGTAGTTAATCATCTTTATGCAGCAGTTTTGACAAGACATCAATGCGCGAAATAACACCTGTTAAAGCATTTAGTTGGTCGGTAACAAAAAAACGTCGATATCTTTTTTTATAAAATAAAACGATAGTTTCTTTTAAAGTAGTGCTACCTTTTATAGAAAAAACTTTTTCGTTAAAATCGATTGGAGTGGACAAATCTTTGCTGGCCGCTTGTAATAATAAGTCATACTCAGAAATCACACCGATTAGTTTATTGCGATCATTGATAACGCTGGCACCACTGATTTTGTGAGTTTGAAACATTTTAATTACTGCACCGATGCTATCTCCTTTTCTTGCTGAGATAACTTTTAGAGTCATGAAATCCCAAACCTGTAGGTCAGATATACCTTTTTGCTCCACCTTTTGTTCAAGCCCAAACAAAGTATTATCATCACTATCAATGGCGTCTATGTTAAAAATATCTCCATCTTCATCATCTCTCACTTGATACTCCAAAAATTAAAGTTATAATAATTGTAAGCTTATTTACTCACCAATTGCAAATCGGTGACATATAACAAATAGAATAATTGCCCGTATTTAATATTGTGATAAATTATGATAATATGACTTATATGCAAGAACCCAATATAATTTTATTAGAGCATAGGGCCGACTACAAGGGCATTTATGGCCTAAATCTAAATGTGTACCTAGGTGCAAAAATATTGGTGGCCTCAACTGTTCGAGAGGTTGTGGGTTACTTAGAAAGCTTTGCATCCTCTTTGATCTTTATTGATACCGGTGGCTATACAATAGATGTTGGAGAACAAATCCACAAACATTTGTCTAAAAATAACTTAAAAAACCAATGTTTTCTAGTGGGTAAAACTAAGGCACCAGCGGACGAAATTACTATTTTTGATGCCCAAATGGAGTTAAAGCATATCTTACAAACTGTTGCCAAAATTTTGCAAGTTACCTCAGGGACCATGGCAAAAAAGAATGTACCACCTAAGTTTCCTCTGCCGATAGAGTTTATTTTACCCGGTTGGGAGTGTTGCCACTGTATCTACAATAAAGAGGATGAGCAATATACAAAGATTTTAAATCAGGGAGATATTATTACTGGTGACTTGTTGGATGAGCTTATTGTTAAAGGAGTTAGACATTTATATATCGATGCCAATTATCGCTTAAAATTTGTTAATTCTTTTACTTTTCAAATATCGTCAAAGCTAAATGATACCTCACTGTCCACTAAAGACAGAGTAAGTGCCACCGCCCAAGCTTATCAAATGGTAATGGAGCAAGCACGTCGACTAGGTGTTAAAGAAAGCACCTTGGAGCTTGCTAACAATTGTGTCAACTCAGTAGAAACAATTATTGAAAAAACCCCAGATCTAAAGTCGTTGATGAAAAATTTAACTAATAAACGCAATAGTTATCTTTACAATCACAGCTTGCTCATCTCCTACATTGGTGCTCACATTCTAAAGAAAATGAGCTGGGCCTCAAGGGAGCAACAAAAAAAATTTGCTTTTGCTGCTTTTTTTCATGATGTGGTGTTAACTCGCGATGAGCTGGCGCAATTTCAAAGTGATGAGCTCGTAAATGCCAGCTTTTTGCCCCCAAATGAAAAAAAATTAGTCCTCAATCATGCGATGATGGCGGCCAAACTTATCGCCCAAGTTAAGTCTATTCCCATCGGTACCGATATCATTATCAGGCAGCATCATGGAAGCAAAAGTGGTAAGTCTTTGTCCAAGCGAGAAAAAGGCATTGCCCCAATGTCTTTAGTGTTCATGTTTTCTGAAGAATGGGCAGAACTTGCAATTGTTGCCAGAGACTGTGAAGACAAGTCTAGATCTGAGATGATGCTAAAGCGGCTGCTTAAAAAGTACAACATTCCACTTTTTAAAAAGGTTATACCAGAGCTATCCATATAGTTTCAAAAGCAGATTGAAGTGCACTTTTTGCAAATACTAATCGCCTTACATATAAAATCTTGAAACTCATCATCTGCCTCAGACCTTATTTTGCCATCTAAAACGATTTCTAGTTTTTTGCTTTGATTAGAGATCTCCTTTAACACTATATGAAGATAGACCATTAGAAGTTGCAATTGATTTAAATTATCATCAAGATGTACTTGCTCAAAATATTGATAACTTGCAAACAGATCGGTGGTATCACCGAGTGGCTCAATATCGCTCCATCTTTCCCAGTTTAAAGTCTTGGATACCTCTGTACGAAATGGGCCAATTTTGTTTCTCAAGCTAACCAGGTCCTTGTTAAGCATGTGAGTTGAAATTGAGATCCCCGCTTTTTGCAGTTTAGGAATATCGCGTTTGAGCTGATTGACATTGCTTATAAAGACAGTCAAATCTTTGGTGATAGCTTGTGCTTCTTGCTGCAGGCCTAGTAGCACTCCAAGCTTTCCAAGTTTTGCAAACTTTGGATCATCACTTTTTAAAAATTGTCTAGTTGAGCCAAACATGGCAGTATAGATCTCTTTTTTTAGCTGCTTTAACTCACTAGTAACTCGATCTAAATCTTTTAGTCTGCGATCGGTCATACCTTTTACAACGATAGAAAAAGGTCCAACCTGAGATTTTCTTTGATTTAGCTTTTGAAGTTCATGTATGCCCTTTTTTAACTCCTGTGTAATTTCATCCAAGACTTGACTCTGGGTGTGTATTGAACGAAAAAAATTAAATCTTGCAGTTACATCCAGTGATAAAAAATTACCCGCGGCTTTAAAACATAACTTTTCTCCTGCTTCAGTGTTACTAAGTGCCTTATTACTGCCCAAACTGATGGATAATAATACTATAATTATTTGAACCAACCAATGTTTCATATTTACCTAGCATCAATATAATTTAACAAGTTGCATGCGTAACCGAATTAACATGAAATTATCAATAAACTATGTATAAACTATTAAGATATTGAAGTAATCAATCACCACTTTCGGAATACATACCTTTTACAAGGTAAACCAGATCACTCCACCCCTGTTTGATGACTTTTTTGCGAATGAGAAATCTTGGAGCAGGAATGTCCAGAGCACTCACTTGCATAAGGACTACCAGAATGCGGCCATCTTCTAAATCCCAATACCGGTTAATGGAAAGTCCGCCATGGGTGAGAGTATTTGCATCTTTGAAGTTTATGACAATGAAGCGATCGGGAGTTTTAAGCTCTGGGTCTGTATTTTGAATAAAGAATTTTTCTTTAGCACTCAACTGACCTGCATCTGTGTGCATATCTATAGATTTAAAATGTGCAAGACCTTTAACCCTTCTGCTTGAGAAGAAGGTATTAACTTTTTTGGACAGCATTACTTCATTGTGGATAGAAGTCCTAAAGGCCTCGTTATTGGCAGTAATTCGTGTAATGTTTTGTGGGGTTGTAATATAATCTAAAGTATAACGACCACTACCTAAACCATTATTGACAATAAAGGCCACTTTAGAAATGACAAAGCGATCAGAGGGGTAATTTTGGGCCAGATTGTTAAAGTCAATGTATGCCAGGGGAGATCGCTTAAATTTGCGCGAACTAAGAAGTTCTATCTTGCCAGCTATCTCTCCCTCTTCAAGATCCAAAGAGGAGACGTTAAAATCAATATCTCGCATGGTTATTTTTTTGATGTTAACAGCATGGGCATTGAGAAAATGACCAAGGGCCAACAAAATTATCAAAATATATAAAGTACTACGTTTTAAATTCATTTTTGGTATCCTTTTGTGATGGTGGTTTTTGTTATCATTTGATATCGAATGTGTCGACAGGGATAGAGAAAGAATATTACGTTATAGATTTTTTTGATGGGAAATGATATTCCCGCTCCCTACCCAAACGGAAACAGTAACTTTAGATAAATAAAATATATTTTAAAATGGGGGTAAGTGATTAAAACCAAACGGTTAATATTAGCTTTATTAGTAAAAAAATCGGAAATGAACGATGGGGTTATACTTTACAAAAGGGTTGAATTTTATCAACTTCATAAACAATGCTCCACCAATCGCGCTTTATTCCACCATCGCTGAAGTGATAGTAAATTACATTATTGGGAAACAGGGCAACTACAATGCCACCGTACCCAGACATAAAAGCAACGGTAAAGTCGCAGTTAAAGCCATCTCTTTTAGAAAAATCTTTTTGCCAAAATCCATTGTTGTATAAATAATTACTTTTTCCCGTGGGAAACCTTTTATCAGGTATTAAACCTAAGCTCTTTTTTAAAAGGCCTTCATGCAACAACCTAACATCACCTTGTTTGCCATTTTGTTCTAAAAAAAGTTTGGCAAGCTTTACAATGGAGTCATGAGTCCACCACATCCCATATCCACCCCAAGCAGTTCCTATATTTTGTTGCTTTGCCGTCCAGTTTCTTAAAAAAGAAAAGCTATCCACGTCTATACCGATTGGTCCATAAACAGTTTTTTTTAAATAATTAAACAGATCTATATCAGGCCCTTGTTGTTTCTGTAAAAATGACTCTAAGGCATGTGATAGAACATATGTATTAGAGGTTTGATAAACAAATGTATTGCCAGGGTCAGTTTGAAAGGGAAAGTTTAGCGCGACCTGCATTTTATCAGCTCGACTATATTTTAGAAAAAAGTCTAATATGTGGTCGCCGTCTTCATCTTTGCCGCTGGTTTTATCAAAATAGTGACCAGTGGTCATATCTAAGAGGTGCTCTAAGGTTATGTCGTCCCAAAAGTTAGCAGATTCAGACATCTCTAAGACGTAGTATGTTGCTTTTTCCTCTAAAATAGATTCTCCATATTCTTGGGCCAGATGTAGTAGGGCGAGGGCACCATAGGCACTTTTGCTGGTGGAATATGAAGGAAAAAGCATATTTTCACAAAACTGATACTCACCACTTCTGGTCTTACACTTTCCAATATACGAGACACCATCAACATAAATGCCATAACTGGTGATATTGGGGTTGTTGACAATATGTCTTGTTAGGTTTGCCATGTTTAAGGAGGGGTAATCAACACTTATGGTCTCAAATGATTGTGTATTTAAACGTTTGGCCTGTTGCCGCTTAAAGGATTCAACTGTAGGAGTTAAGTCCAGGTCGCTAGGGATATACTTGGCATCAGCTGCAATGCCTGAGAGATTAAATTTATGATACAAACAGGTCTCTTGGTTAATGCTATAGCGCAAATTAGTGAGCTTATCGTCTTCTAAGTTAAAGTTTATAACGCCATTGTGAGTACAGTTTGCCCCTTTTTCGATAAGTGCAAAAGGTAGCTTTACACTGTTGCCTTTAATTTTACCTGCTCCCAAAAAGTAATCCCAGCCAGGATGAGCTGTTGTAATAAGACCTTTTGTTTGGGGAATAATATTGTCTTGATATTGGGTGAATACAAAATCAAAATCGGGCAAGTACATCCATTTGGGAGCCTTTTTATAATAAACACTGTACTCATCCAGCAAACCTTGATGGTGACGCGGCGAGTTTGCTGCCGAAAATTTAATGCGGCCGTTTACAAGTGTTTCATTTTCAAATGCGTACAGGGTCGATGCGGCGCATGCTACTAGCAGCAAGAGTGAAATTTTTAAAATTGGCATAATCTACCCCCCATAGGTGCGCAGAATATGCCAATAATATGGCCTAATGTAAATGATCATTTTACTCCTAATTTTTCATGACAGAAATGTAAAAGTTTTGTAAAACTAAAAGAAAAAAGTTGAAAATGGCCGACATTTTGCCGGTCCGGGAGCAAATTGAATATGAATAACAAAAGTGATGTCTTGGGCATTGATATTGGGTCTGTGTGTGTTAGCATTGCCCAGCTAAATGATAAATGTGAATTGGTTAAATCAGCTTATGACTTCTACCAAGGAGACGTGGATAGCAAGCTGCGTCAGATGCTGGTAGATTTTGACCTATCGACAATTGGGGGTGTGGCAGCAACCACTTCAACACCTATGCAAGTCAGATCAGATCGCCGCTATGATAATACTGTCGCCGTTATTACTGCGGCAAAAGCTTTGACCAGCAATTCTGTTGATAATGTAGATAGCATAATCATAGTTGGTGGTGAGCGCTTTGCCCGCATTCGTCTCAATGAGTTTGGAAAATATTTAAGCTATAAAGGTAATAGTTCTTGTGCTGCTGGTACTGGAGGCTTTTTAGACCAACAAGCAGTACGTTTGAACCTAGATAATAGTGCCAAGTTAAGTGCCAAGGCATTTGAAAATAGTGCCCCTATTCCTAAGATTGCTACTCGTTGTGCAGTATTTGCAAAAACTGATCTCATTCATGCTCAACAAGAAGGTTATAGTGTTGAGCAAATTTGTGATGGATTATGCCTGGGGCTTGCCAAAAATATTATTGATACTTTGTATGACGGCAATGCCGCAAATGATGCAAAAGCAGTTAGTAAAAAAGTAATTGTTTGTGGGGGAGTGGCCCAAAATGCTGCGGTTGTTGACCACATTGGCAATCTACTTAATACTCAAGTCATAGCAAATCCCAACGCCCATCTTTTTGGCGCGATCGGAGCAGCTACCATGTTTGTTGAGCAACAAGATGTTGGGCAAAGTATAGATTATGGGTGTCCAAGTGATTTCATAAATTCTGGGCAAGAGCACATAAAAAAAATGCACTATGATGCCTTGGAGCTTAAACTGTCGCAATATCCAGAATTTTCTAGTTTAGAGCATTATAACTATCGGGCAAAATTTTCAGATGTGGAAGTAGATGTTTATGAGCATCTACAGGTGCCAGGCCCCACTCAGGCATATCTTGGCATTGATATAGGATCAACAAGTACTAAGGCCACTTTGGTCTCACCTCAAAAACAAGTGCTGGCAGGGTTCTACACCAGAACTGCCGGACAACCAATTAATGCAGTTAAGGGGCTGTTTCAGGCGATCCAAGATGTTGCCTCTAAGCGAGGTTCAAATTGGGAGATACTGGGTTGTGGAACTACTGGATCGGGGAGAAAATTTATTGGCAGTATAGTTGGTGCGGATCTGATTTTAAATGAAATTTCGGCCCATGCTCAAGCTGCCCAAGCAATAAATCCGGAAGTTGATACAATTATCGAAATTGGTGGGCAAGACGCCAAGTTTACAGTTTTAACAGATGGAGTGGTCACCTCTTCTACTATGAATACTGTGTGTGCCGCAGGTACGGGAAGTTTCATTGAAGAGCAAGCACAAAAGCTCGGGCAACCAATTAATGAGTATGCACAATTTACCTATAAATCTCCTGCTCCAATGTCGAGCGATCGCTGTACCGTATTTATGGAGCGAGATTTAAATCACTATATGACTGAAGGCTACTCAAATCAGGAAACGCTGGCTTCAGTTTTACATGCAGTTTGTGAAAATTATCTAATTAAAGTGGCAAATGAGAGTCAAATTGGCAAAACGATTCTGTTCCAGGGGGCCACCGCCAAAAATAAAGCATTGATTGCCGCCTTTGAACAGCGATTACAAAAGCCGATTATTGTTTCAAAATTTTGCCATCTAACAGGCGCTCTTGGGGTTTGTCTAACAATGATAGAAGAGGCCGTGTCTACTACTAAATTTGCAGGCTTGGCACTGCACCAGCAACAGATTCCTTTGCGAGCAGAAGTTTGCGACCTTTGCAACAATCACTGCAAGTTGACAGTGGCAGAAGTAGGTATGAAAGAAGTGGCCTATGGGTTTTTGTGTGGCAGAGATTATGAAACTAAAAAGTTTGTTAACTGGAATCAATCTGGATTTGATTTACTTCGAGCAAGAAAAAAAGCATTTGCACAAAAGACCTCTGCCATGCGTGGGCGTACTCGGGCAGAGGAAGTTGTTATTGGTTTGCCGGCCGCTTTGCATTTATATGCTGATCTGCCCATGTGGCAATACTTCTTTAAGCGACTCAATATCCCCACCATTACAAGTGAGAAGTATAAGGCTGCAGTAAAAGAGGGTAAAACACTAACAGGTGCTGAGTTTTGTACACCAATTGCAGCGATGCATGGCCATGCCAAATATCTACTAGAGCGAGCAGACTACGTATTTTTACCCAGCTATATAAATGATAGGCAAAAGGGTGACAAAATTGGCAAACAGTATTGTTACTACACCCAATTTGTAACTGCCCTGGTAGAGCAGCTGGCCGGTGATCAAAGGAAGCGAGTACTAACTCCAGTTATAAAATATTTGTACACTCAGTTTCATTCCAAACATGAGCTGTATCGAACTTTGAAAAAAATTACTAAAAAGGCCCCAAGCTTTATAGAAGTTTCTATTGCCTACGATGAGGCCCTGTCTTACATGGAACAGTGTCGGGATTTGCTAAAAAACATTGTGGAGCATGAGGTACCAAAAGATGATATCCAGGTGGTACTGCTTGGCAGACCTTATACGGTTTTAGATCCCAATTCCAATAAAGGAATTCCTGAGATTTTTGCCAACCTTGGTATCAAAACACTATATCAAGATATGATTCCCCAAAATGTAGATCAACTCAATGCCATCTCTTCACTGCTTGATGAAGTACACTGGTCGTTTGCCTCTAAGGTTTTAGCAGCTGCCCAGTTAGTGGCAAATATGCCCGGTAGATATCCAGTTTTTATTACCTCGTTTAAATGCACTCCAGACTCTTTCATTCTAACTTACTTTAAAGATTTAATGGCGGCCCATGGTAAACCATTTCTGGTTTTAGAGTTGGACGAACACGACTCCAGTGTGGGCTATGAAACGCGAATTGAAGCGGCCATCCGCTCTTTTTACAATGATCGACGTCGCAAAGTTCGCACTATTTTGCCCGTTAAACCCTATGCCAAAATAAACCCCAAACATATTACAGAAATTGGCAGTAAGACTTTGTTTGTACCGTGTTGGGATCCCGTTACATGTCGTTTAATTGTTGCCAATCTAAAACGAGAAGGGATAAATGCCATTTTAATGAAAGAAACAGAAAGCATTATCAGGCGCAGTTTGCGCCATAACTCTGGCCAATGTACTCCCTTAAATGCCATTACTCAAGGCTTTGTCGAAGCCGTTGTAGAGCATAATGTTGATCCTTCCAATGCACTTTTGTGGGTAAACCAATCAGATGTTTGTAGTTTAAAACTCTACCCACATCACATCCAAAACTTGCTTAGCGCCTATGGCGAAAAGTACGAGCAAGCGGGAGTCTATTTAGGGGATTTAACTTTTAATGATATTTCACTGCTTGTTACAATAAACGCCTATTTTGTTTATATGTTTGGTGGATACCTCAGGCAGATGTGTTGCAAGATTCGTCCCTATGAGGTTCATAAAGGGCAAACTGATCGCGTCTGTGAAGAGGCATTGGTTTTGTTTGAAGAGGTGTTTGCTGGCACACGCTCCAAAGAGGAGACTCTAAAGCACGTGGTAGATCAGTTTTTGCAGATTGAGGTGAAAAAGGTAAAGCGCCCCAAAGTGGCCATTTTTGGAGATATCTATGTGCGCGATAACGATGTTATGAACCAAGACTTGGTTCGTTACATTGAAAAGTGCGGTGGAGAGGCGGTCATCACTTCTTATAATGAACTCTGCAAAATGGTGGCCCCCACCTATTTTCGCAAATGGTTTGCCGAGGGCAGGTTTAAAGAAATATTTACCTTTGCTCCGATTCTAACCATGATGAAGCGTTTGGAAAAAAGCTATCTTAGACAATTTGAGCGCATCTTAGGCCCAATTGCTAACAAGTATAACGAATCTTCATCTGAGATTTTAAATAGCTATGGGATTAAGCTAGAAAACGCCGGGGAGTCTCAGGAAAATATTATTAAAGTTTGCTACCTACAAAAACACTACCCCGACTTGGCACTAATGGTTCAGACTAATCCTGGATTTTGTTGTGCCTCCATTGTCACTGAGTCTATGGCGCGAGAAATTGAATCAAAAACAGGTATTTCTGTATTGTCGGTTACCTATGATGGAACTGGTGGGGATAAAAATGAGGCAGTTATTCCATACTTGCAGTTTGCTACACCTGAGCACTTGGATGATGTAACCTTGCCACCACCGGAGATTGCTGCATCACTGTTGCAAAAATATAATGCTACAGCTTATGAAAATAGATCAGTACTGAGGTAGCGCTCACCAGTATCTGGCAAGATTGTTAGTATTGTCGCTCCTGCAAATTCATCTCTTTTGGCCACTAACATAGTAGCATATAAGGCAGCACCCGAAGAGATTCCGGCCAGGATTCCCTCTTGTTGTGCTAGCATTTTGGCCGCCATCATGGCCTCTTCATTGGAGACTTGGATTACTTCATCATAGATCTTTACGTTTAGTACACTCGGAATAAAACCGGCACCTATTCCTTGTATTTTATGGGGGCCTGGGCCTTTGCCACTTAGCACTGCAGAGTTTGAAGGCTCTACGGCAAAGACTTTGATGCCTTTAATATGTTCTTTTAGAACTTCGCCGACACCAGTAATAGTTCCGCCAGTACCGATGCCTGAGACAAAAGCGTCCAATTTGCCATCTGTATCTTCTAAGATCTCTCTGGCAGTAGTCTCTCTGTGGATTTGGGGATTTGCTAGATTATCAAATTGGCCCAAGATCAGACTATTTTTGGTTTCTGCTTGCATCTGAGTCGCTTTATCTATGGCACCTTTCATTCCTTTTGTACCATCAGTTAAAACTAACTCTGCCCCGAGTGCCGATAGTAGGTTGCGACGCTCAACACTCATAGTATCAGGCATCGTCAGAATCAGTTTATAACCATAAGAAGCCGCGATATATGCTAAGGCAACTCCAGTATTGCCGCTTGTTGGTTCAATTAGCACTGTACCCTTTTGCAAAGAACCATCCTTGATGGCAGCATCAATCATACTTTTGGCGATGCGGTCTTTAACGCTAGAAGCAGGGTTAAACGATTCCAATTTTGCCAGAATTGTTCCTTTTAGCTGTGGATCATCAAGACTAGAGAGCTTGACAATAGGGGTGTTACCAATGAGTTGTGTAATGTTGTCCCATATTTTCATAATAAATCCTTCTGTTTTACGAAATTTATAAAATCTCGTGGACATTTTGATATTTTCCTTTTTTGATAGTCAAAAAATACGATTCCAGTTTTGGCCCGGGCCACTTCTTGGCCATGTTTTAAGTTGTTAATTTGATATAGAAGGTCAAAGCCGTAATCATTTAGATCATCAATAAACAATAATATTTCTAATTTATCGCGATGAAATGCTTCTTTTTTGTAAACCACACAAGCATCGCTCATTATGATGCTTTTGCCAAAGATGTTTAATTCATCAAAGTCAAAGTGATGCAAAAATTGGATGCGTGCCTCGTGACAAAGAGATAACACAGTGTCATTGCCCATGTGTCCACCATAGTTGATATCATTAATTCTCAAAGTAACTTGGGTTTTAAAAAAGCTATGATCTGGCAATTTGATTTTGACGCGGGCCACTGATTTCTCCTTGTTATGAAACAAAACAAGTCACGCAATTGTAGCGCTTTTTGTAAGCAAGCACAATGGTGCACAGGGTCAGGGGCTAGCATAAAAATAGTCTCTGACAATTGCAAATTGCCCATAAATAGTGATAAAGTTGGTCAAAGTTTTATTTAAACAAGTCTTAAATATCAAACATATATTGCTTGCGAGGTATATTGGTGACACTTATATTGAAACAGTTGTTTGCATTTTTAAAGTTGCTCAATTCAGACAAAGGAACCAATCAGATAGCAGCAGGAATTAGTTGCGGATTAATCTTGGGATTTATTCCTGCATTTTCACTACAGACTCTGGTGGTCTTTTTTATATTATTTTTATTTAGAATTCAAATTGGTGCTGCTTTTTTATCTGCCTTCTTTTTTGCAATACCAGCTTACTTGTTAGATTCTCTTTTTCACAAAGTGGGTGCTGCAGTCCTTGAGGTTGAAAGCTTAACACCTTTGTATACTAAGCTTTATAATATGCCAATTTTGCCCTTTACCAAATTTAATAACTCGATAGTTATGGGATCATTTATTGTGGCCTTGGCACTGTTTCCCATTGTCTTTTTACTCTCTAAAGTTTTAGTGGCCAAATATCGTCAACTAGTTGTTGAAAAATTAAAACAAACTAAATGGTTTAAAGCATTAAAAGCAACATCACTTTATAAATGGTATTACAAATATGATCAACTCTACTGATAACAACACAGAAAATGAATTGCCAAAGAGTCCTGCAAAACCCCCAAAGCCAAAAGGGCCGATCAGGTGGGGAGGAATTCTTCCGGCAGTAATCATTGTAGCAATAATTGTCGCCTATTCTATTTTATTTTTTGATTCAAATCTAAGATGGGGACTGCAAAAAGTAGGCACTAAAGTAAATGGTGCCGAAGTAAATGTTGGTAGTCTGGTGACTAGTTTTTTTGATGGAACTCTTAGGATATCTAATATCCAAGTAACACAAAAATCAAGGCCAGCTCATAATCGCTTTCAGATTGGTAAGGTGTTTTTTAAGTTTTCATGGGATGCCCTATTGCGCGCAAAATTTGTGGTAGAAAATGCATCAATTGAGGATATCAAAGTAGGGACAAAGCGCAAAAAAAAGGGATATGTGGTCCCCAAAAAGGATTCGGTATTAAAAGAAGTTCTCGAATCCAAAGAGCTTAAGACTGTAACGACCGAAAGCACTGGTTTTATCAAAGAAGAGTTTGGAGGAAATATTTTTGGTGATGCTGCCGCTTTGCTTGAGGGAGAAAATGTCGCTACAAATATTAAAGACGATCTAAAATCAGTTAAAAAGATCAAAGAGATTGAGCAAGCTTTAGACGATAAAGAATTGGAGTGGAAGCAAAAGATTGCCTCGCTGCCTAAGTCTGAAGAATTAAGCGCTATCCAAAGCCGTTTGTCCGGGATTAAAATCAAAAAACCTAAGGATATAAAAAAGGCATTAAAAACCATTAAAGAAGTTACTAGGAGTGTTAAGGGCAAGCTAGGAGCAATTAAAAGCATAAAAGCTGATTTTAAAGCAGATATGGGTTACTTTAAAAAGTCTTTTCAAATGATCTCTTCTTCTGCATCACAAGATTATAAAGATTTAGAAAAAAGGATACAGCTGCCAGGCCTTGATACCAGCAGTATGGCCCAAAAATTGTTTAAAAAATATATCATGAGTCAGTTGGGTCCCTACCAAAAGTATGCATATATGGCCCAGGATTATTTGCCAAAATCAAGTGATAAAAAGAGCGAAAAATCAAAGCCTGATCAACTGCAAAAAAAGAGGTCTGTAGGAAAAAATTATTATTTTGGGACACCCAAAAGTTACCCCTTCTTTTGGTTACAAAACTTGGCGATTACTTCCAAGGCAGAGGGATCAGAGTTTGGTGTTGACTTTGATGGTCTTGCTCAAGATTTTACAACTAACCCAAAAGTATTAAACAAAAAAGCAAAAGTGAAAATGCAGGCCAACTATCCTGTAACATCACTAGAGTTAGTAAAATCCAAGACCACACAACTTATAATTAATAAGTCCAAAGCTCACATGAACGCCAAGGGCAACATCTGGGGCAGTGATCTGGCCATCACTTTATTAATTCAACTAAAAGAGGTCGACTACATTGTTGATGCCCAGTCAAAATTACTAAAAGAAGTTTTGCGGGGGGCAGTGAATGATGTAGGAGTCATTTCAATTGATAGTTATATAAACGGCACTATTTTTAACCCGAAATTGTCAATAAAATCTAATTTGGCAAAGGCCATTGGAAGCTCACTTAAAAAACAACTAAAGAAAAAAATTAGTGAAGCAAAATTAAAGCTTAAAAAGCAGCTTGATGAAAAAATTGGGGGCAAAAAGAAGGCACTCATGGCCAAGTTTGATAAGCTTACTAATTCACATAAAACAAAACTAAATAATGCCCAAAAGGCAGTAGAAAATATCAAAAACAAAGCTGGCTCCAAAGTTGGTGAAGTTAAAAAACAGGGAAAACAAAAAGCAGTGGCCCCTGTTAAGAAGAAGGCTAAAAAGAAGTTAAAAAATTTATTGAAAAAATTTAAATTTTAAAAAAGGATCTAGTTATGTTGGTCACTTTTATTGAAAAGATAATAAAATTACTACTGAGGATGCGCTATAGCATTCAAATCAGTGGATTGAGTGAAATCAGAAGTGAAAGAAAGCATGGGATGTTATTTGTACCAAACCATCCGGCCCTCATTGATCCTTTGATTATCTATACTGCTCTATGGTCAAAGTTTAGACCCAGGCCTCTAATCGAGGAGAGTCAGCTAAGGTACCCAGGTATGAAATTTATGGTGGGACAGCTCAAGGGAGTTTTAATTCCCGACGTACTCTCAGGTGGCACCCAGGTGCGCGAGACAGTTAATAAAACTCTAGAGCAGGTGATAAAAGCTCTAAAAGAGGGAGAAAACGTTATTCTTTATCCCGCAGGCAGAACCTATAGATCAAAGCACGAGGAGCTAAGAGGAACAAGTGCAGTTCACACCATCTTACAAGAAATTCCTGATTTAGAAGTTGTTATGATTCGAACTAGGGGACTTTGGGGAAGCACTTTTAGTCGTGCCGATGGATTGTTAACCGCAATTGATTTCAAATTTATATTAAGAGCAATTTTTGTCTGGTTTATTAATGGAATCTTCTTTATACCAAAAAGAAAAGTAGAAATAACTGTAAAAAAACCCTCTGACTTACCAAGAGAGGCCTCTCGGCAGGATTTAAATAGCTACCTTGAAGAATTTTACAATGACAATACTCTACCCAACACCATAGTTGCAAAGTATTTTTGGAAGGGCAATAAGCCGATAGTAAAACCAGAACCGGGAAAAAGAGGTGGGGCACTAACTGCCAAAGAGGTAAATGATGCCACCAAAGAACTAGTGTTGAATCACTTAAAGCAGGAGCTAGGAGTTTCAAAAATAAAAGAAGCAGATCGCTTAGCGGCAGACTTGGGAATGGATTCACTGGCCAGAGCAGAACTAGTTACTTGGATAGAAAGTGAATTTGGTTTTGCCTCAGGTGATCCAGATTCTGTGATTACTGTCGCCGATGTGATGTTAGCCGCTAGTGGCAATACTGTAGGCAACACTGAGATTATGTTAAAAGAGGTACCCGCCTCTTGGTTTAAAAAGAGCTGCTGTCAAAAGGTTGTAGACGCACCGGTGGGAAAAAATATAGCAGAGGCCTTTTTAAATATAGCACAAAAGGATTTCAATAAAGTTATTATTGCCGATCAAAAAAGTGGAACCAAAAGCTATCGCAATATCATTACAGGTATTTTTGCTCTTAAGGGGCAAATTGAGCAGTTGCAAGGAGAGTATGTTGGCATCATGCTGCCCGCTTCTGTTGGTTCTGTAATTTTTTATTTTGCAACACTGTTTGCCGGTAAGATTCCTGTGATGGTTAACTGGACCACAGGAGAGCGCAACATCTCTCACTCCATCAACTCGCTGGGTGTAAAGCATATAATTACTGCAAAAGAGTTAATTCAAAAACTAGCAAAAAGTGGCACAACCTTAACCAGTATAGAGGATAAGTTTTTTTACGTAGAAAATTTGGCCCAGATTATCACCAAGGGGCAAAAGATTAAAGCGCTGATTAATAGCTATGTTAATTGGAAAAAATTGTACAATGCCCCCATCAAAGAAACCGGAGTAGTTTTATTTACCAGTGGCTCTGAGAGTTTGCCAAAATCTGTCCCCCTGTCCCATGAGAATCAGATAAGCAATATCGCGGGCATTTTTGAAAACGTTAAACTGTACAATGATGACAAGCTAATTGCATTTTTGCCTCCCTTTCACTCCTTTGGCATTGAAGTGTGTATTATAATGACTGTCTGTACTGGGGTCTCTACCGTTTATTACCCCATTCCTACAGACTCATTAACACTAGGGAAAATGATTGCAGCATATAAAGCAACGTTGATGGCCGGAACCCCCACCTTTGTCAGTGGAATTGTTAATGCCTCAACCAGTCAGCAGCTTGAAACTCTTAGAATTTCAGTAACAGGAGCAGAAAAGTGCCCAGATCACGTCTATAAGGCCTTAAAAAACAAATGTGAAAATGCAAAGATTTTAGAAGGATATGGTATAACGGAGTGCTCACCAGTTGTGTCAGTAAATCCATCAGATGACAGCAAGCCTGGTACTATCGGTAAAGTACTACCAAATATCGAGTACACACTTGTGCATGCAGAAACTGGTGAATCTGTAGGAGAGGGCAAAGATGGGATATTATTGCTTAGAGGTCCAAGTATTTTTAAAGGATATTTAAACTATGAAGGGGATACTCCTTTTGTGAGCACCCAAGGCAAGAGATGGTATAAAACTGGCGACCTAGTAAATCGAGACGAGAATGGCTTTTTAACCTTTAAGGGAAGGATTAAACGTTTTGTCAAAATTGGTGGCGAGATGATCTCTCTTCCTGCCATTGAATCTGTTTTAGTTTCACACTACTCCTCTGAACATGATGAAGGCCCTGTAATTGCAGTTGAATCAATTACGCAAAAAACAGATGATAGACCTGAGCTTATTTTATTTTCCGTTTTGGAGCTGACCAGAGAAGAGGTAAACAAAAAAATCAAAGAGGGGGGACTAAGCCCACTTCACAATATTAGAAGAGTTGTAAAGCTTGATACCATCCCAATTCTTGGAACTGGCAAAATCAACTACCGAGAACTAACAATCCAATAAAAAAAGAAAATAAAACCATCAAAAACCAAGAGGAATTCCCATGAGTTTATTTCGCCTTTTACCAGAAAAAAAGTTCGGCCCCTTCTTTGGCACCCAGTTTTTAGGTGCATACAACGACAACATATTTAAAAATGCCCTGGTCATTCTAATTGCCTATCAAGTAGCAGGACAGCAGTCTGGTATATTGGTTAATTTAGCAGCAGGTCTGTTTATTCTGCCATTTTTTATTTTTTCCTCTTTGGCCGGCCAGATTACTGATAAGTTTGAAAAAGCAACAGTAATTCGAAAAATTAAATTTATCGAAATCATAATCATGATTTTTGCAGCCATTGGCTTCTATATTAATAACATTTGGTTTTTAATTTTTGTTTTATTCTGCATGGGGACTCAGTCAGCTTTTTTTGGTCCTGCAAAATACAGTATCCTCCCGCAGCACCTAGATAAAGATGATCTGCTTGCCGGAAATGCCCTAGTGGGAATGGGAACATTTTTGGCCATTTTACTTGGAACCATGACAGGTGGAGTTCTTATTGCCCTTGAAAACAACGGTGCCCTAGCGGTTTCATTCTGTGTAATTTTGGTAGCGATGTTGGGCTACGTCTTTAGCCGAGGAATTCCCAACGCAACCCCTAATCAACAAGGGTTAACCATTAACTTTAATCCTTTCACAACAACCTATAAAATCATGAGGGAACTAGAGAGCAATAAAGTAGTATTTATTTCTATTTTAGGAATCTCCTGGTTTTGGTTTTTTGGCTTTTTCTTTTTGGCCCAATTCCCAGCTTACACTAGAGACGTGCTTCACGGAGATAAGTCAATTGTTACCCTGTTTTTAACTATGTTTTCAGTAGGAATTGGACTGGGATCATTTTTTTGTGAAAAGATATCGGGAAAAAGAGTGGATGCGGGACTGGTTCCAATTGGATCAATTGGACTGTCGCTTTTTGCCTTTGATCTTTTTTTAGTCAAAGGTGGTATTTTTGCCGACTCGACAGCTTTTGGTATTTTAACTGTCACAGAACTTGTTTCTCATTTTGATGGAGTTCGAATCTTGTTTGATCTAGTTATGATCGGCTTTTGTGGAGGCTTTTACATCGTCCCCCTATACACTTTAATTCAAGATCGAGGAGAACACTCCTTTATGTCTCGGATCATTGCCGGCAATAACGTTTACAACGCTTTTTTTATGGTAATGGCGGCCGTTTTTGCCATGATACTGATTAAATTTGGTATAACCATTCCTGGGATGTTTTGCATAATTTCCATCTTGAATATATTTATATTCATCTATATGTTAATTGCCATTCCAGAGTTTCTGCAGCGATTCTTCGGCCTGTTCCAACGTCAGCCGCAACAGTAAGAAGGTTCTTTAAGGTTCCTGGTTCCAAAAAGGGGCACAGTGAGTCATGAGGTGCCTGGGCATTTGTAACCGTCGCTTTTTTGCGAAACTATGCGCTTGATGCAGGTTTTGTAACACAGTGGGTATCAAAAAAGTGACGGTTACCCTTTAGCAGATACGGGGGAGTTGGGAGGTTTCTAGCATTCCGATTCTGCGTCTTCCGTGAGATAGGGTTTCCATGGTTAGCTGTGGATTATCTTTGGAAGTAACTGTGCCAATTAATTTTGCGTTTGGACCTAAGCTTTGTAGGACAGTGTCAGTTACATCAGCGTTACAGATGATGATAAATTTGCCTTCGTTGGCAAGATAGAGTGGATCATAACCAATTAGCTCACAGACAGCGGCGACGTCTTTGTCGACGGGGATGTCTTTTTCTTTAATGACAATTTCACAGTTGGAGTGATCACAAATTTCTATTAGGGCAGAGGCCAGGCCTCCTCTGGTTGGATCTTTTATAACGTTTATTTTTTTAGTTTTGCTCAAAACGTTTTCAATTAATTTATTGAGGGGAGCAACGTCACTGACAGTGTCAATTTCAAAGTCGATCATCTGCTTGGCCTTTAGCATCGCTACTTCGTGGTTGCCTATGGGGCCTGTTACAATTACGCTATCGCCAACTGTGGCGTTGTAGGTAGAAATATTTACGTCATCGTCAATGAAGCCTATGGCGCAAGTATTGATGTATATTTGGTCTCCTTTGCCCGCTTCAACAACTTTAGTATCACCAGTAACAATTTTTATATCTGCCTCTTTTGCCACTTTCGCAATTGAGTCAATAATTTTATCGATCACTTCAAGGTCAACTCCCTCTTCTAAAATGAAGCTCAAAGACATGGTGTAGGGGACTGCTCCACTTGTAGTGACATCATTAACTGTTCCGCTGACACACATTGAGCCAATGTCTCCACCGGGAAAAAAAAGTGGACTTACCACATAACTATCTGTGGACATGGCGATCCTTTTGCCTGCTGCATTTTTTAAGATAGCACTATCATCAAACTTTTCTAATATTCCATTTTGTAGCTTTTGGGCAATATGTTTGTTGATAAACTCATGCATCAGTCTTCCGCCTGATCCGTGATTTATGTTTATCGACTTATCTAGATCTGTATATCGTTGGCTCATAACTTTTCTCCTTTTGATATAAGAGATTAAACGTTGTATTTATAAAAAGCGGCACAGGTCCCCTCACTAGAGACCATGCAAGGTCCAACAGGGTGGCCTGGGGTACAGCTGACTTTAAAGTGTTGACACTGATTTGGTTTGGCCTTACCCATTAGGATTGAACCACAGATACACCCCTGTGGGTCAGAGATTTCTGGCATTGTAAGATTGAAGCGCTTGATGGCATCAAAGTGAGAAAACTCATCTCTTATGGTTAGTCCAGAAGTAGGAATTACTCCGATTCCTCGCCAGGAAGCATCGGCATCTTCAAATACTTCATAGAGAGTTTGCATAGCAAGCTTGTTTCCCTCTTCAGTTACCAATGTTTTGTAGTTGTTGGTGACTTCTACACTACCTTCTTCGAAATATTTACAAAGAAGGTAGATGGCCTCCATAATATCAAGAGCATCAAAACCTGCCACAACACCGCTAACTTCAAAGCGCTTAATAAAGTCAAAATATTTTCTGCCTGTGATTCCTGAGACGTGACCGGGCAGCAAAAGCCCTGAAATTTTATTCTGCTTGTCTCCAAGAATTACTTCTAGGGCGGTAGGTACAGTTTTGTGCATGCTGAGCACTGTAAAGTTTGAAAGGTTTAAACTTTTTGCTTGTTTGATAGTTGAAGCAATTAGTGGTGCAGTCGTTTCAAAACCGATTCCTAAAAAGACAATCTGTTTTGATGGGTTGTTAGTTGCAAGCTTTAGGGCATCAAGAGGGGAGTAGACGACTTTTACATTTTTGCAGCTTTGTAAAGTATGTTGTTTGCCCGGCACTTTCATCATATCGCCAAAAGTGGTGATTATAAAATCATCTTTATTGGCCAGATCGATTGCTGCCTGAATGTCTGCTGCCGAAGTCACACATACGGGACACCCCGGCCCACTTATGATGTTGATGGTATCTGGTAGCAGGGATCTAATGGCATGCTTTGCAAGACTCATGGTATGGGTGCCACAGACTTCCATTATATTTATATCTTGAGTGGAGATCTCATGTAATTTTTTTTGAACTACTTGGATAACATCTAATTGCTGTTTCATTGCTGCCCCTTTACTTTTTCTTGAAATTCACGGTAAAGATCTAACTTGTCTTGTGCATCTTCTAAAGTAAGTCGTTCGATGATAAATCCGGCGTGAACCAAAACATATTCACCGACTTTGAGATCTTCGACCAACATTGTAGCAACATCTAATTTGACTCCATCTTTTTCAACTTTTGCCATCATGTCATCGCGAATATCTACAACTTTAACAGGTATAGCTAAACACATATTACTCTCCTTCTTAAGTAGTAGGTAACTTTTTAAACGAGTGCTTGTCCAAATGAGATGCCACCATCATTGCATGGAACCTCATGGTTAAAAAAGTAGGGAACTTCCAGATCGTCAACAGCATCAGAGAGTAGTCTAGTCAGCAGAGCATTTTGAAAACAGCCTCCAGAAAATACTACAGGAGTCGGTCCCAGCTTTTTTAACATTGTCACAATTGAATCAACTATCCAGACATGAAATTTGTAGGCGATAACGTCCGTGTTGATGCCGTTTTCAAGATCTTTTAACACTTCAATTATCATGGAGTGATAGTCAATTACTTGGACACCACCATGATTCTCAATTATCGTAGAATATTTGTCAATCTCAAAAAGATGATTATTACTGATATTTTCAGCGCTTCTTTGCAGAAGCATCGCAGCTTGGGCCTCATAGCTAACTCTATTTTTAAGTCCAAGCAGACTAGCAACACCATCAAAAAGCCTTCCAAGAGAGGAGCACAAGGGGGCGTTGAGCTTTTTTTCAATCAACGTAGCAATCATTTGTGATCTGGCACTTGGAAAATAAACTGGTAGAGCATTAATATTATTAAGTGCCAACGAGATTGCTATCCGGTCTATTTCAAAGGTTGCCTGGTCTCCTCCAGGCAGGTGAAAGTTTTTCAGATGCCCAACTCTTATGAAATCACGGTGGTCATCCTCTGGTGTCACCAAAAACTCAAATCCCCATATATTTCCATCTGATCCAAACCCAACTCCATCACAGATAACGCCGACAACCTGCTTGCCAAGCAGTTGGTGCTCACCCATCACACTGAGCATGTGGGCGTGGTGGTGGTATATCTGTTTAAAATCTTTGTTAAAGTTTTCATAACCGGGATGAGCGTCGCAGTGGGTGTCATTGTGGTGGTCAACTTCTAAAAGGTTGGCCAAGTCTAAAATTTGCGATTTTTGAAAATTATAATTTCGAGTATCGACTAACTCCCCAATATGCTGAGACAGATAAACTTGGTTGTCCGCTTGTAAGGCAAAGGTATTTTTCATATTGGCCCCCAATGACAAGCTGGGTCCACAAAAGGTTCCAGGAACCTTTAGGGGGGAGGGGACGAAGCCTCGGGAGCGCCTGATGAATTGCTTTTGTTTGTCGATAACTTGGATGATCGAGTCATCGCAGCGGTGAACAATTGGGCGATTGTTGGAGAGGGCGAAGTCGACGATATCAAGGTTAATTAACTGTTTAACATCTTCGTCGTGGATACAGATTGGCTCATCTGCTCTGTTTGCTGAAGTCATTACTACGAGATCTAAGTGTTCCATTAATAAGTGGTGGACTGGGGTGTAGGGTAGCATTACTCCTAGGTAGTTGTTGTCGGGGGAGATATGTTCAAAAGCTTTTGTCTTTTTTTTGAGCAAAACAATGGGGGCCTGAGGCATTTGCAGTGCTTGAGCATGCTCCTTAGTTACCACACAGTGCTGTTTGATTATTTCTATGTTTTTCATCATGAGGGCAAAAGCTTTGTGGGGTCTGTTTTTTCCTTCTCGCAATCGTTTTATGGTTTGAAGGTTTTGGGGGTCACAGACAATGTTGAATCCTCCCAAACCTTTGATGGCCCCAATTGCGCCATTTTCTACGTGAATTGCCGACAGGGTAATTAAGTCACCAGTAGTTTTAAAGGTGTCGTTTTCCAACATGTGTAATTTGGGGCCGCAAGCTGCGCAGGCATTTGGTTGAGCATGAAATCTGCGATCAAGTGGATCTTCATACTCACATTGACATAAACTGCACATAGTAAAAGTATTCATGGAGGTATGTTGGCGGTCATACGGGCGATCGACAATGATAGAAAAACGTGGACCACAATTGGTACAATTGGTAAATGGATAGTGAAAGCGGCGATTTTGTGGGTTAAAAATGTCCTCTAGACAATCGGGGCAAGTAGCAATGTCGGGGGATATTTCTACATTTTTAAATCCAGTGTCCACACTTTCAACAATGGCAAACTCTACCTCATCAAAAACGATGGGGATATCAGTTGCTATGAACTGATCAATTTTTGCAAGGATTGGAGGGTTTGTTTTTAATTTTTTTACAAACTCCAAGACATCAACATTTTTTCCTTGAACTTCAATGTGGACACCGGAGGGGGTGTTGCTGATAAATCCTGTTAGTTTAAATTGTTGGGCAAAACGATAGACCGTCGGTCTAAAACCCACTCCTTGTACAATTCCTGTGATAGTGATTTTTTGTCTCATAAGCAATTTTTTTGAGGATTAAAATTTGTGAGGTAGAAGGGGCCAAACAAACTGTTGACCCCTAATATTTTAATCAAACTACTAAAGTCTTCTTAAAAACACATTTAATAGATCCTCTGGACCTCTACTTCTAAAAACTTCATCAATGAACCAACCAGCATTATGTTTCCAGCTGATGTCATGTTTGGCATTAAGCCTAATTGTTTCGTCAGTTAAAACTCTTACTTTTTCTAAGATGTCCATAGCATCCATCGTAATTTTTGCAAGGTCAAGTCCAAACTTTCCATCGAACTCTTGCATCTTATACTTGTCAATCATCTCTTTTAAATTTTTGTCGTTTTCTTTTTTAAGGGCCTTGACAGTTAGGTTTTCATAAAAAGATGTCCTCTCAGTTGTCCAGCCACTACCGAGTACATTGTCATCTAAGTGCTCTAAGTACTGAGAGACAAACCTTGGAACGTTTTGAAAGTAGAAGCCGTTATTGGTATCCATCATATAACTTCTAGCATCCAGGTTTGCAGAACCGATAAAAATATCATCTCCAATTACGTATACTTTAGAGTGCAAAGAGACATTCTTTTTAGGATCAGTTTTAGAAAATGGTTTATACTCATGGTACTCAAACTTAGCACTTCTGGGATTTCCTTTTCTTTTGACTTGTGCCACATAATTAAAAAATGTCTGCATGCTGTTTTGGGCAAAAATATTAATGATGCCCAAGTCTGTAGTCTCAAGTGAGTTGGTGAGAAATTTAACTGTTACTTTGCTACAGTCAACATATCCACCTCGCCCAACGGCAGCGCCACCAAGTGTTCCATCGGCCATTCTGCGCAGAGATCTCAAAATTCCTCCAGGGGGAAGTACATAGGCATTGTGAAATACTACTTGCAGTCTTCTTCCCTCTCTTTGAGATTGTAAGCAAATATTATCTAAGGCGTTCTGAATGACTTTATGAATGTATTTTCCCTCAAATCCATGTCGCACACGTATATCGTATGCACCAAAAGTGCGTTGCCTTTCATATGGCTCAATCAGTGTGGCCATGTCGTCTGCGGAGTCCTCTTCTGTCTCTTCTGTGCGGTCATATGGTAGGTTTTCAAGATATAACATCCTTCCACCTCGCAAGTCGACCTTAAACCTTTTTCTGAGCATTTTTCTTTTCACATTATCATAAGATCGGGCATGGTATTGTCTAAGCTTGGCAATTTTTTCATACATCTGGGTTTCAAGCTTGGCGATTCTTTCTGCTTTATCAACGGGGTGAAAGTTTCTGTTAACGCATTTTTGATATTTATTGATAATGGCAGGTGGAAGTTCAGGAGTAATGGCCTTGAGGTTCATACTTTTTAGACATTTATTTTCTGATTCTTTATAGAGGTCTATATTGGCCAACAATTCATTAGGAGCATGTTTTTCAATATCTGAGATGGATGCCAACATTCTTTTATAACGAAATAGTTCCATATAAGAGGCAACCACATACTTGGCCCCACCATATCTTTTGCCGTTTTCTATTATGTCTTGGGTGTCGACCAACACGTCAGTGTCCATAAAAGTGTATTTGTGAATAAGTTTACTGGGGTCCATGTGATATGAATTTTCTAAATTTCTACCACCTAGTTGAATATGGCGATTGTCAGCAACTAGTAGTTTGTGGTGGGTATAATCATCGATGTATGACCACTCAGATCCTTTGCTGGAAGTGATACCGGGCATTTCAAATGGGAAAACACTTCTGATAGTATTTAAAAAGCCAGGAACAGTATCTTTATATTTGATGGATGCAACTACGAGTTTTAATTTATTTGTTATGCGCTCAGCGAAGTTTCCAACCTTTGAGCGGTAGTACATTTTAAAAATTTCTTTGAGGCCCTCTTTTTCTTCTTTGGTAAGTTTTTTTCCGTCTTGTCCACCACTGCCCATTAGTTGACCAACATCTAACTGTTGGCCCTCAAAGAATGCTTTGGCAAGTAGCTTGTCATTTTTGGAGTAAAAGCCAGATAGAAACATGCGCGAATACTTTGTACCTAAATTGCTGATGAATGCATCGTTGCCCCAGCTGCTGCTTTTTGCTTGCTCCATGATTCTGCGGGTTAGCCTCTTTTTGGCCTTAACGCAGGCCTTAGTGCCAAAGCGAACACCTTTACAGGGTGAAGTTATGTAGATAGCGTCTTGAATGATATTGATCGTTGGGCGGTTGTAGAATCTAACTTGAATCATATTCTGGCCCTTGCGGCGACCACCTTTTTTTTCTAACATTCTAAAAAAGTCTAAGTTGGAGTAGTTGGTGGTGTAGTCCACAATGATCTTCACCCGCACACCCCTTTGTGCCGCCCTAATTAAGGCATCGGCAATTTTTGAGGTACTGTGGTCGGTGGAGAAAATGAAATATACCATGTGGATTGTTTGCCTTGCGTTGTTAATTAGATCTAACTTGCTTTGAAACGCCTCGTTGTTGTCTAACAGCACCTCCACATTGGTGCCGCGCCTTGGAGTGATGGGAGTCGCTAGAGCATTATCCATGGTAATGTTGGCAACTGACGCTAGGGTTCTAAATTTGTGATGTTTATCAGTGCTACTTACGTCATGGCTTGTGTGCTTGACATTAGAACAGCTGAAAAACAAGTAAAAGGAGGCGACAAAGACCCCCAGTAATGTGATTGAAATTTTCATTGTAGATACATCCTTGTTCTATGGTTTATAAAAAGTATAAACTTTGATATATTGTGGCCATCTGATCAACATTTTAAAACCGGGAAAAAAGTGACTAGATCGGCATATAAAATTTTTAAATCAATATCACTAATAATTGTGACATAGATGGGAACTATTTAAAAGCGAATGTTCATGCAATTTAAGGCAAAGGTAAAAGATTTATCTCATAAGGGACTTGGTGTAGTCGAGCACCCAGACGGAATGATTTATTTTGTAAGAGGTGTGTGGCCTGGGGATTATGGGAGATTTGAAGAGATAACAAGTACTAAGCACTATGGCGAGGCGCGTCTTGTGGAGTTACTTAGGTCTTCTGTGGATCGAGTTGAACCTTTATGTCCGCATCAAGGCACGGGGATAAATAAATGTGGAGGTTGCCCGTGGATGATTGCGGATTACGCGTCGCAGCTTGCGGCTAAGCAAAAGCGGGTGGGCGATACTTTATCTAGGTTTGGAGTTATCAGCGAGACAGAGCGATCTAACATTATAGAAGAAATATGGAAAGCTGCTGATGCGCTGGGCTATAGAAACAGGGCCCAACTCAAAACTGATGGGAAGGTAGTTGGATTTGTCAGTGAAGGCCCCAAGCAAATTGTCCCAATCGATGATTGTCCGATATTGACGCGGCGAGCAGGCGAGATGTTGAGTTGGTTAATTAAGCAGCTCCCAAATGACCAATGGAGACCTCCAGAAAATAAAGTATGGAATTTTATTGAGATTGATGAACAGTCTGATCCTAGCACCATTGTGCTAAATAAGCGGCAAAGCTTCAAGCAGCCCAATGATGTTGCAAATGATTTAATGAGAAAGTGGCTTACTTCCAAGCTAGATGGTCTGAATAAAGACTGTAGTGTAATGGAGCTTTTTGCTGGATCGGGTAACTTTACTGAAGTTTTAGCTCAAGCTGGGTTTAATAAAGTGTTGGCCATTGAGGCAGTAGAATCTTCTGTGCACATGTTAAAAGAGGCCAAGCTACCCGGAGTTTCCGTTTTAAAGATGGATCTTTTTAGACCTAAATTGTGGAAAAAGATTCATCGCTCCTTTTGGGATGCCAAAGTTGTCTTTTTAGATCCTCCTCGCGATGGGTTTAAAAATTTTGCACAGTTTCTTGGAAAGTGTAGACAATTAGAATATATCCTTTATATATCTTGTAATCTAGATACCTTTGCACGGGATGCTTTGAAAATTGGTAACTTGGGATTTAAAATAAAAGAGGTTGTGCCCCTTGACCAATGCCCCCACACTCCCCATATTGAGATTTTAAGTGTGTTTACTAGAAGTGAAATAAAGTAGAAGCGAGATAAAATTTGACTAAAGATGAACAAATTGAAACTGAGACTAAAGATTTAGTGGCCTATGAGGAGATTCTTCCTGCAGTAGTCCCTACTGGCAAAGACTTAGTTGTTACTGCTCGGGAAGTTGAAAACCAGCTAACCCACTACCTGCGCGAGATTAACCGCTATAAGCTGTTATCTATTGAGCAAGAAAAAGTGTTAACAGAGGCCTTAGCAGAAACGGGAGATATTGAAATTGCCAAAAAATTGGTGGTTGCCAATTTGCGCTTGGTGGTCAAAATCGCTATGGAGTATCGCAGTACCTATCAAAATGTCATGGATTTAATCCAAGAAGGCAATATTGGTTTGATGAAAGCAGTATCTAAGTTTGATCCCAGCAAGGGAGCCAAACTTTCATACTATGCTAGCTGGTGGATTAAGTCGTATATATTAAAGTACATTTTAGATAATTTTCGCTTGGTAAAAATTGGCACTACTAATGAGCAAAAAAAGTTGTTTTACAACCTATTAAAGGAGAAGGAGCGCCTGGTCAATATGGGTATTGTGCCTAATGCCAAAATGATTTCAGAAAACTTAGGCGTCTCGGAAAAAGCAGTGGTGACCATGGATGAGCGGCTTGGCCCCAAAGGAGGCGAAGTCAGCATTGATAAACCCTTGGCCAGCGATACAAGTGGCGCCAGCAATGTAACACTAGGGGATACTTTGGCCTCTGACATGCCATCTCCCGAAGAGTCACTCGAGGCCACTCAAGGCCTGCAAATTTTAAATGCTCACTTGGGCAATTTTGTTGAATCTTTAAAAGAAAGAGATCGGGCCATCTTTCAAGATAGACTGCTCAGCGAAGTGCCTCCTTCACTGCAAAGTATTGCCGATAAGTACGGTGTGTCAAGAGAGCGAATCAGGCAAATAGAGGAGCGACTCTTAAATAATTTAAAGGTTTACATGTCAAAGTATATTCGATAGAGTGCAGCACAGAATTTAGTGACAGTAGTTTTTCTAGGTTTCAAAGGCAATTTGTTACTTGGATTATACGAATAGGAGAAAAAAATGATTACAAAAGCGGAAACGGCCGAAATCGTTAAGAAGTTTGGCAAGTCTGAAAATGACTCTGGTTCAGCGGCAGTGCAAGTTGCCATTTTAACCACAAGAATTAAAAATTTAAAAGGTCACTTTGATGAGCACATCCATGATTTTCACTCAAATCGGGGTTTACTTAAGATGATTGGCCAGAGGAAGTCACTACTTAAGTATGTGGCCAGAAAAAGTAAAGATGATTATTTAAAACTAATCAAAGAGCTTGGTCTAAGAAAATAATTAAACCAAACATTGTTAAAAAAAATAAATAGCGGTGTTTTAAATGAGCACCGCTTTGATCATTTGCTTAATCAAGTCCAAATTTAAAAAAGTTGATGATGGAGAAAAATTATGAATGAAAATAAAAGAGAATTTAAATTAGATTACGGTGGAAAAGAGGTTATTGTAGAGACGGGACGATTGGCAAAACAAGCAGATGGCTCAGTTTTAGTATCAAGTGCAGGAACTCAAGTTTTAGTAACAGTGTGCTCGGCCCATGAGGCAAAACCCGGGCAGGATTTTTTCCCGCTTATGGTTGATTATGTTACCAAATATTATTCGGCGGGTAAGTTTCTAGGAGGCTTTATCAAGCGCGAGGCAAGACCTTCAACTGCTGAAACCCTAAATGCAAGATTAATTGATCGGCCACTTAGACCGCTATTTCCCAAAGGCTATATGTGTGAAACAATCGTCTCAGCAACAGTTATGTCATATAACCCAGCAGGCGATCCAGAGGTTTTGGCCTCCTTAGGTGCTTCGGCAGCTTTGATGATTTCTGACATTCCATTTGCAGGACCGATTGGGACATGTAAGGTTGGCAAAATCGATGGGAAACTAGTCATTAATCCAGACCATGAGCAGTGGGAAGAATCTACTCTAGAGATGGTAGTAGCAGCATCAAATGATGCGATCTTAATGGTTGAAGGCGAAGGACAAGAATCATCAGAACAAGAGATGGTGGAGGCAATTAGCTTTGCTCACGAACACATTAAAGGATATTGCAACTTACTAAGCTCAATGCAAAAAGAAGTTGGGAAAGTTAAAAGAGAGTTTGTGACAGTTGCACCCAATACTACAATGCTCGACAAGGTAACTGCTGATTTTAGTGGTGACGCCAGAGCTTGCTTGGAAATTTCACAAAAGCTAGAGCGCTACAAGGCCATCAAGCAGATAGAGAAAAAAGTGGCAGAGGCGATGAAAGAAAATGCTGCCTCCTTTGGACTAGAAGAAGATGCAGAGTTTTCTAAGCATGCATATTCTGCAGTTGATGAGCTAATGTACGAGATGATGCGCAAAGATATTCTAGAAGATGAAAAAAGAATTGCAGGAAGAGGGCTAAATGAAGTGCGTGCCATTGAAACAGAATCAAATGTTTTAGAGACACCCCACGGATCGTCACTATTTACTAGAGGTGAAACTCAAGTTATGGCCTTGGCCACTATTGGTGGTTCATCTGGTGATCAGATGCAAGATGGTATCACAGGTGTTAACCACAATAAATTTTACCTGCACTACAACTTTCCTCCATTTTCAGTAGGCGAAGCGCGCGGGAAGTTTAATACCAGCAGAAGAGAGTTAGGGCACGGCAACTTGGCACAAAGAGCACTTGAGGCGGTTATGCCATCTCAGGACGATTTTGCCTATACCGTACGCCTTGTTTGTGAAGTTTTAGAATCCAATGGATCATCATCTATGGCCTCAGTTTGTTCTGGGTCGATGGCCTTAATGGATGCAGGTGTTCCTCTAAAAGCACCAGTTGCTGGAATCGCCATGGGACTTATTAGCGATGGCAAAAATCATAAAATTTTATCTGATATCTTAGGCGATGAAGATCACCTGGGCGATATGGACTTTAAAGTTGCCGGAACCGCAGACGGGATTACAGCAATCCAAATGGATATCAAAATTGGCGGCTTGAGCATGGACATTATCTCTCAAGCACTAGATCAGGCCAAAGAGGGCAGAATGCACATTTTGGGCGAGATGGCCAAAACCATTACTGTTGAGCGAAAATCTTTTAAAGAAGGTGTTCCACGCATTAAGACCTGTAAAATTTCTCCCGATAAAATTGGTGCACTAATTGGTCCTGGTGGAAAAAATATCAAGGCACTTCAAGAAAACTATGAAGTTACTATTGAGTGTGTTGAAGATGGCACCATCAAAGTATTGGGAATTGAAGAACCAAAAATTGATGAGTGTTTAGGCCTAATCAATCTCCAAATAAATGGACCTGAAGTAAATTCAGAGTATCCCGCAGAAGTTGTTTCGATAAAAGATTACGGAGTATTTGTCGATATTGCAGCAGGGGTATCGGGCCTGGTACATGTTTCTGAAATTGCTAGTGAGCGAGTTAAAGATATTAATGATTATCTCGATGTTGGCATGAAAGTTGATGTTAAGGTAATTGATATTGATCGCATGGGACGAATCAAATTTTCGATCAAAGCGGTTAAACCTGTTCCACGCAAACCTTAAGGGCTAAAAAAGTGGTGCAGATCAAGGTCGTAAAACTTGACCATTTTGACAGTGATTTGCAGGTGCCCTCATATGAGACTACTGGCTCTGCCGGTGCTGACGTGCGTGCCTGCTTGGGAGCCGGTAAGTCACTGGTGATAAAACCTTTTAGTCGAGTATTAGTGCCAACCGGCCTCACATTTGAAATTCCATTTGGCTTTGAAGTGCAAGTTAGGCCCCGTTCTGGTCTTTCTTTTAAAACGGGACTAATGGTTGTCAACTCCCCTGGCACTATTGATTCGGATTATCGGGGTGAAATAAAAGTGATTATTGGCAATCTAGGCAACAAAGAGGAGATCATCGAACATGGAGATCGCATTGCTCAGTTAATTGTCTCACCTATTATTCAAGCAAATTTTTTAATTTCCGATTCATTATCTAGCACCTCTCGAGGTGCTGGAGGATTTGGTTCGACTGGTAAATAATTTTTTGGAGGTTTAAAAGATGTCTGATTTGGTGGTTTCTTACTCAAAGGTAAACACGCAAGAAGATGCGTATGCTCTGGCCAAAGAACATATAACGCCAGAGTTTGTCTCTCAATTTAAAGTAAAAAGTGAAATTAATTTTGACGAGCAATCAAAAACGGTTGAAGCACAAGGCAGTGGGTTTACCTTGACGATTCACTTAGAACAGGGGCATGCTGAGGTACTACTTAAACTTTCATTTCTGCTGCGCGCTCTTAAGGGCAAGGTTTTGGGCAAGGTCGAAAAAGAACTACAAAAGGTGCTGTGAAAGCTCATGAGAAAAAAAACCAAATTGAGAAAAATGATCGAAGTCAAAAAGATTAAAGAAGATCGCATTTCAAAAAGTGAGAGTGACAAAGAACTCAAAAAAAAATTAGGTGGCGGGCGCAGACCTAAGTACTTTAGGACAGAAGATGATGCCCAAGTTGAAGTTGAAAAAAAGCAAAGTGAAAAAAAAGAGCAAGTTGAACAAACTGATCAAAAAGAGTAGCGCAAATCCACACTTAAAATATGTCTCGAAAATTGTCCTTCTTCTGCATTGTTCATCGTGAAATCATAGTTAAAAGTTGTATATACATTTTTTAGCAGTGTTTTTGAAATGCTGACATAAGGATTTAAAGTATTTTCATTGCCCTTAGTATCTGACTGCAGCAGGGTATCGGTATAGGTAAAGTTGTGACCTGCTCTAAAATCAAAACCCCAAAATAATTTAGGGATGGTGTAGCTAAACTTTAATTGAAAGACGTTGGTGCTATAGATGTCATCTTCAACGGTGGCAAAATCACCGGCCAGCTCCAGTGTTACCAGGTCATTATTTTCAAGCAGGACAAATTGGCCAACTGCTATCCCAATGGTGTTGCTACTTAACTCTTGGTTGTATGACGTATACATCCTGTTTTCAACAGTGAGCTTGGTGTTTCCAAACTTAAAATATTTAATTTTTTGGGCGACTGAGATATTTAAGGAGTTGCTGTAAAATCTTTTTGAGCTTATGGAATCGTAGTCTTTTAAGGTGTAATCAAATGAGACATTTAGGCTTGTTGAAGTTTGTTTTTTAAATAATGTGTACTCATAGCGGGTAGCAAGGCCTGTAGTCACCGATAGTTGGTCGTTTGAAATAACGTAGGGGTTGTCGCGATTTAAGTGGTGGATATATTTTATATTCACATCTGGAGTTAGCACAAATTTTTGCATAAATAGGTAGCGGTAGCTCATAAAGAGGTTGCTATCAAGTATAAGCGAGCCCGCTTCTGAGGACCAGGTTTGCTCATCATCAATCAACACGACATTATCACTGTATTTTGCCTGTTGATTAAAAGAAAAGCTAAATGGATTTTCCGGGAGCATTTTACCATTTGCTAGCATATTGGGCATTAACCTATAGCGATACTGCAGCTCCCTTTTGAGCTTATCGATATCGGTGGCGGCCACTGAGGTAGGATCAAGTTTGTATGATTTCTTTAAAAGTGGCATCACATATTTTGCAACATATAAGCGCTCATTTTTGCGGTTTCTGATCATCTCTAAATTTACTTCAGCTGCTTTTAAATAGGTAATTTGTAAAATGTTTTTATCAGACTTTTCCACTTTGATAATTTGTCGATAATATTTTTTGGCCTTGGGGTACTCTTCTAGAAGCTGGGAGATGTAACCCATATAATACAATGAAGCCGGTATTTTAAAGCGTGCCTTAGCGGACTTATTAAATTGTGTACGTGCCTGGTCTAGCTCATTTAGAGCATAAAGAGCTTGCCCATACTCATAAAAAAGATCCTTGGGAGGATTACTTTGCTTTATGATCCTTTTAAAAGTTGCCGCCGCCTTTTCAAACTCAAACTGGCGAGC
>JADHTQ010000012.1 GCA_016784965.1 Bacteriovoracaceae bacterium | reverse complement strand
TAAGGTAAAAAAATATTGCTGATTTTTTCATAATATGGTTTTATTATTCTGCACTACGTATTGTTTAGCAAATAAGGAAAAGCAGGAATTAGATGGCATTTTGAACATTCTTACATTTTCAAGTGTCAAACGACCGCCACATCTAATTCAAATCCCTTAAGACTCGAGCACGGCTGCAATTGATCTGGTCCATCAGAAATTACATAGGTACATTCATAGGATTTTTGATGATCTGATGTACTATCATTGCCTGCTAAGTCTATCACATTAATTGGTAGACCTTCTCTTGCTATCTGGTCTGGAATATCCAAAACAGACAAAAGATGTTCTTGTGTATTATTGTTCCCATCATTCAAAGTCTCAAAATCGCTTCTTGTGTTTGCTTCTTGCCCAGAATCACAACCTAATGTAAAAGATAGTGTTAGCAAAATTAGTAGTATTGAATTCAATTTTTTTGACATATGGTCCCCCCACCAATAACAAGTGGGATAACCGTCATCCACTTGAATACACTCACTTGTGCAACAACTATGCCAACAAAATTTCAATCTAAGTGGCCAATATCGACAACCCTTTAAATCTGGAGGTGGGGCAAAGTGTTACTGGAGTCATTGTGCAAAAAACTGGTAGCATTAAACGACTCATCTTAATAGGATTTTTTACAAGATAAGTTGCCTCTTAATCCGGCAAATAATTCCCAAAAAATTATTATGACGCCCACGTCCATCCACCATTTACAGCTAGTTGTGGGAATCATCTTTTTAATCCCAAAAAGCCCACCCCGAATTTTTCATTTATGATACAATTGAAATCGGGAGGATAATTATGAGCAGCAAAAAATCACACTTACTGATTAATATTGTAACAATCATTCCACTACTTCTTTTTAGTTACTGTATCTCGGTAGACCCTAAGCCAGGCCAGTCCGCAAGAAGCAAGATAGTTCCGACAAAGGATATTATCATTACCGAAAACATGACTGTCAGACAGGTTGGCAAATCCAATAATCTGTCACTAGACGTTGTGAAAAAGGCCTTCGGGATTACCAAGAGTTCTCACCTAAAACGAAGAGTGTCTGATTTTTCTAAAGATCTAAACAAAACTAGAAGAAAGATTAAAAGAGCAATCGCCCAGCAAGAATCTACTCCAGGATTTAGAAGAAGGTTTGAAATACCTACACTTTTTTGGGGCTTTGCTGTCTTTGTGCTAATTTTATATTTCTCACTACTGTTTAAAAAGTCAGAAGAAACAGAGCCCCCGACCCCTACCGGCAAAAAGATGAGACGCAGAAGAAGACGGTAGCATACATCTAGTTACAAAAATTGTACTTGCAATAAAATCGGACAGTGATCAGATATAAAGCGATTATAGAACTTTAAATCGTCAAAGCGCTTCAAACCAAACAGTCCATCTGCCTGCAAATTACAAGGTCCATTAACTTTTAGCTCACTCAATACGTTGATGTTTCTACTGATAAACAGATGGTCAAAACTCCCAGAAAAAACAGGTGTTCTATATGTCAATAAGTTCGTATTCTGAACTTGAATAAGCCCCAGTGGTAACAACTGTTTCTTAATCATAGCTAAATCATGAGTCTGAGCAAAAGTATTAAAATCACCTAATACTAAGTGGGGAATTTCATCACTTAAGGACATAAGCCTAGCAGAAATGATTTCCATCTGCCTTTTACGCTTTTGGTGACCACTAGGAAGGGCCTTGAGGTGTAGAGCTGTTATGTACGTTAACTTGCTTCCATCAAGGTCTGTCAAAATGCCATAAACTGCCGGACGATACTTATTTAAGGCCGACTCATCAATGATAAAATTGCTCTCTCCAGGCACCATTTTAAAATTGAACTTAAACTTATTCCAACAAAGCATTACATACTGGTGGGTATTGCTAGATACTTCGTAGGAAGCACAGTCAAACTTGTCAGCAATTAGCGCTTTTAAGCGAGCACGGTCAACAATTTCTTGAAATGCAATAACATCAGCAAGTACAAAATTATCTAAATACTCTCGAACCCATCTGTCGCGATACTCATCAGAAAATGATCCCGACCACTCACCACCAATGCCGTATAACCTGATGTTAAATGAAGCAATTGTGAAGGTGTAGCTTGCTTGAGCAATACTAAAAATTAGTTGCAAACAGCATACAGTTACAAGTTTTTTCATAAATGCTCCTTTTTAACTTGTAAAATATTTCACATCCAACTATAAGTAAAATTATTAATCTTTATTAATTTTTAAGTATTAATTATGACATTCAATAGATTACAGACATTTAAGGTGCTAGTTGAAACCAAATCATATTCAGAGACGGCAAGGAGGATTTTTGTAACGCAGCCAGCCGTGAGCCAACAGATCCAGAAATTGCAATCTGAACTTAGCTGTCAGTTAGTACAAAAGATCAATAATCAGCTAGTACTTACGGCCAAAGGTAGAACGCTCTATGAGTCTATAAAAGTACCACTCGAAAGCCTACAACAAGCAACTTGGAATTTAGTACAAAATGATTTGCACACCAGTTATTCTATAATGGGTCCATATGTTTACATTAATAGCACTTTAATCCCAAAGCTTGGATCAATAACGCCCACACTTGGTAAGTACAATTTTCAATTTGGCAATTCCCTGCAAGTAGGCAATGCCTTACTTTCGGGAGAGATTGATGTAGGAATTGTATCTACTCCTCTACCAGAAAGACTTATAGACTCAAGCTGTATTTTCACCGAGCAGATGAAACTTGTCATGAACAAAGACTATTATGGGCGATATAACTGGACAAGTCCCTTGCAGGTAGTAGATATGGACGAAAACTACCGACTCCTGACTCCGTGGTTAGAGCATAATACATCTATTTTTAAACAGCACAAACACTTACAGAAATCTCTTGTAGCTCAAATTAAATCAATCGAGGGTATTATCAACTTTGTTAAAAATAATCCATGTGCTGCTGTTGTACCAGTCCATTTAATTTCTGACTCATTACAAGCGGGCAGTTTAATCGATCTATTTCCTACAGGTACTAAATATATAAACAAATTGTACCTGTGCCACTTAAAAAACAAGCGTGATCATGATAGTAACAAACTATTTCACACAATTGTAGACCTTTGTCATAATCCATAGTTTTTTAAATCGACTAACTCTTGTTTTACTTTAGCTAAGTTGTCACGAATTTTTGCGTCATAGCTCATAATAAAGTCGCTTCGCCATAACATAATAGGGGCCAACTTAAACTTAGACTCTATGGCCATCTGATTATTACAATAGTAAAGCTGCCCAAGTTTTGCAGGTAGGTTCTTCTGAATATCTTTAAATAGAAATTGCCTACAGTCTATCTCGGTAAAATCACTTTGCATGATTTGATTGGCCTGCTTTAAACTATCGAAAGTGACTCTTTTTAAGGATAGAAAACTAAGAGTATTTACCAGCTGAGTCAAGTTTTCTTCATACAGATGTATATGAGCTATTATAAACTCTGAAATGAGCTTTCTTTGCTTAGTAAAAATTGCCAATTTAAGTGCTTCATTTCTAACTTCATATATTGACGAGCTAAGCAGCTGCCTTAGCTGCCTTGTAGAAAATTTCCTCTTTAAAAAAGTAAGTATCTTTGTATCGTTTGGATTATAGTTAAAAAATGGTTTAGTCTTGTAAATTTTTACAATTTGTTCAATTTGATAAGTTGTAAGCCTATTTCTGTCAAAAAGTGCAATCGATTGATAAAAAGAGGAAAGTGACCTTTTGGCCTTAATCATTTGGATAACATCAAAGGTTTGTGGATCGAGTACATTGTTTCGTCTATTATTGTCAAAATAGATTTGGATAATGTCCGTCATATGTGTATTCATAATATGCTCTGACTGCAATACCCGTTCTACAGTTTTTTTACCAACTCCTTTGTGTAGTTTTCCTAAAAACAGTATCTCACTTGCAAGCTTATCTGTGGGCAAAGAAGAATTATTTACATTTAAAATGCTATTAATATATAAAATTGTAAAGTTTAAAGATAAAAGCACAGCGCTATACACTATTACGTGTTTGAGCCCAAGTGGCTTAATTTTAAAAAATGCATGTAGTTTGTAATAAGTAAAAAAGGCCAATAACCCCAAAAATATTGAAAAAGTGATTATGGGTGGAGGTCCTGAAATTAAATAGATTCCAACAAAGAAGGTTAATACAAAAAAGTATTTTTTGTATTTTTGAGGAATAGCAAAGTTGTTTTGAGAAGTTAACCGCATGGGATTTGGCAGAATAAATAAAGCATTCACAATTCCTAGAATTACCAACAGATAAAAGCCCAAAAGATCTGAGGTCATTGGTAGCTCTGGCAAAAAATCTATGTTCATTATTAGTTTGGCCAATTTGTGCTGTTTTGAATTTAGCAGAAACCCTCCGGCAGGCGATATAAGCAAAGAAACGATAAGGCATATAGAGGATAACACAAAAACTTCAAATAGCTGCAACAAGCAATAAACTACATGGGAGATATAAAACTTTACTCTTGAAATGGGTAGAGACAACAACCAGTTGAAATTGGTACTATAATTGGCAGTATTAGATGTGATAATAAAAAGGCCAGAGTAAAAAATTAAAAAACTATAGGCCATAACTATATATATCCAACAGTCTTGCACTGTAAAGTTCATCACTTGTCCAATTAACCCTAGTAGTATAATTAAAGACCATAGCAGACCTAAATGTTGTAAAAAGACCTTATTAAACATTTTATAAATTGGAACCATCTCAAATTTCATTACTCTTGCCTCAAGGTATAAAACATAAAGACTTCATTCAGCGTAATTTCTCGTGCATCGATAAAACTTAAGTATTCTTTTTTATCAACACATTCTTTTTTGTGAAATATATAGGATTCTGTGAAGTCGGAATTTGTGCCCACCCAAAATAGTTGTTTCATTTTAAAAAAATCGTGTTGTTCATTTTCTTTTGTTTTTCTAACCTTAACCAGGTCTTGTGCAGCCTGATGTGATGGGGTATTAAGCAGTATATTGCCTTTGGTTAAAATAATCGTATCGGTGGCATTGTTTTGTATTTCTTCAATTACATTGGTGGTCATAACAACGGTCCCACCACGATTGCAAAAATCTTTTAACAATTTTATATAAAAGTTGCGAGCACAAACGTCAAAAACAGAGGTTACTTCATCAACTAGTAGCAGCTCAGGCTCGATGGCCAAAGCAGCAATCAAGGCAATTTGCATCTTTTGACCTCGAGAAAACTCATTAAAAGGTCTTGATAGGTCAAATGATTGCCTACTTATTAAATCTTGAAATAAACCTTCATTCCATAACTTATAAAGTTTTGAATAGTTTATAAAAAACTCGCCAACAGACAATGGTACATTATAGTTAATCTGTTCTGAGACGTGCCCAATTAAGTTTTTAACCTCTTTTAAGTGACCATCTAATTTTTTCCCAAATATTTCTATTTCACCTTTGTTGTAGTATTCTTGCCCTGCCAAAATTTTTAATAATGTAGATTTACCAGCACCGTTATGTCCTAGCAGTGCATAGAAGTTCCCTTTTTGGATGTTGATATCCACTTTGTTTAAAACTGTTAGGTCACCATATGTTTTGCAGATCTTTTTTGCAGAAATTACTAATGCAGGCTCCACTTTTATCTCCTTCACCACTTATTGTACAAACTGAAGACCTAAATACAACGAATACTCACCCATAATAGGAAGATCAACCCAATCTGTACTTTTATTCCAAACAATACTCTCTGTTTTATCATAAGGAGCAAACTTATGAGGAAAAGTTAAACCAGCTTGAAGCTTACAAAATAAAAACATTTGTGAATAGCCTGTTTGCCAATTTAGGGTAGTCGAAATCCTGGGGGAAAAAGAAAAACTATAAAAGCTTCTACTTTCTTTAGAATCCTCAAGGTCGGTGAGAATTATAGTTTTTTGATTAAAATTTAAAGTTATCTCACCTGTAAACGATAGTCGATATTTTAGTGTTCGATGAGAGTCAAAGCTTATAATGGGACCAATACTATACTCACTGTTAATTTCCTTTGCAGTAAATTGGTTACCAAGTAATAATTCATTAGTTCCAAAATTGGCAGCAAATGTACCGCCAAAAAATAATCTATTGTTTTCCACTAAGCGTACATTGCTGGTGTACTCCACTAAGGCACCGTATCTACCGCCATAATCTTCGACTAAAAATTCCTGACGATATGGATAATTAGAATTTTTGCTAGAGCCCAAACTAAATGATAATGACACTCTATAGATATCTTCTTTAGATAGAGGAAAACCTTTAGGTAGAGGCTCCTCAATGCGATAATCTAACACATCTCGTGGCAGCACTGTAACTTTGCTACCAGCTTCCCTGGTGTCATTATAGATCACCTTCACATGCTTTTTTAAAATGTAAACGTTTCGTCCCCTACCATCTAAAGTCGTATAAAAATCCTTATCCTCAGCAAAAGGATTATTGGCCAAAGAGGCCAAGAATGCATTATCAAACTCATTGACCTTTTCATATTCTTCATCGGAAAAGTTGCTATAATCCACATTTAGAGCTGACTTGCCATTGTGTTTATTATGTAGATAAATAAGATCACCTTTTCTTTTATAGGTACAAACATCCGCTGTAATATCCATTTCACAAAAGACTGGTGCCTCTAAAACAATGACCATCCCTTTGAGCGCAAAACTTCTAGCGGTTGGAATCATAATAATAAGAATTGTTAGTATTACTTGTTTTATATTCATAGTATTTTATAAATCAATATCAAATCCATATCCTATTGCTCCTCCAATACTAAACAAGGTTCCTTGCTCTGAGGTGGTAGTGCTGACTTGTAGGTAGTTGTCTTTTTTTAATTTTAATTTTTGTTGCCTATAGTTTAGACCAAAAATAATGTTCCCAAATTGAGTTTCATAAATTCCTTCGATGCCAAGCTGTATAACATCATTGTAAAACAAAAATGCAGAGCTCATATTGGAGGCCTTGGAATTTAGTGCCTTTTGAAAACTAAATTGAAAGCTCAAATCAAAGGTATCGCTGAACTTGATGTCCAAGCGGGCCACAGGGCCCAAATAAGTTGCCGTCCAACTCATTTCACTCTCATCTTCTAGCCAGGTAGAAGTAGCAACGCTAAGTGACATCCCTAAATTTATGGGAAAGTCCCAATCATAAAAGCTCTTAAACTCAATCCTGTTGCCAGATACCATACCAGTTTTGGTTCCAAAGAGTTCACTTAGATAAGGAATATTGATAAACTCAAAGTGCATATTGATGCTATTTTGCAAAATTAAGTGTTTATCGAGCAAGTACTTGGTGGTATTGGGGGGATAAGTTGTTAACTTTTGCGGAGTAGCTGTGGTCTTTAACTGCTGGGTTACATTTTGCACGTCTTCTGATAAGGCTATAAACTTTATCTTCTTGCCTTCTTTGTCATAAAGGTAAGTGAGATAACTAATTTTTGCTCGGGTTTGGGCCAAGACATACAGATCTCTAGAAATTAAATAAGGCTCGTCAGACTTTATATCATAAACAATAGCTCCTTTTTTTATGTGTCCTTTAAAGATCTCTGTAGAGCCTAGCTGATGCTCCTGTGAAGTATCCTCTTTTAGAGTAATTTCTTTAATGTAGTGGTTTTTCATAAGTGGTTCGAGCTTCTTTATAATTTTAGATAGCCTAAGACCTTCTTCTGTAAAAAACTTTTTACTTTTTGCTGACAACGCGGCGGATCTACACATCATTAACACTACGAATATATGAAGAGCTATTGCCGAGGTTTGCTTTAATTGATTATTCATCCATTAATTTTACAGCATCATCTATTTAGCAGATAGCTACGATGCGTTATTGCCGCATTGATTCCTTTTGTTATTGCCAGAAGGGCCGATCATTTGGTATCAATAATGACCATGGAAAACTTTATCCTAAGACTAAGTATTCAAGTACCAGGCTTTTTATTTGCCATAATTATTCATGAGGCAGCTCATGCTTATATTGCAAATAAACATGGAGATTCTACTGCCAAAGATAGTGGTCGCCTTTCTCTGAATCCCTTTGTGCATTTGGACCTTCTAGGCACCGTTATATTTCCTGGAATCATGTTGATGATGGGCTGGCAGGCCTTTGGGTGGGCAAAACCAGTCCCCATAAACCCACGTAATTTTAAAAATCATAAAAAAGCAATCTTTTGGGTTAGTTTTGCAGGTCCTTTGTCTAATATGCTCATGGCACTGCTGTCTGCGTTTTTATTGGCCTTTGTAGTGGCATATATTCCTAGTGATTTTTACCTATTTACGCCCTTTCACTATATGCTCCGGCAGTCTGTGTATATCAACATCATTTTGGCGGTATTTAACTTGATTCCTTTTCCCCCTCTAGATGGGTCCAAAATGGTGGCGACCTTTTTAAGTTATGATGCGTTAGTGAAGTATGAAGCATTAACCAGATATAGTTTTATCTTTTTTATACTCTTAATGTATACCGGTGTATTAAAATACGTTTTAGGCCCAGCGCTCATTCTTGGTGAGACTTTTATTGTACTATTTTACCAAATGCTGGCATGAGGCAGTTATGACTGAAATTATTGTAAGTGGTATGAGACCTACTGGTAGTTTGCATCTAGGCCACTACGTGGGGGTAATTAAAAATTGGTTGAAATTCCAAGAAGATTACGAATCTTACTTTTTTTTGGCGGACTGGCATGCAGTAACAAGTAACTACCACTCTATTGATGTCATAAAAAGATCACGTCATGAATACGTCAAGGGTTGGTTGGCCTGTGGTGTCTCTACTGATAAAGCACATATTTATAATCAATCCGATATTCCTGAAATACTCAATTTGGCCCAGTTTTTTTTAACCATGACTCCTCCTGGATGGGCCGATCGTTCACCGTCTTGGAAGGATCTAAAGGTCAACCCCAATAGGAGGTTGGACAACTTGGGTTTTTACACCTACCCAATATTGCAGTCCGCAGATATTGCCATTGTGCGTGGAAACTTAGTACCCATTGGAGAAGACCAGCTCACTCACTTAGAAATTTCTAGAGAAATTATAAGAAAATTTAACCGCCTGTATCATACGGATTTGCCCGAACCATCTCCCAAATTGACCAAAATACCTAAATTGCTAGGTATAGATGGAGCAAAAATGAGCAGCTCCACAGGCAATGTTATAACCTTGCAAGAAAGCCCAAAGAGTTTACAGAAAAAAATTAACAAAATGAAGACTGATGAAACTCGTGCTGGTATTGAAAGTCCCGGTAATCCCGACAACTGCTCTGTTTTTGATTATCACAAGATATTCTCAACTGATACCTTGAAAGCTGAAACTGAAAGTGCCTGCAAAGCTGCCCAACTTGGATGTGGTGAGTGTAAGAAAAACTTAGGCCAAACGATGAAAGAACTTTTGATACCCATTGCAGATAAAATGTCCAAAATAACTGATAGTGAATGCGACGATATTTTAGCACAAGGCAAAAAGATCGTAGGAGAAAAAATTAGAAATAATTGGAATAAATTAAGACACCAGGCAGGTTTTTAAATATATGCTAGATACCAGTATTAAAATTAAAACAGATCGATTTGATGGACCTTTGGCACTTCTTCTTTTGCTAATCCAAAAAGAAGAAATGAATGTTCGGGACTTAAATATCACAGTAATCACTGCCCAATATCTGGCTTATCTTTCCAAAATGAAAGAACTCAACTTTGATATCGCCGGAGACTTTCTCTACCTGGCATCAACCCTTCTTTTGATCAAGTCAAAAGCTTGCTTAAACGAAGAGGATACCCCAGTGCTAGATCAAGAAGATGCTCTGGGTATCACTTCACAGGCAGACTTGATTAACAGGCTTGAAAAGTTAGAACATTTTCAAAGACTCGGCAAAAGATTGTGGGCCCTGCCCAAAAAAGGTCACGAGATTTTCACGAAACCTAAAGTTAATAAAAAAGTGATAATTAATTCAATTCTAACTCCACTTGAACTAGATAAGCTAACCTTATCAATGATTGATCTCATAAAAAAGAACCGGCGAAAGTTTACTATAATTAAAAAGGATCGCCTCTCAATAAAAGATAAGTTGCTGCTTTTTAAAAGGCACCTGCAAGTTGGGCAATCACTTGATTTTAACTATCTAATTAATCTTAGCGAAGATGAGAGCATTTCAAATATTGTTGTTTCTTTTATCTCTATTTTAGAACTTGCTCGCCTGAAAAAAATAAAGATTTTTCAACGTAAAAATAACAGTACCATCTATATCGATGTACTAGAATCACTTGAAAATTTTGACGTAAGTTTAGCAAATGGCTTTATGGAAGAACCAGAAAATGCCCCAAATAATGTTTAGGACACAGCATGGATAATAACATCGAAGAAAATTTTGAACAAACTGACTTCATAGCACAATTAGGTGATGTGGATGCCCCCCAGTCAGAAGAAGATACCCTGTGGCCAATACGAACAGGCCTTGATGAAGATACACTTTGCGGTGCTATTGAAACAATCATATTTATGAGCGACAAGCCTGTCTCACTAGTTCACATAAAACGCGTAATTGACCCCGATATGCCCTTAAAAGTGGTTCACAAATCAATCGGACGCCTGCAAGACCAATATGAGCAGACCCAACATGGCATCCGCCTGATGGAAGTGGCAGAGGGCTACCAATTTAGAACCAAGGCAACCTACTCCAAATACATTCAAGCACTATTTAAAGTAAATGCATTAATGTTAACCCCTTCAGCACTTGAGGTTCTAAGCATCATAGCCTATAAACAACCGGTTTCAAGGCCCGCCATTGATAAAATCAGAGGTGTTGACAGCTCACACATAGTGCGAAACCTCATGGATAAAAGATTAGTCAAAATTTCTGGCCGCTCAGATGATCTCGGCAAACCTGTTGTATATGGCACTACAGTTGAATTTTTAGAAGTGTTTAATTTGGCCGACATTTCAGAGCTTCCCCCAGAGTACGAACTAGAAACCATTGCCGATGAGGGGGTTGGTCAAATCTCCGACATAAAAGACATCACCTATGGTAATAATACAAGAAATTTTGAATACGATGAAATTGAAGAGCTAGATCGCTTAAGTGCAAGCATTAAGTCCATCTCTTCTGAAACTGATTTTACTAAATCTCTAAAGATTGAAGACAAAAAAAGATTGACCCAAGAGGGACATGTTGCAAAATCGGCCTTTGACTTATTAGAAGAGTTTCAAATGCAAGATGAAGTTCAAAGACAAAATGAACAGGCCTCAAACTCTGAACTCATTCTTCCCATTATTGATGCCAATGTAATACCAGACTTAAAAATTGGTCCGTTTAATATACCCGAAGCCTCTGAGTTTCCTCTCGATGAAGAGATTAGCGAACAGCCACAGTAAACTGAAACTATAAGCTGTGCTACAGGTCCTGGCACGGTTTCTGCTTAAGCTTATTCTTCGGAACTATACTCCACAGTCAAGTGACTACTTTTTCCAGTGACCTGATCTTTTAAGTAAATTTCATAGGTCAGATAATAAAAATCTCCACCTCCAAAATTTCCGGAATCACTTATACTTACCAAACCAACAACTTTTCCAGCTTGGACTTGTTCTAAAATCAATGGGTAGCATTGATCAATCGAGTCAAACGCATCTCTAAGCTCGGCCAGAGCATTTTCTAGCTTATCTTGTTCTACTGCATAGTTAAAAGTTGGATCATATCCTTCGTCGAAATGATCTCTAGTACTCTCATAATCTTGTTTAACAAATTCTTTGGTAACATCAAAGCTAACAAGGCTACCAGAAAACCGAAAATTTCCGCTGTTAAATGCATCACCTGCACACTGAGTTAAAAATTCAGCAAGTTGATCAGCTTGAAAGCTTATGGTTTGAACCTCGAGTTTTGTTGTTTTTGTTACTTTGGCAACCCAATTCCAAGAAATTTCTCCAGTATTTGGATCAACATTTATTGTTTTAAAAGCAGACACATTACCCTCAAAAACAAATTGATCTTGATAATTTAATAATACATTCATGTGCATTATCGTTGCTCCAATACCTGAAATTTGTTTTTGACGTTTTGGAAGTACTTTAACGACATTTATGGAATTGCTACCACCAATTTGAATAAGTTGTTTTAAAAAGTTATAATTTTTATTAAAGTGTTTGTCCAAAACAGCTTTCACCACAGTTTTACGAATGCTTGTGCTTCTTAACTCACTTGCAGATAGAGTAAAAGTACAAATTAGTACAGATAGTAGAAATAAAGTTTTCATTATATCCCCCCAGATATTTATAATTGCATTGTTCCAAATATCCACTGTCACAAATATTGTCAACAGGTTATAAAAATTTTTCACAAAAAAAATGTCTAATAGAAGCTACTTTACTTGGAGTTGCAATTGAGTAATCATAATAGTTACAAACCTATCACATGAGAGCAACAAATGAAGAAAGTATTATTAATCAATGTAGTACTGCTAATAAATCTAAACCTTTATGCCATGACTAAACCACAGGCGCTGTGCATATCTGCCCTTTTGATGAACAATATTGAACAATCTGTATTTTTTGCAAAACCACACTGCAAAGATACCAGTGAACCTCAGGCCATATGCTACGATGCGGTTTTATCTTCAAAAATTGCAACCGATCTATGGAGCGCAAAAAATGAGTGTAATGGCGTTGATAACTTAGGCACAGCAATCTGTATCAAAGGTCTGTTGGCCTCAAAAAATGCTCGCGATGTTCGTGAAGCAGCTAGGGATTGCCAGTTTCATGAAGTAAATTCTGTGCCAGTTGCAATATGCACTTTTGCTGCTCTTGAATCCGGAGCGAGCCGTTCATTTTTCCAAGCAGTTAATGACTGTAAGTATTGATTAAAGCACGCACAAATTATTACTTGCGCCAATAACAATCATTTCTCGCTTGTTTTTGGCGCGATTGTGTGATAAAATCGACTAAATACAGTCGATAAGCAACCGTATCTGGAGCAAATATTGTGAACTTTGCATATAAATTAAGGGAAGGTATTAAAAGAGATATCTTTAGTCAACAAGATCTAAAGGCACTTTTTTATCCGATGAGTGATGCTGCCATTTTCAGTGGAGTTACTAGGTCACTTAACTCTGGGGAATTTTTGAAACTTAAAAGAGGGTTATATCTGTTTGCGAAAAAACTAAGAAGAGGCCCAATCTCAAAATTTATGATTGCAAACAAGTTATACAATCCAAGTTATGTATCATTTGAGTCGGCCCTATCTTATTATGGATTAATCCCAGAAGCCGTTTATACAACCACCTCGGCATGTTTTCAAAGAAAAAATAAAACATTCTCAAATGATTTGGGGGAATATTCATTTGACTATATTCCTGTCAAACCTTTTTTTATGGGAGTACACAGTAGTATCGACGGAGGAGGTGTGTTAATTTCCACACCTTTAAGAGCACTATTTGACCTCATTTATATTCGTCGTAAAAGCTATGACTCATTTGAGGATCTTCAAAATGATTTAAGAATTGAAAGAAAAAATTTAAGTAAAGAGATATCCCTTGTATCAAGCTTAGAACTTGAAACGCTTGCAAAGTTATATAGGAAAAAAAATATTTATCAGTTTTATAAATTGCTTATTAGGACTTTCAAATGAATGACATAATACAAGAGAAACTACAATCATATAATTGCGAAACAAAAGAAGATGAAGAAAATGCAATTTCTGAAATTACTCAAGAAATAGCATTGTATGCCCTGGCCAAAGCAGGGTTTTTTGAAAAAGCTTTTTTTCAAGGTGGAACCTGTTTGCGTATAGTTCACGGACTTGACCGGTTTTCTGAAGATCTTGATTTTGCCTTGAGAAGTCCAGCTTTAGATTTTGATCTGGCCCCATATTTAAATAAAGTTATTGAGACAATGAATGTATATGGATATAAAATTGAAGTTTCAGGTGAAGACAAAGCAAACAACTTTGTTAAGGCAAGATTTCTAAAAGATGATAGCATAAAAAGATTAATAAAATTTGAACATGGTCTGGATCTGCGCAATAAAATCCAAATTAAGGTTGAGGTCGACATTTTGCCTCCACCAAACGCAACAAACGAAGTTAATTACCTGGACTTCCCTGTTGACTTTATGATCACTACACACGACCTACCATCCCTGCTCGCAGGAAAATGTCATGCTTTGTTATGTAGGAATTTTACAAAAGGCAGAGATTGGTATGATTATTTATGGTATATAAAAAAAGGAGTTGTGATTAATGTAAAAATGTTTCAAGAAGCAATAAATCAACTCGGTCCATGGAAAGACAAAAACACTCTAGTTACAAAATCTTGGTTGGACAAAGAGCTTAAAAAGAAGATTTCACAGATGAGCTGGGAAGAAGTGAAAAAAGATGTAATGAGGTTTATTAAACCTAACACAAAGGAAACATTAAAGCTTTGGAGCAAAGATTTTTTCATAAAGAAAACGGATAAATTTATTAGTTTATTATAAAATAGGGCAGACTTGCCTAGACAAAGTAATCACTGCGATTTTGGGGATTTATTTATATCATCAGAACTTTTTGCCAAGACATATTTGATAAACATTGAGTAAAAGCTATTGACAGCTATCACAAATCCAAAAAACCCATCCAAGTAACCACCTTTAAAAAAGTAGCATTCCAAAAACTTACCCACGGGTCTGACGATAACTTCTAGAAGGTATGGTTTTCTGCCCTTTTTTAAAATAAAATCATTGGCCCCCAGACCTGCGTAACGCATGTTTCGCTCTACCTGAGACAAGATGTTTTTAAAGGTGTAATGTTTTAGGTCACCATAAATTCTGCCTGGTTTTTGATTTGTTAATGGCAGAAGTTTTTCGTGAACATTAGGCTGGGTCCATTTTGCCATATTCTTTTTTGCTAAGCGGACGACATAGTCGGGGTACCACCCTCCATGATATATGGGTTTTCCACAATAAAAATTCAATCGATTCATTTCATAAACGTTTTGCTTTGTGCCTTCTTTTTCCTTTATAGTCGACAAAATGTTGTCTGCAAGCTCGACACTGACTACTTCATCTGCATCTACATACAAAATCCAATCACCCGTTGCCTTGTTTTGGGCAAAGTTTTTTTGTTGCCCATAACCCTCAAACTCATTTTGAATAACTTGGGCCGAAAACTTGCTACATATCTCCAATGTCTTATCGGTGCTAAAAGAGTCGACAACAATTACTTCATCGGCAAATGCTACAGACGCCAGTGCTCTGGCAATATTTTGTTCTTCATTGTGAGTTATAATAATAACAGATAGTTTCATAAACAATTACACCTTCAATTGAATCACGATTTGGCCAATTGCTTAACTGCTTCTACTGAAGAATACTGAAAAAAATCTTTACCTAAGAATGTTAAAATAGCAGCGTTGTCTAAAGAACAAGAAAACTTCATATAGTCAATTAAGTATTTTGGTACACTCCAGGCCCCCTTGTTGGCCATGTTTATAGCAGTTTCTAGAAAAAAAGAGGGAAAAGGAATGGTGGAGTATCCCATTAATTCTTTTGCTCTATGGATTGAAACAACTCCAGGAGGGGCAACATTATAGATCCCAAAGGGGAGCTTTTCTATGGCATGCACTAAGCAGTTGGCCATATCTGTTTCGTAAACAAATTGAAAAATGGGATTAAAGTCAATCACCTTCGGTGCCATCGGAGCTTGTAGATAGGTTGTAATGGTGTTGTTAATTAGATTACCAATGACACTACAAGGTCTAAAAATGACAGTCTCGGCTTCATATTGGTTTTGCCACATCCAGTTGACGGTTTTTTGATCAACATCTACAACATCTCGCAGCTCTGGATATTCGATGCTAGCACGTAGTGGAGCTTCTTCATCTAGAAAAACTGAGTTATCGGGATATGCTCCATAAACATGATAGGTGCTTAAAGAGATAACTTTTTTCACATAATTTTTTCTACAAAGGTCCAACATTAGGGTAATGCCCATCACATTCTTTCTAATGGCCATATCAAGTTTATTCTTCGGCCTAAAGTGTCCATGACCCATTCTTGACAGAAGGTAAACAACATCAAACTTCTTTTCTCTAAATACTTTTTCAAAATTATTTCTAGAGTATCTAAGCTGAACATAGGTCACACCTTCACTGGTGTGCTCATCTGTAATTGCGCGAGAATCGATGCCCATAATAGATGCATTGGGGTATCTCTTTTTTAATAAATTGGTCGTAAGTTTGGCCAGTCCTCCGGCAATTCCAATTATCAATATCGAGTTGACCTCTTTTACATCCATGTCCACCAACTTTTAATCTAATTTATTTCCCCAAAATTCTCTTCTTTGCTTGCGCCCCTTTTCTATCATATCAGCAATTTGACTTTTTATGGCCTCAACATGCTCAGAAATTTTTTTATCCCCTGCGTCAGGGGATAAATCGGGAAGTTTATAGGGTTTACCTATATGAATATCTATCGGAGAAGGAAGTGGCAACATTCCCAGTGGACCAAGTAGCGGAAAAGTAGGAGACAGAGGCAGTGCGGGCAGTCCTAAAAACTTTGCCAGACCTCGTGCTTGATAGACATAGGGGTAGGCTTCTTCTGCACCCACGACAGCTACCGGCAAAATCTCCGTCTTATCTTTCGAGGCCAAGGCCAGCCTGAAAAAACCTTTTGTGAACTTCTGGAGCTTATAATAATCTTTGGTCGATTTCGCTACACCGGAGACACCCTCTGGAAATACTAAGACCGATTGACCATGGCCTAGAAGCTGCAGACAGTTTTGTCTATCTCCCAGTACAGCTCCTCCTTCTGTTCCAAACTTACCGACAAATGGTAGGGCCACAAAAAACCTATCAACCATCGCCCGCAATATCCGTGGAGGGTCAACCTCAGCAGCAAATGCTACAGATAAAAGAAGGCCATCAATGGCAATTTGGCCTGAGTGATTGGAGATGATCATATATGGCTTATCTTCAACATTTGAGGCGCCAAATATCCGAACTCTGAAGTATTTTTCATAGAGAGGCCAAACTAACTCAAGCGTAGTTCTGGCAATCTCCAAGTTGAGTCCCCAGGGATCTTCTCCATCTGGGTAAATTTTTTCCAATTTTTGAAAAACTTGGTCAAAGCGCTTTTTAGGCGTCATTATAGACTTTAACTCTGCCTTTAAATTTTCAAACATTTTTAAATCTTTTGGTAGGACCATACTCACGACGAAAAATTTTTTTCATGGCATATTCACTTTGATTTGTGGTCCTGGTAGAATCTGGAATATTGTTTTTATCGGCGCAAGTACTACAAAGCCAATGGGCATCGACTGTTGGGTTGCGGTGAGCATAGTGCTCTACATCCGGAAATGTTCTCTGACAACATTCACATAAATTGCGATAACCTTGGTGTCTTTGGGTATTTGTTTTTTCAGGTAATTTCGCTTTGGTCCTTATAGACCCTGCAACCTTGATTTTCTTTTTAGGTCTGTTGTTATAGGTTTTCTTTTTGTCCTGTTTTTTAGTTGAACGAAAGCCTGCTTTCTCTAGCGCATCTTTTAAGCTACCCATTGTAATCTCTCTTCAAATGCATATTAATATCATTAAAGGTCAAAATTTTGATTACAGTATAGTGTGCTCTTTATTAGTTGGCAATCTCCAAGTCGGTCTCTGCTTGGCCAGTAATGACTTTTAGGCCCACAACCTTCATAAATGAATCTGGATTTGACAGATTTAGTGCGTATTTTAATACCTCTTCCACCAATTTACAGGGAACGATGTTGAGGTCCTTTTTAATTTCCTCTGATATCTTGTCCAAATCCTTTTCATTCTTTTTGGGGATTAAGACTGTTTGGATTCCGGCCAGTTTTGCGGCCAATAACTTCTCCTTGAGCCCACCCACGGGTAATACCCTACCCCTAATTGTGACTTCACCAGTCATAGCGACATCAGCAAACACTTTAATTCCAGCAATCGCAGAAGTTAGGGCAGTAACCATCGTTACCCCAGCAGAGGGTCCATCTTTTGGTGTGGCCCCATCGGGTACATGGATATGAATATCATTTTTGTCATACCACTGTGCCCCAATTCCTAGTCTGTCACTAATCGATTTGACATAACTCAACGCTGCCTTGGCCGATTCAAGCATCACGTCACCGAGCTTTCCTGTAATTTGCAACTTGCCAGTCCCCTCAACAGTTACAACCTCAATGTGAAGAAGCTCTCCGCCAAATGCAGTCCAGGCAAGACCATTTACTAGGCCAATTTGTGGATGTTTTTCAATATCGGTCCTATCATATTTTTCTGGTCCCAAGTGCTTTTTTAATTTTGTTGGAGTTATGCTAAATTTCTTTCCAACGGGGATCTTCTTGGTCACAATCTGGGTGGCAATTTTTCGCGCAAGTGCCCCCATTAGTCTCTCAAGTTCTCTAACTCCTGCTTCTCTTGAATAGTTTTCAATAAGCTTCATAATGGCCGTATCGCTTATTTTAAAGACGTAATCATTAAGCCCATTTGAAGCAACTGCTTTTTTAAGCAGGTGACGCTTGCCAATTTGTAGTTTCTCGTCTGGAGTGTATCCAGGAATACTAATAATCTCCATTCTATCTCGAAGAGGACTGGAGATTTTTGAGACATCATTGGCGGTCATGATAAACATTATTTTTGAAAGGTCATACTCAACTTCTATATAATGATCAACGAAGGTGTTATTTTGTTCTGGGTCTAAAACTTCCAACATCGCAGAAGCTGGATCCCCTCTCATATCACTGGTCATCTTATCAATTTCATCTAAAAGAATCAGTGGATTACTTGTGCCTGCTCGCTTTAGAGCATTCATGATCTTACCAGGCATGGCACCAACGTAGGTTCTTCGATGCCCTCTAATTTCTGCCTCATCGCGAACGCCACCCAAGGAGATGCGTACAAACTTTCTTCCCAATGAATCTGCCAGAGAACGCCCAATTGAGGTTTTTCCAACCCCTGGAGGGCCTACAAGACAAAGGATAGTTCCTTTGCCATTGTTTTCTTTGACCAAAGTTCTAACTGCTAAATATTCAATAATTCTATCTTTAACTTCTTTTAGTCCATAGTGATCAGCTTCTAAGATCTTGCGTGCATGTTCAACATCATTATCGTCTTGGGTGTAATTCTCCCAAGGAAGGTTTAACATCCAGTCAATATAGTTTCTAACTACCGCAGCTTCTGCAGACATTTGAGACATGGCCTTTAATTTTTTTATTTCTTTTAGAGTCTTCTCTTTTGCCTCTTTTGGTATGGGCTTAGTATTTAATTTTTCTTCTAGTTCGGTAATATCTGATTTTTCATCTTTTTGACCCAACTCTTTTTGAATCGCATTCATCTGCTCATTAAGATAATACTCTTTTTGAGATTTTTCCATTTGAGTCTTGACCCTATTTTTGATCTTGCGCTCAACATTTATAATCTCAATCTCTCCTTGCATTTTCTCAAGCAGTATATGGAGCCTGCTGGCCACTTCCACTGCTTCTAGGATTTTTTGTTTTTCAGGTATTTTCATTGCCAAATGGGCCACGATAATATCTGCAAGCCTGGAAGGTTCTTTGATTGATGAAATACTCATCAGCAATTCTGGTGGAATGCGCTTATTAAGTTTTACATATTGCTCAAAGGTATCCTTGACGCTCCTAGTTATGGCTTCGACATTAACCTCGTCTCCAGTAGTGTCCAAACACTCTTCAATGTTGGCATAGTACCCCTCGGGCATATTGTGCAATTTTTTTAATTTTGCCCTATATTTGCCTTCGATCAGAACTTTTACCGTGTTGTCTGGTAAGCGCAGCATCTGGATAATATTAACCACTGTACCCATGGTATAGATGTCTTCTCTTTCAGGATTTAATATTGAGGCATCTTTTTGAGCAACCAAATACAACTCATTGTTGTTTTTAACCGCGTCCTCCAGGGCAGCAATGGACTTTTCTCTACCGACAAAGAGGGGGACAACCATATGGGGGAAAATAATCATATCACGCAGAGGAAGAAGAGGGAATCTTCTGTTCTTCGACATAGTACCTCCATGAACTAGTCTTGTTCTACATTCCCTAGTAGTATGGCCCATCCTGAGCCGCTTTTTACTAGAGTGTATAATTAATTGTCCCCTAAAACAGCGTCATTCGCAAAAAAAAAAAGGTTAGGAAAATATGTCCTAATATATTTTTATTTATAAAATTAATTACTTGGAATTAACAGGGACTTAAGGCCATGGCCTTAGGCACTTTTTGCTCCAAAAGTTCTGGGCCCGTCACTAGTAGGTAGGCGCTCCCCCTCACTGATTTCTGGGGTTCCTTCACCTATAATAGTATCGTGGGTAATGACTACTTTATTAATTTTATCATTGGCGGGAATATCATACATAATATCCAACATGGTTTGCTCAAGTATTGATCGCAACCCACGGGCACCAGTTTTTTTCTGCATTGCCATTTTGGCCACTTCCCTCAAGGCCTTGGGCTCAAATTCAATTTTTATTCCATCAAACTCAAATAGCTTTTGGTATTGCTTAGTAATAGCATTTTGTGGTTCGGTTAAAATACTTACCAAAGCATCTTCGTCAAGTTCTTCCAGCATGGCATTTACCGGTAGTCGACCAATGAACTCTGGTATCAGTCCATATTTTGCCAAATCTTCGGGCTCTATACCGCCTAGTTTTTCCACCGTTGTTTTATTCAGGGCTTTGGTATGATCAGACACCAAGCCCATGGGGCGCTTGGTAAGTCTCTTTTCAATAATCTTGTCAAGGCCTACAAATGCTCCTGCACAAACAAATAGTATATTTTTAGTATTCACCTGTAGAAATTCTTGCTGAGGATGCTTTCTTCCGCCCTTTGGGGGAACAGAGGCAATCGTGCCTTCAATGAGTTTTAAAAGTGCTTGTTGCACACCCTCACCCGACACATCTCTGGTAATAGAAGCATTGTCTGTTTTGCGAGCAATTTTATCGATCTCATCAATATATACAATTCCTCTTTCTGCTCTTTCAATATCATATTCACAGTTTTGTAAGAGACTTAGAATAATGTTTTCTACATCTTCTCCAACATAACCTGCTTCAGTTAAAGAGGTCGCGTCTGCTATGGCAAAGGGAACATTTAAAAACTTGGCAAGTGATTGGGCGATTAGAGTTTTACCGCTACCTGTAGGTCCTGCAAGAAGGATATTTGATTTAGTCAGCTCAATGTTATCCTCATCTTTCTTTTTTCCCTTATTGTTTAACTCATGGGAAAGCCTCTTATAGTGATTATGAACAGCAACTGAGATGACTTTTTTAGCACGATTTTGAGCGATAACAAATTTATCTAAATGTACTTTAATTTCATGGGGCTTAGGGACATTGTCAAATGTTGCCTTACCGGGAATTTTTGCAGAGTCTTCAAAAATAATATCATTACAGAGCTCAACACACTCATCACAGATATAACAACCAGGACCAGCTATTAGTTTTTTTACTTCCTTTTGCGACTTACCACAAAAATTGCAGTGTAACGTGCCAGTAAAACCCGTTCTTGTCCCCATCTTTCACCTTCTTTTGATATCTTAAAATAAGTATTAACTCACAGATTACATACAACAAGTTAGCACTGTTTCACTATCATTTTTTAAAAAACCCTTAGGTCTTATTCTTTCTTGGAAGAATGATGCTATCTATCAATCCCATCTCTTTTGCTTGATCTGGGGATAAATAGTTATCTCTATCAGTTTCTTGCTCAACTTTTTCAAACGTCATACCTGAGTGAGTCACATAGATCTCATTCAACTGGTTTTTTAGGTCTTGAATCTCAGAAGCTTGAATCTGAATATCAGAGCATTGGCCCCTGGCCCCTCCTAGCGGTTGATGGATCATAATCCTGCTATGTGGAAGACAGTGCCTAAATCCTTCCGCTCCAGCGGTAAGCAGTAGTGAGCCCATCGAAGCGGCCATGCCAACACAGTAGGTGTAGACAGGGCAAGAAACAAGTTGCATCAAGTCATATATGCCCAAACCCGCATATACTGAGCCACCGGGGCTGTTAATATAAAAGTGAATTGGCGCTTCTGGATCATCTTGCTCTAAAAATAACATCTGGGCCATCAAAAGATTGGCCACAGTATCATTGACTTCAGTTCCAAGAAATATAATTCTATCAATTAGAAGACGTGAATATATGTCATATTGCCGCTCTCCCCTGGCAGTCTGTTCGATAACTATGGGATTAGGTATGTAAGATACGGGATCGTTCATAAATTAGTCTCCAATTTTAAAGCATTTGACAGTTTGTACACTTCTCGTCGCAAAGTAAAAATTCTTTAACTATTTAGCATAAAAGTAACTAGCCAAAATAACAAGCATATAAACTGTTGTAAATAGCAAAAGGCCCGTTTAAAATGTACCTAAATATTCATTTATAGGCTTATTTGCATTGTCTATTTTTCATTGACCTGTGGGCCTTGAATAGAATATAAACCCTTTAAAAGATGAACTGTAAGCTTACCGCCCAAAAGGCAAACTATGGAATCAATCCTTGAAGTAATTCAACACAACGTACACCTTGCACCATACCTTGTCTTTTTCAGCCTCATATTGGCAGGCTTTAACTTGCCAATTTCTGAAGATGCAATGCTTTTTATATCTGGAGTTATGGCCGCACACAATCCAGACCATTTCATTCCGCTACTATTAGGTGTCTTTCTTGGTGCTTATTTTTCTGATCTTATCTGCTACTGGATAGGAAGAAAGCTCGGCCCAAAACTGTGGAAAAGTAAATTTTTTGCCAATATGGTTTCTCATAAAACAGTTGATCATATAGCTGTGTTTTATAAAAAGTATGGAATCATAACTCTCCTTGTCGGTCGCTTCATCCCATTTGGCGTGCGAAATGCACTATTTTTAACTGCTGGCCTTGGTAAAATGAACTTCTTTAAATTTTCAATGAGTGATCTCGTTGCCTGCACTTTATCCACATCTTTATTTTTTCCCCTTTACTATTATTTTGGTGGCACTGTGATCAACTACGTTAAAAAGGGAAATATCATCCTCTTTTTTCTCGCTGCAATTGTTGTCATAAGCATCTATTTGGCAAAAAGAGGAAAGAGTCGGTAAAAAATTCACATTAACATGACGAGTAATTTATTTTATTTGATAAATCGTATTTAATAACAGATAACCTTTTCTTCTGTATTGTGTGCTTTAATAGGCACACAAGTGACTAAGAGAAGGGTAAATTAAACATGGTAAAGACTCAGCACACCCAAAATGAAAACGTCGTCCAACTCGCAAACTGGAAAAAGAAAAGCACAAAGATTAAAGATAACTGTATTATAGTATGCTTATCATTTTTGAGTTTTAGCGAGCTTGTGGATGAGTCCAACCTGATCATTGATCAATTAAAGTCAAATAGACTTGATGAAAATCTTTTGTCTGCATCTGTATTGATTTTAAACGAATTTAATAAAAGATTGGAATTAGACAATTTTTCATCGGTAACTTAAGCTGGAAGCAGGCAACAGTCTACAGCAGTTTTGAAGCAAACTCTGATAACTGTGATCTCTCCCCGATTCTAAGGGTCGCATGTCCTATCATGTCCCCGCTTTTTAAACGATCCACACAATATGCCAATCCATTATTTATCGAATCAAGGTATGGGCTATCGATTTGTTCACAGTCTCCCGTTAAAACAATTTTGGTCCCCTCTCCGGCCCTGGTAATAATAGTTTTTACCTCGTGAGGGCTTAGGTTTTGCGCCTCATCAACAATCATGTATTGTTCGGGAATAGTTCTTCCTCTGATATACGTTAAGGGCTCTACATGCAAAATTCCCTGATCGATAAGATCTTCCCAAGAGCTGGAGTTGTGACCTTTTTGCTGCCCAAATAAAAAATCCATATTATCAAAAATTGGTTGCATCCACGGTGCTAACTTGTCGTTAACATCACCTGGCAGATAGCCTAAGTCTTTTCCCATGGGCTGAATTGGCCTAGATACTAGCACACGGCCATATTTGTTGCTTATCACAGTCATCTCAAGGCCTGCTGCAATGGCCAAGAGCGTTTTTCCCGTTCCGGCCTTGCCCACTAACGTGACAAGTTTGACCTCTTCATTTAAAAGGGCGTCTAAGGCAAATTGTTGCTCAACATTTTTTGGATGAATTCCCCACACCCCTTCACGATTTTTGATTAAGGGAACAACGCCACCTTTTTCCCTAGAATAACGTCCCAAAAGCCTGTGTCTATCATTGTTAACTTCACATACTATCAAATACTCATTGGGATGAATTTCTGTTAGTTCTTCCTCATCCAAAGGTAAAAAACGATCTTTTTCAAATTTCCTAAGCCTAGCAAGTGTTACTTCAAAAATTCTATAACCTGAGTATAACTCATCTAGCTTGGCACCTTTTTTTCCATAGTCTTCTGCCCTAATACCAAAGATATCGGACTTTAGGCGCAAATTGACATCCTTAGTGATAAGGGTGACATCCTTGCCTTCTTCTTTTAAGACAATCGCCGAGCCAAGAATTAAGTTGTCATTGATGGTCAAATCAATACCTTGGCTCTTTTCTTTAGAAGTAACTTTTTGGGCCGGAGCAATTACTAGCTCTCCACCGCTGTCAAGCTTTACACCCTGAGTGACATGTCCTCGACTGCGCAGATTGTCAACGACTCGCGAAAAATATCTAGCATTGCGGCCATTTTCATTTTGGTCTTTTTTAAAGCGGTCTAACTCTTCAATACAGATAAAGGGAATGTAGACTGTATTGTTGCCGAATTTAAAAATAGAACGTGGATCAAATAATAAAACATTAGTGTCTAATACAAAAACTTTTTTCATAGGGATAGTATCGCTTTTTTTGTTAAACATCGAAAGCAAAATCTGCAAAACTGAAATAAATTATTGCTCGTGAACTTTTTTGATCTTTATAAGCAGAACCAATCTCAATATCATATAACCCACCAACTAGTTTAAAAATCCACAAATTCACTTCTCCACCATAGCTCATATACCCCGCATTATACCCAGTAAAAAACCTAAAGCCAGGTATTCCAAATTCCAGGCCCATATGAATTTTTCTTCTCCACTCAATGTCTTTTAGTACCGGATGAACATCAAAAGATACGCTATAATCAAACCAATAGAAATCTTGCTTCCAAGCAACTCCACTGCTCATTAACATTTCATTATTGGAAATGTCATCAGTGCCAGCAGTTCTTTTAAATTTCGTTTTATCTACATCAAATATAGCAGCACCTAACATAAGTTTAGACTTGGTAAAATTAAAAGTATGTTTCCAACCAACATCCCATCCCCAAGCTTCACCAGTGGTCTGCCCAATTGCTTCAAGCATACCTTCAAGGCCATCACTATCTCCGATAGTGTCAAACATACTAATGGAATCAATCCCAAACAAAGCATGATTGGTTTCAATTGACTTTCTAGTAATTTGTTTAATAGACAGTCCAAAAGAACTTTGACTCTCCTTACTGCCAAATTGGAAAGCATATCCAAAAATAACACCTCGGTCTTCTTTAGAGTCAATGTACAAAAGAGGTCTGGTAGAATTCATGACAGATATTAGTTTAGAATTTCGATAAAAGATGCTAAATGCAAATGGCCCAAATTTTACTGTGGGAGTAATCCCAAAATGCAAGCTGACGGGGTATCCCATAAATTGATTGGCCCACCCCAACATATCACTAGGTAAGTTTAAAAAGCGGTCTAAATCACTTAGTACATTAGTCACACCAATTTGGGTACCAAAGGGGCTAACATGCACAAACTTAGAAGTGCCAAGTGCACCAGGATTGTAAAAAAGCGTATACTCATCATCAGCAAGTGCTGTAAAGGCATCTCCCATCAATAAGGCTTTTGGACTCCTTATTAGATAGGGAACTTCCACTGCGATTGCAACTTGCAGTGGACCACTAATCATGAGTAATAATATTAAATATGATATTTTTCTCATTACAAAAACACCGTTTCTACGCCTAATGCAAAAAATACTTGTAGATCATCCAGGTTGCTGGCATTTTCTAACTCACATTTTTGCTGACTTTGGACCGCACGAATCAAGCTCACATCGGGACTTACTAGGTAGTCTAGTCCTACATCCATTCCGTTTATGACATCTTGTAGTGAATCAAAATAATCCCCGGGAAAAATTGACATGACCTCGGGAGCAAGCTCTTTAAAGTTGTTTAACAAAACCACACCTTGGCATAATCGGTTAATGGTACTAACCCCATATGCAAAATGACCGGTGTTTGCAGCTTTGTCGCAAACCCCAGTAACATCTACTGCTGCAACTGAAACATCCAAGAAATCATCCAACTTCATAGGAATGTCACCTGCACCTACGTTTATGGTGATATCGATCGTGTTATCGTACTGGTAATAGCAGGTATTAGCACCTGCCCCCACTCCTTTGCTACCTGCAGCATCTGCATTGCCATAGTAATATGCATATTTGCCAAAAGCGGCCATAATATAATAAATAAGTTGAACGTTGATACTGTCTGCATCATCGCTATCAAATATAGCCGCCCGCCGTGCTACTGTGGGATCTTTTGCTGTACTCAAGCCCCCTGCATAAAGCAATGTGTTAATAGCTAGTATCAAATTATCATAGGAGTCATTATCTGGTGCATCCATGGTCACCGATGTAGTAAATGTAGACATCCAGCCCAGAGGAAGCGGAGTTCCAATTTTATCTATATCATCACTAAAAAATGTAATTTCACTAAAAGAGGCCTTGCAAGCATATGCAGATGCTAAGGTCTGAATGTACATGGCGTGGGTGGTTGAATTGACTTGGGGATCATCTAATACATTCAAGGCCTCATCGCACAGCCCACTACTCAATAAAATATTTGCAGAATGTACAACTGAATCAGTATATTGTTCGGTATCTTCAGCACAACTTTGTAACAGACCACAACATAAGATAATTGAAATCATACAAACTGATAGTATTACCCTATCCATCTGTCTAAGTATAAATGACTTTGGAATATATATTAAGATGGAAAAATATACTGGATTATTTTGTCAATTGCCTCTTCAAATTGCGGCGTCTCTAATACTAAACTAATCCTCACACAGTTTGGGGCGCCAAAAACACCACCTGGGACCACTGCAACCCCATGATTTTCTAGCAGATCTTCTGAAATTGCCATAGAGTAGTCACTTTTTTTGCCCAGCTGACTTTTTAAGCGATCACATACTGGGGTACGGGAAAAATCAATAAAATAATAAAAAGCAGATAGGGGTTGATACCAAATTTTATCGAGTTTAGCTTTTTGGAATTTTTTATTTAACATACTTGCATTACTTCTCAAATGATCCTTAACTCCACCTAAAAAACCGGCATTTTGATCAAAGTCGTAGTTTATTAATGCAGCTTGCATTAAACTATTGGCCCCACTTGCAGTATGCCCCTGCAAGCGGATCATTGCATCACTTATATACTTTGGAGCTATACAGTAACCAATTCGCAAACCAGAGCATGCAAAAGCCTTGGATATTCCATCTACAATGATTGTTCTTGTTAATAAACTGGGTTCTTTTTGGTAGAAGTATGTTGGAGCAGGATCATAGTAACACAGGTCAAAGTAAATCTCATCGCTAATAACATACAGTTCCTTGTGCTTTTTAACTAGTTGAGCAAACTTTGACATCCACTCTTGTGGATAATGGATACCTGTTGGGTTATTGGGACTATTGATGATAATGGCCTTTGTTTTATCTGAAATGGCCGCCTTTATATCCTCAATTGCAGGGATGAAGTTTTTTAACCGATTTGATTCCACAACTACGGGAACTCCATCACAGACTTTAATTATCTCGGGATAGGAAACCCAGTAGGGAGCAATAATTACAACCTCTTCAGCAGGATTTAAAATAGTTTTTAATATATTATATAGTGTGTGTTTGGCACCATTACTTATAACACATCCAAACTTCTTTTTATCTAAATCAATCTCCACTCTTTTTTCAATGTAATTAGTAAATTTCTCTCTAAGCTCAAAATATCCTCCCGCTGGAGAATATTGAAAACTCTTTAAAAAATTTAGTTCACTTTTTATTTGGCCTACAAGTTGTGCTGGAGGATGAAATGGCAACTGCCCTGCTGTTAGGTTTAAAACGTGCCTTCCCTCTTTAACCAAAGCGACTGCTTTTGCATTTAGTTTAAGGGTCATACTTTCTTCTACTTGGGCAACATTAACATTTAGATTCATCATTACCTCCAGAGGATTTTGAAATATAATTTAGAATCACTCCAGGTACAAACTTTGATATATCACCTCCTCTGGACCAAATTTCTTTAACCAAACCAGACGAGATGTAATAAACTTCATTACTGGTCATTAAAAAAATTGTTTCCATTTGTGGAAATAATTGCCTATTCATTGATGCCATTTGAAACTCGTTCTCAAAATCACCAGTAGGCCTAAGTCCCCTAACCACAGTTGTAACTTTTTTTTCTCTGGCATAATCAACAATTAGACCATTCCAACTATCGACGCAAACCTTTGGGCTATTTTCAAACAAATTATTTAACATAGAAACTCTATGCTCCATACTAAACATCGTTTTTTTTGCTTCTGAAGAAGCCACTACCAGTATCATTTCATCAAATATTTCAAGTGATCTATTAACAATTTCTAAATGTCCATTGGTAAAAAGATCGAAAGTACCTGCATATATTGCTTTTTTCATCTGGCCCATTTGTACCTCTTTTACGGGTTCTTGCAAGTCGTATTCTAGTAATAAAGTTGTAAGTTTACAAGATTTAGTATTGAAGAATCAGAATATAGCTGCTTCCTTGCTTATAGTGTTTATCCATTTTATTATGCGTCAATCGATGTTCTCGCCAGTGGGCCAAGGGAAGTCCTTTTAATTCATCAGACTCCAACCACACTTCCCCTTTAAACCATGCATTTGCATCAATTGCAGCTATCACTAATTCATATAACAAAGTGTCGGTATAAGGTGGATCAAAAAAAATAATAACTTTTTTTTGTTTAGACTTGTCCCATGTTAAGTATTTTTTACAAAAGTGTTGAAGCCATTTTACAAAACTACCATAAATAACATCAATACTCCGAGTACTAAACTCTACATGATAGGAATCTTTTAATGCCTCGATATTATTTCTTAATATTTTTTTTGCAACTGCTCCATTTTCAATACAATAAACACAACTGGCACCACGTGACCATGCTTCCATACCAATTGCACCTGTACCAGCACAGGCATCAATAAAAATATTATCTGAAAGATCCTGATAACGATCAAAAAGTCTGCGTTTTAGCAATGCTAAGGTCGGGCGCGTAGTACAATCTGCACTTTTTGGGGTTTTAATTGGAAATCCCTTGGCGAATCCACCAAGAATTTTTAGCGACACAAAATGTTCCTGGAAAAACTTATAAATTGCAGGGACTAACTTGCCTTGCGTTCTCTAGCACTATCACTTTGAATAGGAACTGTAAACTTAACACCCCCACCCATTTCAATAACAAGTCCACTGCCTTCACTAATCGATAGCGTCACGTTATTCCCACCAACTGCAAAGTTTAGTTTTAAGTTCATCTGTCCAGATACTTGAAAGTCCATGCTGGTTTGAGTTGCATCAACCGGACTAGTAGCAGCAACCTTGGTCTTGGGCTTATGTGCGCTGTTAATCGGTACTACCTCCGCTTGCGGTTGTTGTTGAGACTCATGAGTCTGACTAGTTGTTACATTTTCCACAGGATCCTCCACAGAAACCTCAGGCTCACTTTCAGCTACAACCTCCTCCTCAGCTATTTGTGGCTCCTCACTGACGCTACCTTCAGGCTCAGAGGCTTCTTCTGTTTCTTCAACAATGCCTAAGGCTTGTGACAGATCCTCTTCGGGAGTATGTTCTGCACTACCTTCCTCATAGTCTCCTTCGAGACTTTCAATCTCACTCATGATGTCTTCTAGTTCGGCGTCATTGAATCCAGTTTCAACTGTGTCAGTAGGTTTTTTGGTTTCTTGCTGATCACTCATTATTAAACTCCATGTAAAAAATAAAGAGCATTACTAAAGCTTCTAGATTTTTTTCGGATTCTTTAAAAAAACCTTTAGATAAATATTTATTTATATGTTTATATGCAAAAATGAATTATTTATGACACTTAAATACTGTCAATTTTTTAAAAAAACATAAATTACTTCTTGACATGACACTTTGAAAAAAAAGAAATTTTTCAATGACATTGTAGTATTTTTGGGTGAAAATTTTTTCTCAATAAAAAAATAAATTTAAAAAAATAAGAGCTTGATCACTGATATAATGAAAAAAAATGTGAACAAAAGGCCTTTTATGGCCAATAACTGGTTGAACTCACCAAGACCAGATGCTACTTTAGGATCACATAAAGATGATTTGGTAGCAGACCAACAAATAAGTTTTAAAAATAGTCAATTTTTGCCCTCTAAATTCTTTGTCACAGGTTGGAAAGGCGAAAGCTTAGTATCAAAACAAACTTGCAGCCTAGAATCTTTACACCACAAACTCTGCATTGATGCTCGTGCTCAATTTATGTCATTTTCAAGGTTAAACAAATCTCTAAGGATTGCTATCTTTTCAGAGTTCCTTTCTTTTGCCAATACCATAGGAGCCAACTGTCACGACCTAGACAGTCACACAACCTTTTGGCAGCATGTTCTTGATTATAAAAACTCTCCATACTGTCAATTTTTAGATGAGTTTATTGAAATTTATAGTTTTAGAGTAGTCAGTATTTACTTGCATAAAATCCGATTTATTGTGCAATTATGCCAAGATATCTCTGTCTTTTCATCAGACAATAACTTGTTAAATCCTGCTTCTTTTTTATCAAAAATTTTTAAAAAAGGTAGCTCCACCGATTTAACATGTGAGTCACTGCAAACTAACCAGTATAGCTGGTATCGCCCATCAATAAACTACAAGGAGCACATTAAAAAATTACCGCAAATTTTTTTACAGCTCTCCACTACTGAAATGATGAAAATTTGCACATTTTCAAGGTCTAAACCCTCGGATAAAAACAAACTAGAAACTTATGAGTCACAATATTCACACTCACTTTCCCATAAGTCGTTTGGGCAATTTCTAAACAGTTTATTACATAAATTTCCAAAATGGTGTGATGGTAAAAACTATAAAGAGCACAACCTTAACCAAGCAATCGAAGTAACAAACTGTAAATTTATTGGTAACAACCTCACTTCGCTCACATCATCCTATTGGCAAGCCCAAGAACACATCATGGATCTATCTTTAAAGCAGGTAATTTGTCCTGATTTTTATGATGATACCTTTATTAATGGAAGTTATGTAAGAATTACCAATGAACTTCAACACCTCACCAGTCTGGTACAAATTGCGACTAAGCAAGGACTGGACTCTATTTGGTTAATATGCAAGGTCATGCGAGAAAAATATCTTCATATAAAAGATAACAGTAGCGGCCAAATTTCAATGTTTAATAATGAAGACTCTCCCTCAGAGCTTATATATTCAAATATTGTACTAAACCTTTATACTCTTCCCAAAAATAACCCACACCACTATTTAATTTCACAACTAACGGCCCAACTAGGATCTCTAAAAGACAATGGCCATTTATTTATTTTTGCTAACCAGCAATTATTTGTACCTAGCCAAAGTGAGAAACTAGAACAGCTATTTAAAAAAGTAACTTTAAAGGCCTACTTAAATTTTGAGGATTTAAAGGGCAAAGGAGAGATGACCTCCTACCTTTATGTGTTTACAAAGAAGCCATCTAAAACTAAAAGCTCTTATCAAAATTATTTTCCTCAGCACCAAAAAGAGTCTTGTAGCGCATTTAGGTGGAATGGTGAACTCACTCAATTTAACAAATTTTCAGACATTGTTTCAGAGTTAAATGACTTCTTTGTCACTAAGTGCCCTAACTCTACACCAATCTTTCAAAAAGAAGTCAACCAACATATTTCCTTTGAATTTCATCAAAATGCAATTGTCGACGGAAAGCTAGTCATCTCAGTGTCTAATGATACAGATAGAATTACTCATCCGTCGTTTTTTAAAAACTTAACAAAGTCATGCCTCCCCTTAGATTATTTTTTTCATATTGATACCATTCATAATGATGTCGATTGTAAAAAACAAGACTTTGCACTAACTTCCAACTTCTTAGCATTAAAGTTAGACCATGAGCTAAAGCATCCCATTGTTTTAGTAGTCAACCAAACAGACCCACGAAATGTTCAAATTGAATTGATCGCAAGAGATTCTTACAAGGCCAAGCGTGAAGAATACGGACTTGCATTCCATCAATATTTTGGTCTCACTGCTCGTATGGAAAATATAAACATCAATGTTTTTAGAGATTTTTTTCAAAGTAGTATTGGAGTCCAAATAATACAGCTATCACTAAATGGTGGTACCACAAAACTTAAGTCTAAACTTAAGGCCCTGCTAATTCCAAAGTTTTTCTTAAAGCGATCAGAACTTCCAGCACACTTAGAACAATATATTGCTCTTTTAAAAATGAATGTTAATAACTTGTTTGAGCATCACCCTCAGGATCTTAAAGACGAATTTGATCGTACCATTGGTTTCATCCTAACCCATGGTGCTCATTATCCTTGGGATATTGTAGGTCTTTTATCATATTTTAAACACACACTAATTGATGGATTATCAAATTTTAAACAGGCACCCAGCAATCAGCTATCTCGTATTGCCAATTTTAATAATCCAATGATCATCGAGCCACTTCTTAAAATGCAATCTACTAATATCTTTCCCAATCATCCCGATATCTATATTGAGTTTCTAAGTGAAGATCCAAGCAAAATTCATAGTAACTATACTCATTCTCTGACAAAATCCAAAGATGGCAATCATTACTTAGAAGTATACTCTGAAGATCATGCTGTACTGCAAATTTATTCCACACCAGCAACATTATCTTTTATCGAATTCATCTTGTCTTCCATTGATAATACTCCCATATCGCAGTTTTTGCAGATGGTGAAAGTGCCTTCTCCTTCAGACCTAGAACAAGTCATCAATAACCTTATAATGCTAGAGAACTGTTTTAAAGAACTATTACTGCACACTACCTCGATTATTAATCAAACCATCACCAGACAGATTTCATTAGATACTTAGGATTATTACTTTTTATGGTATAATTCATTAAACTTTTTTAAGTCATTCATCAGTGCTAATAACTTATTTTTTGTAGGCTCTGTAACTTCAAAAAATTTCACACCAATCATAATTGTCCCATCGTCGTGTATGTGACGATGAACAAGTTCTACTTTGGTATTAATATTAAAACCAAGCTCTTCAAAGGCAAGCCTAAAAACCTCTGGTAAAGCAATATCTTCTAAATTTATATATGCTCCCCCGATAGATAAGTTCAAAATAGTACCCTTGATTACACTTTCAATCACGCAGGGGATATTTGTACTAAAGCGAGTCATTTGGGCCCACCATCTTTTGCTGGGATCAAAATATAGCTCTTTAATATGGGGCCTAAATAAGTACAACAATACTAATAAATTTAATAAAATGAACAAAATTGTAAAAATGCCTTGTAAATCATCAACAAAGTATAACTTTAAAAAATAGTCCGCAGTAATCATAGTTTGGAAGTCATGAACAAATGGTAGGTTCGTTAAATATTCAAAGCTCATAATTACAACAAACAATTTACCCAACAAGATCACAGAGAAGCTCCACTTTGTTACTCTGTAAATTGCAAATCCCATCAAGGGATATATTAAAAAGTAACTAAAAAACCTAGGCAAAAAACCAATCCTAGTTACAAGTGCGATAAGAAATTGATGGTTATCTTTTGCCTGGCCATACATACCCCACGAATCTCTCACTAGGCTCACAAGCCGTACAAGATCATCAAATTGTTCAAAGTAGTCGAAAACAAAAAAATCAAGTAAAATTTTAACAAGTGGTAAAAAAAGATATATCAGGGCGATCAATTGAATTAGTTTTGGCCTCTTTCGCACAAACTATCCCTCCCCCGCAAAGGGTGGTTTCATCTTATGATACTAACTTTATCTTATCATAATGGAGTTGGTGTAGCAATAAGGCCACACCAATCCATAAAAGTGAGTATATTAAATTATAGTAATATCGTACCAATCATGTTTGATTGCTTCTTCTAATTGAGCATCTGTTGTATCTTGAGTAACTATTAGCTCTAAAATAATACTATGATTAACTGTATTTAACTTCACAGCTTGTACAAAACCGGTAATTTCTGCTTCATACAAAAGATCAGAGGCCTTAATTTTTATCATTTCCTTGGTGGCCTCTCTGCCAAGCTTTCTAAAAATTAAAATCGCATCCATTGAAAGATTAGACAGAATTAAAACTTTTTCAACATTTGGAGTATTATCTGTGTGAAACTTTTTTCTAAAGCTGTTTGATAGTTTTAGCTCACCAGCATCAACATTTAGTACCTTGCCTTCAAGGTGAGCCTTTAGGTCAATAGTGATATCATAAGCTCCTTTTAACTCTCCTAAGTTTGCCTCTTTCAAAGAAACTATAACTTGCGACTCATCACCAGAAGACTCCTGCACAAAATCATCACTAGTTAAAAGCTTACTAAAAAGCTCTTCCCCTCTTTTATTAATCGAAACTTTTACTCTTAGGTGATTATGATTTTCAACTTTGCCAATTGCAAACTTGAGCTGCTCACTGCTAAAGTCCACATCTTCAATTTCTTTTGATAGTGGCGACAAGACTCTATCCTTGTTGACAAAAGAAACAGCAAATTTTGCATTAATGTGATCCTCATTCTGCCTTGAAACTACATCAATTGTTTGCTCTAAAAGTACAATCACAGCTGTTTCAGATTGGTCCACAGCAGATACCTCAACTCTTCCATCACGATTAAGTATGACTTTAAAATCTACCACAACATCTTCTAAAGTATTGTCAAAAGTAAATTGCACATTAGCTCTAAGCTTTTTAACAACTACAGTATAGGGAACTTGGATGGTTCTAGTACAAGCATAGGTTTCAGGTTTATAGCGAGTTTCATCATTGCAAACATACTCCTGGTAGGGTACATCTTCACAAACTTCTCTTCCTGGTAGCCAGCTACACTCTTCCCTGGTCTGGGTAGTACATTCTTGATCAGTATATGGAACTCTTTGGCAAATTCTTCTTCCAGGAACATCATTACAGACTCTTTGTCCAACAACTGTGGTACAAACTCGCTCACCCGGGATAGTTCTACACTCTCTTTGCCCTGGAACATCTCTGCAAACTCGCTCACCTGGTATCGTCCTACATTGCCTCTGCCCAGGCTCAGTTGTACATACTCTCTCACCTGGTACAGTCCTGCAGACTCTCTCCCCTGGAATCCTTCTACAGACTCTTCTGCCGTTTATCTGCTCACATACTCTTTGCGCTGGTTTTGTTTCACAGACTTCACGAGCAGGTTTATCGCGACAAACTTGCCTTCCTGGAGCTCGGCTACACTCTTGTCTATCTGCTTCACGGTGACACTGCCTGGTCGATGGCCCTGTACTACACTCCCTACGATCTGGTTCATTATGACAAACTTCTCTATCTGGTTCGCGGTGACACTCCCTGGTTGATGGGCCCTCACTACATTCTCGTCTATACCTGGTTACATCTGTACATTCTTGATAAGGGACATCGTCGCACACTTGCTGACCTGGAATATCCCGGCATTCACTCCTATAACTAGTTTGATAATCACACACTTCTTCGGTATAAGGTACTTCACGAGTGCATGTATCATCAATCTCTTCATCCCTATAACGAGTTTGTGTTAATACATTTTCTAACACAAAGTTTTGTGTTATCTGTCCCTCATACAAAAAGTCTTTTTCTTCATTTTCTAGTGTGTCGGTACCTGACACATTCATGGCCAAAAAAATAAAAACCAAAACAGCAAACACGCTGCACAATTTCGTAATGCTCTTCATTAAATTCTCCTTATCCCAAAAGTTAGTTGATGGTATTAATCCAGTATCAGGTTAGAAGCAAAGGTAGTGCCAAGTGTGGCCAATAAACACTGCACGTTAAGTATCGAAGTTTTTTGGAAATAAATTAATTATAAAAGGGTATTGTAAGGGCACAATGATACTAGTGTCAGTGTGCCCTAAACAACACAACGCATACTTTAAATTGTGTCTACAAACAACTCCCCAGTTTCTGCAGAGTCAAGCCAGCTCTTTAAACCCGAAGCTGGTTGCCCATCACCTTCCCAGGAAGAATGGATACTACCATACCAATCAGATGTTTGGCTTCTACAAGATGCATATCCTCCATGCAGTTGTCCAATAACTCTATGATCCTGGTTAAAAAGTGGAGATCCTGAAGAACCAGGTTCAGTAGTTCCTACATCCCAGTCTTCAACTCTTATATGAGTAGAATCACCAGGCACCTCTTCTTTTAAGTAAGCAGTGATTGTTGTAGGTTCATTTTCAAAGCTAATCGATTTCTCATCAGTACTGGGATGATGAATGGCCACAGCGGAGATTGCATCTTCACCTGATCGGTCCCATCCAGCAAAATTTACGTTCCACTCATCCTCTGGTGGATTCGTCAGACGTACTAAAGTAAAGTCTGACTTTCTACTGGAGGCCAACCAGGTAGATCCAGTATTAAACTGCTCCAAGTTGCCATCTTTTGTTCCACCACATACTGAAGCTTGATAGTTCCAATAAGTAACTAGAGAAGATTCATTCCATTTGTTAATTCTACAGTGATTTGCCGTCATAAAATAAGGTGTTTTATCTTGACTTGTGTTGTTGACCATAAAGCCAGTACAAAAAGTTGTACCACCAGTAGAAATTACAGCGACAGAATTAATCTCATCTCGCCACTCATCACCTTCTGTACAAACTACATCAACATTACAACTACCGGACTTATCAGTTGATTGTGAAAATGTTCTATAACCTTGATTGATCCTTGCAAATTTCAAACTAACAAAATCAATTTCATCTGTGGGTATGTACAGTTCAATTACTACATCATTTGAGAGAATAATTGGTGTCCAAAGTTGTTTAGAAGAATTGTTATCTTTGTGAGTAAAGGGCCTAATCGCATGCTTGTAATCACTGGAGTAAATACTAAGCTTAGAGTTTTTTGACATATTAAAATCAAAAAAAGCAAAATTTAAAGAAACCGCATTGTCAGCAATAACTCTATATCTCCAGATCCACCCATCTTTTGTTTCTTGTAAGTTTGTAGAACTCATCGGATCAATGTTTACCTCATGGGCCACAGCAAAGCGTGGGGCAGATCCCAACTTTTCACTCATCACATCTTGGTAGTGAGCTTTATATACATCTACTGATCCAAGATGTATTGATTTAATCTCATGTAGGTTTGTAGTAGCAAATACACTCATCGTATTGGCCACAAACAAAAACAAAATCATTTTTGAAATTAATAGTTTCAAATGAACCTCCATATTGTTTTATAATTTTTTTTACACCTGAGCGGATCGTACATGATTAAAAAACAATTGTAGAGAGGAGTTAGGAAAAGTAAGAAAATATTTCTTCTTATTTTCCAGCGCACAATACCTGACTACAAAGCTCTTTCGGGCGTTTTTTACTTTTTTATTTTCAGTAGTAAACTACAAACAAACCAACACCTTATTTTCATCACAATAAGTTGAAAGATTTTCTTGGCAAAAGCCTGATTGATTGCCGGCATAGCAGCCAGCAGTAACAATATATCGACTGTATTGATATCCTCTGGGACATGCGGGCCAACCTCTTTGTCCACACTTATTAGGGCCACAGTACTTATTTTTTACTTTACTACAAGCAGAACCTACCACTTCATACCAACCATAACGACATCGATCACAAATATAATCGCCAATAGTTTGACAGTTTCCATCAACTTTATGGCATTGTATGGACGTCTTATCGGGGTAACTATCATCTATGGTTCCAAGTAACTCTGATGATATTTCAGCAGGGCCTTCAAGATAATCTTTCAAGGGAAAATATAAAACACCTGGATTTTTACGTTTAACAATACTTGAGTGATATCGTTTTTTTACATATGACAATTTTTTGCTCTTTTTTTGCTTGGCACTTTTTAAACTTTTGGCCTCTGCATTCATTAAGGGAAAATAGATCCACTTAGTTTCACTCCAAGTATTATTTTCATATCTATTCAAACTTACACCCATGGTAAAAGACGGTATTGTTCTTTTCCCACTACCCATTTTTTTACTCTCACCGGTCAAATATATACGTAAATTTTTTATCCCACTCACACTTGTTACCTCTTTGGCACTAAAGTGATTCTTACAGTTGTCATCAGGTGTAATCTCTACTACTTTTAACACTCCATATTTATTTATAGAGTTTTCCACATTGATATATGGTACTTTGTATATTAAGCACTGAACTCTATTAGAGCCAGCTTTGGGTCCTAAAAAAGTAAGCATTACAAGGGGCCACCAGGTTGCATTTGGACGATCGAGTAGTTTTCCACTATTTACAAAATCATCTGCTAAAATCGTTACCTCCATTGTAGAAAACCAATTTATATAATTTCGGGCAGCAAAAAGCTTTAGCTCATTGTTAATCAACTTGTTTGGGTTACATGAGACTATTAAAATCGAAAAGATAAAAAATAATAAAAATAAGTTCTTCAATATATTCATTTAGCTACAAACCTCATGCATCTAAATCCAACTCCCAACTGATGCTGACCACTTGGAGTATCACCATTTTGAAAGTGAAAATTATTAACTCCATGACCTAATCCATCCCAAAAGGCCCTCACCCCTAATTGGTGCCAATCATTTAAATAAGAAAAGTGATGACTGGAGGCCTTCAAATTATTTTTTGAATTAATTGGATTTCTGAGATACTCAAAGTTGCCACCCATGACTTGAAAAATGCCTGTCCAGGTTACACTGTCAGTATAAAAGTTTTTCAATTTATATTCCTTGAAGCACTCCTTAGCATAAACTTTAGAGCATATCTTAGAGATCTCAACTGATTCCTTTTGTAATTTATTTTTTTCTCCCTTTTTAGGTCTTGCAAGATAGAATTTTTTTCTTCTGACTGTCCAAGGATATGGTCCTCTTAAAACATTTAGGGCCTTAGGTTCATCTATATCAAAGGGATAGAAGCTCGCCGCATCAAATATATGGGCTTCAAGTAAATGTTTTCCTTTAAATGCACAAAATTGTCTCATTTGGGCCACTGTTAGGTTAGTTGCAGGCCTTGGGAATTGTTCAATTGTTGAGGGTAAAAGCTCATGCAGTTGTTGGTTTTCTAGGTCATTTGAGTACTCAATCCATTCGGCGATATCTCTGTAAGTTACCAGATATTTGTCTATATAAATATCCCTACCAAAGTTATCCCATGTCCAATCTTTTTTTTTGCCTCCCAATTTGTAAGGACCTACGCCATACACTCTTTGTGGAAGATAAACATCATGACATGAGTCTTCCAATAAAACCGGAAGCGTTACCTCTTTGTTATGAGGCAGATACAGCTCAACATATACTGCATAATTTGGAATTATAGCTCTGCTGCTGTTTGATTTTGTGACAATCTTATAATGCCGCTTGCTTCTACCATCAACGGCCCGATCGAACCAAACAGGCTTAGCAAATACTAGATACCTATATTTTTTTGAGTATATAACAAAATGTGCGTCTTGCCTTTTTCCAAAGGCCTTATACTGCGAAAAATATAACTCCAAAAAATGGGGATTACAACGTAAATAACTGTCATCTGTTGTTTCAGGCGTACCAAGATATACGTCAAACTTGACCAACCCATTTTTCCACACATTCTTAGAATCTCCTTCATGCCACAACTTCTTTAATTTATTAGAGGCCTCAAGAAGAAGCTCTAACGTTTTCTTTTTGGCCAACAAACCTTCTTGGTTCTTCAAGATTATGTACTGCCGGGCCAATAGCAATATTGAAGCCGCAAATATAAATAATACAAAAAACCCGAGTAAATCTCGAAACCTAATTTTGTCTTTACTCAAAGTACATATTCCATGACTAAGTTTTTAATTCACGATACAATTATTACACTTAAATGGTTATTTGGCACATTTAATTAAGAGGATACGCTATGAATTGGATCGAAGAAGCAAATAATGAAAACAAAGAGCAAAATAAAATCATTTCCTTTTTGGAATACATGAACATTTTGGAGAGTAACCCTGCGCGAGAGTGCAGGCCCACTTATGAGTATCTTATTGACATGTTGGATTATTTCAAACAAGACGCCGAAGGACACTTCAATCTTTTTAAGCTAGAGCACACAGACTCACCTCCAATTTTTGGACAACTTAACACCCAACAGTCTCTCTATCAAAACTTGCTAAACTTTAGAGAAGAGGGATTTAATAACAAATTCATTCTTCTTGTTGGTCCCAATGGTTCCTCAAAATCAAGCATTGTCCGAAAATTTATGAAGGGTGCTGAAGAATATTCAATGTCTGATCACGGTAGCCTGTTTAGTTTTAGTTGGGTGTTTCCCATTGACAACTACATCAAGGGCACCTTGGGTCTTGCTGCAAATACTACTAAAGGCGAGTACAACCTTAAGTCATTTGCCCACTTAGAAGATAAAGACATCAATGCCATTTTAACCTCTGAACTAAAAGACCATCCTCTTTTGGCCGTACCCAAAAAGCACCGTCAACCCATCATAGATAAATTACTCAATGACCACCCAACAACACTTAGTTCTGTCAAAAAGTCCTATTTATATACCGGAGACCTCTCGAAAAAAAATCGTATGATTTTTGATGCTCTCCTTAAAAGTTATCAGGGTAACTATCACGAAGTTCTAAAACACATTCGGGTAGAGCGTGTCTACATTAGCAAACGTTATTCTACAGGCGCAGTTACCATTGAGCCTCAACTGCATGTTGATGCGAGATTACAACAGATCGTCATGGATAAAAGGCTGGCCAGCCTTCCTCCAAGCTTACAATCTCTTAACCTTTTTTCTATGCAAGGTGAGTTGGTACTTGCAAACCGCGGGATATTAGAATACTCAGATTTGCTAAAGCGGCCCATTGATGCCTATAAATACTTATTAATGACCATGGAAACCGGTACCATCAACCTACAAGGAATTTTAACAGAACTGGATATTTTCTTTGTGGGAACTTCAAATGAAGTGCACTACGATGCTTTTAAGCAGCACCCAGATTTCAAATCATTCAAAGGAAGATTTAATATTGTTAAAGTCCCATATCTACTCAACTATAACCAAGAAAGATCGATCTATGAAAAACAGGTTGAAGGTTTAAAAAGTAAGGCCATTTGGGAGCCTCATGCCCTTACAGCTTTGTGCCTTTTTTCCATTTTAAGTAGACTAAGAGCACCTCAAAAAAATAACTATAAAGACAGCAAGCTGGCAACAATTGTTACCAGTCTAGATCCTTTAGAAAAGGCCAGGTTTTTGGCCGATGATTATTTATCTAATAAATTAGACGTCGAATCTAAGCAAATTATTAAACATCATAAAGACAAGGTCACTCTAGAGTTTGATAGTGATAGCAATTATGAGGGGAAATTTGGAGTCTCACCCCGTTTGGTGAAAAACCTTATCTATCATTTGAGCTCACAACACAGAAATGTTACTTTTGTCGAAGTTTTAGAATACCTCAGCTCTTTTATTAAAAAACGACATGAGCACGATTTTTTAAATATGACTCCACAAGGTGACTACCAAAATCCTTCAAGGTCTCTACTTCTAATTACAAACTATTGTTTAGATACTTTCGACCAAGAGCTACGAGAGGGGCTTGGACTAATCGATGATCGATCATATGAGGCATATATTGGCCAATACATTGTAAATATTAATGCTCTAATAAAGGGTGAAAAAATAAAAAGTGCAATCACCGGCCAATTTGAAAGTTGTAATACAAGTTTAATCACAGAATTTGAAAAAACTATTCACTTAGAAGAAGATGCCACAGCATTTCGCTCTCACCTCATTTCAAAACTAGGAGCCTATGCCCTAGATAATGCAGGCAAGGAGATTGTTTACTGTGAAGTATTCCCCGATATCACCAGGAGATTACAGCAATCTTTTAAAGAAGAGCAGAGCAAGTTTATTAAAGATATCGCCAATAACCTAGTTTTTTATGAAGCAGAACTTGGCGACTCACACGATTTAAAGAGCATGGCCACACCTCTTTCTAAAGAAAATCGAAAAAAAATAGAAACGATTTTGACAAATCTGATGGATTCATATAACTATACCCGAGCTGGAGCGATCACATTACTTAAGTACATTATAAAAAAGAGATATTAGTAAAACATATTGTAATTCATGACCATCATTGATAAAAAATTTTCTCAAAACTCCTATCAAGTAACTTATTTAGCTAGCGATGAGCACCATGCAATGAGATTAGATAAATTCATTGGACTCTATCTAAATTGTTTTTCCAGACAAACAATACAAGCAAAAATTACCAACAAAGAGATTTATATTAAAGGGCGCATAGGTTCTCACAAGCCTTCTACAACTATCCACTCAGGTGATATCGTCTCTTTAACCATCCACAAAACAATTCACGAAGATGAATATTGGCATGGTAAAAAAATTAAGCTTAACTTAACTCCTACAATTATTTATGAAGATCAATTCATTGTAGTAATCTCCAAACCTCCATATATGGCGACCCATCCCACCGGACGACATATTTTTAACTGTGCGACCGTTTATCTAGAAACTCACAGCAATTGCAAAATAAAGTCAATTCATCGCATAGATCGCGAAACCTCAGGAGTGCTGCTTTTTGCTAAAAACTCGCAAATTGCTAGTGTGATAACTAACCAGTTTGAAAACGCAAAACCTCAAAAATGTTATTTTTTCATCTCCAAAATAAATACCGACACATTTAATGGCAAACTCACTTTCACTGCTTCTCAAAGATTGCGGGCACTTGATGATAAAGGTATTAAACGAGTAGAAATTTTACCCTTCCCACAGGACTCAAGTGAGGGCAAAATGGCCCAAACTGATTTTCACCTACTACACATTGAAAACAATCACGCCTTAGGTCTTGCATTTCCTAAAACCGGTCGCCAACACCAGATTAGAGTACACGCCAAAGTTCATGGCCTTCCTCTTGTTGGCGATAAAATTTACTTAAGGGGCTTTGAAGTTTTTCAAAGATTCAAAGATAAATTGGCCACAAAAGAAGACCATGAATTACTACAAATTCCCCGGCATGCCCTACATGCATTAGCTTTAAAGATAGAGTACCAAAATAAACCAAAAACTTTTCGCTCTCCACTGCCAAATGATCTTATTGAGTGGATCGACAAGTTTATGAGCATCTCTTTAGACAAACTAGGTACGATGATTGATCAAAGCTTAACAAAATATCAATTCTAACTTTACTCCCAAGGTTTTTCATTAATCACCCTGCAAAGTACTGCACCTGAGAGTATTACGATCCAAACAGTATAAATCCATATGAAAAAAAATGGTATCGAGACAAAGGAGCCATAAATTTCTTTATAAAGAATTGCTCTGGTCATATAAATGGTAAAACTATTTTTAAAAATTTCAAACAAAACCCCACAAAACAGGCCGCCAAGGACTGCCCCCTTCCAAGGTACTTTTTTATTAGGAATAAACTTATACATCGAAGTAAAAGTAATAAAAGTTAAAAACAAGGGAAAACCAAACATAAACATTTGCTCTAAAAAGGTGACACTGACGGTATGTTCAAATTTATTAAGTACCGTAGTTTCTAGTAGTTGATGTACTCTAACTCCAATAACTATACTCACCGTCGCAAATATAATACCCACAACACTAATAGCTAAGTACCCCAAAAACCTTCGCAAATACGAGCGATGAGTCTTGATATCCCAAATTTCATTAAATGATATTTCGACATTGGTTAACAGGCCCAAAACTGTTATCAACAAAAATGGGATGCTGATTAAGCTTACATTTAAAGAGTTGATCCCATCAATAAAAGTCTCAATAAATTTGGCGACCGAAGGCCCCGCACTTGTGCTTAAGTTTTGCAATAAAAATTGCCGTATATAACCTTGTACATCCGTACTTTCTCCCCACCCCTTAAATATAAGCAGAAAACTAAACAAAAGAAAAACAACAGGTATCAATGATAAAATGCTGTAGTAAGAAAGGGCCGCCGAGTGAAATAAAATTCCATTTTCATGCCACAATTTACCATATTTCACTGTAAACTTTGTACTAGACTTCAACATCTAACTACCTTCCCTAAAACTTTTTTAAGCCTATTAAAATTCTAATGTAGAATTGGAATGGAGTCTATTAAACTAAGTTTAACATGCTTAAAAAAGCAAGTCGGCAAGAGTGTGTGCCTGCTTTTTTTAAATTTGCAAAGATTCTTGACTTGATGACCAATGGATACCACACCGGCAACACCCTGAAATCACATGTGTTTTTGCTCCCTGATCCGAAAACATGGTACAATCAGGTCTATCTATGACCCGATTAAAGGCAGTAATCGGGTCACAATGAGTGTGTACAAAATACTCAAGCTTTGTCACAAAATTTCCGACTGGTAAATGGGAGATTAGGTAACATGAAATTTTTAAAATACCAGTGGTTCAAATGTACATTATTGAGTTTTATTGTTTTATTAGGACCTCAAGCTTTCTCCAGCAATTGCTCCCAAAGTTTGCACACAAGAATTCAGACCATACTAAAGGCTAAGAAAAAAGAAACACCTCTATCCAAAGCGGAGACCTATAAAAAGCTAAAAACATTTAGTAACGCCAACCAAGAGAAATGTGGAAATCTTTTAAAAAATGGCGAGTTCGACTTTGAAAATACAAAGTACTTTCCGACAGATGGGGGTCCCTGCCAAAACAAAGCATTTTTAACTGCCTTCTCCTCAAATAACACTTTAAATGACATTGAACAACTCTTAGCTGGTCTTAATGTTTATTTAAATATCAAAAAATCAATTAAAATTACTGGGAAAGTAGATGCTGATGATGTAAACAAAATCACAATAAAAGCGATCAGGGGAGAAGAAGGCACCACTATAGCAGACCTAGGCGATGGTAAGTTATCTTGGCACTGCACACAAGCAACACCAGTTAAAAATGAATGTGATGATGACAAGTTTAACGGAAAAGAGAAAGTTATTTTTACACGCAAAAATAAAGATTATACTGTTTATGCTACCTTTAAACCTGCCTCAGAAAATCCAGTCACAACAACTGATTTAGTTTCAAATAAACTAACAATTGCTGCCTTGAAAAAAACAAACCTCAATCCCGATAAATTTAACTTTTTTTTCGCAAATACAGAAGATGAAGATAAAAAAAATAGCAAGTCTAACAAAGTTACATGCCCAATAGAGTTTGAATCTGAGGACAAAAATATAACATTTGAAAGTGTGACCGCCCAACTAGATATCAAAAAAACTATAATAAATGGATGCGGCGATAGTGACGAAGATGAAGAGAACGAAGAAGAAGATAAAGATGAAGATGAAGGTGAAGAGCAAAAAAACAAAGACAAAACTGCAAACAAACAAAAGGTCCAGAGTAAAAATTGCAAAGTAACCTTTAAGCAAGTAACTGCCAATAAAGTTAGCGGTGGCGCATATTCAATTGACGTTATCTTTGTCGCAACAGACGGAACCCAGATAGAAGTTGATGGGGCATGTGGAGTAGCTCAAGCAGGCCAACCTCCCCGCCAACAACTCCCAGGCCAAAGGCCCTATATGTCTCCAGGTGGGATGCCTCAAGAATACCCGCCTCCAAGAATGCCCGATATTTGGTCTGCGCCTGGGATTTAAAACACAAAGTGGGTATCGTCGGAACAAAATAGTGTAATGCGCTCACACCCTAATTCATCAATCTCTTGATAAATAGTTGATTTATAATTAGGTTTAATATGGCCAAGAAAAATTGGAATTGTAGGTGGCATCTTTGCAATCTCTTTAAACACCGACTGAGGAGTCAAGTGTAAACTAGCATCTGCCACATTTTGCATTTTATTGGGGAAGCTCACTTCTGAAAAAATGGCCTTTAGATTTTTATAACTTTTGGCCACCTCCCAAATCCTCTCTGTAGGTCCTGTATCTTGAGTAAACAAAATCGCAGCATCATCTCGCTCAATAATGAGGCCTACGGCATCTCCAAAATGGTTTACTCTCACAGGAAAGACCTTGTAATCTCCAAGAACAATCATCTGCTCAGGTTTTAAATCATGAAACCTGATTGTGGGGTTTTCCTCTGATGGCAATTTCGAAAAATCTGGCCAAATTAAGTCGTTCATTAGATGTTTCTTAATTGCATTCCTGACCGTTTTGCTCGTGTACACCTCAAACGGCACGCCCTTTAGTCCAAAACAGTTGTCAGGCAAAAAGGCCAAATCTGAAATGTGATCCAGGTGAGGGTGAGAAATAATAATATTTTCCACCAATAGTTGTTCTTCCAGGCTAAGACCTGATGCAACAGAACCTGCATCAATCAATAATTTTCCATCAATTAGGTATGATGTATTCCTAAAGCCTGGCGCTAAACCCCCATTACCACCGACTATTCTGACTAGCATGCATTTTCCTTCTTTAGCAATTTACCTTCTAGTAAAAACTAAAAACAAAGTTAACTTATAGATATTTTATTCCAGATAAAGGTGTTTTACCAATAGTTTGTGTCATTTTACCAATTTTGAGTATATTTCTTTGGAAGACCGATTTAATATTTCAGCTATTATTTTTGATACTCGTTTGGGAGTTGCTCCTTTTTCCATATATTCTAAGGCCAACTTTTCCAGCTTTTTCTCACTAGTCTGCCATGAGCTGGCTTGGATCATCTGCTCTTTTGAAACATACAGCAAAATGATGAACTCTCCCTTGGGTACGATGTCACCTAAATTCTTATCAAAATGGTCAGAGTTAAAGCGATAAACAGACTGAAATTTCTTAGTCAGCTCCCTCACAACCACCAAGTTTGTGTTTTTGAGGGTCAAACACATAAGCTTAAGAGTTTTTATCACTCGTGTAGGTGCCTCAAAAAAAATATGTGTTCCATATGTGTGACAAAGAAGATTAAAGGTATCCTTTTTTTTACTATCATCTCTTGGCAAAAAACCGTGAAAGTGAAAAGGGATAGCAGGTAGTCCACTAAGCTCCAGTGCTACAATTGGAGAGCTAACACCCGGATAGGTCTCAAGCTCATGTCCACTTTTTAAAACTTCTTGAATAATTGGATAGGCCGGATCTGAAATGGCTGGACTGCCAGCATCAGAAACAAGATATACCAACTCGTCCCGGTCAAGTAAGTCTAATATATTGGTAATTTTACTAGCTGTAGAATACCCATGGCAGGATACTATCTGTTTATTACTTGAATCTATCTTTAAATGCGACAAAAGGGAGCGAAATACTCTGGTATCCTCACAAAAAAAGTATCCCTCACCAGAAATAGCATCCTTAGCACGCTTGGAAATATCTGCTAAATTCCCTATTGGCAATGTCACTAAAGTCAAAGTGCCCAACTTAAACTGCTCCTACTTGCATTCTTCTTCTACTCTACTCTACCAGAATTGTTACAAACAGAAAAACTTTCCGTTTGGTAAAAACAATTGCAGTATGTGGTATAATTAGTGTGTCGAAGACTAATTAGTTGTCTTCTTTAAAAAGGGAAAAAGATATGTCTATGAAGGCCGTAGTACACACAAATTCCAACGGAGATATAACTGTCCACATGCAAGGGGGACTGGACTACAACACAGGTGTGCCATTTAGAGAAGAGTTAGAGATGTTGACTAAAGAAAATCCAACCTCAACAATAACTCTAGACATGGATTCACTAGATTTTGTCGGCTCATCTGGCATCGGTTTATTTGTTGAAACAATTATATCCTTGAATAAATTGAAGGCCCAAATACGTTTGGCGAATGTGAAAACCGAATTCTTAAGAGTTTTTAAACTATACGATTTTGATGCATTAAGTTCACTTATTCAACAATTTGACGATGATGATACCGAAAAGCTCAATATCAAGTTTGGAAATAGAAGAAAAACCTTTCAAAACTGATAGTTTATCAGATTTATATAAAATAAAGGCATATTTTTATAGTTCTTTTTTCCTGGGAGATCCCTCCTGAATGTAGGTTCAAAAGAATGATTTATGTGGCGATAATAATCATCTCCGGCAGGTGCAGATGTCCCTCCAGATCCCATGGGGGGACCGTAGTAATCATCTTTGCCCGAATCCTTATTCCATTTAAATTTCTTCATTGCATGTGAGCCTACCACATAAGCACCAAATAAAAGCCCTGCATATAACCCTAAGGAAGCTCCTTGAAAAATTGATCTAGAAGTTCCACCTATTGCCAAAAACATAGAAGTTCCAAGCAAGGCACCTCCTACTGTTCCATACACTGCCATTGTTAGTATTGCTTTGCCCTTCGGAGACAATGCATGAGCCGGGGCCATATATGAAATAACCATAGTTCCAATTAAAATAACTTTTACAAAATTTACATAAATAAACTTTTTCATAACTATAGGATAATTAAGGTTTACCTTTTTGGCAAAGTTCTTTTCGGGGTCAAATATGTAATAATAACGTTAAGACCTAAAATCATCCCTAAAAGTTGGGATGACTTTTTTAGCCTCATGTTTTGTATCCAATTGACACGCAATGATTTTTTTACTTCATATAAGTTGATAATCATTTGACGGTCTACACGCTGCATATTGGCCAAATCGACTTGACCACATCCATAATCGCGCAAACATAGCGGTGAAATCAGCAGTGGCAGGCCCATGCGATGAACCTCCTTAGAAAAATAGCGCTCTAGCTGTTCACCATTTATGGCCGCTTCCCTGTTAGACAAAACTCTTTGACTCCTTTAAACGACTTGCGATGGATTGGAGTGACTCCCTGCACCTTTATTGCATCTCGATGTACTTGGGTGGGATATCCTGCGTGTTTACTAAAGCCGTAACCTGGATATGTGGTATCCATGGCCAACATTAGCCTATCCCTGTACTCCTTTGCAATTATCGAAGCAAGGCCTATCAAAATTGATTTACTGTCACCTTTTACGACCGGCAAAACACTTACATTGGGTATAATATCTGGCAGCGACTTGTTACCATCAACGAGTAATACTCCCCTTATACCTGTGTCCCTACTACATTTTAGACATTTTTCAAATGATTGTTTCATGCTTTGTAGTGAAGCATTCAGGATATTGATTTCATCAATCAAAGTATTTGATATTTCACTAACTGAAAATGAAAGTGTGTAATTTTGTTGCCGCTCGAGCTCAAAAATTGCACTCGACACCTTAGAGATATCGACACCGATACTACTCAAGATAATTTGTCTCTTTTTAGGAGTCAACTTTTTAGAATCAGTGACGCCCAAATCGCTATATTTGCGACAAAGATCTTTGATAATCTGCTCAGAGGTCTCACAATTGGAAATTTTCAAAAAAACAGATGCTCCGACCACTGGTCCGGCCAAGGGTCCCCGTCCAACTTCATCACAACCAGCTAGCACAAGATTACGGGGACACTTACCGTTATGTGCCAAGAATTCCCTGGCACAATTTAAGTCAAACAGCATTTCTTATTTTATTTACTACGATCGTAGTCGATTGCAATTCGCGCGCTTTTACCTGAACGTTGACGTAGATAGTATAGCTTGGCGCGTCTAGACTTACCGCGTCTTACGATTTCAATTTTGGCTATATTGGGTGAGTGAAAGGGAAAAACTCTTTCAACCCCAATACCATTTGAGGTTTTGCGGACTCTAAAATGTCCATTGACAGTATTTTTTTTCTTGATAGAGATGCACACACCTTGAAAAACCTGAATTCTCGTTTTGGCGCCTTCAGTAATTTTGGCATGAACGGCAACAGTATCACCGGTTCGAAAATCTGGATATTTTTTAACATTAGGATTTTCGTGATCTTCATTCACGACATCAACAAGGTTCATTTTAAGAACTCCTTTAACTTAGATTTCCCCCAGAGGCCCTTATCTATAGGGCATTGCGAAGATAAATTTTATTAGATTCAGAGGCCTCGTCTCAGTCTATCTAGGTAGATCGCCACAGCAGAACGAACAGATAAATGATTATAATCATTACCACCCATAGGATAACCCTCAATAGGTGCTAATTTATAATCGGCCCGTTCTACAACGGAGGCATTCAATCCCCAACCTGTACCAAATAATAGCAAACACGGCAAATTGTCAAGCAAGATCTTCTCATTTAATAACACTTCGTCCCCGTCACAGGCAGTAAATCCAGCGCCTGTAACCGCCAGCAGTGGTTTTTTTCCCTCAATGTCTTCAATTTCTTTTTCGGCAACTTCGATGCTCATTGCCAACTTGGCCATGCACAACGCATCCTGCCGGTCAGGATTATATGCTGAGGCCTTGTCTTCTTCCCAGTGCCCTAAAATGCGCGAAACTAATTCGTGCTGGGCCTTCAAAGGGGTTACAATAAAATACTTGGCAACACCAAAAGTGCGACAGCTTCTTGCAATATCATGAATATCAAGGTTTGTTACGGAAGTCGTGACGACCTCTCCATTTTTGTTATTTATTGGGTAGTGGACAAGCCCTAAATAGAGATTAGGCCTAATTGGTTTTTGTTTAATCACTTCTTACCTACATTTTTAAAAAGGTCGGGACGAAATTTCTTTGTTATATTCTCTCTTTGTTTTTGTCTATACTCTTCAATCTTTTTATGATGCCCTGAAAGAAGAACATCGGGTACTACTTGATTTTCAAACGTTTGGGGTCTTGTGTATTGAGGTGCTTCTAAAAGTCCCCCCTGAAACGATTCACAAACAGTGCTCAGCTGATTGCCTAAAACCCCATCGACAAAGCGAATAGCAGAGTCAATAATAGTTAACACCGCCAACTCTCCCCCTGTAAGCACAAAGTCTCCAACACTAATTTCCTCATCCACATAATTTTGGATAAAACGCTCATCAATTCCTTCGTACCTGCCACAAATAAAGACTAGATCTTTGGCCGGTTTTTGCCAAAAACGCTCTGCAAAGCTCATACAACTTTGGTTATCCCATAGCTTCCCCCGTGGACTAGGACAAATTACATGTAACTTATCTTTGTAACTGTCTCCATACCCTCCAGCTTCAACAACCCCTAAAAAAAGAGCATTCTTTAATATATCCGCCCTCATAACCATGCCAGGGCCTCCACCAAATGGGGAATCATCAACTCCTTTATAAGAGTCTAGAGAATAATCTCTAAGTTGAACTAAGTTTAGTTCAAACAACTTGTCACGCTTTGAGTCCCAGACCTTACTTGTAACGCCACAATTTAACAAAGGGTCAAAATACTCTGGAAACAGAGTAATAATCCAAATCTTAAAAACAGGCCTTAAAGTTTGGTCACTTGTCATTAATTATCTCAGGAAGCAGAATTTCCACTCGCTTGTTGTCCAAATCGACAACTGGGAAAAAATGGTCTACAAATGGTAGCTCTATTAACTCACCTCCACTGCTATTTTGAATGACAAAAACGGTCTGAGCATTATTTTCATAGAAGCTAGAAATTACACCAATTTCTTTGCCGCTTAAGTGGTCAAACACCTTAGTGTGCAATAAATCGGCAATATAAAATTCGCCATCTGCGGTTATGGGAGCAAAGTCGGACCTGGAAACTTTAATAACAAAGGGAATTAATTCCTCTGCCTGATTGCGAGTAGATATTCCATCTAAATATACAATCACTTTATTGCCAAACGAAATCTGCTCAATAGTATACTCTACACCTGAGGCGCAAAGAGTGCTTGATGGACCTTTTGGAAATAAAAGAATAGTTTTTACGTGTTGAAGTACACTCTCATCATGGGCCGCTAAACTAAAACTAAAACCACCTTTAATCCCGTGAGGTTTATGGCATTGTCCAACTTCGATTAGGTCATCATTCATTATTTGAATCCATAATTTAAAAAAGCTTAAGATGGTTCGAAATACTCGTATTGTTCTTGTTTATAATTTCTCAGTGTAACCTTATTCTCAACTCTACTTACAATATACTCAGGATTCACAGGTATTTTGCCACCCCCTCCAGGAGCATCGACCACAAATTGAGGAATGGCCAGACCTGATGTCCACCCACGCATCTTCTCGATTATTTCTATACCCTTTGTAATTTTAGTTCTAAAGTGAGAAATTCCCTCTGCTAAATCGCATTGATAAATATAATAAGGTCGCACCCTCATTAAAAGCAGCCGGTGACACACTGAAGTCATGATCTTTGCATCATCGTTGAGCCCTTTAAGTAGGACCGACTGGTTGCCCAAGGCAACGCCTGCCAAAGCTAAACGAGTGCAGGCAAGTAGTGCCTCACGAGTCATCTCTTTTGGGTGATTGAAGTGAGTATTTAAATGAATTGGCCCATGTTTTTTTAAAATTTCAATAAGCTTATCATCTAACATCCTCTGAGGTAGAGTTACTGGAGTTCTGGTACCCAGGCGTACAATTTCCACATGAGGTATCTTTCTTAGTTCTCCTAAAATATAGTCAATTTTATCATTGCTTAAAACCAGAGGATCTCCACCAGAGACGATCACATCTCTAACCTCTTTATGCTCTTTTATATACTTTAGTCCATCTTCAATTTGTTTATTTTGTGCAGCAGAAGATGGTGCTGCCACCTTTCTTTTTCTGGTGCAATGTCGACAGAGCATTGGACAGTTGTTGCTTACATAAAATAGTACTCGGTCGGGGTAGCGATGGGTAAGCCCCAAAACTGGCATGTCCTTTTCTTCTCCCAGGGGATCTTCCAAATCCGTTTTTAGAATAATTAGCTCACCCAGATTTGGTACTGCTTGCATTCTGATGGGACAGGTAACATCTAATTTATCCATTAAATTGGCATAGTATGGGGTAATGCCCATGTTAAATTTTTCGGTACTCTCTATAAAAGATTTTTTTTCATCTGCACTACAGTTGATTATGCTCTCTAGAGCATCCAAGTCTACAACTCTATTTTGTAATTGCCAGTTCCAACTATTCCATTCGTCTTTGGAAACATCATCAAATGCATTCTGCCCCGCACTGGGAAATTTATCTAAGATATGTTTGGGATATAGACCATCAAGGTCTTCTACTGTTTTTAAATCTTCATAGTTCATCACACACCTCCAGTCAAAAGTAGTGCCCTTATATACTAAATTATATGTTCATGAAATATTTTTTTTGGGTACTTCTCTAACTTCTGATATTTTACTGAGAATAAAGGATTTAAACATATTACTGGTTAAACACTGAGCATATAGAATATTTTTACCAGGTACCGGAAGAAGGCCAATGGGCCTGATGGGCCTAAAAATATTTCTAATGGTTCCCCCTTGGTACTTAATTTCTACAACTTCTTGATGCACTACCTTCTGCTTTAAAAGGAGCAAATGTGGAGGGATTTCAAAATCACTATTTCGCATGAAGTCACCAAGTGAGAATTGATAACTTCTCTTTAGTGCAGTTGCTACATTTTCTGTGGTAATGATGCTTTTTACCAAAATTAATAGACAGGCAATAGCATCATCAAGTGCTCTATGATGGTTTTCAATGGGGATATCCAAATTCTTAACCAAAGTTCCCAGTTTAAAGTTGGGCATTTTTTTTAAACATTCCCGGGCAAGTTGACAGCTACAATATACTTTAGAGTGCGACAGCTCTTTTTGAAATTGATGGATAGCAAATACCAAAAACCCAATATCAAACCTGGCGTTATGGGCGACAATGGGCAAGTTGCCTACATATCCAAGGAAATCGTCCAGAATATCTTCTATAACTGGAGAGTCTTTGACCATTTCGTCGGTTATCCCATGAATATCAATGGTTACTTGAGGAATTAAAATCCCTGGATTGATTAAATAGCTAAAATATTCCCCATGAGGATTCTGTGGAGTTATTTTGACGGCGGCAATCTCAACAATTTTATCTACAAGCGACGAAAGCCCTGTAGTTTCTAAGTCAAAGGCCACAAGGCCTTCTGGAAAAGCATTAAACAGCAATGCTTTCTCCTCGGTGGTTAACGTTAATTGAGGCCGTTCATTTTTCAATTTTTTTTCCAGTACTTATTTGCTATTGTGAGCTTTTTATCAGAATAAGGATATAAAGAATATGAAAAAATTTGACGTTGTAGTATTAGGTGCTGGACCTGGGGGCTATGTAGCTGCTATCAGGGCATCACAGCTTGGTAAAAAAGTTGCCATCATTGAAAAAGAGCATCTTGGTGGAGTTTGTTTAAACAAGGGGTGTATCCCAACCAAGGCATTATTAAAGTCAGCTCATAGTGTTCATGAATTAAAAAACTTAAAAAACCTAGGAATTAATGTCGAGCTTAAATCCTTAGATGGAGGCCAGGCAGTTAAAAGGGCAAAAAGTGTCTCAGAACGAGTAGCTAAGGGTATTGCATTTTTGTTGAAAAATAATAAAGTGGAAGTACTCATGGGAGTTGGAAAGCTTCTAAGCACTACGGCCATTTCCGTTACAAATAGTAATAATGAGGTCGAAGCTGTTGGAGCAGACCAAATCATTATCTCTACAGGGGCACATTATAAGTCATTCCCAGGTCTAGAGCACGATGGAGACCGCTTGATCGGTGCCTGGGAAGCAATCAAAATGGAACAGATGCCCGAGTCAATTGCCATTATCGGTGCAGGAGCGATCGGTGTAGAGTTTGCGTACTTTTATAATGCTTTTGGGGTAAAAACTCACATTTTCGAACTGCTACCTCACCTTCTACCATTGGAGGATGAAGACTCCAGCAAAGAAATTGAGCGCTCCTACCGTAGATATGGAATTAAAACTTCTCTTGGAATCTCCTCTGTCAGTGCAACCAACAATGGCAACGACGTCACCATTACCAGTGAAAAAAATGGTCAAACATCACAACTTAACTTTGATAAGTGCTTAATTGCCACAGGTATGACAGGAAATATAGAAGGCATAGGACTTGAGAGCATTGGCGTTGCAGTAGAAAAAGGATTTATTAAAGTTGATGATAAATACCAAACTAACATCCCCAATATATACGCTATCGGTGATGTAAGCGGCCCTCCCCTTTTGGCCCACGTAGCATCTCATGAAGGAATTATTGCCGCTTCTGTCATTGGAGGAATTACCCCTCACCCAATTGACAAAAAAAATATTGCAGGATGCACCTATTGTCAGCCACAAGTGGCATCAATTGGCTATACAGAAAAACAACTTCAAACTGAAGGAATTAAGTATACGGTGGGTAAAATGCCTTTTATGTCTAACGGCAAGGCCTTGGCCAGTAACGAAAAAGATGGCTTTAGTAAAGTCCTACTAAGTACAGAAAAAAAACTACTTGGTGCTCATATTGTAGGCAACTTGGCCACTGAGTTAATTCATGAATTTGCTTTATTGCAATCAATGAATGGCACTGCAGAACAGTTAATCAACACTATCCATCCACATCCTACCCTTGGTGAGTGGTTGGCAGAAGCCACAATGGCAGCAAATGGTAAATCCATTCATGGTTAATAAATCAAACTGAAATTATATTTAGTTTTGTTTGAAACTTGATACCTACTCGGCAGTGGCCACTACTATCCATTTTTTTAATATAAATAACACGGGCCTTGACTTCCTCTTCACCGTTATCGGTGGGGATTTTGGCAATTATAACTTCTTCTTGGGCATCTTTAAAAAACTTTGACGAATCCGGAGGGATCAAAATTGCAACCCCTCTTGCAGAAATATCTATTAGAGGAAATTGCTCTGTTTGCTGTTTGTTAACAATTGAAACCATTTTACCGGGAGTTGAAGGAATTACGCGCAGTGCCTCTCTACAATCTTTAACAAAAATTTCTTTAGCAAAGAATACTACCATATATCTTTGACCAATATAAGAAATCTTAACTTCTGCAACGGTTTGGTCGTGTCTTGAAAAAAGGCCAAGGGGAATGTTCTCGTTAAAGTCGACTACTTTTTCCTCTTCGTTGCAGGGAAAAATTGCTACTTCACCTTTTTCTTGATTAGAAACATAGAGTTTAACCTCAGAGCTTATCTGTCCTTTTGAAAGCGTATCTTGCCATATCGTAATGGTGGAGCAGCGCCTTGCCACATTTTTAAAAAATGCAACGATGTCATTAGGATTATCTCTTTTGTTGAAATCCTTGGAGCCAATTAATTTTTCTTTATCCCAGATTCTTTTCATAGTAGTCTTTTTAAAAAATTGATATCCCTTACCCCTACCTTGATGGCTTTATCGTAACTTCTATAATTTTCTTTAGCTGACATGGTAATTAGAATATAATATTTGGAATTCACCCTCTTTGAATTTTACCTAAGTTTTGGGAGTGTTGCTCTTTCAGTTTAAGTCACTTAAATTTGGCGGTTATTAACTGTTTCAGGTTGGTTGTTTTTACAGGCCTTGCTATCCAAACAAAGGTTAATTTATGATACCTGCAACAGATATTCTTAGACGTTTAAAATAAAAATAGAGGAATGAAAATATTTTTCGTCTTTTGGGTAAAATCAAAAAAGTATTGATAATTCGGCGAGGATTTAGTAGCAGCCTGAAGTATGCAAAAGTCAGCATCAAGTGAATGCGCTTTGCCCCCAATTCATTGGTGGTAACAGTCGGTTTATAAAAACTAATATTTTCATGCTTGCTATCAATTTTATAACCATCACGTTTTAGATCGTCATACATTTGTGTTCCTGGAAATGGAGTTAAAATAGAGAAGATGACCAAGTTTAATTTACTGGATAAAGCGTAATGAATATTATCCTTTACTTCTCCCAATGTTTCTGTTGGTAGGCCCATCATAAAAAAGCCTGTGGTAAATATTCCCAATTTATTTGTATAAGCAATTACTTCCTTTAACCTTGCAACTTTTGCATTTTTTTTAATAACTTTTTGAAGTCGCATAGAAGAAGTTTCAATTGCATAACTAATATTGTAGGTACCAACTTCTTTTAACCTTTTGATCAATCTCTCTGTGACTATATCACCGCGAAACCCACCCAGAAAGGCCAATTTCGGCTGCAAACTACTACTTATGATTAGGTCACACAGTGACTCAACTCTTTGTGGATTGATATTAAACACATCATCTATTATGATAAAATTACTAATTCCATAGCGTCGATTAAGGGTCTGCATCTCTTCAAATACATTCTGGGCAGATCTAAGCCTTGCCTTCTTGCCAAAAACTTTAAAACAATATGCACACTGATATGGGCAACCACGAGAAGTAAAGATGGTCATAAACCGTGAATCGACAGTAAGCATCTTATGGGAAAGTGGAACTTTATAGTAATCTTCAAGATCAATTAAATCCCAAGCTGGAAAACTAAGCTGATCGAGATCTTCAATATATGGGCGAGTTGCAGTTAATATTACCTCTCCATTTAAATTAAATCCGATACCTTGTACTCCGCTCGGATCTTTGCCCGCTTCCAATGCCTCTACTAATTCTGGAAAAGTCTCCTCTCCCTCTCCTGCAATAACATAGTCAATGTCCGCATTTGACAGTGGCCCCGTAGGACTTAGAACAATATGTGGTCCTCCGATAACTGTAATAATCTTTTGGTCTCTGCTTTTAATTTCACGCACCAGCTTCTCAACAGTAGGGTACTCGCTCGTCATACAGCCTATCCCCACGACATCAGTTTTAAACTCTAAAATCTTATCAACTACACTTTGCACACTTACTTTTTTCTCTTTCATATCTAGCAAAGTAACCTCATGTCCCTTGTTCCTTTTGCGCAAGGCCGATGCGATATAGAGCATTCCAAGCGGTGGTACTTTTAAATCTACGGGTAGTGGTGAGTCGGGTTTTATAAAAAATATTTTTGACATATGTCCTCCGAAAGCTTCCATGTTTAAGTCGGTATTAGTATATTAAGTATACCCAACTACTGGTACTATATGTAAAGTTAAGAAAAACAAACTTAAAATGGAGCAATATGAAAAATTTTGTAAACGTTATGTCAACTAACAGTATTGCAATTTTTGCCACTAATGGCATCATTATGTTTGTTGTCCTATTTGAACCAAGTATTTTAGAGTTACTCATTATGGTTTTTGTCGATTTTTTAGCATTTTTGGCAATTCATCATCTAGTAGACATGAAGTTGTACAAGAAAATGTTTCCTGACTGCAAAGCATATTTTCCAATTATCAAAGATGACATTATAGCAGAATTAGACACGCCTAGGGTTAAGCAATTATTGATAAGCCTCTCCCTCTTTCCCCGCAGAAGATCATTGTATATTTTTATTGCCAATTTAGTAAAGGTCATTCCAGCAGGTATCGTTGTGGTATATTTTTGGGAATATAATCATACTGACTATCTTCAGCTATGGGTAAAGTTTTGGTCAATGGAGTTTTTAATCCTATCTTTTTTTTCGGGAATAGTTTTTATTGAAACACACAACTTTGCATCAAAAAAGATTGAACAATGGCATCAGAAACTAAACTGGCAACAAGCTTTTGAACAAACACAAATTATCGGCCAACGTCAAGATTTTTTCAGACAGGAGTCTATTGCCCTTTTATCATTAACAATTTCCATAGTAATTCTTGTATTTGTTGCCAATTATGACCAGCAAACAATTGCTCAGTATAAGAATTGGAAAACACTGGGAGTCTTGATACCAGGCCTGGTATGTCTTGGTAGACTTTACTATTTAAATAGAACTTACTTTCTTGGAGGATTGGAAAATATATTTAACACATTCGACTCTTTAGAGTACAGTAGAGAACCAAAAATCTTACCCATACACACCTCCTCACTTCTGGCAAAGTTTGAAAATACTTTTAACAGCCTAAGCAGCACACTACAGCTAAGAGAAAAGGAGATTAAACAATGGGCCATCTATGAGACTGAGCAGAGTAATATACGTGAATTTGGTGAAATTTCGGGATTGATTGCTCACGACCTAGTCGCACCACTTAATGCCCTCCAATTTTGCGTTGAAGGTATCAATGATAATCCACAAACTGCTTTAGATCCAGAATATATGCAACAAATGTTAATTAATACTAACCGAGCAGTTGAACTCATTGAGTCTCTACGAGCATACCTTAAAAATCCTATAAAACAAGATGACGTCATTTGCAACATCATTACTGTTCAAGAATACGTCAAGACTCTACTGAAAGGTCAGTTTTTAAAGTCGGACTTTGAACAAATTGCATTTGTACTTGACGATAAACTTGGTAGATATCAATTAAATATCGATCAAATGAGCCTAGTTCATGTACTTTATAACCTTTACAAAAATAGTGTCACCAACCTTCTAGATCACAAAGTAGAGAATCCTTTGATAAAAACACTTATTTTCAATGAAGAAAACAACTATCTTTCCATATTAATTCAAGATAACGGTAGTGGCCTTACCAATCAGACTTTTGAAGAATTAACGAATTATAAACTAATCCACAAAGATCAAAAATCATTTCGAAAAGGTCTTGGACTGAGGTTAACCAGAAGGCTAATTGAAAGACATGAAGGTGAGCTTACTATTTTTAACAACAATATAAATCTCGGCACTACATTCAAACTATCTTTGCGAGTTCATAGTTGATCAAATATGATTATTGTCATATAATTTATTGCATATAAGAGGATAAGCCATGGATGCAAAATTTATCGATAAAGAGATGACTATCTGGATTCTAGAAGATGATCCCGCATATCTTTTTATATATCGGACAACACTTGCAGTGAGATATCATACAAGTTATTTCAAAAAAATCAGCTCATTTAGGGAGGCATTACAGGACACAACAATTTTACCAAATCTTATAATTGCAGACCTATGCTTAGAAGACGGCAATTTTTTAGAATATCTCTCTGAGCAAAAAACAGCTCCACTTTTTGGCAAAACCCCCTTCATTGTTGTTTCTTTTCTAGAAGATATGGATGTTATGCGTTTTTGTTATAGTGAAGGAAGCTTTGATTACCTTTTAAAACCATTTAAAAAATCAGAACTTATTGTCAAGGTTGAACAAGCACTGCAAGCAAGGACACCAACTTACAATGCAAGTAAAAAAGATATTACTACTTACTGTTTAGATCAGATTGAGTTAACTCTAAAAGAGATAAATATTCTGTCATTATTTGTAGAAAAGCACGATGAATGTGTAACCAGAGAGGATCTATTACAAAAAGTATGGGGACAAACTACCGTACTACCCAAAACTGTTGACGTCCATCTTCACAACCTAAGAAGAAAAATTAAACCATATGGTCTATTGATTGAATGCAAAGAGCCTGGAAAGTGGTTTTTGTTAGACAACCGGGTGAATCATTAATTCTTTTGGTATCTGATTTCCAAAAACTTCATATCTTCTGCCAAATATCAAAGGAACTCTTTTGTCTGAAATTGCCTTCACTACTACATAGCTCCCCTTATAGCGCTTTGGGGTAAGATCAACATAAACAATATTTTCCTTACTAAAATCTGTGACAAAACTCCCAATATTTTTGTGTGTTGCTGCCAACCAATTTCTAATTAAGCAATGATTGTTTTTTCTTAGAAAATATTCTTGATTATAATCTGGAGTCGGTGAAAAAGATGGTAACTGACTACTAAAATCTTCCCCCCATAAAAATCCTAATCGTTGAAAGCATTCTCTTTGGGCATGTTCAACTGCCTCAGTAAACTTAACATGTGCGCCAAAACCATAAACGAGAGGACTTAGATCATCGTTTTTAGCAAAGGCAAACATACCTACCACACAGACCTCACTCTCATCCATATTATTGACAAAACGATAATACTCAAAGTCGTAATAATTACTTTGAAACTGAGGGCAAAGGGCATTTGACTGGTTTAAATTTAATTCAATCTTTTCAGGAGCATATTGGCCATACCAAGACCTCAGGATTCTATCTCTTTCAATTAGTTCATACTTAGCACTTTGACAAGCTTCATAATAATTAAAATGTAAAGCAATTCCATTTGACTTTGAATAACTCCAATCTTTGTTACTATTTATAAAAAACAGATCGTCTTTTGCAACCTTTGTCAGTTGTCGGCCGTTTTGATCAATCACTTGGTAATGTTTATCACTTGTGATTGCCTCAAATGTTGCAATTCTCTCCAGCAATTCTAAAAAACTTCTCTGTTTTGGAATTTCATGAATATCTCCGGCACTACCTGTGAGGATCTGGCCACAATCTGCTTTTGTAGAGATACCAGCAAGTTTTATAACCAGATCATCTATTTCCAAACAATCCTCAAAAAACTCTGGCCTGCTCCAATTTGCAGAAGTAACAAGGTTTTCATTTTCAAATATACAACTTTCTATCATAGGGCATCTCTTGGATAGTGGAATTAATTTAATAAAGTTGTTGATGCTTACTTTTTTTTATAAAAAGTAAGCATCGTTTTTTCTAAAATGATAACAATGCGAATTTTTTCTTCATCTCATACCTCCTTGTATCAGTGTAAATTATTTATCAACTGTGGCCTAGGTCCCACACAAAAATGTTGTAAAAAAGAACTTTCATGAGTTTCATCAAGAAATTTTGTTAACTGTAAAAGTGCTCCCCACCTCTCTGAATTAGAGGTCCCTGTAATGTTAAAATTTAATCTGGTCAATCTCTGGATTTGATATAGGTTTGATGGTGAAACCTCTATTGTAACCCTTTTTAGATCATGGTCAGACAGTAGATCTAAAATACATTGCAAGGCCACTTCAAATAACTTATTACCTCTATAAGCTGGAAGGATATTAATGTATCGTATGTAATAACTGCTCCAGTCAACAGGATTTGCAACCAGTATACCAATCGTTGTACCTTTTATTGAGTAACAAAATACATCACAACATCTACTGTAAAAATCAAATTTAGCAGGATGCCCATCTGTAAATAAAAAGCTCGAATGCTTTTCATTTTCAGTAAATAACTGATCATAATTTTTTTTCAAAAATTCAAATGCAACATGTGAACTACACGACTTAAAATCAGCAGTACCTCCTGTACTCAAAGGTATTGTAATAGGAAGATGCTCTTGCCAATTTAAATCCCACAAGTCAGTTGATAGTTTTTCTGAACCTTCTGATTGCTTGACAGGTGACTTCAATTTCAATGCACTCACTTTCATTAATCTTTCCTTCCAACAAAATTCCAACAAGAAATTTATTCATATATGATTTGCTTTTCTTTGAATTAAATCCAGTTAAATATTATTAACTTATCTTTACTTTCATTCTCCATTAAAAAGGCCGTAAAATTGACAGCAAGCAATCAACGTTTAAACATGGAGATTTAGCGTGCATACCGTAACCAAAAGGGTTTTGCTCGTCAACTATTCTGGACAAATATTGACAACCAATACATTTATTCCTGATAACTCACTGGGTACTTTAGCAGGGGTCTTAAGGCAATCGGGAATAAACGTTGAAATTATTGATTTACAAAACCCTTTTGACTTTGGCAGTGTCATGGAATATGCCGAGAAGGATTATTCTTTAGACATCATTTCATCTTTAGACAATTGTGCAGAACCAGACTTGAAAGCGATTGCTAAATACCGCCACTGTAAGGCACAAGCAGAGAAAAAATTTATTGCCAAAAAATTAAAATATCTTATCCAAAAAATTAAAGAGGAAAATATAACTTTAATTGGCTTTAAGTTATGGATGGGAAGTGCAATTAACCATATAAATAAGATGGTAAAAGAAGTTAAGAGCACTTGCCCTAATGTTATAACAGTGGCAGGAGGACCTGCTGTTCAATATTTAGGGGATTACCTAAAAGAGTACTCTCATGCATTTGACCACATAATTCATGGTGAGGCAGAACAAAGTATTTTATCAATACTTTCAAGTAACATAAATTCCTTGCCTCTTTTTCTAAACTCCAAAAGAGTTTTTGAAGATAGCTTAGACTCCATTCCCTTCCCCACTTACGATAAAGATATTTACCCCACCATTGACACTTTTTATAAAATAAGAATCATTGATGAAAGTAGAGGTTGCTTTAACAACTGCTCTTTTTGTTCTCACTCCCATTTTAGTGGACATGGCGTACGCCAAAGAAGCCTCGGGCCAGTTGTTGATGAAATACAAAGGCTTCACGAAGAAGACGGGATTGACTACTTTCGGTTATCTGGTTCAAATCCACCATGGCCATTTATTGTTGCCTTAGGCAGAGAACTTATTCACAGAAATTTGAAGGTCTACTTTTCTATCTTTTCTTCCATGAACAATGTAAATGCACAAGACTTCCCCATGCTCCGACAAGCAGGATTGTGTAGTATTTTTTATGGGATTGAGTCTGGTGATATGCAGTTTTTAAAAAAAGTACATAAAAAAAACAATATCAGCATCCCACACATTATTAGTACTGCCCAAAAAGCAATGGAGAACAATATTTTTATTACCCTATCTTTTATTATTCCATCTCCTTTTGAAACTAATGATACAAAAAATAAAACTTATGATTTAATAAAAAATATTTTTTCAAGATCAACTCATGGATCAGTAATGATTTTACCCCCATTTTTAAGCCCTTGGTCACAGTGGTGGCATAATATGGAAGAGTACGGTTTTAAGTTTGAAAAAGGGATTGATAGAAAAAAGTATCTATTTAACATGATTGATAAAAACCTAGATTTTCTACTACCTAAAACTAGTTGGGATAATTTGGGGTATAGTTTAAATGGTAAATCGGTGCCTCAACTGTTTGCAGAATGTGCTGAATTTAACAAATTAGTCGAACGACTTGGCATTGTCACCGATTTCGACGATTCCTCATATATGTTATCCTTAATGGGAAACATAAAACCCAAAGAATTCAAAAAAAGAATAATATCACAACTGCTAAAAGGAGGAGCAAAGGCCGTCGCCTCGATGGTGGATAACTGGGAAGCTACTTAGTTTATAATATTCTTTAAGGATAGATTAAACTTTTTACAAAATGCAATAACGGCAACAAGTGGCAAAGAGTCATTTTTATCCCTCTTTTCTATAAAATCATTTGGTTCTAATAATAAGTGGGAGGCCATAGATTCATTGTTTAAATTGTACTCTCTCTGGAATACCATTAGGTTGTTCCACATCTTACTATTAAAAATTTGCTCATTCATATACCCTCCTAGCCAGGCATCCTTAAACTTTTGACGCATAGCACAATTGTCCCATAAAAATTTATTATTTAACAGTTAAGTTTGCGGGTTTTGCGGTTAAGAATTCTTAACTGGGTGCCTTTTTGCCCCTAGCTTTTATAATATTTGCATCGTGCATAGATTTACTATATCCAAAAGAAATACAATCCAGGGGTAAATAGAGAATTTGGCATATTTCGTACCACTCAAAAAATGATAAATTATCTATCTGAAGTTTTTTTTCTCTACCACCATTTAGTGAGTTTAATAAAAAGCTTTTATCTCGCCCTAAATTATCAAGAGCAGCTTCAACAATTTTATTAAGGTCACCTGCATATTTAAACTCTGGAGAATGCAAAGATTAGACCTGCTTTTGAAGATTTTTGGTGTAGAGAATCGTAAAATAGATCACACCCATGGGAATTGATAGTAAATTTATCACCGGAATGGACATTAAAAATAAAAATCCACATCCTGAGATTATATATAAAAAGATAGAGCTTTTTAGGTTTAAAAAGCACTGGGAGAATGTGAGTCCGTGCCTTCCCCAACTATAATCTAAAAACTCAATGGCCAAAAGCAGTGCAGTTATCCCAATACTAACTGGAACAAAAATAGGTATAAAACTAAGACCAAAGGCAATTAAAACCAAAACAAGGATTAAAGATATTTTTTTAAGTTCATTTAGCAGTACTTTAAAAAATCTTTTAAACATTTTAGAAATAGACTCGCCCATACTAATTGGAGGTTGCCCCCCCACCAATCTTTCAACGCGCTCACTAATGAGGTCATTAAAGGGGCAGGCAATAATAGAAACAAATAAAAAAAATGTAAAATTTATGGTAAAAAATAAAATAACCGACAACATTCCAATGAGCAGATAAGAAAGAATTGACCCCCAAGTGCCTCCAGCAACTGCTTGATGTATCCAAGAATTGCCGTACTCAAAAACACCGCCAAATAAGAGTGTTCCAAAAAGGGAGTATAGCATAATTCCGATAAAAATCGGTAACATGCTAAATAGTAAAACGACCTTATCTTTTCTAAAGATAGAAAGAGTCTCTTTAATGCTAGATAGTATTAACTGCATGTGCCCTACTAATCAATTTTAAGCATTGATATCAATTTACTAAATACTTTTTCTTCTAGGATGCCATTCATTAGCTGGTTTTTAAAGTTAGGCATTGAAGTATAAGTTTTTTTAACTTCTTCAAAATCCTTACCCATCATTTGTGCCGTTTCTTTCATCTTGGCATCAAAATCAGCTTCTGTTGACTCTATCTCATATTGCTTAGCTAACTGCCCTAAAATGAGTCCTGAGCGTACTTGAAATGCAGCTTTGTCATCCAGCTCATCCCCCCATTTATCCATGTACTCTTTAATCATCTCATCTGTAAAACCTTGCTGCGATAGAGGTTTTAACATATCTTGCATTAATGCATCTTTTTGCTGCTTGATTAATGCCTTTGGAACGTCAAAGCTATTTTCTGCAACTAGTTTTGTAATAATGTCATGATGCAACTTTTGTGCTGATTTTTTTTCATTTTGTGTTAGAAGCTGCTCCCTGTTTTTATTATTGAAGTCTTCCACACTTTCAAACTCAAATTCTTTTGCAAGCTCATCTGTAAGCTCTGGGAAATTTTTTTGCTTAATTTCAACTAACTCTACTTTAAAAGTGACATCGGCGTTTCGCAGGTGTTCTGCTCCATAGTCGCTAGGAAAAGTAACTTTGATATCCCTAGCTTCTCCTTGCTTCATGCCTACAATGCCTTCTTCCAGACCTGGAACAAATTGTCCAGCTCCAATTTCTAGCAAATACTCTTGTCCCTTCATGTTTTCTGGAGCATCTCCATTTTCCATAATCCCTTGAAAGTTAAGTACTCCAAAGAGGCCATTTTCAATGGTGGTATTTAGATCTGTGACAGGAGTCATTTCTGCTTTGGAAGCAAGATAGTTCTTTTTCACCTCTTCCACTTCTTCATCAGTTACCTCCACCTTATCTTTGGTAAAGCTAAGCTCATCCATGCTCTTTATTTCAAATTCAGGCATTGTTTCAATGATTGCATCAAAGCTTAGTTCTTTTCCCGAATCATATTTTGTTTTTTCAAACTCATAACCAACTACCTGAAGCTTATTTTCATTAATAGCTGTAAAAAGATTATTTTGCACAAATTTGTTAACAGCTTGCTCCTCAATTTGACCTCCAAATAGATCCCGAACCACACTCATCGGTGCCTTTCCTTTTCTAAATCCTTTTACCTGTACTGTTTTTTTCTTTTCATTCAGTGCAGAATTGATTTCTACCATTAGCTCAGCAGTATCTAGATTAAAAATAAATTTTTTGGTACAATTATTAACATTTTCGACTGTATAAGACATGAGTCATCCTTTTTATAAATATCAATTTTAGCCTAAAGCATTGGGGCCGATGATGCCCAAAACATCCCAGAAAGTCAATATTTAACCTTACTTAAATACAACCCACACGCGGGTGCGACATCACCTAATTTGCCAGTATCAAGCCCTGAAAGAGATTGCTGCAACTTTGATATAGGCACATGGCCTTTACCAATGGCCCACAAAGTGCCCATCATCAGGCGCACCATCTGTTTTAAAAAGCCATTTCCCCTTACTCGAAAGTTATAATAAGAAGGTGTGACTGCCTGCCAAAAACCATCTGACTGCTTGAAGGTTAGATCACATTCATAAATTGTGCGCTCATAAGTTAAAACATCGCTTCCTACACAATAAAAATTGCTAAAATCGTGATGTCCTACAAATTGCTTAGAGGCTTCATGCATTAACTCTATATCAATTGTAGATGGATGGTTATGAATCATATCACTGCAAAATGGGGCGCTCTGCTTGAGGTTACTAAAGACATAGATGTATTCTTTCCATAGTGAATCCCTTATGGGATGAAAGTTCTCAGAAGCTGCCTCGACCTCTAGTACCCGAATATCACTATCTAAATGGGAATTTAGTGCCCTCAACAATGCCTCTTTTGAAATTTCTAAGGGGGTTGTTACTTTAACTATTTGGCCTAATGAGTGGACCCCAGAGTCAGTACGTCCAGATGCCAGGGTCGATACTTGTGAGATGTTACATTTGGAAATACTGGCCAAGGCACTATTTAGTGCACCTTGTATAGTTTTTTCACCCTGGGCCTGTATCTGCCACCCACAGTAATTAGTTCCTTTGTAAGCAAGTTTTATTTTAAAAGTACTCAAGGGTAAAACCAACGCCCAAAACAAATCCCGTAACAGAAAACACGTCCTGGAAATTTGAATAATTGTGCATCCTTGCATTAAGTGTCAAAAATAGATTAGAAGCAGAATAATGATTATAAATCACAATACCCATCGATGAAAAGATATTTGAAAGTGAAAATTGTGCATTACCTCCAGCAAAATACCCATAACTAACCTGTCTCACTCGTTTTCCATCTTCATCAGATAAATAGTCATCCCTATTTTGAATTAAACCCATAATAGACGGGCCTGCATAAAACCCCAATTTAAACCATCTGCCGATTGGCAAATCAACACCAAGACTGAAGTCTATAGGAATCATCCACAACTTAAAAGTTGTCGAACTCTCTATACCTGATACAAAATAGCCTTTGCCACTATTAAAGCTTATCCCGCCTGCTAGTCCCCAGGATAGATCAATTGTATTTTTATAAAAATATTTTTTCATAGAAACATGTAACAATCCCGTTGAAACTGAGTCCTCATTATCTTGAAAAATTTTTTTAAAAAGAGCACTGCGCTTGCCATCATCTGCAGAGTCTAAAAAGTAATTGATAGAGAAGGCACTGGTGGATTTTGCATTTATCTCAGTAAGTAATTTATAATTTTTTGCCTCAATTAGCTCTTCACTATTTTGATATGTACCAGGAAGCTTCTGGTTAACAGGTTGCACACTTGACTTTAGCGCACCCTCTTTATCTAAGTACCCTTTGGCACTACCTGGAAGAGTATAACTCATTTCATCACTTCCGGCTTTTTGCTGTAATGAGGGGTCATCTTTTAATTGATGTGGTAAATGTTGCTTAAAGCCATCACTAGAGTAGGTCTGTGATGTAATTAATAAAATGATTAGGGGCAAAAAACGAAAAACCTTTTCACTCACTCTCACTTTTTCCCCAAAAAGCATCATGTAGATTGCCAATCTTTATAAAGTAGTATGTCAACGAGCCTACAACATATAGTTTTATTATAATGATTATCATCAATTGTTCATAGACAAACATTAGTGCTAACAGTAAAAAAATTAACAACAGTACACGCTTTTTATGGGTTTTAAGCCAACTTACATTTTTCATGGACCAAAAAGAGATATTTGAAACCATTAAAAAAGAATAAAAAACCAGATAAACTGCTGATAATATTGATAACTCAACAAATATTGGAAACTCTAAGGACAACAATATATACCCAATAATGGCCAAAGCCGCTCCTGGAATGGGTAGTCCTTGAAAATAGGCAGAGTCTACCCTATCAATGTTAGCATTAAACCGTGCAAGACGCAGGGCTCCACATAATAGATAGATGAAGGCAACTACCAAACCTAACCTTCCAAGGTCTGTTAAAAAGCGATTGTAAAATATTAAAGCAGGCGCTATCCCAAACGATATCACATCCGAAAGTGAGTCAAATTGCTCTCCAAATGAAGACTCGGTACCAGTTAGCCTTGCCACTCGTCCATCAACCGAATCAAATATTGCCCCCAATAATAAAATCATGCACGCTATATGAAACTTGCCTTGCCATGAAAAAATTATGGCACTAAAGCCACACCCCATATTTAAAGCAGTAAATATGTTTGGTAGAAAAAAGGTTAACCTTCGTGCATCACCTGTATTTTTCCTTTTAAAATATGTCACATTCGACTTATCATTCATTTGCACCACCTGTAGGTGTTGGCACCTGAGCAATTTGTGTTTTGGTTGCAACAACCTGTTTGCCATTACTGATTAAGACTTTGTAATTATTATCAAGATAAACCTTAACAGTACCCCCAAAAGGCAGATAACCCCAACCGGCCCCCATTTGTCCCCGATCTCCATGTAAAACCCAAATTCTAGGAACAGGCATGAACCAATTTTTAGAAAGCTGTACCCCGATACTTTTTCCATGGGTGGGCCTTAGCTTCACCATCAACTTATAGGCCTTCGAAGCTTTTTCATCCTTGATGAAGTCATAGACTTCAGCGTTGGTTGGAAAATATATTCCAAATACTTTCCAAAATGGAATAAAAATGGTGATTTCATGTAGATCATCACCAAAAAAATCATGGCCAATACTACTTCTAACAGAAACGACATAACCATTAACTGGAGCAGTGACCACATCATCATTACTGATATATGGAAACACATCACTTTTTCTAAATAGAAGGTGCATTAGTGCTATAAATAAAAATACACAAATTGCAGCTTTAAAAAGGCCTATATATAGCAATATTACTATGAGTATTAGCGATAATACATAAATCCTTGCTGGCAAGAAACTTTTTGTCATCGATGAAACTCCTGCTCCAGTGTTCTATAATAATAAGGAGCACGTAAAAGTTTATCCTTTAATACCACCTTAAATAGCTTTTCAGAGGATTTAATAATCTCCTTTGAAGTGTCAACGCTAGTAAATAAGCTATAATTATTATTTACACCATTGTCCAGATAAAATTCTAAAGCATCATCTTTAATTAATTCATGACTACAGCTGACCCCATCCCATTTATAAGCAAAAAACTCTCCCTTAAAAGCATTTTTATACCAAATATATGCCTTATGTCCTAAAAGTTGAGGAACTTCAAAATGATGAAAAGAAAATACTGGTAATTGTTGCCAAGTACAAATCCCTGCAATCCCTTCTGAAACCCTAATACCTGTATAAGAACCGGGTCCGGCCAAAAAAAACAGGCCACCGAGGTCCATAAAATTTATCTGTTGGTCCTTTAGCACTTCATATATCACCTTATGGACAATACTCGAGGTTTTTTTCTCACCAGTTTCTTTAAAACTAACCCAGGCCAGTTTTTCGTTTAATAAACCAACTTTTAAAACTTCTGATGTATCTATAAAAAGGTAATAGTTGGGCATTTAAAAAAGTCTCGAAATATCATTAAATAGACTAAGAACTGTTAGTAGAAGAAGTAAAGAGAGGCCAATTTGTTGGGCAATTTCTAATTTTCTCTTAGACAAAGGCCCCCTATTGACTATCTCAAATAGTATAAACATTATATGTCCCCCATCTAGTACTGGGATGGGAAATAGATTAATCAGGCCCAGGTTAACTGAAATCAAGGCCATAATTTGGAAAAAATAAGATAGACTCATATCAAAAGAATCTGCAGCAATCTTAGCAATGGTTATTGGGCCCCCTACATTTTTTATTGAAACCTTGTTGGTGACTAATTGCTTAAAAGCACGAAAAGTACGCATCAGCGTATCCACGCTTCTTTGCATCCCTTGGGTAACTGCCTTTAGAAATCCCTTAGATTTAGTCGTTACTAAGTTTGGCATTTGGTATTCAACGGCGCTATGAACGCCGATAAGCTTTAGCTTCGATCCATCATGTTCCTCAATGCTTGGAGTAAGTTTAAAATTTTGACTCTTTCCATCTCGCCAAACTCCTACAGTAACTTCACCATCTGCTGTTTTTTGCAGAGTATCTTTTAATTCTAAAAAGTTTGAGATCGGCCGGTTTTGTAATGCAAAAATAACATCACCTTTTTGCATACCTGCAAGATGGGCCGGAGAATTGTCTTTCAGCTTAAAAACTTGTAGGTCTAGAGGTAGATATCCTCGCTGTAAAATTGCATTAAAAAACTGCTTTTGGTCAGTAAAGTTTAGATCAAATGTTACAGCTGATCTACCACCGGTTAACATTGGTTTAATATGAATAGTTTTACTACCAGAACTCTCTGCCATCTCATCCAGTGACAGCGCATACTTTAATTTGTCTATGGAAATTGTGTATTTTTTGCCGTACTTATCTACAATGATTGGTTTTCGCAATGGACTTAGGCGACGTATACCTTCAAAGAACGTTTTACTATCTATATTGATTTTTAGAGTTTTGTAGCTATCTGCTCTTTTTATTGTGATAGTGTTTACGATTATGTTTTCATCAATCTCTACATCTGCATGACCGCGCAACTCCTGGTTGTTCACCTTAACCACAACGTCCCCTGTTAACAAACCAAGCTTGTAGTACTGTGAATCTTTTGGGACGACCGACATTTTAATTTCTGGAGTTTTTTCACCAATATATAAAAGCACAAAAAAGATAAAAAATGCTAAAAGAAAATTGGCAAGTGGCCCTCCAAAGACAATCCAAAAACGTGCCCACTTACCCTTATGGGTAAAGCTAAAGGGACGATCTTCAACTGCAACCTTGTCTTTTTGCATTGGGTCATCGCCAAACATTTTAATATAGCCACCAAATGGGATTAAAGAGATTGCATACTCTGTATGATTTTTCTTCCACTTCAATAACTTCTTACCAAAACCAATGGAAAACACTTCTACTCTAACCTTAAAAAGGTTTGCAAAAAGAAAGTGCCCCAGTTCATGAAAAAATATTAAAGGACATAAAAATAGTGCAAATATTGCAATGTTTTTTATAATAACTACTGGAAATAAGTCCATTTATACCTCGTGTACCACTAACTACTTACTCACTAATAAATATAGCGAAGCATCCCTGCAAATAGTGGAGATAAAAATAGTAGACTATCGACCCGATCATAAACTCCTCCATGGCCAGGTATTAAATCTGAACTATCTTTAATTTGAAATTGTCTTTTAAATTTTGATTGCACCAAATCACCCAATTGAGCACAAATTGCCAACACACTCATAAATATAACCATTTTAATAGTAAACTCACCTAAAAGCAGGCCCCACAGACTTGCCCCTAGTATAGTTGCAAAGACTACACCTCCAATAAATCCCTCAATGGTTTTATTGGGACTAATTGATGGCCACAACTTATGTTTTCCCCAATTTTTGCCCACAAACCAAGCAGCGGTATCAACTCCAAAATTGATGAAAAATAAAATGGTAATTAACTCCCTCCACTTATCGTGAAACATGATAGTCCCCATGGATACACAGGGAAGAAGAATTAAAATAGAAGCAAAATAGGGGTATTTTTGTGCCATTGCTACAATAAACTGCGAGTTCTGCCTGACTCCAAAAAGATATATAAGCAACACAATATTTAACAAAATTGCACCAATAACAAAAACGTCTGTTAACCACAGGCCAATATTTAAGTAATAAAAAGATATAAACGGTAAAAGCAACAATACCTGACAAACTATATAGGCCAGTGAAAAGCGAACATTCGCTTGTGGTTTTTGTAAAAAATTAACAAATATTTCATCAATAATTGTGGCGCCAACGCAAAGCAGCAACCCCAAAATGTAAGGCTTACCGAGAGTAAATAAAAATGCAACTAATCCAAAAAGAGCAAAAGCTGAAAAAACTCTTTTGCTTGTATTGGAGCTCACATTAGCTCCCGATCCATATTTAAATGAGCCAGTTTGCTGCCATGCTCATAGGATTGACCTGGTCCGACACCTCCAAAGCGTCGCTCAATCGTTCCAAATTGCTGGCAAATTTCTCTAAATTCAAAACGGTTAAAATTGGGCCATTTAGTTTGTGTAAAAAACAGTTCTGCATAGGCCACTTGCCACAATAAAAAATTTGAAATCCTCTGGTCTCCTCCAGTTCTAATTAATAGGTCCACATCGCCATTTTGAGGGGCCATTAAATTATTTGTAAGGTCCTCTTCAGTCATGGGTACCTTATCAGGTGTGCTTTTAATAAATTGATTTACAGCAGATATTATCTCCGCTCTTCCGCCATAACCAAAAGCAAATGTTAGATTGAGACCATCACTGGAGCTTGTATCCTGCTCAAGCGAGGCAATCAACTGGTTGGTTTCTACTGGAAGTTTAGAAGTATCGCCAATTACATTAAACCTGATATTATTATTTAGGATTTGTGCTCTTTCTTTAATTAAGTATTTTTTAAGAAGCGAAAAAATAATTTTAATTTCTGGGAGAGGACGACTCCAGTTTTCTGTCGAAAAGGCATAGAGTGTCAGTGCTTTGATGTCCAGATCAATGGCCTCTTCCACAATAGAAGATATTACCTTCGCTCCTCTGATATGTCCCCAGGCACGAGAATGCAGCCTATCCTGGGCCCACCGTCCGTTACCATCCATAACAATAGCTACATGATTTGGAGCTTTAATTGTAGATTCAGCCTGATTCACAGTTACACCGTCAACAATTCTTCCTCTTTATTCTCAACAATTTTATCAACATTTTTTGTATATTGATCAGTAATTGTTTGAATCTGAGATTGATAATTCTTTAACTCATCTTCTGATATCAACTTATCTTTTTCAGCTTTTTTTGCGATATCATTTTGTTCACGCCTTGCATTTCTAATGGCGATTTTTGCATCCTCTCCAAACTTCTTAATTTCTTTCACTTGAACTTTTCTGGTCTCTTCTGTCAGTGGAGGGAAAGGAATTCTAATAAAATTGCCATCATTTGAAGGAGTCATACCTAGGTTAGCGCCAAATATCGCCTTCTCTATGGCCGGAATCATACTCTTATCATAAGGCTGAATTTGAAGCAGCCTCGCTTCTGGTGTAGAGACCTGCCCTACCTGATTCAAAGGAGAAGGAACTCCATAATAATCAATCTTTATATTGTCTAATACATTAGCACTCGCTCTTCCCGTGCGAATTCTAGTCAATTGATGCTTTAAGCTTTCAATCGTTTTGGTCATTGATGCTTCTAAGTTTAACTTTATTTCATCAAGCATGTTAACTCCTGTCTAAAGTTTGTTAATTGGATACTGTCGTCCCAATATCCTCACCGCATACAACTTTTTTAATATTTCCCGCCTGAAAAACATTAAATACAATAATATCTATCTGGTTATCCTTGCACAAACTAATGGCCGTTGAATCCATTATTCGCAGATCCTGCTGTAGCACATCCATATATGACAATTTATGAAATCTTTTTGCATCAGAGTGCTTCATGGGATCTTTGTCATAGACTCCATCTACCTTGGTTGCCTTCATGATTACTTCAGCGTCAATTTCATTGGCCCGCAAAGCAGCAGCAGTATCTGTGGTAAAATACGGGTTACCAGTACCTCCAGCAAAAACAATAACTCTTTTCTTTTCAAGATGTCTGATCGCCCTGCGCCTTATGTAGGGCTCTGCCATGGAGTCAACAGAAACACCAGACATCACTCTCGTCCATACATCATGTCTCTCTAGTGCGTCCTGCAAAGCCAATGCATTAATCACTGTGGCTAGCATACCCATATGATCCGATGTTGTCCTGTTCATCCCTTCAGACGCACCAGCTACACCCCGGTGGATATTGCCTCCACCAATCACAACACCTACCTCTACTCCTAATTCTACTAATTGTTTTATCTCATGAGAAAACACATTCAACACTTTCGAAGAAATGCCCAACCCTTCATCACCGGCCAGTGCCTCTCCAGAAAGTTTAAGAAGTATTCTTTTATATTTCATCTGTCATCCTTGTCTTAGTCAAAATAAATGCTGCTTCCAATGTCTTTACTCTAAAGATAAAAATTATTTATTGACCATTTTGGCAACTTCATCTGCCAAGTTATCTTGTCTTTTTTCAATCCCTTCACCGAGATTGTATTTTACAAACCGACGAACAACAATTTTTTCACCCAACTTCAATGTCAGCTCATTTAACAAATCTTGAACCGTTATATCTGGATTTTTTACAAACTTCTGGTCATACAAGCAAACTTCTTGCGCCAGTTTTTTCATCTTCCCTTCAACAATTTTGGGAATCATTTTATCTGGCTTTCCCTGCTCTTTTAACTGTGCAGTATAGATCTCTGCTTCTCTATTTTTAAAAGAGTCGTCCATCTCACTAGATTCGACAAATTTAGGATCAGCAGCTGCAATATGCATTGACACATCTTTTACAAAACTTTTGAAATCTTCATTTTTTGCTACAAAATCTGTCTCACAATTTACTTCCACCATGACACCAATTCGCCCGCCATGAACGTAAGAACCAATTGTTCCCTCTGCAGCAACTCTTCCCTGCTTCTTTTTGGCAGCAGCAAGGCCTTTAGTTCTTAAAAAATCAACCGCCTTCTCCATATCGCCATTACATTCTGATAGTGCCTTTTTACAATCCATCATTCCTGCACCAGTCTTTTCTCTAAGACTTTTTACATCACTTGCACTAATGCCCATAACTCATATCCTTTTTTAAATTTATTTTAAATGGAAGCAACCTTATTCTACATCCTCTTTAAGATCGATATCATTTTCAAATTTAGATAAAATTTCTTTTTCAAGGCTGACATCTCTGACCTGCTCATCATCACCTTGCTTTTTCTGTTTACCACTTCCGCTGCGCACTGAATCTGCAAAATATTGAGTAAATAGAGAAATTGATCTTATTGCATCGTCGTTTCCTGGAACAACGTAGTCTATCCCTGTTGGATCACAGTTTGTATCTGTAACGGCTACAACAGGAATACCTAATGTATTGGCCTCTAAGATCGCCGTTTTTTCAGAAGTTGGATCTACTACAAAAACTGCACCTGGAATCTTTTTCATATCTTTGATGCCACCGAGATTTCTCTCCAGCTTAATTACATCTTTATCAATTTTACCGCGCTCTTTTTTTGTAAGTAGGGCGAAGTCTCCATTGTCTTTCATTCTCTCAACTTTTCTAAGTTTATCGATTGATAAAGAGATAGTTTTATAGTTTGTAAGCATACCTCCAAGCCAGCGATGGGTAACATAGTAGGCTCCACAACCAGAAGCTGCATTCTTAATTTCTTCGCTAGCTTGTCTTTTTGTTCCCACAAATAGGATTGGCTTTCCCTCAGAGGCAACTTTAATTAAAAAATCAAATGCCTTCTGGGCCAGAGGAATTGTTTTTGAAAGGTCTATAATATGGATACCGTTTCGCTCTCCATAGATGTATTTTTTCATCTTTGGGTTACACTTGTGGGTTTGATGCCCAAAATGAGCTCCTGCCTCCAATAACTCTTTTAATTCTAACGCTTTTGACATAATTACTCCTAAAGTAAAATGATGGTTAATCTAATCACTTAGGCACTACCAATCATAAATGGTAGACCATCAACATTAAGTGACTGTTATTTTATAAATCGAAACCTAGTCGATTAGACTACAGGATTAACACAGGAGAGTAAAAGGGGCAAGTAACTTCTTTCTTTTTCTGGCATTGCTGCATGGCACTCCACAAGTAAAAAAGGGGAATATCCTTATCCCCCTACAAATCAAGAAGCGCTGCGCAAAGGTGCCTGCCACCATAAAGATTTCTGTTACAGGCAGACAGTTTAATTCACTATATTAAAAACTGATACCAACTCCAGCATTGATTGACATAAAGCCAGCATCATTCATTTTTTCACCAAGACTATCAAGATTTTTTTGATCATTGTTGAATGCAGTAGATTCATTATTAAATCCTGATGTAAAACCTTTACCGTAACGCACTTCTATGCTTGCATCTAAAGTGTCACTAAATGCAAATGCCGCGCCAAGTCCTAGTGCTCCAGCTACATAGTTAGAAGTATATTGCTCATCCCCATAAATTGTTCCACTAAAGTTATAAGTCCGCTCATCTTCACTATCTTTGTATTTCAAATTCGTACGGTTATATAATAATGATACTCCAAGGTATGGCCTAACTCTTGATTCTACAGTGAAGTAGAACTTTGAGTTAAGTTCCAACGCAAGGTGTTTGTAAGTCATCTCTCTACTAGATTCATAACGGGTCCTGTAGTCATTTGTAAAATTGTTGTATGGCATGTATCTGCTTCTATCTATGTATGTTAAATCTAGGGTCGAATAATTAATTCCTACCCCCATAGAAAAGCGCTGCGATACTTGCGCCTCGATATATGCACCAAAGGATGATTTAGATTCAAAGTCAAAGCCATCGCCTTGAATGTTTAAAATTCCAAAGTATGGAGTAATTTTCGCAACTTTCCTTTTTGGTGCTGGATCAACTTTTTCCACTTCCGCAACTACTTTTGGAGCAACTGGAGCAGCCTGCTTAACTTGTACTGCATCTTGCTCAATAACTTCCCCGTTGTTAAAAACATCTTCAATGCTTTTAACTAATTTGGCTTCTTCATTTTTTGTGATTTTTTTGATTTGCTTTTCTGGAACTTTTAATTGCTTAATTTTATCAGCAATTCTTACAACATTTTTTCTCTTAGCAATTTTTTTAGAGTTTTCGACAATTTCCTCATCAGAAACTTCTCGCTTTGGAGCAGCTCCCCATTGGCCATCAACGTCAATCTGCTCAGAATTTAAAATTGCATCGGCGTCTGATAATAATTGTTCATCTTGTGCCCAAATAAGTGGTGTTTTTGCAAGTAGCAAAGTCACCAGGAGTATGAGCGACACTCCTTTTAATCTAAAATTTATAACCTTCATAATGAACTCCTTGATTTTTTTTGGTTTGTTATCAATTCCCTCTACCAAAAATATTTCATTTACGCGCACCGGTAGCGCAGTGTGTTATTTGCTCCCTTTATATCACATTTAAATAAAATGTCATCATTATTTTTATGCGGTGCGTATTTTTTTTACACTTTTTTTTGTTTTTTTTCTATTTTCAAGGAGTTAGACAAAATGTGTTGCGGTCCTAAGGTTTATCTATCAATTATCCGATTGTCTACTAATGAGACAATTTTTATTTCCCCTTGCGGCCTTTGCCCTTATACTTTCTTGTTCGAAGATTACACATCTTCAACACCCTACTACAAAACCAAATGATCAGTTGGGTGCTGAAGCTATTACCTTTGATTTGGTTCCTGGTCAAAACTTCCAACTGAGATATGTAACCCACGAAAATTACAGAAGCTCATTCCCAAAAATTATAATTTCTGGCAACTCACTAATAAGAGCATCCCTCGAAGGTACAACCGAAACAGTAAGATGCATCCTCAAAGAGGGAGTCAGCAGCAACTATCAAAATAAACAGGGAAATACTGCTTTAATGGCCGCAGTTTTGGCCCAACGTATTGAAAACATAAAAGTATTGCTACTTCATGGCGCCAATCCAAATGCAGTAAACCATAAAGGTGACAGCGCAATGCAACTTGCTGAGGGCTTGGGTAACCAAGAGATCATAGATATTCTAAAAACACCAAAACAGTACCTGCAAAACATTATGAGTATTCAGGATGAGCGAAGGTTCATTGCTGCCGCTAATATCATTGCCCAAAGTAGTAAGTTAAAAAATGTTAAAGCTAAGCAAGACCGCAAAGAAAAAGACATGGGCACATCTATCATCACATTCTGGCCCATAGAATTTTATTTCATCAAGCGAAAGCAGCAATAAGCTATTTTGTTACACATGGGAACACAACTATCGTCTTGAGAAGTGGCCATAATTTTGTTACTAAACGAACACATTATACTTTTAGAATTTGCATTGCAGTTTTTTGCATCCCCCAGTAGATACATTTTTAACTTACCCATGACAGAAAAAATTAAAAAGGCGACCGCCGCCAAGAGCAAAATATATTCAACAGTAGTCTGACCACTATTTTTGGGTTTCTTCAACTTCAAAACATGCCTCAAGTTATTAGGTTAGACCAATAAACATATGTCTATTATACACCCAAAAAGTTGTTAAACGCTATATATAACGACCAAGGTCCACGATTTAGTCGCTCGTGAGGACCACAATAATGTGTATGTTTTAACTTTGATGATCGGCGCCCAAGTTTTGAATCATAAACTTCTATCTTTTCCTTAGAAATCCTTTTAGTGTTAGTAGTCAGGTTCGGCTCGAAGTCGTCACAAAACAAAATATCAAAAGATTCATGTATCGGTCCAAATCTAATTAATTCTTTTGAAATTGGATAAACATTACAAAGGTCGGTGGTCAATTTATTGGTAACTTCTTTTTCTAAAAATGAGGGCCTTGTCCCTTTTTCATAGAGCACAAATACCTTACAATTAATATAATTTTTATGGACTCTAGCTACCCATAAAGGCCATTTGGTACCTACACTCAAAGAGGATGAAAAAATCACTTTTTCGCCGGCGAAATCTTCAAATAGATTGGTTTGTACGTGCATATTTACATTTAAACAAATATAAAATTTCTTTTCAGGCAATAACTTAAAAGGCACATGTGTTAATTTCCCACTAAATAAAAATGTTGATTGTGGTTTAATAATACCGTCAAACGTTGAAAGCTCAACCGCCCAAGTCTTCCCATGATCAGAGATCAGCTCATTAATTTGTGCTTTTTTAACATGGCCACCGCGCAGAACACAAACTTTATCTAGGTCTGCTTGTAAAGAAGTATGATCTAATTCATAGTGAGGTGATAGCAATGACAAAAAAATGTGAAACAACTCAAACTCGCTGAGTGAAAAGTCTAAGTTCTGTTGATATATACCACTGCAAGCATACAAAAAAGTTCTAAATGTCCACTTGTCACTCTCTGACAGTAGTGAAGCATTTTTATAAGCATATTTAAAAGAGTTAAATAAGGTCATAACCGCTACAGGACAATTGCTTAAGTACAGGTCATGTAAGTTATCAATTTCTCGGTTAAGATACAGGTTGCTCGCTACCACTTCACTGTATAGGTTGACTGCTTTATCAAACTCTTCTTTTACGGAGTCATTGGACATAATGTTGTTGATCAATTTTGATCCAACACTTTCATGACTAGAGATACCTACACCAAATCCTGCATGATTGAATAAAAAAGATAACTTTCTAACTATCTCGCAAAGGTTCCGAGAAGGTGTACAGCCTAAGCGAATCATTTTATCATCTATTACAAATTGCATCGGTGTGACTGTCACGTAACGATCCATAACTTTTAAAGGTGCAATATCCATATGTACACCTAGAGTCTCTAGATAATATAATTCTGCTTGTGAAATAAAATTTGTCAATAATTCACCAAGCTGAAGACGGCTGTCATCTACTAATACAATTGATTTGCCCTTATCAAGCAGCTGCAAAGATAAAATCTGAGACAAGTAGTTTTTGCCAATAACTAAAGAATCAATATCCTTTGCTAACATAAGTGACCAGTGTTTAAAAAGGCAAAAACTTTATCAAAGTCTGAAGACATGGTTTGTTTTAGCTCCTCTACTATTTGCCTCGGTTGGATTGAACTAATATCAACTTGTCTGACATATATTTCATAGAATCTATTTAAGTTATCTATAACCGAAATCGAGTCAGAAGACTTCTGTTTAATGAGATCATATTCAGTTGATCTGTGTATTTTAGGTCCACAATAAATCATACCGCCGGCCAAGAATGGCTCTAGCACTGAATGTATTGCAACCCCAGCATGCCCTCCCCCCACGAAGATATGTCCATAAAATTGATACAACTCACACAAAATGCCAGGTACTGCAATGATCAACAAACCTGGAACCTGTGACATTTTTTTAAAAATACCATCTAACTCGGAATCTTCCATATTGTCACTCACAAGATAAACTGGAACCATGTGACCAACGGTGCTGATCAGCGCCCCCACAAATGCTGGTTTTAACTTATGCGGAGCAACTGTTACAAACAAGTCTCCACTTTTGATCCTATCTTGAAAGTTAGGATTATCAAATATCTCCATCTCCTGAGGATACATACTTCCCAGCATAATGCGTCTTTTGGGTGGAATATGCTTGAGTGAGTTTTCAAAATGTTTAAAAAAGGTAATCTCTTTTAGCTTTGCTTGTGAATTGTCCAACCTTTTTAAAATCTGGACTGTACGCAAATCAAAATTATTTTTTACTGAAGCTGAAGATACTCCCAACTGCTTGAATCTTTCGATGTCCTCACTAGATGATGGTACAATTATTTCAAACAAATTATAAAGTGAGTTGTAATACCAACGTTTAACAAAATTGTTGTTGCGGTAAGATGACTCTTTATTTTTCAAAGTAGCAGATAGAAGATAAAACGAAACGTCGGGAGAAGCTCCATAAAGCAAAAGCTCTGGATAAAAATCATAACGACACAACACCAAGCGCTTAGCTGTAATCCATGTTTTTAAATTTTGACCTTTTAAAACACCACTAAAAAATGAATATGACAAAAGGGGTAAGCGAAAGACGCGTAAATTTTGGGAAAATTTATTTGCCCATTGATCACACTTTTGTTGCACACTTCCAGAAGAGTATATTAATTCGACCTTTTTGCCCAATAACAAAAAGCGTTCTAATAATTGGGCCACCTGCTCAAGTTCTCCCTCACTAGCAACTTCAAAGGCAATAAATGCCTCTTCATTGCTGCTTTTAAAAGACCTACTATTTGGATCAGCTAGGTTATTACCCTCAAATTTTAATCTGTTTTTTATCCAAGGAATAAAGGCCGACAGTACCATGAATAGGTAGAATGCCCCTCCCCTAACCGCGTTTACTGCGCGGCACAACCCCATTAACAATTTCATCTGATGCATATCCTATACTTACTTTTTAAGTTTAACTATGAACATATTATAGTTAATTTTATCAACTAATAAAATTACTTTCCGAAAATAATAACAGTAATAACCTTTTCTTTGCAAGATTAGAGGTGTGAAAGTGGGTAATACATTAGAAATTGACGAGTCTGTAATGGAAATCAACACTCTGCAAAGCCTAGTGTTGACAGAGGCCAAAATAAAAGAAAAAGAGATAGCCCCAGAAGATCTTTATGAAATAAATGTTGATGGCGTCATAATAGGACCTATTCATAAAAGCGATCTAAAAGCTCTTTTTAGAAAAAATCCTGCATTCCAAACCACGGCCATTATAAAAAACATACAAGAGCAAATGTGGTCACATGCTGCAACCAACCCAGTATTCCAGCGTAGAAAACCTAAAATCGTAGGAAAAGATGAACAATTTGAACATGTCGAGGCACCTGCAAATGATCAGCACTTTATTTTAAAAGAGGGACAAAAAGCCGGGCCATATTCTGCCAAAGAAATTACCACAAGACTCGACAAAGGTACTTTGCTGGCCACAGACCTAATCTCCGTTGATGGGGGAGTAAATTGGATCAAGGTATATTACGTCAAAACTTTCGATCGCAGGCTGCAAGACAAGGCCACTTCTTTACCACCACTACCTGAGTCGATAAACCTCCATCAAGAAATTCAAGCAACACATTTGAAGGATATAAAGCGCAAAAAAGTGCAAGAAGAGGCACAACAGGTAGGCGTATTAAAATTGGCGGCCCTTAGCAATTCTAAAATTCAACAAAGTCAAATGAATAAAAAGATTCTAGAAGAACCTACCGCTCATGAAAAGAACTCATTTTCTAAGCTAAAATACCTCATACCAGCAATCTTGGTAATCTTATGCATTGTTATGCTAGTTGCCATAGTTAATGAACTTGGCAGAAAATCTAAGGATTCAACAACAAGTTTAAAAGCAGATAATCCAAAAGTATATAAATTAAGTCCAGTAAAAAAAAAAACGCAAAAAAAAGTAAACGATTCAAAAAAAGGTAAGCTGAGAACTAGAAGATCAAAAAATAGACAAACCAAAGCAACTGTCCGCAGAAGAAATCGAAAAAGACCTACCCCTTTTCGTAAATCGAAGTCATTTAGAAGAAGGAGAAAAAGCCTTGCCAATAATGCGTTGGCGGATAACGATTATAATATAGATAATCCTGCAGAACTCGAACCCTCTGAAGAGTTTGATGTAGAGGGTCCTGATTCTGAAAACGACCTGTTTGACGAGGAAGTTTCATTTTAATTATACACTTTATGAGTTTAAAAACTCCTGGTGAAGTTTTCTAGTATCACTTAAGAATTTTTCTTTTTCAATTTCATTGGCATCAAACTTCTTTAACAATAACTTCTGTGCTTGATAATCCTTATTGATAATACCGGCTTTGTCTTGCAACCTTCTCCAGTTCTTTCTGCGCTCGACAGTAAATAAAACCATCATTCGAGATATACCCATGCGCTTTTTCTTGCCACCTTTGCCTATCAAATCTACATACACGCCTTTTTGGGGAATGAAGGACCTATGGGATGGATCTAAAAAATTTCGATAAGTAATATCTTTTTGTGTGATTCTTAGAATTAAATCATTTACATCAACCTTTTCTTCTTCTGGTTTTAGCTTCTTAAAGTGTTTCCTAAACCTGCTTTCACAAGCGGCCCAATGGGGAATAATGTACTCATAAGTATTGCCATCTGGATCTTTTTTCTCCGACCAATCGTAAGCTGTTCTGGGATTTCCCTTGAGATCAAAACACTCACTTTCTAACTCGCCAAGCTTTGGATCATAGCTAAACTCAACTACTGAACGGGAATCACGAACCATTTTTGCATGGTCTGCCGATGCATCATCGGCGATCCCGTGCTCTGGTTGGCAAGAAGTATACGACTGAATAAACGCTCCACCTCGGTACATAAGTCCATCCAAAACGGCTTTATAAAACTTGGGAATATTGGCCATGCTCACACAAGCAACAAAGGGGGACCCATGCCCTGAAGTAAAAATTTGGGCCACTTCTTTACGCTCTGTTAGCTTGCCTTCGTGATACTCACTATATTGATTCATATCAAATCCACCAGGCATTACCGAACTGTCAGAGTTTTGCCCGCCAGTATTTGAGTACACTTGTGTATCAAGCATTAAAATATGCATATTGGGTCTGTTTTGGGTCATAACTTTCGAGGCATTTTGAAAGCCGATATCTCCCATGGCACCGTCTCCACCTACTGCCCACACTTTAGGAAGTTCCAAGATTTCCAAATCTGTCATATGAGTATCATCAAAATGAGTTAAAGCATGATAGTCTGCTTCTTTGAAATCGCTGTTTTTTTCTAAAATTAAATTGGCAATCCTCTCGGGGAGAACTGACCTTCGGGCATGATCTTGCATGAAGCCTTCTGAAATCATCCAACCAATCGTGGGAGAATCTTGAAATAGGGAGTTCATCCAGGGATAAGTATGTGGGTTAGTGGGTGTTGTAGAGCCATAAACTGAATTACAACCCGTACTGGAAGTCATACCCATCACACTCATTCCTTGAAAGTTACCATCTACAACTTCAAGTTTCCTGTGGTTATTGGCATCAGTCTCCATCACCATGACCAGAGCATCAATGATATCTTTATCTGAACCTTTAAACTCATTGGCAATCCGTTTTTTTGTATCCTCAAAACTGTCTCCCCCCAATCCCATAATGAGGTGAAGTGCAGATCTTTGGAGATTTTGATAAGCCGTTGAGTCAGATTCTCTAATCTGCTCTAGCGCCTTAACTCCATTTTCGCGAAGCAGTTGCACTTTGTCGCGCAGCCTTTGAACTTTTTTCTCATATAACGGTGCCATCAAAGCTTCGGTCACTGTTGCAATTCCCCGCAACACAGATTTTTCACCACACCCGGCACATGATCCATCTCCAGAAACAATTGCATCATAATTTGACTGTACCATTAAATGATTCTGTAAAACTGCGGCCCGAACATTTTCTAAATTATTGGGATCAAATTGGCCCAAAAATTTCGGTGGTGTATTTGGCAACAATTTAAAAAACTCCATTGCAGATATATTGTTACCTCTAATTTGATCATTTTCTTTCACCATGGATAAGGCGGTCTGCCTAGGACAAACTTTTACACACTCGCCACATCCTTTACACTTATCACTGACAAATATGGAAAACAGGCCTCCAGAGCCCGGATTTTTCTTTTCTAGCATTTGAAAAACCGATCTAGTATTTCCATAGCCAAGAGGCAGAATGCTTACTATATCTGCAACCTCCTGTTTGGTATTAGTACTAACTTTAGTGCTTTTAACTTCTTCATTTAATAACTCAGCAAATGGTGTCACATCAGGTTTTTTCTGGGAGAGCTGCTCTTGCATTTGCTCACGCACCTTGTTCGCCACCTGCTCATGCATTTCTACCAAAGTACTCCTATCTTTTTCATCACTTATATAGTGATTAAAAACAGTTTTAACCAAAGTATTAAGGTCTTGAGCTGTATTGGGAAGAGCTGTATCGGGACAAATGTTGATACAGGCCATACATGCTGTACAGTCATAAGGGTTATAAACAGGTGTGTCGATTCTGGATACAAACTTATTATTTTTTTCGCCAGTGGCAACTGGTATCATCCCCAATGAGGTGATCGGAGTTGCTTTTTGGTTTTCTGGATCTGGTACATAAAATTCTTTTTCAAAAGTTTCAAACTTATAAACTGGCTCGGTTTGATCACATCCGCTGCAAGTTGTAGCACAAGGTAAATTTTTAGGCATAATCACGTCACCTTTCATCGTGGAGCGATCTGCATCTTCAATCTTGCCATAATCTACAAAACGAATCCCTTCGTATCCCGCTTTCATAACTTCTAAGTTACTGGCAACTACATCTTCACCAAAGCGCCCAAATTTCTTTTTGTATTGCTTTAAGACTGTATCTAAAAATACGTTGTAATCAATATCATGATCATTTAAAAATGGACTCACTTTAAAAAAAGCTCCAAGGAAGCTATTTCCTTGCATCCTGGTTTGTAGTGCCACACTAGGTGTTTTGGCCTTGGCGATATCAAAGCCAGCCAAAGTACATAATTTAATTTTTTTATCTATTATCTCTTGGCGGTATTTACTTGGTATTCTACTCCACACCACTTGGGTACTCTCATTAGATTCCCAAACAAAAGAGCCACCTTCTTTTAGGCCACTTAAGGGATTTGTATGAGTAAAGGCTTTGGGGTCACAGCATAGCACAACGTCAACATGCTTGAGATCGCAGTTAACACGAATTTTTTCTCTTGCTGCAACTAGGAAGTAATTCGTCGGTGCGCCTTTTTTTTCTGATCCATACTTGGGGTTGGCCGATATATGGACCACTTGATCACTTGTTTCTTTAGCAAATTTTGACACAGTTGAAAGTTGTCCCAATATTTCTGCCATATTTTTTCCAGTAGTAATAGCGCCCCATCCTCCGATAGAGTGTATCCTCACGGCAATTGCTGATTCTGGCAATAAACTTGGAGTCTCTTTTGAAACCACTGAATATGGGTGATTGGTACCAAGGTAGAAAAAGCTCTTGCCATCTGAGGCCTTAGAGCCGTCAGTCCGTCCTATTTTTTCTCGTACATACTCCCACGCTCCAATAATATGCTCTGGTCTAAAATCTCTTGAGCCCAGGCCATACACGCCTTCAAAAATTCTAGGTGTTTCCTCACGTTTAAGAGAGGGAAGACTATCATCAACCAAACCACATGAATTTTCTAATGCTTTGGATAGTGCCGTTCTTACGTCTCGAGCGATTGGATTGGAACCACTATTTGGCTCATCAGTACGTTCTAAGATAATAACATTTTTCTTACCTCTAAGTGCTTCAATCACCGCCCGTTCAGGAAATGGACGAATACAGTTTAGGTGAATTACTCCCACCTGGTCATTGTGCTTTTTTGCAATGTAGTTAACACCTGCTTCAATATTTTCAGCACTTGAGCCCAAACTTAAAAAGACCGTATCAGCTTTTTGACAATTGTAAGTGGAAACTAAACCGTAACTTCTTCCGGTAAGTTCACCAAATAATTTGTAAGACTCCTCTAGAAATTGCAAGATATAGCGGTTGAAGGCAATTCCTCTTGAAATTACTCCAGTCATATAGTGTTCTTGGTTTTGTACAGGCCCAAGTAAGACTGGCTTATTTAAGTTGTACATAATAGGAACTCTTCTTCGCTTATCTCCAAATAGCTTTTTTTGCTCCTGGGTAGGAGTTTTAATTTCATCATCTGCTCTGCCTAAAAAATCTCTCAAAAGACCAGACTCAGGTCTAAGAAAGGTTCTTTCCAAGTGAGTTGTCAAAAAGCCGTCTTGAATGTTTATTCCCGGTGTTAGTGAAAGCTCAGTTGTTCTTCTTAGAATTATTGACTGATCACAAGCTTGCTGAGCATCTTTTGCCATTAGCATAATCCAGCCAGTATCCAGAGCTGACATAACATCATCGTGCCCACAGTGAACATTAAGAGCATGCTTAGTAAGTGCTCTAGCACCTACGTTTAAAATCATAGTCGATAATTTTCCTGGGGCGTGGTAGTACTGCTCTAAACCATATACAATCCCTTGGCCCGAAGTAAAATTTGAAACTCTTTTGCCCGTAGTAGAGACTGCAATTGCACCTCCTTGAGCGGCATGCTCGCCCTCTGTTTCAATGGCCTTTACCGACTCACCAAATACAGTTAATGTACCATTGGTTGCAGAAGTTTCGAAATTCTCACCCTGCTCAGTGCTGGGGGTAATTGGAAAAAAGACTCCACAATCTGAAATCCTTGCCTCTGTTTGAGCTACAAGCTGGTTGCCATTGGTAGTTACCAAATCTCCTGGGTACTTTACATCTTTCATCTCGACTCCTTTAACCTATAGGTATCACTTCAAAGTATTCTTAAATCCTATATAAAATGTATTATTTTTTGTTTTTTATAATTTTTAGTTAGTTATTATACGCATATAGTAGTGCAAATGGATATCAAACTTGTTACAGATTATCTAAAAAAATCTTTAACGCTCGGCGGCTCTAAGCGTTATATCGTGACGCGGCTGTGTCTTAGAATGATTGGTTATTCCACTCATCGAATAAACGAAATCTCTGCCTTTGTAAAAAGTCCTTTTGTTGTTCCTTATCCTTATTTTGTTTATCCAACAAAATATCATTAGTGGCCTGATAAACGCTGCCTGTATCTGCCACATCCACCTGTAGTTTACCAATAGATTTTTTAACTGCTTCAAAAGCGTTACCCAATTGGATCAATTCGTGGGCCAGGCGGTCATTATCGGCACAAAGTTGCTTTATCTGGGTTTTAGAAACTACTGCATTATTTGCTGCTTGCTCTAGATCTACTTCTAACTGCTTTTTAGATTTTAAAGCCGTTCCTAAATCCTCTTGTGCTTTGAGTAACTTCTCTTCTAGGCGCTTTACAACTTCCTTGGTCTGTATTAGCTCAATGTTGGCAATTTTGACACTAGAGACCAGTTTGTCATTCACCGCTTTTTGCGCTTTAGAATCTTTTTTGAGCCTAATGGCCTCTTTTTTATATCTTTGCTCATTTTCGTTTGAAGCCTTGGCATGTTCCCTGGCGGTATTGGCATGTTGTTTTGATTTTTTGATATGGATTTTAAGTTTTTCTGAGTAATCTATTAACTTCTGAATATCCCCACGTAGCCTTTCGTGCTGAACTTTTGCTTGCTCAATATCTTCTTTGTAAATATCTAGATCATCACAGGCCTGTTCAGTTTGTACTTTTAGTTGAAGTTTTTCATCTTCTAGGCGACCTATTTTGTTAACCAGTTCCTTGTTTTTTTCCTTAGTCTTGGCCGAATACTTTTTCAACTCCTCAACATAATCCATTAACTCAATCACATCTCTTTGGGAAAGATTCGTTTTGTCTTTTAACTGCTCTGCTTCCTTTATCTCTTTTTTGGCCAACCCTCTTTGCTCCTCAGCATTTAACTTATGTTCATGGGCCTTCTGCTTAATTTGTGCTGCTTCATGTTTTATTTTTTCTGCTTCATGTTTTACTTTTTCCGCCTCATTTTTTAACTGCTCAGCTTGCTGTTTTATTGTCTGTGATTCTTCTTTGGTCTTTTCAATACTCGTTTTTTCTGCCCGAATCATCTCGATCACTTTTTTCTTATCTTCAAATGCTTCTTTTAATTTTTGCTTTAAAGCTCTCACATCACTCAAGGCCTTTTTACTTTTTTCTTCTTCCTTTTGTTTTGCTATTAAATGCTCCTGCACCAACTTATTATTTTCAGCTGCATCTATCTCCATAACTTCTTTCAATTTAGCAATGGCGCGCTCTGTTTGCTCTAACTGTTCAGATTTGCTATCAATTGTCGTTTTTAAATGATCAATTTCCCCTTGCCTTGCATCCCAAATGGCCTTTAAAGTACCTTTTCTTGCGCTTTTTTCTAACAATTTAAATAAATTCTTGTTACTAGCAACAAGATCCTCAAAGCCTGCGTAGACTTTCTTGCTATCTGTCGATTGTTCCATCATGGCCAAATCCTTTAATCTCTTATTACCCACGTTTTATTTTAATAAGAAAACAATATCCTAGCAATATTATACGTCCAAGTTAGTCAGTTTCTCTACAGGGGATATTATTGCCCTATACTAATACCCCCTACCTAATATGATATTATAAATGCAAGAATTTAGATAGTTACGAATTACCCGATCTTAATGATCTACCATTTTGGAGATAGTAATGGGCGAATCTGAATTTAAAGCTAGGAGATTTAACCGCTATTTGCTATTGGACCACCTAGTTGATGGCGGAATGGCCACAATCTACAGAGCTCGTGAGCTAAGTGAAAATATGGTGGCAGACAAAATTGTTGCCATAAAAGTTATCAAAGAGGTGCATTCTCAAAATAGCGACTTTAAAGATATGTTTTTAGATGAAATCAAAGTTGCCTTTGGGCTTGTTCACCCTAATATTTCCCAAACTTACCATTACGGCGATTGTGATAATCAATTATTTGCAGTACTGGAATATGTAGATGGAAAAAATTTAAAAGAGTTTGGGGACCTCTTAAAAAAGAAAGAGACATCTTTTCCTGTCGAGATGGCGGTCTATATGACCTCTCAAATTTGCCAAGGACTCGATTATGCCCATAAATTTACAGACAAGCTAAGTGGCTTGGCATTCAACATTATTCACCGAGATATCTCCCCACATAATATCATGATGGATTACGACGGTATCGTTAAGGTCATAGATTTTGGAATTGCCAAAGCACAATCTAATACCGAAGAAACACAAGCTGGTACCATTAAGGGAAAAATTTCATATCTAGCGCCGGAGTACCTACAAGAAAATACTGTCTTAGACCACCGCTATGATCAATTTGCTGTAGGTCTTGTGCTATGGGAACTTCTCATGGGAAAACAGTTGTTTACTGGTAAAAACGATATGATGATCTTGCGGCAAATTTACGAATGCAAAATTCCCAAGCCGACTAAGCTAAACCCTAAAATTCCAGCTGAACTAGAAAAAATCTTACTAAAAAGTCTTTCAAAAAAGCGCGAAAAGCGTTACAAGGACTTAGATCAATTCAATAGAGCACTGACTAAGTTTCTTTATACTAATTATCCCGACTTTAACTCCAATGACTTGCAATCTTTTTTACAAAAGATGTTTGCAAAAGAAATTAGTAAAAACCAAAAAAAACTAAGAAAGTTTGGCGAGATTGATGCCGCTCCCTTTGTAGAAGACCTAAAGGAAGAGCTGGCAGCAAGAAAAAATAAAGGTATAAACGAACAAACCATGAGTAGCATGGATACCGCTGACAGCGTATCTAAAAAAAGAGAGTTTGTTGAGAGATATCAAAAGCTATCAAACCAAAACGCCTTAAACGATGCAATTCGTGATTCTGTAAAACAGATGGTATTTGGCTCCACCTCCATAACTGATGATTTGGATAAAACGATCAGTGCTTTTATAATGAGGCAGAGGCAACAAAAAACTGCTACTAGCAAAAAACAACCACAGAAAGACGGTCCTAAAAAAATTAAACCAAAACAAGAACCAAAACCCGAAATTGATGAAGATTTAAAAGAAATGATTAATGGCACAAAAACTGATATCAAACATGAGCAAGAAGATGAAGAGGGCCCAAAAAGGCAAAAGCAAAAAAAATTAATCATTTATGCGGTAATTCTAGTTGTAGTCATTTTAAGCATTATATATGTAAAATTTATGGCCTAAACCCACCCCAATGCGTCGCATATATACATATACACAGTACAGATGTAATTGTTTTTCATAACTTACTTAGGACTTGATCTAAAAATATTAAGACAGGTACCAGACGATGAAAAATTATGATCCTTACGGAATTATCGGTAACGGAAAAGTTGCCAGACATTTAAAGCACTACTTTGATTTTTTAAACATTGACTATCTGTGTTGGTCGAAAAGAAGTATAGAACCAGACAGCATAGACCTGCCCATTTTGTTAAACTCCTGCAAGACAATACTAATCCTAATTCCAGACGATGCCATTGAAGGTTTTATAAATGAGCACCTTGCTTTGACTAAGCACCACACCATAGTCCACTTTTCAGGGTGCTTAAGCTTACCAAACATCCATAGTACTCACCCACTAATAACATTTAGTGATCAACTTTATGACCTCGATACGTACAAATCAATCCCCTTTGTATGTGAAAAAAATTCTCTGGACTTTAAAGATATTTTTCCCAAGTTACCAAATACTAATATTTCAATCTCTTCTGCAGATAAACCCCTCTACCACGCATTATGTGTGATGGGAGGCAATTTTTCGACGATTCTATGGCAAAAAATATTTAGCGACTTTGAATATAAATTGGGAATCAGCAAGGAGATTCTTTACCCTTACTTGTCTCAAACCATGCAAAACTTAATAAACAGCAGCGATAACGTACTAACAGGTCCACTTGCAAGAAACGATCAAAAAACAATAAATAAGAATTTAAGCGCACTTGAGAGTGATCCATTTCAAAAAGTATACAGCTCTTTTTTATCTGCATACAAACCCGATCAAGGAGGAGGAAGCAAGACATGAATGTACTTGATTTTTATAAAATGAAGCAAGCGGGCACTAAAATTACCATGAGTACTTGCTATGATTTTTGGTCGGCCAAGATTTTAAATGCTTCAAATGTTGATACTCTTTTAGTTGGCGATAGCCTTGCCATGGTAGTACATGGATATCCGTCCACCTTGAACGCAACCGTAGAATTGATGGCCCTTCATACAAAAGCAGTGGTCCGCGGGGCAACTTCTAAATTCATTGTCAGCGATATGCCTTTTTTGAGTTTTAGAAAGGGTTTAAAAGACACCATGGATGCAGTAGAGCAGCTTATGACCTCTGGAGCAAATGCTATCAAAGTTGAGGGAATTGATGGCCACCAAGATATTGTTAAACATATTACCCAATCTGGAGTTCCCGTCATGGGTCATTTGGGACTTACTCCTCAGTCAATTCATCAATTTGGAGGCCACAAAGTCCAAGCTACACAAGATGGCGCCGCCCAGATGTTACTACAGCAAGCACAAGCTTTGCAAGATGCTGGGTGTTTTGCCTTGGTACTTGAGTGTATCCCAGCTCCAGTGGCCAAGATTATTACAGAAAATATTGATATCGCCACAATTGGAATCGGTGCTGGATCTGATGTGGATGGGCAAGTTTTAGTATTACAGGACCTATTGGGTATGGATGATAGTTTTAACCCTAAGTTTTTAAAAAAATTCATGAGTGGCCACTCTATGGTTTTAGAGTCCTTAAACTGTTTTCACCAAGAAGTTAGAAATGAGCAGTTTCCAACTAGAGAGGAAAGTTATAAATGACCACAACAGTTAACAGTACTCAAAAATGGACGCAATTAAATATTGACCAAAAAATTGGTTTAGTGCCCACCATGGGAGCGCTCCACCAAGGTCACATGTCACTAATCCACCAAAGTAAAAAAGAAAATGACATAACAGTTGTGAGTATCTTTGTTAATCCCACTCAATTTAATAAGAAACAAGATTTAAAGTCTTATCCCAAAGACTTAGAACGCGACCTAGCACTACTTTGCAAGGCCAAGGTAGATTATCTCTTTGCACCAGACTATGATGCCCTTTACCCATATAATTACCGCTATAAAGTCAGTGATTGTAAAATGGCCAAAATCCTTTGTGGCGCCAATCGCCCAGGGCATTTTGATGGCGTTTTGTCTGTGGTTATGAAGCTACTTAACATTATCAAACCAACCAACGCTTATTTTGGTGAAAAAGATTACCAACAATACATCTTAATCAAAGATATGGTCCAAGCTTTTTTTATGGACGTAAACATCATCCCGTGTCCAACGGTTAGAGAGGTAAGTGGCCTAGCGATGAGCTCTAGAAACCTACTTTTAACCCCTGAGCAATTGGAGGTGGCTTCAAGCTTTTATCACCACTTAAAAGCTGATGCCTCCATAGAGGAAATTAAAACTAAACTAACAGAGCAAGGCTTTGTTGTAGATTATATTGAAGAACACTTTGGAAGGCGCTTTGGTGCTATCCACTACGCAAATGTAAGGTTAATTGACAATGTCGAAGTTTAAAATACTATTTGCTCTTACGGGCTCCATTTCTTGCTATAAGGCATGCTACCTTATCTCTTCACTAAAAAAAGAAGGATGTGAAGTCCAATGCATCACAACCGACAGTAGTGAAAAATTTATTGGAAGAGCAACGCTAGAGGGGTTAAGTCATAAAAAAGTACTCAGCAGTATGTTTGAAGATGGGCAACACCTTGACCATATAAACCTTGCCAGATGGGCCGACTTGATTATTATTTACCCGGCTAGTGCTAACACCATCAATAAGTTAGCAGGTGGTATCGCCGATAACTTGATTGGTGCTTTGTTTTTAGCAAACAACTTTAAAAAACCTTTTTGGATTGCCCCTTCCATGAACTCAAATATGCTAGCACATCCTGCTACAGTACAATCCATCGTCACTTTACAAAAGTGGGGCAGTGTGATTTTGCCTACTGAAGAGGGTGTACTTGCTTGTGGTGAAGAGGGCCTTGGCAGATTAGTAGAACCAGACTACGTTTTTGCCAAAATTAAAAATGAGGTATTTAGATGAATACACTAATTACCACCGGTGGAACCGAAGAGTTAATCGATGGGGTACGCTACCTATCAAATTTTAGCACGGGAAAAACTGGTAGTGTGATTGCCGATTATTTTAGTAACCAGGGTGACCAAGTTACCCTTGTTCATGGAAAGCGGGCCGTAAAACCTACCAACAGTGATATTAAAACAGTATCATTTAGAAATTTTGTCGACCTATATAGCTCTTTGCAGTCTTTGCTCGGCGAAGGTGTTTATCATACTGTAATTCACCTAGCTGCAGTAAGTGATTACTCTGTTGATTGCCTAGTTGTTGATGGGAAAAAAGTACAACCTGACTCAACTTTAAAAATCGACTCAACTGCCTCATTATCAATCAATTTAAAACATAATTTTAAAATTATTGATAATATAAAAAGCTATTCTCAAGACCCGATCACCTTAATTGGCTTTAAACTCACTAACACGCAAAGCTCGGATATAATCGAGCAAGCAGTTAACAAAGTACTAAATAAAAATGTCGTCGATTACTTGGTTCACAATAACTTAGCCGATATAAATATCGACCAACACAAGGCCCGTATTTATAACAAAAATAACTTACTGAAAACAACACACACAAAATTAGAGTTAGCAAAAACCCTGTTTTCACTTACACGAGGAGCACCTTCAAATGATTCTATGTCTTGATATTGGTAACACCCATTTTTATGGTGGTATTTTTATAGACGGAAAATTAAAGTTTCAGTTTAGAAAAATATCTATGGGCAGTGTCTCCTCTGATGAGCTAGGCATATTTTTGCGCAACATTTTAAGAGAAAATGGCTACGATCCCCAGGATGTAAGCAATATTGGCTTTTGCACCGTCGTTCCTGAAACCATTTACTCTATGAGAAACTGCTGTAAACGATATTTTAACATTACCCCTTTCATGATAGGCCCCGGCATGAAAAGTGGTCTCAATATTCGTTACCACAATCCCCTTGAAGTCGGTGCTGACCGCATTGCCAATTCCATTGCGGCCATTGAGCAATTTCCCAATCAAAATATAATTATTGTAGATTTTGGAACGGCCACAACTTTTTGTGCTATTTCTTCCGACCGCGATTACCTAGGGGGTACAATTGTAGCAGGACTTAAAATCTCCATGGAAGCCCTAGAAAAGCGAACTGCCAAACTTCCCACGGTTGAAATTGTTAAAGCACCTCATGTTTGTGGTCGCTCAACAGTTGAAAGTATTCAGGCAGGTCTTTTTTATGGCAATTTAGGTATGGTCAAAGAAGTAACATCTCGCATAACCAGCGAATGCTTTGCACACAACAGACCATTAATAATAGGCACCGGAGGGCTTGCTAGGCTCTATGATGACTCAAAACTTTTTGACATTTATATACCTGATCTAGTTTTAAATGGTATACATCAATCATTAAAAATGAATCGAGGATAAAATCATGCAAATAACAGTACTTAAATCTAAACTACATCGAGCAACTGTAACAGAAGCCGACTTAGAATATGAAGGCTCCATTTCCATCTGTCCAAAACTTTGTGAAGCCGCCCACTTTCATTTGCACGAAAAGGTGGAAATTTTTAATATAACCAACGGCAATCGATTCTCAACTTATGTCATTCATGGAAAAGAGGGTCAGATATGTCTAAATGGTGCCGCTGCCAGACTTGTCCACCGAGGGGATCAAATTATTGTGGTCACTTATGGACAAATAGATCAAAAAGATGCTCATACCCACAAACCATTGGTAGTACTGTTAAAAGAGAACAATGAAATTAAATCTATGAACTAAATGGCATCATGTAAATGAAAGAATGTCAAATTTAGAAATGATGGATAAGTGTTGGTTTTTGGAAATACTATAGATTAAAATGCATTTTAACCTTAACGAAAATTAGCGCGAGAAGAAAACAATTTTATTTGTAGCACTGTCCTTCTTTGCTTTGTCCGGTGTACCAAGCTCAACCAAATCTCCGGTACTTGATTCAAAAGTTGCGATATCATACATTCCAGTATCTAAGTTCACAACTGATTTTACACCATCAATATTTTTAGATAAGCAAGCAGCATCATAGAGCGAAATAGCAGGTTCAAAATCAATAAGCGCAAAACTATCATAAGTTTCAAAAGATGCAAGAACTCTACGTTTATCAATTACTTGTTGCCAAGTCTTATCTACTCTAATAACTCCCTCACTTAACAAAAGATGAGATTGGAAAACATCATATTTATGAGTTTTCATCCAAGATGAAAATAAACTAAAATCTGAAAACATATCAAATACGTTGAGGTCTTTGTGTTCCCCGTCAATCTCTAAGGATAGTGTAGAGAGATTATGAATTCTAATCTTCCCATTTTGATTATTAATAATTACTACTCCCTGTTGCTTTGGAGTAATTAGATAATTGATAATCTCACCATTAATTACTGCAAGTTGAGATGGTTTTTTTGCAATAGAATATGAAGCCACTGCACTCAACTCAAGCTCCTCTCTGTATTTTTGACTAAGATACTCAGATGATATTGTTCCCCCAATTCCAACTTCATAATTTACATTTGCATGTTGGCCGGTACCTTTTATGATTGTGGCTAAGATTTCATCATCATTGGTCATCATATATTGCAAAGTAAATCCACGCTTTAATGGAATAGTTTTTGTAAATTTATAAGTAACTCCCCGCAGGTGTTGCAATCTGTGTTTTGTTACCAATTAAATTAAAACTATAATCAAATTTTGTTATTTCTTGAGGTGTTGCCTCTCTCGTTGAATGAATAATTGTCGCTAAAAAATTATTGTTATTAAAACAAATGACGTTTGGCTACCTGGCTGCTTAATGGAGGACAACCTGCTTATATTGTCAAATTCAAATACTGTCGTGTATTTTTCTCTCCAAAATTGACATCGTTCTTGTATTCGCTCTTTTGTCAACATTAAAACTTACACCTCAATGGCCAAATAGACGCTTGACTCACTCCTTTTTGCTTTTAAAGAAATAAATATAACA
>JADHTQ010000054.1 GCA_016784965.1 Bacteriovoracaceae bacterium | reverse complement strand
CATACTTTTCTTTGTATAATAGGCCAACATTTATTGTTTGCAGACTGCTTAAGGAAAAATATCGTAAAAATGACCATGTCAATGACCAGGACAGGTATTTGAAGATCAGATCAAGTTTAGGATGAAAAATTCAGGTTTAACAACTATTGAACAAAAGTGGCTGCAGCAAGACGGTACAGAATTGAAAGTTATGGTTTCTCAAACAAATACTGTCTTTAATGGAAAATCAGCTCACCTACTGTTTCTTAGTAGGTAGGTGGCTTGCAGAGAGTGTAAAAAAAGTGGTCACAAAACAGATGAAGTTATTTGAAGTTTCGCTCGCGAGATTATATAAAGTTCGATTTAAAAACTGTTTTTTAATTTGTGGGGCTATAAGCCGACGATGAGTGTTCTCAATTGTTTCAAAGTATCATGATTGAGGGCATAACATGCCTTGGAAGAATGTTTAACTTGCATAATCAGTCCGGCATCTTTTAGGACTTTTATGTGTTGAGAGACCGTTGACTGAGATAAAGGTAAGGCCTCTACAAAATCATTGCACATACATCTTTCTTTTTGTAAAAGCATTTTGACAATTTGGACTCGAGCATCGTGTCCGATTGCTCTACATAGCTTTGGAAGGATCTTGTCACCTTTTGAAAGACGTAAACTTTTATTTGGTAAACATTTCATTTTATACTCTTCTACTTATGTATCTAATAACTGACATATTCATAATGAAATCAATGGAATCAAGGGTGTTTATATCGAACATATAGTCACATGTCAATATGACGATACCACTGTGCTCCATAAAAATTACAAGAATGGGGGTCCTTAGATTGACGTGTGCCAATATATTCGGTACAAAAGCTGCATGCGTGAATTCATGAACATCATACGTGCACTATCGGACAAAAACAGGATTCGGACCATTATGGCCCTTAAGGACCAGGAATTGTGCATCTGTCAGTTAACGGACCTGCTGGGATTGGCCCAACCAACCATTTCCAAGCACATGTCTATTCTTCATAATGCTATGTTGGTAGAAAAAAGAAAAGAGGGCCGTTGGGTTTATTATCTACTTTCAAAAAAGATGGCATCTAAAGACGTTACCAAAGCGCTCGATTGGGTACTAAATTCAATTTCTCTTGCAGAATCTGCTGAGATTAAGCAAGACCAGAAAAAAATTAAAGATGTTATTGCCAAAGATTGGGGAATTTCGTCGAGGACAAGGATACTATTTCTTTGCACCGGCAATTCTTGTTGCAGTCAAATGGCAGAAGGTTGGACCCGATATTTAAAAGGTGATACGATTGATGCCTATTCTGCAGGTATCGAGACTCGTGGTGTGAACCCCTATGCCGTCAAGGTGATGGCTGAAGTCGGTGTTGATATCTCGGGACATAAGTCTCAGCATATTGATGAATTTAAGAATATGAAGTTTGATATCGTTATAACTGTGTGTGGACATGCTCGCGAGAACTGTCACTTTTTTCCAGACAATTACCAAATGATTCATCATGGATTCGACGATCCACCGAAATTTGCACAAGAGTTGGCCCAAAAGGGAGCATCTGAAGAAGAGCAACTTGAATGTTACCGCAGAGTACGCGATGAAATTCGCGCCTATGTGGAAACCCTATAACTGTAAAATTGTTTTGTAACAAGATAGGGTGATATATGGAAACTACAATATTCATACTAATTTTATTTGCAGCAATGTTTTTGGCCTATGCAAATGGTGCCAATGACAATTTTAAAGGCGTTGCAACCCTGTATGGTAGCAAAACGGCAAATTATAAAAAGGCACTAGTTTGGACGACGATTACTACCGGTCTTGGATGTCTTTTGGCATTATACTTTGCTGGTGAGTTGGTTATTGTGTTTAAAGGAAAAGGCCTGGTGCCTGAAAGTATAATTCAAATGCAATCGTTTCCACTTGCAGTTGGAGTTGCAGCTGCTACCACAGTTTTGTTTGCAACAATTTTAAAGCTTCCTGTATCAACCACCCACGCATTGATTGGAGCTTTAGCGGGTGCTGGGTGGGTAGCATCTGCTGCAGGAATCAATTGGGCCAAACTAGCAGATAAATTTTTTCTACCACTAATTGCTGGTCCCATAATTTCTTTGGTCCTTGCTTATATAATTTATCCTCAGTTAAAAGCTCTAAGAAAAACACTAAAAATAGGTCAACAAACTTGTCTTTGTGTAGGCAAAGATGTTATGGCCACGATTCCGACTCATGCTGCTTCAAAGGCCGAATTTATGGATAACTATTCATCTTTAGATTTGCCCGTAATGTCCGTAACTGACACCAGCTATTGTCGATCAACCTACAGTGGCGATATCATAGGGATTTCTGCTAACAGTCTACTTGATGTTCTCCACTATTTAAGTAGTGGTTTGGTGTGCTTTGCCAGAGGCCTAAATGATACTCCAAAGATTGCAGCACTCCTACTAATTGGCTCACGATTTGATCTAAAGTTATCAATTGTGCTTGTAGGAGTATTTATGCTGGTTGGAGGATTAATTCACTCAAAGGGAATTGCAAGGACCATGGGAGAAAAAGTTACTCAAATGAATCCAGGCCAAGCATTTACTGCAAACTTGATCACAGGAATAATGGTTTGTTGTGCTAGTAAAATTGGAGTTCCAGTATCAACCACTCATGTTTCATGTGGCTCAATATTTGGGATTGGAGCTGTTAATAAAAAAATCAATTTAAAGGTTTTATTTCAAATCCTTTTAGCTTGGGTAACAACCCTTCCTATGGGATTTGTTTTAGGAACCTTGTTTATGAAAATGCTATAAATAATTATTATAAAAAGAGAGATCAAGTCATGAAAGCAGTATCTGTTAATATTTCAAAGCAAAAAGGAACATCCAAAGAACCTGTTCAGACGATTAAGTTGAATAATGCAGGTATAATTGGCGATGCACATGCTGGGAATGGACATCGTTTGGTTAGTCTTTTAAGTCTCGAAGATATCGCAAATTTTTCAAAGAAGGAGAATAGAGAGTTTAGGGCCGGGGAGTTTGCTGAAAATATCACAACTCAAGGTATAGACATGTCTCAAGTTTCAGTATTCGACCGATTTATCTTTGGTGACGTCGAAATTGAGGTAACTCAGATTGGCAAAAAGTGCCATGGAACGGGATGTGCGATTTTTAGCGAAGTAGGTAAGTGTGTAATGCCCAAAGAGGGTATTTTTTGTCGAGTAATAAGTGGAGGAGAGATCGCTACAGGAGATACATTTACTCACAAGCCTCGTCAGTTTAATTTTAAAATTATCACTTTAAGTGATCGTGCTTACAACAATGAATATGATGATAGAAGTGGTCCTCAGGTAGAAAAACTCCTGATCAAGCATTTTGAAAATACTAGATATCGAATTAATATCAAAAAAGAGCTCATTGCAGATAATGAAGAGATGTTGCGATCTTTGTTAAATAAATTTGTTTTGGAAAAGGATGACCTTGTGATTACCACGGGAGGAACTGGTATTGGTCTTTCTGATATTACTCCAGAGGTCGTCGAAAATTTTTGCCAAAAGTTGATTCCAGGAATCATGGAAAATATTAGATTAAAGTATGGCCAAGATAAACCTAACGCTTTGTTAAGTAGAAGTGTCGCAGGAGTGTGTGATCAAACTTTAATATATACCTTACCTGGAAGTGTAAATGCGGTGAGAGAATATATGGATGAGATTCTAAAGACGATGGAGCACCTTTTTTTGATGTTGCATGGAATAGGGCATTGATATCCTTAAATGTTTTAGATTTAGGTGCTGGAGTGTAAGTAATGAAATGTTTGCCCAAAAATAAACAAGAGGTAACAGAAGAAGATAAGTCTTTGGCCAAGCTTTGTAGAGCTCTTGGTCATGATGCTAGAGTTCATATAGTGAAAATGCTTTTGCACGATGACCTGTGCATTTGCAATGATTTTGTAGATACATTGCCCTTATCACAATCAACGGTGTCACAACATATAAAAGTACTAAAGGATGCAGACCTAATAATACAAGTCAAGCAGACGTCTAAGATATGTTATGTTTTAAATCATGATACTTTTAAAAAATTGAGAACACTTATTGTAGGCCTGTAGAGATTTTTGAAGTGAGTTTATTTCTTTTTGGCATTAATATTGTAAAAGTCGTGCCTTTGCCTAACTCACTTTTTAAATTTATCTCAAAGTTGTGAATATCTGATATCTTTTTTACGATTGCCAAGCCCAAACCATTGCCATTTTGGTTATGTTCAGCGGCTTCATTGGTCCTGAAGTATTCCAAAAAGACCTTGTGGTGATTAGTGGGTGCAATGCCGATACCTTGATCCTTGATAGAAACTTCAACTGTATTATTTGCTCGCTCTAATGCAGTAATATCTACTTCAGAGCCAGCAAGAGAATAGCTGATTGCGTTTTCAATAAGAACAGAAAATAACATTTCCAGCTGATATAAATTTGTTTCAATCCTATCGTCACTAATATTTAGCTGGATATTGATTTTTATGTTTTGCTTCTTAGCTATTGAGTTCACTTTTTTTATAATATTGGAAATCACACTTTTTAAGCTTACACATTCTATCATTAGGTCATTGGTTGTATTAGAAGTTAAACTTGCCAATGTTAGCATATCTTTTATCGATTCTGATAATAGGTTGCACCTTATGTTAATTTTATTCAAAATCTTACTAACATCCTTTGGGACTTCCCCTGCATATCCCCCCTGTATAATGTCTGTATAGCTTTGGATGGCAGCAAACGGTGCCTTCAATTGATGAGTAGCATGTAACAAGTATTTTGTTTGTTCTTCAACTTTTGCATCATGTTCGCTTAAGGCCTTTGCGATAACTTTAGCGACAGTGGGCCCAACAAGTTGGCAAGTGTGGGGTTTGTGTTGGGCGAGTCCATTATAGATATGTTCATCATCCGTTAAATCAAAAATAATTTCAACGTCTTGTTTTTTTATAAGACTATGCCAGGATGGTATATATTCAAATGCCTTGCCGCTAGCTTTTGCTATCTGAAATAAGGCAGCATTTTCGTTGGGGTCACAAATGTACTTAATAACAGTGTTTGAGTATCTCGAAAGTGTTTGATAAATGGTCACTGCCTCGCAACCGGCCCCTACAATTGCGATGATCACATTTTTTTTCATATTGCACCCCAAAACGTAAGATCTTAAGTTATTTAAAAAGCTTAAAGATTCTTTTTTTAAGAAAATTAAGTGTCGATGTGAAAACATTAACAATATTTATCTGTTAACACAACAGGCTTTATCGTAAAATTACGGATGCGGACGTGCGTGGGTGTTTGGTTGAGGAGCGGGGTTGCATAGATAAATCGCCATATTGCAATACAGGGTTTGTGCGATTCAATTTCTATTATTTAGAAGTTTGTAACTTCTTCTTTTGTTAACTTATACTCCTTGGGTGTGTTTACATTTGTTAGTATTTTAAAATCTACAGGCCCAACCGTTTTAATATCTGAGCTCATCAGAATATCCATGGGTTTAGGGCTTCCATGGATAAAATGTTCTAAAAACTTAAACCGTGCCTTGGGGGAATAAATACAACACAAAGGATCTGGCCTCTGTGTGACGGGATTTAAAAAAGTAGTCGCCAATTTGTATGGATCAAAATTTTTAAATAAGTAAGTAGCGGTGTCTGTGTCTACAAAAGGTAGATCACACGCCAAAACAAACCAATTGGCGTCAGGGTGTTGCATCATGGCCGTAAGTATTCCGCCTGCAGGACCAATATTTAAAAACATATCATGGATCTGTCTATGATCACATATATGCGGTAAAGTTTCTTGCTGTTTTCGACATGAAATAAATATTTTATCACAAACCGAATTTAAGACCTCATTGCTATAACTTGTCTGATTGGTACCGTGATAATTAATGCTAGATTTATCTCTTTGCATTCTTAAGCTTTTACCACCAGTTAGAACTAATCCGTACATGGGTCTGCGTGTGACAATTGTTTTAAAGTAGTTTTTAACAAATTGAGTGATTTTTAAAATATTATCTCTATTAAAATAAGGCACCGATGAAAGCACAGTTGGTTTCATAGTCATCTGTCTTCCGCAAATGGCCAAAACATTACAAAATTCACCTTGGTGGTATCTATCCAACATTTTTCCATCATCATCAAGGACGATGACTTTAGGAATTTTTGAGTCTTTGTAACCTTCAATCAAAACAAAATCACAATCATTATAAAGAGTTTTTAAAAGCTCAGGGGAAATATTTTTTTTTGTCACAAAAGCTGACTTTTTTTGGTCGTTTATGTACACTTTTTGAGCACCACTAGTATATGCGCGATAGGTATCTTTACCTTTATGATCCATTTCAAAATTATGAATATCATGTTTTATGTAACCGATCTGAAATTGATGACTCATCTGTGAAATAATTTTTTCAATCAGTGTTGTTTTTCCAGATCCAGAATGGCCACAGAAAGCAAGCTCAAGAGAATGAAACATATCTTGGAATCCTCTAGACATTGTTATCTATCCTCCCACCTGATACATGGGGTCCTCAGTGCCTTCTATCTTTGACAAAGGTTTTAATCTACCCATATGACAAAGTATTTCTTCTGTTTCGCTTAGGTTTTTATCAACTAGTGAAAGGTGTTTGTTTACCATCAAGCACGCTCTAACTTCTCCTTTATAATTCACTCGAAGTCTCGTGCATTCTTTACAAAAAGGTTTTGACTCAGAAGCAATAAAGCCAATTACTGCACCATTTGATAGCTTGAATTTATATGCGGTCGAATCCTTTGAGGTTTCAATTTTTTTCATCTGGTATTTTTTTAAAATTTCACTCTCTACATACTCGGCACGGACACAACTATTAATAAGTTTGTCTTTTGCAACTCCAATATTCATTAGTTCTAAAAAGCGCACCTCGATATCATAGACAGAAGAAAAATTTATAAAACTATCTATTTCTTGATGGTTGATATCCTTCATCAATACAGTGTTGATCTTGACAACAAAACCAAGCTCACGTGCTTTTAAAATTGAACTTAGAACAATATGTAAAGCATCTTGTTTGCAAATTCTTTTATAAATTTGAGGGTTAAGGGAATCTAAACTAAAATTAATTTTTCTACACTTTGTTTGCTTCCATAGCTCAGGTAGATATTTCTCGGTAAACACTCCGTTAGTAGTTAGTCCCAACGATTTAATATCTAAAGATGAAATTGATTTCATAATAGACATAAAATCTTGGCGCAATGTAGGTTCACCTCCAGTAATCCTTATTTCATCAACACCAAGTTTTGAGAGTCGACTAGCAATGTCGGTTATCTGTGTTTTACTTAAAGATTGTTGCAAAGGAGAAAAAACGGCTCCAGGGGGCATGCAATAAGTGCAGTTTAGGTTACAGACCTCATTTATTGAAAAGCGAAGTTTTTTTAAAGGGCGTCCGTAAGAATATATTATTTTTTTCATACTAATTTTTCTCCAATATATACTTACAGACTATTAGTATCTCTAGTTACAGATATGACACATGTGTACAATATATTTTTTAAAAAAATCAACTTCCAATATATAACCCGGATATTTCGTAATGTAAAATAACGATGGCGACACTGTTTTTTCGAGCGTAATTGAGTAAGCTTACCGTGAAATGACGATGATGCGGCGAGAAGATTTGCCAACTGCCTTTTTTGCTGTTAACAATTATATATTAAAAAATAATTCATGGAAGATAAGTCAAATTTCGAGGTGTAATATGTTTGGATTAGGTATGGGTGAACTTGTTCTAATTGGCATTGCGGCTTTTATCTTTATAGGTCCCAAAAAACTTCCACAACTGGGAAGCTCTCTCGCTCAGGGGATTAAAAACTTCAAACTTGGGATGAATACTACCTTAGAAGACAAAAGTCCTGAAGGATCAGACAATAATTAAATGCAAGAAAAATCGATTTTCGAACATTTAGAGGATCTTAGATCCACCATTATGGTCATTGCCATAATTCTGTTTATTAGTTTTGTTATAACTTTTAGCTATGGAGATTTTTTTTGTAAATTTCTCTTAGGTCCCCTTAGACATACTTTTGTCAATGATCTGACAATTATTAATGGGAAGATTATTTATATTGGGATATTAGATAAAGTTCTCTCCCAATTTCAAGTTTCTCTTTGGGTTGCAATAATCATCTCGTCTCCTCTGTGGTTTTATCAGCTTTGGCGATTTATAAAGCCTGGCCTTTATAAAAAAGAGGTAATAGTAGTTAGACCATTTATAATACTTAGTTTCATTTTGTTTTGTCTTGGCGTCTCTTTTGGTCATTATCTTGTATTGCCCATTTTAATAAAAACGTTTGCCCATTTTGGCGTACAAAATATACAAGCGACAATTAATTTAAAAGATTACCTGGTGCTCTCTAGTAAACTCTTGGTGTTGTCGGGATTTGTATTTCAGATCCCCAATGTATTACTTGTCATAGGGTTTATAGGACTTGTGTCTGAAGATATGCTCAGAAGTAATCGTCGTTATGTCTATTTGGGATTTGCAATATTTTCAGCCATGATCACACCCCCCGATGTATTGACCATGACAATTCTTTGGGGACCTTTAATTTTATTATACGAAGTGGGCCTTCTTTTTTTCATATTTATTGTTAGACCATATTTAAAAAAACAAAGTGCTTAAGATGGATTAAGTTTTTGATTCATAAGTGAGGTTTTAAAATGTTTTCTCATGTTGATAATAAGAATAATCCATGCATGGTTGATATAAGTAAAAAAAATGTAACTGCCCGCTATGCACATGCCAAATCCATAATAACTCTTCCTAAAGTGGTGATGGATCATTTTATAGATGGCGAAATAAAAAGTAAAAAAGGCCCAGTCTTTTCTACTGCCATTATTGCAGCAACTATGGCAGTAAAAAAAACAGCAGATCTAATTCCGTTTTGTCACCCCTTAATTATTGACTCTTGTGATGTCCAAATTAAAGTAATTAATCAAAAAGATGTTTCAATTGACTGTAAAGTTAAGATTTCAGGAAAAACCGGAGTAGAGATGGAGGCCCTAACTGGAGCTTCTGTTGCGGCCTTAACAATTTATGACATGTGCAAAGCTTTTTCTCACGACATGACCATATCTGAAATTTCATTAATTGAAAAAACGGGTGGGAAAAGTGATAAAAGTTAAGGCCAAATTATTATAACAATACATCAAAGGGGATAAAATGATCACCACCCAAGATGCCCAAGATTTAATTTTTAAAAACCAGATAACTTGCGATACCAAAAAAATTCCTCTGGCTGCTTCGCTTAATAGAGTTTTAGCAGAAGATCTCTTGTCAGGGAGAGATCAGCCGCCATTTGACCGATGTGCAATGGATGGCATTGCTATAAATAGAGCTAGCAACAAAAGGTCTTTTAAAATTGAAGGAATACAACCTGCAGGTACACCTCAAAAAAGCTTACAAAATAGCAACAATTGTCTTGAAGTGATGACTGGAGCAGTATTACCAAAAGGCTGTGATTGCGTAATAAAATACGAAGACCTAAGAATTTCAGGTGATACTGCAACATTAATTAACCATAAAAACGATTTGCCCGTTATGCAAAATGTACATTTGCAGGGGTCTGACTATAAAAAAGGACAACATATACTAACAAAACATACAATTATCAGATCCCCAGAAGTTGCAGTTTTGGCCTCCAATGGAAAAAAAGAGGTGATGGTCAAATCATTTCCTAAAATTGCTATTGTAAGTACAGGAGATGAAGTTGTAGATCTAGATGTAACTATGCAACCACATCAAATTAGAAATTCAAATTCATATGCTATACAAAGTGAACTAAATAGTTTTGGGATTTTTGATGTTGATCTATTTCATCTAAAGGATGAAGCCAAGTCTTTGATGAAATATTTGGATATGATTTTGGATGAGTTTTCTTTGGTCATACTTACTGGTGGTGTTTCTATGGGGAAGTATGACTTAATTCCAAATACTCTTACGGATCTTGGAGTAAAAAATATCTTTTACAAAGTCTCTCACCGTCCTGGCAAACCACTCTGGTATGGGGTTAAAGATAGCGTGACCTCTATTTTTGCACTACCTGGTAACCCTTGTGCATCTATTATAAGTTTGCGACGATTTGTAATACCTGTGATTTTTAAATCTATGTCACTTAAACAAAATCTAGTAGAGCATGTAAAGCTTGAGAGGGACTATGTATATAAAAAAGAATTTACTTTCTATCTACCAGTTGGTTTGAAGTATAATGAGCAAAAAGAACTCTTGGCAGTGCCAGTACAGACAAATGGATCAGGTGACTTTTTTTCACTTACTCGCTCAGATGGCTTTTTAGAATTGCCAAAAAATGAATCACGATTTTTTAAGGGCACGGCCTACCCCTTTTACCGATGGGGATCTCACTAGATGAAAAAAAATCGATTCTCAAATATGGCATTTAATTTATCAGAGATTTCTGGTTCTTTAGGAGACTTAGGGATTTTTATTCCTCTTACAGTATCTCTAATCACTGTTTGTAAAATGGATGGAGGATCAATTCTATTATTTGCAGGGATCTTAAATATTATCTCAGGTATTGTTTTTAATTTACCCATACCGGTTCAACCAATGAAGGCGATTGCCATTGTTGCAATCTCTGAAGGTTTAATGCCTGGTGAAATTGCAGCCTCTGGATTTTTAGCAGGATTAACTGTTTTTATTATTGGTATATCAGGACTTGTTACCTGGGCCCAAAAATTGGTTCCAAGGGCGGTTGTGCGAGGTATTCAGCTGGGAGTAGGATTAAAATTAGCCGCCAAGGGAATTTCATTGGTTCTAACAACTAGTTGGTGGGGGCTTGATAGCAGAGTAGTGGCAATACTAGCAGCAACTTTGATTCTTTCTACGAATCGTTTTTCTAGGTTTCCAGTTGCTTTAATAATTTTTTTAACAGGCCTCCTATTGCTTCTTTTTGGGCATTTTGAATTCATCTCGCAGATTACTTGGGGATGGGAAGGCCCACAAATCATTTTGCCAACGCTTTCAAACTGGAGCGTGGGCCTAATTAAAGGAACTATTCCCCAAATACCACTGACTCTTTTAAACTCAGTTATAGCAGTTTGTGCTTTAAGTAGTGAGTACTTTCCGGGTAGAGGGATAAAAGTAAAATCCATGGCCATAAGTGTAGGTATGATGAATATATTTAGCTGCCTTTTTGGTGGAATGCCCGTTTGCCACGGCTCTGGTGGGCTGGCGGGTCAATACAAATTTGGCGCTCGTACTGGTGGAAGTGTAGTCATCTTAGGATTGATGAAAATTTGTATTGCACTTTTGTTTGGAGGTGCGGCAATCTCTATCTTAAGCTCTTATCCAATCTCAATTCTTGGGGTGCTGCTTATCTTTTCAGGACTTGAATTAACCTTGCCTGCAAGAGCTTGTGTTGAGCGTGACACCTTCTTTGTTGTTGCAACGACAGCTGGCGGAATCCTCGCAGTAAACACTGGAGTGGGCTTTATCCTCGGCATAATCACTGCAATTTTTCTATCGAAGTGGTCTTTTTTAAAATATATTTCAAGAAAGGTTGAAGGCCAACCCTGATTTTTAGAATTGACCTTCTGTCGCACGTTTTTAAATTTACAATTTGTATTCGAAATTTAAAATGTAATTAGATGTTTTCGCTGCAGAGTTTGCGCCCGAGCCTTTGAAAAACTGAACATTCGGAGAAATTAGAAATTTTGAGTGGGCCTTGTATTGCAGACCAGCTATAATAGTACTACCATCACTTCCGTTCCAATCATCTTTAGAAGAGAGAGCATCGTAGCGGCCAAAAACGTCTATTTTCTTTGTCGCAAAATAAGTAAAGTAAAATGACATTCCGGTTAAATTATTATCCTTCGTCCCTGACTTGTTATTATGGATGTTGTACTCAGCTGCTATCTTAAAAACTTTTTTCATAGTATAAGATGCAAAAGTGGCTATAGAAATTTCACCGCCACCACTCATTTTTCTATCAAAATAAAAATAAAGTTTTACAGGGTCCATAGGTTTTAGCTGTAAGCCAAATGCGGATTTATACGTTCCTTTCGCATCTTGAGGCAACTTATATCCTTCACCATTTACTAACGTCAAGTAAATTTTAACCATATCCATGGGGGCAATTTCTGCAGTAAAACCCAGGTCTGCGCTGGTGCCAAATTTGTTATTATCTTGGAATGATTTAAATACGTAGCGGTATCCCCATGCCTTTTCTTGAATTGAAAACTGCTTCAACCCATGCAAACCAAGGGTCAATTTAGTCATAGGAAGAACTTTCTTCATTGTGATGTAACCATACTTCAAATAGGCCACTAGCCGTTGATCAGCAGTGCGTCCAACATCATAAGTAACTCTGGTTTGATATTTCTTATTAAGTTGATACTTGTGAGTTAAATAAAATCGTCGAAGCTCAAACCCCGATGTTTCCTGATCTTTAACTCCACCATAGTTCCAGTCAAAATAAACTTTACCTCCTAGCTTTGCCTTACCTTCTGCATGAGCCGACATTGAAAATAATAAATAAGCCCCAAACACTAAAATGATAATACTAACAACTTTCTTCATCGTTAAACACTCCTCTTTCAACAAGTTGACAAAAATTAATACAATACTCTACAATATGATAAGATAATGGTAATCGCAACATAACGATGTGGCAAACACTATATTATAGCTTTAAATCTCAAGCTTATCCATAAGAAACATGCCCTATGTGACGAAGAGGGCAAGGTGAATCCATTGCTGCAAAAGCCGCAAAAATAAAAATAATATGTTTGGGTAATCGTAAAAATACAATTGACAAGAGAAAATTTATGGGTTCTTGTATTAGCACCACCGGGTTTTATTAAAAGAGTTCCAACGCAAGTACTGGCGCAAGAGGCTTTTTAGTTTAGCACGACTATATAGTTTTAGATTCCAAAGTACATTTCTTCCTTGTGTTTTTTCGACCCGGTGGTGTTTTCTCTGCTAGGCAAGATCGCTTTTTACTGCACTACACAGCGAATAGTTCAAATCTCACAACACGGTCCAAATGGGCCTTTCAGCGTTGGGCCTCATGTCAAGCTGTCAAACCTGCGTCAAAGTCTTGATGATTTTGAAAAACTTCTCCCATTAAATGACCAGTTCTTGGTCAGATAAAATTGAATAGATCTAGCAAATAATTGGTCAGGGAGGGGTGACCATTTACCGCTTACCCAATTAGAAGTAAATCTCCAGTATCTAATCCAAACCCAATACGCCTCATTATATAAAGATTAGTGAATTTCATCTATTGTACACATTCAAAAACTAATCTGGTAATTGTAAAACAACGATCAAGCATTTTGGGCGGGCACTATGCCATATAACTCAATGACCTTAATACCACAGGGGTATAGGGGAAACAAAGGTTAACAGCATTATTATTAGCGTTTGTTTATTATTGTAGGATTACGATATAAAACATTTGCTTCGTCAGAACATCACTGTTACGATGTTATCTTTGTAACGTACCATAATAGTCTTAGGGAAATAGTTTAATGGTAATATCATTCACGTGATTTAAATGGAGGAAATGATGGAATTAAAACGGAGAACATTTGTCAAACTTGGTCTTGCCGTAAGTGCCGCTACGGGCTTGGGTTTACCAACGTTTAATGCTTTTGCAGCAAAAAAAGGCAAATCAAAAGTCAAGGCCGGACAATGGATGGCAACTACTTGTCAAGGTTGTACGACTTGGTGTCCAGCAGAAGTTTTTGTGCAGGATGGTCGAGCAACAAAAGTACGAGGTAACCAGCTCTCAAAGCAAAATGAAGGCATTTTGTGTCCAAAAAGTCACATCGGATTACAGGAGTTATACGATCCAGATCGTGTAAAGGTTCCTATGAAAAGAACAAACCCAAAAAAAGGACGTGGAGTAGATCCTAAATTTATTCCAATTAGCTGGGATGAGGCTTTGGGGACAATCGCCGACAAGATGATGGAGCTTCGTAAGGCCGGAAAACCTGAACAATTTATGGTGAATCGTGGCCGTTATAGTTACATGAGAGATACAATTTATGCTGCTCTACCGAAAGTGTTTGGATCTCCTAATGGAATTTCACACAGTGCGATCTGTGCTGAAGCAGAAAAGTTTGGCTCCTACTACACAGAAGGTTATTGGGGATATCGGGATTATGATCTTGATAACACAAAATATCTTTTAATTTGGGGAGCTGATCCTCTAAGTTCAAACAGAATGATTCCTGCAACTATTAAACGTTTCGGAAAAGTTCTTGATAATGCAACTGTTGCTGTTGTTGACCCAAGAATGAATACATCTGCAGCCAAAGCTCACGAATGGCTACCAGTTATTCCCGGAACAGATGGTGCTTTAGCAGTTGCTGTCGCACATACTCTTTTAACAGAAGGTCTTTGGTATAAAAAGTTTGTAGGTGATTTTACTGGTGGAAAAAATCTATTCAAAAAAGGTTTAAAACTAGATGAGAAATCATTTAAAGAGGTTCACACTAATGGTGTTATTAAATGGTGGAACGAAGAACTAAAAGATAAAGATGCTAATTGGGCGGCAAAAATTTGTGGTATTAGTGCTGACCAGATTAAAGGTGTTGCAAGAGGAATGGGAAAAGCTGCTCCAAATGTTATCGTTTGGCTTGGCCCTGGCGCTTGCATGCATGTTCGTGGAGCCTATTCTGCAATGGCAATCCATGCTCTAAATGGCTTAGTTGGATCAACTGATCATAAGGGCGGACCTTTTCAATATGTTAAACAACCTGTTGCAAAGTTACCTAAATATAGTAAGTACCAAGATAAGTTAGCAAAAAAACATTCTAAAATGAAAAAAATTGACCAACGAGGTTTCAAAAATCTTCCGGCATTAAAGAAAGGTAAATCTGGTGGTGGTGTTGTTACAAGTAATTTGTGTCAAGGTATGCTAGAAAAAAATCCAAATGAGATCAAAGTGGCCATTGGATATATGAATAACTTTGTTTTTTCATCTGCTGGAACAAAAGATTGGGAGGAAGCCTTTGCAAATCTTCCATTTTTTGCACATATTACAACCAATGCTTCAGAAATGACTCAATTTGCTGACATTGTTTTACCTTCAACGATTACTCAGTTTGAAAAACTTGGTTATGTAAAAACCAAGGCCAACGGATACTCTGCAGTTACACTTATTCAACCTGTGGTTAAACCATTTTGGGATGTAAGAATGGATGAGACTGAAATCATATTTGATTTAAGTGTTAAGCTTAAAGAAAGAGGTTTCTCAAATCTTTACGATTATTTTACAAAAGAGTTCAAGGATCCTGAGACTGGTAAAAAACCAAAAAATGGAGTTGAATTTACTGAAATTAATTTGAAGATACAAATGGCCCCAATGTGGGATGGCAAGAAGAAAGTTGGTGGTGATACTTTTAAATCTTGGGCAGATTTTAGAAAGAAAGGTATGTGGAATTCTGACATGTTCAAGTTTGGGAAAAAGTGGGGCAAATTTAAGACTAAAACTAAGAAGTTTGAGTTTTACAGCGTAACTTTGAAAAAGGCCCTAGAGGGACATGCGAAGAAACATAAGACATCTGTTGATAACATCATGAAGGTGACAAATTATACAGCAAGAGGCGAAAAATGTTTTATTCCACACTATGAGCCGCCTTATCAACATGGAACTTCCGAAAAATACCCTTTTAAATTTGTAGATTACAAAAGTAAGCTAAATAGAGAAGGTCGATCTGCAAACACCAGTTGGTATCAAGAGTTCAAGCATGTTGATATTGGTGATGTTGGTTGGAACGATGTTTTAAAACTTAACCCGGTAGATGCAAAGAAGCTTGGAGTTAAAGATGGAGATAATTTAAAAATTGAATCTGTCACAGGTAGTTATGAACTAGAGGCCAAGCTTTGGGAAGGTATTCGTCCAGGCAGTGTAACAAAATGTTATGGGCAAGGACATTGGGCCTATGGAAATATTGCTGCTGAAGATTATGAAGGAGCAGTAGCCAGAGGTGTTAATAACAATGAAATTATGCCAGCTGATATAGAACGATTGAGCGGAAGTGCTGCTAGAAATGGTGGTTTTACAGCTGTTCAAATTTCAAAAGCGTAAGGAGGAGTAAGAGATGGGACAATATTCAATGGTTATTGATTTAAATAAATGCTCAGGTTGTGGCGCTTGCGCTTTGGCCTGTAAAACCGAAAACAATACTCAGGATCGGAGAGATGGACAGTCTTTTAACTGGGCCGACTATCAACATGAAGAGAAAGGAACTTTTCCTAATATCGATTATGTTTCTCGTCCGGTATTGTGTAATCACTGTTCAGATGCTGCATGTATCAATGTATGCCCTGAAACACCTAAGGCAATGTTTAAGACTAAGAATGGGGCAACCCTCTTTAATGAAAAACGTTGTATCGGGTGCGCTCGTTGTCAGAAGGCTTGCCCTTATAGTAAAAAGGAGGTTAAGCAAGGTGAATGGAGTGTTATCAGTATGAATGATGAGGATGAAAAAGTTTATCCAGAGTATCGAAAGAAGAAAGCACTAATTAAAGGGTGTACTTCTTCTGGAGCAGAAGTTGCAAAAAAAGCAGGAGTAACGCCTCCAATGAAAACTAAGTATACTCATCCTGATTTTACAGCTGCTCGTCGGGCAGGTGTAATTGAGAAGTGTACTTTTTGTCATCATAGAGTTGAAAACGGGATGGAGCCTTATTGTGTGGTTTCGTGTCCATCTGGTGCAAGAACTTTTGGAGATGCAACAAAATCTTCCAGTAAAGTAGCAAAGTTACTGAAAAAGTATAAAGCTTCGGTACTTAAGCCTGAAGAAAAAACTGTACCTAATGTTCACTATATTAGGTCTTTTAAAGCAAAATCTTAAAAAAAAAGGAAGCTGCTTTAAATAGCAGCTTCCTTTTCTTAAAAAAATTAGTGAAAAAGATAACAATACCAAACAAAAATAGGGAGAGGCAATGGGTAGTCAAGCTAAAGAAAGTTATGGAAATTTGTTTAAACTTTTATCAGCGTGCTTTTGTCTGCCAAACAAGGCCATTTTTGAAGAGGAAAAAGTTTTTGATTCAATGATTTTGCTTTGTAATGAAGTTTGTTCTGATGCTACAGTAGATGTGCAGAAAATGTCAGAAGATTTTGCAAAAAGTAGTGAAGAAGAACTTAAAGTAGAGTATGCAAGACTTTTTGTAGGCCCTCATAGTCTTATTGCCCCTCCTTTTGGTTCAGTCTATTTAGAATCAAAGGGTCTTTTAATGGGTAATTCAACTATTGCTGTTTCTGAAATTTATGAAGAGTGTGGAATTGATCTCGCAGCAGATGTAAAACAACTTCCTGATCATATAACCTTGGAACTTGAATTTGTTTATTTCTTGATTTTTCAGCAGATGAAAGAACCTCATAATGCAAAAAGCTGGATCGCCAGTCAGGAAAGTTTTGTTAAAACCTATTTAGCATCATGGACTCCACAGTTTGTTGAAAATATCAGAAAGGGTAGTAACAGTATTTTTTATCAACACTTAGGTGGTTTATTAGAAAAAACTGTCAATAGCTTTAATAGTACTTTTGATCAAGATTGATAATAAAGCTTTGATTTTTCTTTAGGGCCAAATATGAATTCTTCATCTTCAATTAAAATTGAACATTCAATATGTAGTCGTTCTAGATTTAATTTGAATGAATGCGAATTGTGTAAGAAATCGTGTCCTAAAGAAGCAGTGGTTTTTGGAGATAAACTTAAGCTTACAAGAAAATGTAATGGTTGTATGCAATGCACGGCAGTTTGTCCTACTGGAGCTCTTGAAGCGAATAAAGTTAACTACAATGATCTGATTAATAAATTGCAAGAAGTCGAATTTCCAGTTCTAGGGTGTAGCAATAAACCAGAAGCAAATGGACATGCAAGAGTTCCATGTCTTGGTATGATATCCCTTGAAATGTCTATTTTTATGATTTCCAGCTTGAAAAAAGAGGTTCAATTGAATCTAACTCAATGTGAGGGATGTGAATGTGATGTAACTGAACACTTAAAAAATATTAAAGCCGCTCTTCCGTCAACAAAACCTTCAATTGAACTGATTTTAGATTCATCTAAACTGAATTTTAAGGAAAAAAATTTTTCTAGAAGGTCGTTCTTTTCTATTATGGTTGACAAGGGCAAGGCCGGTACCTCCGAAATACTACAAGCAAAATTTAAAATGATTGAAGAAGAGCCTTACGTTAAAAAAAGATTACCTATTCGAGTTCAAATGATCAACAATGCTGAAAAGCTTGGTGATCAAGCTTTAAAAGATTGGATCGATTCAAATCTCAGGTTTGAACTAAGTTATACTGATAAGTGCGATTTTTGTGGAGAATGTCGAGCTATTTGTCCCACCGGAGCAATAAAACTCCAAAAAGGTGATGAAGAGAAGCTCCTATTTAAAAATGAAAAATGTTCGGGATGTCAACTTTGTGTGGAATTCTGTCCTCTCTCATGTCTCAATATATCTAAAAAGAAAAGAATCAAAAAATTAGGAATCGATTTTCTTCATGGCAGATCTGATTTCTTTGATGAACACTTTACCATATAAAATTATGGCCAAAATTAAAAATAAAGATCCCACTGAAATGCTTAATGCTAATAACATCGGGTTTAGAAAATAAGTAGAACCGGCAACTAGAAGCATGCTAGATAATTGAAAGATTAAAATAAATTTTATAATCTTTGGAGGGGTAGTGGTATTCATATCAAATTCATTCACCATGTTAATCCTCATCACTTTTAAATGCATGTACAACATCATGACAGTTTGTAGTTAAACAGGATGATTTCCCGCTTAATATCGTTTTTAGAGGGTGTTTCTTTCTGTTATGTGCTCTTTTGTCTAAAAATTTCTTACTGGTTGAATGGCAATGGCGACAGTTTACTTCACTGTATTTTTTGTAAAGCTTTAATTTCTCGGGCGCAGTTCCCGTGTAATGTACAAACATATGCTTTATTCCACCAATCTTGGCATCAATTCCACCGAACATGGAATATTCTGTATGACATGAATAACAAGCATTCTCTTTGGGTACATAATTATTTTGCCAATGCTTGGATACCAAGGAATCGTCATGATCAACATGAAGGCTTTTTTCATAGGGTTGCATTTCATGACATGAAATGCAAAAATTTCTTTTTTTCATGTTGTTAAAGCTGACAGTGGAAGATCCAACAAAAAACAGAGAGGAAATCAGCATTATTGCTGCTAAAAAAATGCCTTTTTGAGAGAGGCGTATTTTTTGCCAGTTTGTGAATAGTACCCTGGTAAGGACCGCATTAATTACAATAATGAAAATAATAAAAAAAGTTTGCATGGTCTTTCATCTTTTGTTTTAGCTTTATCGTTAGTATTAAGATTATATATCACTATCGTATTTTTACAATAAAAAAAAGGTGGAATGCCCTGTACTATACGCTCCCGAACTTCCCTTAACGCAATAAGTAGGTGTGCCTCATGTCAGGCTGTCAAACCTGCGCCAAAGTCAAGGTGACTCCAAGAATACATCCAGAAGTTATCGCTCTTCCTCATCACTTTGGTCACTGGGAGTATGGATGAAAATAACTTCTATCAAACATTAGATAGTATAGGATATGTTTTACCTGTTGATTTTTTTAAAAAAACATCGCCAGAAGATATTGATAAACTGGCTATAGAATTTGCAACAACTGCCGATGTTAAAGGATTAGATCAGCACTATGGTCTAGAAATCGAAAGTAGCCGTGGACTGATTGATTATAGTGTTGAGTGGGGAGGACATGAAGGTGTATTTATTGTACTAATTATTTTCACTCTTCCTTTTATAACACTTTATCTATTTTCTAAAATCTTGCCCTTTTGGGATGCTGATTGAAATTACAATACCTTTGCCAATACACCTGTAAAAAACACCTAGCGTTGTAAATTTCCAAGTGCAACCCATTGCAAAAAATATCAAATTGAGGTATTAACAGAGCCAATATTACCTTTATATTCCAGGCTACACAAAATATGTTTACACATGTTAAAAAAATTGTATTAAGTTGTATAATATTGTTAAGTGCACATCTACTGATGCGTCCGATGTATGGGCCAATTGTTCAAATCCGAAAACTGGCCAGTCAATTTATTTGGGTTAGTAGCGACCAAGAGAGAGCAAGATACTCAATAGAGAAAAAACGGTCTGAGAATTGGATAAAACTCTCTGAGCTAAATTTTAAAGCGACTCATGCAATTGTAGTGAGTGAAGATTGGAGCTTCTATGAACACTTTGGTGTCGATATAAAGCAGATCTATGTTGCTTTAAAGAATTATCTAATGGGTAAGAGTAAAAGATTAAGAGGTGCCAGCACAATTACCCAGCAAGTTGTAAAAAATTTATTTTTAAGCAATGAGAGGTCATTTAGCCGCAAGTTTAAAGAAGTATTGCTGGCGTTTTTTATGGATTTGGCCCTTAAAAAAGAGAAGATTCTTGAAATTTACCTAAACATTGTAGAATTTGGTGATGGGATTTACGGGGTCAAAAAAGCTTCATACCACTACTTCCAAAAGCACCCGACCTACCTTGCACCAAGAGAAATGGCCTTTTTGGCAATGATTTTACCAAGCCCTCAAAAAAATTCATCTTCATTCAGAGATAAAAAACTCAGTCTTTTTGCAAAAAGCACCTTGGATAGCATTATTCATAAGTTGAAAGTTGCAAAGTATCTTACCGCTGCAGAAAAGGCCTTAGAGCTTAAAAGAAAGTTTTCTTGGGAATGGTACTAAGTATCTAGCTCTAGGCGCGACGCTCCGAAATTAAATAAAAAAAACGTTTGCCGTTATTATAATATTATAATATAAGGTCTCCATAAATGTTGGCCGATTTGGCCTCAACTATAACTGGAGGGTTATGAAATGAAAAAAGTATCAATTGCAATTTTATTCGTACTACTTGCTGGAAACGCTTTTGCGGGTATGTCTTCTGAAGCAGTATCTGGTGAACAAACTATCACAAAAGGTTGGTTTGGTGACTGGACTGATTTGGATGGTGACTACGATTATGACAGAAATTACAGAAACAGAAGAGGTATTCAATGTGTTGCTAGAAGTGAATACAGCAATGATGGTTACAGAAATGACGGCTGGGGCTTTTTTAACTGGGGTGACTACCGTGATGATTACTACTATGGACGTGGAAGAACTGTTGAAGATGCACGTAGAGTTGCTCTAGACAAATGTTCAAGAGATTTTTCTGACTGTGAAGTTAAATGTGAGCGTGGTAACTACAGACGTGGAAGAAACTACAGACGTGATCGTGGCTTTTTCTTCTAGAAAACAGATTTAAAAAAAGTAAATAGACAAAACAAATATGGGAGCAGCATTTAAGAATTAGTTAGTGTTGCTCCCATTTTTTTAACTCCTAAATAGAAACCAAAACGATTTCTCATAAAAAGTGTTACATCCTTAAGCTGCAACAAGTGTGGTTTGCCCTGTACAAGCCGGTTTGACGCAAGACGCGCTACTGAAAAATACCCTCAAAGTCCAAAAAATATCGAGACAAAGAAAGTTGTACGGGTGTATAAGAAGTAGGCTTTAATGGTAGTCTTTGTGCGGCCATAAGTCGCAGAACGAAAAAACTAACAAAAAGGAGAGGAATATTATGGCAAAAATAAAGATTATTGGCACAGGTATGTATGTGCCAGGAGAGCCGATCTCTAACGATGAATTAAAAACATTGGCGAAGATTGAATTCGATACTCCTAAAGTTGAGAATAAACTGGGCATTAAAAGTAGACATATTGCTAAACTACGCGACATCAAAGAGTCCACTGCCGATTTCGCTACAGAGGCAGCCAGAGCGGCCATTAAAGATGCAGGGTTAGAAAACAATGCCATCAATCTTTTTATTGTAGGAACAGATACCCCTGAGCATATTTCGCCTGCGACCTCTCTACTTGTTCAAGGTCGTCTGCAGGGAGCTGAAAAATTTGTCGCCTCGTTTGATGTTACGGCATCTTGTGCTAGTTTTACCAGTGCCTATAATATAGCAGCATCGATGATGGCCCAAAACCCTTCAATGAAATATGGTGTCGTTACTGGTGTTTACAATATGCTCTCTTTTGTAAGAGATGGAGATCCCTTTGGGTATTCCATTTTTGCAGATGGTGCTGGCTCTTTTGTTTTTGAAAGAGTTGAAGATGATGATCCTTCGGGATACATAAATGGAGAGTTTATTACAGATGGAACCCAATGGGACTACCTTGGTGTCTTTACGGGAGGAACTAAAAAGCCTTATACTCACAAGATACTTGAAGAGGGAGATTGGGGCCTTCAATTTCTTAAAAAGATGCCACCTGATGTAAATATGAAACTTTGGCCAAAGATGTTAGATGGACTTTTGGAAAAAGTGAAGATGCACAAAGAAGAGATCGATCACATTATTTTTACTCAAATCAACCTTTCTGTTATTAAAGATATAATGGCTCTGATCGATTTTGATATGAATAAAACGACTTGTATTATGGATCGTTACGGTTACACTGGCTCGGGGTGCATACCCATGGCCATGCATCATGCAATTAAAGAGGGTCGCGTAAAAAGAGGTGATAAGGTGATGTTTATTGCTTCTGGAACAGGCTTGGCCGTTAGTAGCAATATTTTTGTATATTAATTTATCTATTGCGGGGAGAATGTATATTCTCCCCATACTTCATACTTCCCAAGAGATTGCCTTTTTATTTTAAAACTTCTAAACTTTCTAAGACTACACAGTCCTCTCTTCTACAGCCCCATTGTTCATCGGCTCCAGTACTTTCTCGCTCGCCAGCTCTTACATATAAATTATGATCCATAGCATACGTGGCAATGCTAATAACGTTTTTATTAAATTCAGCTAAGTTTTTTACAGTTGGTGATGCTAAGTAAACCCACGGACTGGGTATTGGTAAATTTTCAACTCGGCAGTGGATGTGGATTCTATTTTTGAAAGTTGCCAAAGCTTTTATTTTACATACTCTAGCAAATACACTTTGTGATAAACAAAATACACTTAGGCTAACAAACACAGTTAGTAAGTTCTTTCTCATTTAAATTCCCCTTTATTTAAATTGTGTTTTTAAATTTGCCAGAAACTTAGATGATACTCCAGTAACTAGCAACTAGTGTGTCAGCTATATATTATTAGATTGTCTCTGTCATTACATAAGTTTGAATAATAAGAGTCTCTGGTACTTAAAAAAAGGCTGCAAGGTTGGTTGTGAACTGTATTGATGTTGTGTTACCTCTAAGTACCAGAGACTCTTGGCCGTAACGCTTTATACTATAGAGCAAGTGTAATTATACCTAATTTGTTTGTGCAACGATCAAGAAAGTAATACTTTATAGTCATATAGGGCACCAAACACGAGTATATACACACGGTTTTAAGACTTAAGTTGTGCAAGCACAACTTATTGATTTAACAATTTATTTATTGAAAGCAAAAGCGTTGTAATGTCAACTGGCTTAGATAAAGAGTCCTCAAATAATTCATTAATATCTTCTAATGTCTTATTATCCAGCTTTGAGGCAGTCAAAAGTATTTTGGGTATTTTGCTGTGTTGGGCATTTTGGGCCAGCATATTAGCAAATTCTACTCCATTGATATCGGGCATTCTAAAATCAACTAGCATAAGGTCAATTTGATGCTCTTTGATTGCGGAGAAGGCTTCAGAGGCGTTCTGGCTCTTGTAAATATTCTTAAATCTTCCCTGCAAGAGATTATTTAATAAAATATGGCCCTCATCTAGGTCATCAACAATCAGCAAATTTTTATCTAAAAATAATAAATCAGGCCCTCTTAAGTCTTTTGAGTTATGGGCAGAGCTAAGACCTGTCACAGTTTGTACATCTGTGAAATTAATTGTGAAAGTACTGCCTTTGCCCTTTTTTGATGTTACATCAATTGTACCAGACATTAGTGATACTAGTTTTTTGGTTATAGTCAGACCAATACCGACACCCGCCAGTAATTTTTTACCTTCTTCGGTTTGAGTGAATGACTCAAAAATTGAATCTAATTCTTGATCACTCATTCCGATACCTGTATCAGCAACTTGAATCTTTAAACTTATTAAGTTTTTATCAATATCTTGTGAGGTAACATCTACAGTTAGTGTGATTTCTCCATCACTGGTAAACTTGATTGCATTATCAACAAGGTTAAACAACACCTGCTTTAGCCTTACTCCATCAATCATTACGAATTGTTTTTGTGGTAAATTCACTTCTGTTATCAATTTAGTATTCTTTGCTTTTAGTTGGTTTGCAAATATACAAGTTATCTCTTTTGTTAAGTCGAAACAGGAGGTTGCAATATATTCAAAGTGCAGCTTGCCCGCTTCTATTTTGGATAGATCCAAAAGATCATTGACCATACGTAACAATGACTCTCCGCTGGTATCAATATAGTGAAGAAACTCCTTTGCTTCATCAGTTTCAACAATATCTTTTAAAAGCTCACAAAAGCCAATTATAGAGTTAAGTGGTGTTCTTATTTCATGGCTAACGTTGGCCAAAAACTCACTTTTTGCTCTATTGGCATCTTCTGCGCGAATCTTTTCAATTTGTAGTGATTTTTTGTATTTTAGTTCTTCTTTTACTTTTTGTTTTAACATGACAAAGATTGCAATGAGGCCCAAAACTCCAATGAGATAAATTAGTGTATGAGAAAGTGCAGATAATAAATTAGATTCATCAATATTTTGGTAATAGTCAGTAAGAGGAATGCTAACAGATAATCCTCCACGAATTTCACCAACATTATAACCTTGATGTTGATGACATTGAAGACAACTTTTTTCTGCAATCAGTGGCTTCATATAGCGTAAATAAGGTTTTTGACCAATAGGCATCTCTTGTACCACAAGCTTTGTACCAGTTTCAAATTTTAATAAAGCTTCCTTTTCCCACTCATCTGCCTTATTGATGGGGTTGGTTGGGTTTAAACTAGTGATATGCCCCTTTAACCCGTAGTCTTGATCAGCTTGAGACATTAGCTCTCTTAAAATATAAGCTGGGTTCATGAGAGTGAGTTTCATTCCATCAAGTGTTTGAACATCGCGGTTTTTTATAAACCTTAGGTACTTGTTTGGAGGTGTTTTATTGGTTGGCCTGACATAAACACCTCCATGAGTTGAGGCCCACTGACGAAGTGATAAATCCTTTTTGTAAACTAACTCAGCTTGAGTCGTTGCCAATGTGATCATCGATTTTTTGTTGAAATTTCTATTGTGTACGTACGACCACAACACACAAGTTGACCAAAACACCAAAATTGAAAATAAGGTTATTATTATTAATATAAGCCTGTTCTCACTCATAGCTATAAATACTTCCCCCTCCATCGGCTTGGTGCGGTGAGTTACTGATATGAATATTATATTGATATTTTGTTCTCGTTATTAAAGAATATTACTTGAATTTTATAAGGAGTCACGACTTTAAAGATACGTAAACATGGTCGTATTATTTAAAAACCGAACATACATACTCATGTTGGGGTAGTTGATTCTTTGGGTAAATCCATTAACCATCTATCTGCTTCATGCGGTTTTTTAAATTCCACAAATTGTATGTGGCTAAATTGTGGATCATTGATCATAGAACGATACTGCTTTTTTCTGGGCCTGTAAGTCTTAATCACCCACCATAAAATTGAATTTTTGGACAAAAAGGCGTGCCGAAACCCTTCAAAGTTTCCATTACAACATTCCTGACGTAAAAAGACTCGGCGACAAGTTCTCTTTAATGCTCGGTAAAATACAGTTGTAAATGGGTAGTTTAGCCAGACAATATGGGTAGCGCGGCCCCATATTTTCTGTCTGCAAAGACTATGATTGCCACAAACGGTCCAACTGGTAGCTTCAATTTCTTGTGACATGGCACTACTAAATTCTTGCGGGTTAGCGGTGATCCAATTGGGGCGCCAAAAAAGTTTATCTTGCTCAATATATTTGATCTTTAATCTATGGGCAATCGACTGGGCCAGTGTGCTTTTTCCAGAACAACTTGTGCCTACGACAGAAATTCTAAACATCACATTACCTACTTAAAGTTAATCTCGTCATAACCCTTTTTAAACATCTTGCCAACCAACAACTGCCAAATCTTCTTGTTTTGCTTGTAACTTTAAACCGTATAATATTTCCATATGTAAATGATGTTATTTGGCCCAAACCTACAATTGTGGTAGTCTCCATCCAAATGAAAATAGTATTTTTAATTACAATATTATCGGCCGTCTCAATACTCCCCGTCTGGTCTCAGACTGGTAGATTGAATTTATGTGCGGATGATGCAAAAAAATTACTATCGCAAGGCCCCTCCACTAGGCCTTTTTCTGTAAGACTTAGATCCACTGGAGAAGTCCCCTTCCTTTTATGGAAAAAACAGGTCAAAGATTACAAAACAAGTTTGCGACGAGGCAGACAGACAAGCACTGCAGGCAATTCCCAAAAACAACTACAAATTTACACCCGACAATTTGGAAAACCAGACAATTCTATGGACCGCTTTGGCAATCTTACTCATTTAAAAAGCAAAACTGGCACCTTAGAAACGATCGTTATTGCTCACGGGATGGGGACCAGTAATCGCTTGCTTCCCATGGCACAGGCCTTAAGTGACAAGTATAATGTCGTATTGTTTACTCGCCAAAGTCCCCCCAGCGCTAATACTTCAACCTGGGCCTATGCTCAGGATATTGCCTTCTTGATGGATTCTTTGGGCTACGATAAGTTTACCGTTTTAGGTCACTCCTATGGAGGAAAGATTGCAATGCGCACGGCTTCGCTTTTTCCCCACAAGGTCAAACGAGTTATCCTAGAGGATGCAGTTTTAAATGGGTCAACTCCCCAGGATCGATCTTTTAAAGTGAGTTATATTGCCGAAAAAATTACTGATATCTTCAGTACCTCACCTGTTGCCGTCATGGAAATTAGAAGAGCATATCAGGTCAAAAACCCAAAACCTACCGGTAAATCATGGTACTCTTTTGACAAGACATTTAGCTATCCAGTATTTGAAATGGATATCAATCAACATTTTATGCATGAGTACCAGACAGACCCTGTGGTTTCTACTATAAATCAGTTTATGTCTATGACAACTCCTTAATTACCTGATGACATGATGTAACCGTTTGTGTATAAAACAGCTCGAAAAACCTGTACCTATCGCTTATGGTTTAAAAGGAGATTTTTATGAAAAAAATATTTGCGTCTGTTTTATTATCGATTGTATTTTGTGGTCAATTGCATGCTTTAGATTGTTTTGGAACAGAACCTTTTTGGGGGGCCAAAGTTTCTGATAGCAGTGTTGAACTCAATATGATGGACAATAAAATATCTACATTTCCAATTTTGAAGACTTTAGCAGCTGCGGGCATGACGTCAAAATTTTTAAAAGTTTACTCTGATAACAGAGGACCTGTTGCTACAGTTATTTCACAAAAATGTAATGACGGAATGAGTGATATCGTACACCCCAAGGAAGTTGTAATCTATACACCTACTGCAGTTTTGTATGGATGTTGTCGTTAAGAGGGATGTAGAAGATTATATCGACATCTTTGGTCGTGTTGGCCTTATTTTAAAAGATAAATTTCAGGTGCAATTTGAGCAAAAAGGTTTAACCAGAAACCACGATTTTGTTGAATTAGAGCTTGGTTAAACCTTTTTCTTAGATTATTTTTTACTTTAGTATAATATTAGTTTAGATATCGTACCCATTAACTTGCTTGAGTATATAACCCTCGTTATTTGGATAGTCGTAATAGCCAACAGGATTTGCACCTAGAGGCAAACTCAAATCAAAGTAGTAGCTTTCGCCATTTGCTTGTAAAATTCCGTAGTAATTATAACCAAAGCTCTTAACATCCACTGCTGCATTGAGAATCTGAATCAATTGATTTATTGCCTCAGTTCTTGAAGATCCATATAGGTGATCGATAGAGCTTTGAGTTTCACTTTGGTATTCATAACCGGTGGTATGCCTGTTATTTGTAAAAGAGGTACAAGTAAGAAGGTTGAACAAGCAGTCGTCTTCCTCTACTATTGTGTTGATTTGGTAGAAATCAAACTGATAACTTGTGTCATAGGTATACCTTACAAAGTGGTCACCGGCCATTTTGGTCTTTAAGGTATTTAGCATATCCCTTTTAGGTGGACTCAATTGGTTTCCATGCTGAAGAGATCCGTTGTCAACAGCGCCGTTTGAGCTTGAACTTGCTGAATTTTGTGTCTCGCCGTCTCCGCAAGAAGTAAATAAAAATGCTGCCATTATAATGATAATAAAAACTGTAATCTTATTTGAAGATTTCATAGTTAAACCCTCCTTATCAAATAATTTACTGTCAATACCCATAGGTAGTGCATTAACCATGCCAGGCTTTTCTCCCTTTTTATTTCAGGTGGTTATGGGTGGTATGTTTTTAAGACGGCATAAATAATTTTTACAGTAGTCTAAAATTTTGACAGAGAATAGTTAATTTATATTGTCTAACCCTCACCCAGGTTGTTGGGGGGCTAGAGCTTTGCATTCTGATTTGAAAATATTATTTGCAAGTAGCGCAAGGGCAGCAACGCTTAAGTGCATCACAAGTAGATGTAAGTTAATTTATAAAAAAATTTTTGGTCGATTTGAGCTTATCTGTGGTGTCCAAAATTAATTTTTATCAACTTTGTTGTCTCTTATATTTTTTTACTTGCTACGGATAGATATGCACCCAAACGAGGTGTTTTAAAATGGCGCGCAGGTCGACAGCGAGGGGATTTGCGGGTTTTCTTACATTGGTCAAATGCTTTAATTTATGTTAGTTTTTTGTTTTAAAATATTGTGTCAATTGGGAGAGGGAGAATAAAAGTGATTAGTAAACTAAGTGATAAAGAGCTTGTTGTGATGGTAGTAAAAAAAGTTAAAGAGGAAAAGCAGGTGGTGTTAGAGGTGTTGAATTATCTTGAGGAGATCGATAAGCGCAAGGTTTTTGTCGATTATGTCAGTACCCACTTTATTTAAATTTTGTACAAGAATACTTTTGTATTCTGATTCCGAGGCGGCAATTAGAGTGAAGACTGTTAGAGCAATTAAGGCAGCACCTATTATTAAAGAGAAGATAAAAGCAGGTAGTCTTAATATGACAACCGCTGCATCTTTATATTCATTTTTTATAAACAATAAATTGCAGGATAAAGAGGATGTTGTTG
>JADHTQ010000116.1 GCA_016784965.1 Bacteriovoracaceae bacterium | reverse complement strand
TTCAAGAAGAGGGAGTAGAATATGCGGTGTTAGATATGGCTGTTGGATGTGACTTGCACGACCTTAAGAAAAAACTTTCGTCTTTCAAGCCTGACCTTGTTGCCATAAGCCTTATGAGCTTTATGTACAAACGATCATACCATATTATCAATTGGGTGAAAGAGGTGTCTAATAGCATCACAGTGGTTGCTGGAGGCCCGCATATATCTACATTAAGAGAAAAGGCATTAGAGGAATGTAAAGGCATAGATTATGGCATAGTGCAAGAAGGCGAGTACACATTGCTGGAATTATGTAAGGGGCTTGAGGAAGAGAGTATACGGGGACTCTTATACAGAAAAAACGGAAAAGTAAACTATGCAGGATCCAGGCCTTTTGAAAAAAATCTTGATAAATTTCCATTTCCAAGATTTGAAAAATTCCCTCTTGGTAAATATGTAACAGAGGAAATAGGTATTGTTTCTTCGAGAGGATGTCCTTTTAACTGTACATATTGTCCTGTAACCACGTCTATAGGGCAACAGTATAGGATGAGAAGTGCGGAGAGCATTGTTGATGAAATAACATACTGGTACAGCCGTGGTTTTAAGCAGATAAGTATCCTGGACGACAACTTTACCTTGAACAAAGAGAGAGTTTTTGAAATATGTGACTTAATTTGCAAAAAAGATTTCAAAGATATTGAACTGAACTGTAATAACGGGATACGTGCTGATAGAGTGGACAGGGAAATGCTTTCTGCAATGAAGCTGGCAGGTTTTAAGTATTTTGCTTTTGGTATTGAATCGGGAAACGAACAAATTCTTAAAAATATCAAGAAGAGTCAGGATCTTGGTGTTATCGAAAAGGCCTTAAAAATTGCAACAGAGCTTGATTTTACAGTAACTTTATTTTTTATTGTAGGTTCACCTGGTGAGAATATGGACAATGTTAAAGAGTCTATTGCGCTTGCAAAGAAATATCCGGTTTTTGATGCAAGGTTTTATAATCTAATACCATTTCCTGCTACAGAGCTGTATGAATGGGTTAGAAACAATAAATACCTGGTTATGAATCCGGAAGAGTATCTGAACAACTCTTCTCACTGGGACTATAAACCTGTTTTTGCAACTCCTGAATTCCCCATAGATAAACGTGTTGAGGCCTTGATGCTTACAAGGCAGGCAAGAAAAGAGATTAGGCGCGAAGCGATGAAAAGAAAACTTAAAAAGTTAGGTCCACTTTCCGGTATTATTGCAAGAATTTATATAAACGATTGGGTTCAGGCTCAATTAATGCATAATAGTACTTTGCGTAGAAATCTAAAGCGTCTGTACACAAAAATCTCTTTTTGATAATTCAATGGAACCTTTTCTGAAATCAAACAAGTTAAAAATTTTGATAATTAGTTCTAAAAGTGAAGGTGGTGGGGCAGAGCAATTCTTTAAAATAATTTCTAAGCTCAAAGGATCCTTCCAATTCTATTGTGCCCTACCTGATAGTCCGCCTTTTTATGATAAGGTTCTTAAAGAGAAAGTTCCAACATTCAAACTGCCTTATCGAAAGTTTGAAATTCTAGCGTTTCTGCAACTGTCAAAATGGGTGAAAGCAAACGGCATAACTGTGGTACACTCTCACGGTAGAGGGGCTGGTATCTATTCGAGGTTGTTAAAGCTGCTTAATACAAAATTGAAAGTAGTGCACACCTTTCATGGTATACACGCTAGAAGCATAAATCCTGCAGTAATTGTTGAGTTGTTTTTGAAAAATTTGACTGATAAATTTATCTTTGTCTCAAAATCTGAGAGGCAAATTGCCTTGAGACTCGGGATCACGGGTACTTCAAAAAGCGCTTTAATTGAAAATGGAATTCAGACAGATAATGAAGTAGGCAATAATATAGGAGATCAAAACTCCGCTTTGCAATCTTTCAATAAGAAAATAACTAATGATAGCTTTGTTATAGGTATGTTGTCCCGCTTTGATAGGATAAAAAATATACCATATGCAATAAGAACCCTTTCAGACTATCTGAAAAAACATAATAACGTATTTCTTGTAATAGGAGGAGATGGAGAGGAGCGCAGGAAGATTGAACGTGTTATTAATGAATGCAATTTGCAGAATAAGGTAATACTATTGGGGTTTATCAATGATATTAAACGATTCTTTCTATTAATTGATATCTATTTAAATACTTCACTAGGAGAGGCTTTTGGTTTTTCAACTGTTGAAGCAATGAAATACAGAAAACCTGTTGTCGCAAGTAAGGTTTATGGGAATACTGATGTGGTTGATGAGAATAAAACAGGTTTATTATTCTCACTTAATAAACCTTCCCAATTAGTTGAAAAGATTAAGATTTTGAGAAATAATCAAAAAACATATGATTATCTTTTACGAAATGCCCGTGCAAGTATTGAAAAGCGTTTTAATTTGGAGCGAATGTTAAATGGAACCAGAGAACTATATCTTTCTTTAATACCTGAAGTATGCAAAAGAAGAAAGACGCGAATCGGTATAAAGGCTTCAAAGGTTTTTGATGTACATACGGGTATTGATCGGTATAAATCCAATCTGTGCAGAGCAATCTTAAAAACAGGTAGTGAAACGGATTATTGTTTTTATACACTTGGCAAGACGGGCAATGCTATCATGACAAATATAGAAGGAATTCTTTTCGAAAAACCCGCGGCATTCATTCAAAACAATACGCTGAGATTCTTATGGGAACAAATAGTTTTACTCCTTTATTCAAGAAAGGACAGGCTTGATTTGTTTCATTATATCGATGATACTTTATTATTAAAGCAAGCTGCACTTCCGGTTATTATTACGGTACATGACATTGCCTACATTAGATTTCCATGGTTATTCGATAAATCAAGCCACATTTGTAAGCAACGTATAAATGAGAGAGCGATTAGAAAAGCTGACATTATTATCGTACCATCCTATTCTACAAAGAGGGATCTTACATATTTATTTGGAATTAGGAGCGCGAAAATAAAGGTTATTTGCCATGGTGTCGAGAGTAGATTCCGGCATATTAGTAATGTAGAGGAGTATAGACTGAGAAACAATTTGCCGAAAAAGATGATATTGACTGTTGGTACGTTGGAACCGAGAAAGAATATTGTCACTTTAATAAAAGCTTTTAAGGGGTTACGGGAAAGAGGTTTGAATGACTACAAATTGGTTGTAGCCGGTGATAAAAGATGTTACATTGAAGAACTACTTGATGGAATAAAATCTAATAATCTGGAGCAGGCAGTACTGTTTCCCGGAGCTGTCAGGGATCAAGACTTGCCTTTGTTATATAACTGTGCAAAAATATTTGTTTATCCATCATTATACGAAGGATTTGGCATGCCTCCTTTAGAAGCAATGGCTTGCGGGATACCGGTAATCACATCTAATACCTCTTCTCTGCCAGAGGTTGTCAGTGATGCGGGAATTATGGTGGATCCTACTGATGTTAGCTCATTGTGTGATAGTATGTATCGTTTATTGCAAGACAGGGAGTTGTGGCATAGAATGAGAAACATGGGATTGGAACGGTCTAAATTGTTTTCGTGGGAGAAAGCGGCAAGGGAGACATTGGCAGTATATGATGAGGCGCTTTTCATGAAGAACTATCGGAAGAAATCATCAGTACCGCCAAGAGAATCGTGATTAGTTTTGAAAGCATACATTTAATAGACGGGTATATTTTGATAGGGGTTTACCTGGAAGATTTTAACTATACACTATAATAGGGATAGCGTCTATTTTAATGTTTAGGAATTTCAAACTTTTAAATATGGAGTGCAGTGACCGCGTCACTGCTATCTTATTAAATACATCGACACGGTCGATGTACTCCATACGAAGTCGCTGCCGAAGGCAGCCTATTTTATCTGAAACCCGGCTTTTATAAAAACGGGCGCTGTCCCTATTAACTCCTATTAACTAAAACGTAAAAAAACACAATTAGAGGAGGTAAACGTATGTTAGTTGAATATATACAGGGGGCATTAGAAAATGCAGAATACAAAAGATTGGAGAATGGGACATGGTTTGCTGAGATACCTGGTTTTAAGGGAGTCTGGGCTAACGGTAAAACTGTTGAGGAATGCAGAAAAGAGCTTGTTGACGTTCTAGAAGAATGGCTTATTCTAAAATTAAGAGATGCAGACCCTGTTCCTTTGGTTAAAGGTTATGAAATAAGTATAAAAAAGGTAACATCTGTCTGATTATGCCGACTAATATTTCAAGAAAAGAGTTAATCAGAAAGTTCAAAACGCTTGGATATTCTGGCCCTTTTTCTGGAAGTAAGCATCAGTTTATGATAAAGGGTAGAAAGAAAATTCGCATTCCCAATCCCCATGGGAGTGGGGATATACATATAAGTTTAGTTAAAGAGATACTTAGGCAAGCTTCTATAAGTAATAACGAATGGAATAAGGTTTAACTTTTATTTGTTGATTTTGTATTTTTTATAAAGATAAATAGGAGATGAATAGTTATGACTAAATTGAATGATTTGGCCGTTGAGTATCTTGAAGAACTCATAGAGCAAAAACTCTTAGAAATTGTAGGAGATCCGGACTCAGAATTGCGCTTAGAAAAAGGTTTTAAAGAAAAATTAGAACGAAGACTAAGGAATGTTCCCAGGAAAGTTTCACATGACGAGGTACTAAAGAAATTTGGCTAAAGTAGAATGGACAGAAGACGCAATAGAAGATTTGTCTAAACTAAGGATAGGCGATTGGAGAGTTGTTTATACAATTGAAAATTTTATGGAGGTAAAAATTATGAGTATTGCAGTTAAGTATAAAGAGAACATTGTAAAGGAGCTTGAAGAATTAACTCCAGAGTTAATAGAGGAGGTTGTTGACTTTATCGAGTTCCTAAAAACCAAAAGAATGGAAAAGACTGGTATTAATCATAGTTCTTTATTACTTCAACAGGAAAGCTTGAGCAGTATTTGGGACAATGAATCTGAGGATCTATATGAGCTATAAAAAGGGTGACATTGTTGTCGTTAAGTTTCCTTTTATCCTTAAAGAACTCGCTGAAAGGCAAAAGGGGCGTCCTGCACTTGTTGTTTTTGATGATAAAGTGGAAAGAAAAAGAGGGGGTTGCAAGTATGGAAAGGATAGTTATTGACCAAAAAGTCAGACATGGTAAACCAGTTATAAAAGGTACCAGAGTGCCAGTGGAGATTATTTTAGGTTCCTTAGCCGGAGGTATGTCATTTCAAGAAATTTGCGAGGATTACGAAATATCAGAAGATGATATAAAAGCAGCCATAGAATATGCTGCCAAACTGGTTGCTGATGAAGAAATTCACATAGTTGAGTCTATATAATGCTTAAAATCTTAGTGATGAAGATATGCCTCGGCTAACTGGAGATTTGCTGCGATCTCTCAATGTCGATGCTTTTGATGTAAGGGAAATTGGATTGAAGGGAGCAATAGATGAAGAAATTTTCGAATATGCTCAAAAGAAAGGGATGATTATTCTATCGAGGGATAAGGAGTTTGGTAATATAGTAAAATATCCTTTGGGAAGTCATTGTGGAATCATTGTAGCAAGATTTCCCTATACATTTGTTCGAAGACAAATCTCATCCACTATAAAGGAGTTTTTTATTGACATTGAAAAAAACAAGTTGCAAAACAGCTTAATTATTCTAGAAGTTGGAAAATACAGGATTAGAACCACGGGAAGTATTTAATGGCATTAAACGCTGTTGTGGTACAAAAAGTGTTTACGATGTTACGTAACTTCAACTAATAACCAAGGACAAATGACTAATGCCTGCCATGTGAAGTGATTTATCTACTTCATCGTGAACAAATGCCTGCCCTGTAGGGTACCAAAGGTTATCGTATGGGGCCTATCCGCGTGTATCTGGTACGCCATGAGGCGTACATATGTCAGTTGGTGAAACTCCAACCCGTCAATTGACCGTTCGGACGGTAGCCAAAGAAACGGTAAGTTTCGTGGGAGGGCGTAATCAGTGATGAGGGCGCTCAAGTTCCCTGTAA
>JADHTQ010000115.1 GCA_016784965.1 Bacteriovoracaceae bacterium | reverse complement strand
ATGGAGCCAACCTTCCCGCATTCAATATTCGATTTAAAATAGTATCGTCAATTGTCTTGTTTGGATCATAATCCCTGACGCTTTCTCTTCTTCTTATCAATTCATAAAAATCCATCATTTCCTCAAGTGTAAATTGTAGTTTTAGTTACTTATTTGTATTATGCCGCTTAATGTCTTAATCTAGGCAGAAAATACAAGGCAATTATTTAATTACAACTTTTAATCCTTCGAAATCCAGCGATGATTGCAATATTCATCTCCTTGCATTAACGTTTTAGTTCTAATCATTTTTTCATTAGAGGCTTCAGCCGTTGCATAGTCAGTATGACAGATTGCTGCATATCCAATATCTGCAGCATTTGCTTCACGGAAAGTTTTAGCCCATAAGCATTCCGTAACTTTAATTTCATAAACTTTATCGGTTTTTTCAATTATTTCCCTATTTAAGACTTGATTCCAAAACGTCTTGTTATATGAATTAGCCCAGTTTTTCATAATATTATCTTTTGTAAATGCTTCAGAAGCAGTTTCTTTTAACATTTCAATAAATTTTTCCCTTCCCATATATTCTGCAATACTTAGAAATTGAGGTATCAAGTTATCTCTATAAGCAAAATTAAAGATCTCCTCATAAGTCATATCTGAAGCTTTTAAAAATTGATGTTCATTGTTATTTTCCACAATCTTTTTCTCTTCCTTTGTTTGGGCAAATAAATTTTTGCAGCCCATACAGGATAATGTCCCCGCAAGTAAATATTTTGTTAAAAACTGTCTGCGGTTTGTCTCACATGAGAATATTTTTGTTTCCATGATTTTCTCCTTTGCTATAACGAATATTCATAGAGGACAGAATATACATACCAACAAACAATAAATAAAAGAGCCCCAAGTCGGGGTTCCCACACTGTGTAACTGGTTTTAATTTTGGCAGGGACGGGTTGTTACAGAAGCTATATTTCATTGCCGTTTGTAATTCGTCGGTTCGTCCCTTTTAAATTGTTCTTGCTACCGCTATTTCATGTCTGCTGCGGACGCTCCATCAGTTAATAACTCTTATTACGTTATGTGATGTACTAATGACAATAAATAGCACATGATTTATGTCTCAATTTCAATTACCACCGGAAAGTGATCACTAAAATCTTTCACTACTGATTTATTAATGATTTCACAGTCTGTCACTTTATCTATTATTTTTTCGCTAACAAAAATGTAATCATTTTGCCATTCAAACGTACTTCGACTGTGAGAATGAGTTTGAACATGAGCATCAAAAAACTTTTTTGTACAGTTGATTAATCCAAAGTTTTCAAGACGATCAAAAACCAATTTATGCATTGGATCTCTATTCTTGTATTTTTTATCCCATTGCTCAGAAACATTAAAGTCACCGCCTAAAATAATATTGCGTTTGTTGTTCTTGTGAACCATTGTTGTTAAATCAGAAAGGATGTGATGCATTGTTGTTGTTGCATAACCTTCTGGATCAATTAAACCATAGATGTTTACCACGGTTAGAGTGAAGGAATCTGATAACTCAATTTCGGCCACGATTAATCCACTCGATCCAGGGTAATAATTATTAAAGTGTATTTCTTTACTGATTCTATGTTTAGAGATAACAGAAGTCCCCCACCTCCGTTTTTTATCTAATTCGTGGTAGAGAACACTAAAATCTTTAAAACTCTCTTCAGCAGGAACAATTTCTTGTAAAAGAGCAATGTCTGGATTAATTGCTTCCCAAAGATAATCCCATCCCGATTTTCTTTGTTGAGTGCTTCTTTTCCAAAAATCCATATTCCATGTGATAATTTTCATTTTAGATTCAATTTTGGACGTAAGGTTCTTTCACATAACAATATCTGCATCCCTCTTTTCTGACATGCAAAACATTGGTAATGTTCTGTATAATGAGTCCATCACCAACAAAAAGGAACAAGTGTGAATAATAGAATTGATACATTATCAGAAAAGCGTGATTTTATTGCCGAAAGATAATCACCGGTATTGATCCGGCCAAGGATAAATGCCGGTTAGAAATATTGAATTACCCTAATGCAACAGGGGAGTAGCACAATTCTGAGTTGCATGCCTACCGAAGTCCAGCGCTATTTGGCACAGGTATGGCCAGTTGACACGCCGGCAGTTGCTAACTCTTATTACGTTAGGGCGATTTTCGCACAACTGGCTTTATCGCAAACACATAAGCCCTTCGGCTTTCGTACTCCACCCCGGGATATGGTTCTCTCGCGATTATCTCTATCTTTTCAAATCCACTGTCATTTAGACAACCTAAAATGAAATCAGTAGTGAAAAACATGAAGTCTATATCGACTTTCTTACCGAGAAATTCGTCTAAGTGGATTGTCTCCTTACCAATATGGTATGTGAAAAGGAATATTCCACCCGACTTTAATACACGGAATACTTCACGGAATGCTATCCCTACCTGTTCTTCTGTGAAGTGAACTATAGCGTAGAAAGCTACAACACCAGCTATTGAGCTGTTTTCAAATTTGAGCTCAAGAATATTTCCCTTTCGGAAATGTATCTCTGGGTGAATTGTTCTTGCCTGTTCGAGTATTTTTTCGGACAGATCCAGCCCTGATATTTCAACACCAAGGTTTTTCAGGTATTTTGTAGTTTGACCGGGACCACAGCCGAAATCCCAGACCGGACTTCTGTCCCCGATCTCTTGCGAAAATCTGTGGAGTATTTCTTGGTCTTTCGGTTTCTTTTCGTGTTCACCAGAGAATGTTTCTGCATATTCTCTTGCTACCTTATCGTACAGGTTCTCGACTCTGTTTAAATTCTGTCCCATAATCCTAGCAGCAACGATATCTATATTCTTCTTTACCAACCGGTAAAACACAGGTAATGTTCTGTTGAAGGAGTCCCAAACCAATAAAGTTGAACAAGTGCGAATAATGAGATTGATACATTATCAGAAAAGCGTGAATTTATTGCCGAAAGATAATCATTGGGATTGATCCGGCCAAGGTTAAACAGCGGAAAGAAATATTGAATTACCCCAACGCAACAGGGGAGTAGCACAATTCTGAGTTGCCTGCCCGCCGAAACAAAGTGTAGGCTGGGCCTGTCTGCCGAAGTTCCCTCTTTAGCGGGACGAAGGTATGGCCTGTCTGCCACCTAGCAGGCCTGTCCGCCGTTAAGCGCGCAAATTGAAGCCCAGTCAGTTGCTAACTCTTATTACGTTAAGCTGAAATTATTTTAAAAGAACAATATGGGAATTATTACGATGATGAGCCAATCAGCAATGCAATGAGATATTGCGGCCGCTTCGTATCCCTTATAGTAAAATGCAGTACCAAATACAATGGATGCGGAAAAGTTTAAGAAGAACAAATCCTTAAATCCGTTATGCCAGAATTCGAAAAATAATGAAGATATTATAATCGCCAACAATACCTGAAAACGATGTTTTCTGAAAATGTACATTACGAGTAGCTGAACACCTAATCTGCTTAATATTTCTTCACCGAATAGATTTCGAACACCACCCCATAGGCCTAGCGATTTATAGGTGTCAGAGTTGGCGAAAAAGGACCAAGGTAATTCTTCAATAATCCCGACTTGATTTGCGATAAAGGTTAATCCATAAGTGACAGATGAAGCAATGATTCCTCCACCAACACCCCAGACAAGTATCTGTAATACCGATGGCCTGGATGGTGATAACAACTGGAATGAAAATAAAATATTCGATTCCTGTAATGCGACTGAATATCTAACTAGAATAAATGCCAAGACACCCCATTTAATAATGTCAAACCAGATGAGTAAATGAATTTGAAGATCTGATTGACCTACACTTTGACCGTAGTCTTGGTAAAGAGATAATGCAGCTAAATAATAGAACAATATGTTCAGTAAAATCGTAATGCCCGTAAACATCCATACGAACTTTGTATTCACGGGAACATGTTCCTTTTTGAATATCAGGATCGCAGATAGAATAAGTATAAGCTCTAGAACAATTTTGGGAATATTTACCATAGTGCTACTTTCCCTATTTCCAGCCTAACAGTAGCTACAGCCCTCTTTGCCGGCAGGTAAAACATTGCTAATGTTCTGTTGAATGATCCCCTAACCACAAAGAGGAGCAAGTATGAATAATAGAATTGATACATTATCAGAAAAGCGCGAATTTATTGCCGAAAGATAATCATCGGATTTGATCCGGCCAAGGATAAATAGCGGCGAGAAATATTGAAATACCCCAATGCAACAGGGTAGTAGTACAATTTTAAGTTGCTCGAAGTCCAGCATTAGCCCGCACAAGCACGGCTTGTTTGCCGTCAGACGGGCAAGTTGCCGCACCGTTAGTTGGTGACTCTTATTACTTTACACGGTTCTCATAAATTATGATTACAGATAACAATCTCTCACTTCGATAGGTGTCACCCTACTGACTTTCTAATTTGGTATACAAACGATATTTCAGCACCTTTACCAATTTCAATATCTTTTAGGTCAAGATATGCATCCGCTAATTTTAAAGCACATCTCCCTACAAGAATACCAGCACTGCCAAGTGCTGCTGCAAGATCATAACCTGATAGAGACAGACCACCTGCAGACACTGCAACTGCGAGTAATGTTTTGTGATCCAGAATTGACCAAAGTGTACCAAGGTGAGCTTTTATTCCGTGTTTTTTGAGCGACCAAGAGTATTGATCAAGACGTTGAGCTATTTCCTCCTCAATGTAGGATGTTGATTTGCCGATCATTTCAGCGTCGAGCCAATGCATGAGCCGACGATATTTGGAACGAGCTTCCTCATCTTGCCGAAATTCAATCACTTGCTCCCACGTTAAGAGAGACTGATCTGGAATGGCCAGGTCATTTAGACAGGATATAATTACCTTTCGATCCCCATGTATATATTCGTGATTATGATTCTTCATGGAGGAGTAAAGAGTGGGAATTGGTAGATTGTGATCTCGAATTATGGCTGTAGAAACTATACGTGAGAGATTATTGATAGAGTGATCTAGGGAATTGATTCTTTCAGTGATTTCTTCCGCTTTTAGTTTTGTTCCCGGATTCTCAAGGAAAAATACTCTTAAAATGGCAGCTTTCGTTGCAAGTAGCTTTTGTTTATCATCACTATCAAGCACCTGATTGATAGCATATTCTAAAAAAATAGTCGTGCTCAAGACCGTTTCTTCATAAGTACCACCGAAGAACCTAATGTCTTCTGGAACCTGAGATGGAATCCCGGACCATATTTTATCATAGCAGAGCGCTGCAATCCTTTCCATGTTAGGTGCTATGATTGCTGATTGACCACGACGCGGTAGGATATTTTTAGACATACTATCATGCAATTGGTTCGCAATATTCCAGATACTTTTTCGATCAATTGAACTTCCTGAAAGGCACACATCTGAAATTTTTAGTATAGTATCAAATAGATCACTCATTGAACTAGAGCTTCCGAATAGTGGAATCCGTATAACGGTCTAGCGCCTCAGCAGAGGTTTTAATTATTAACTCGAAGTACTTCATACAGAATCATCCGCCGTCTGTTGCGAGTGCTCGTTAGAGAGGCGGTCCTACACTAATTTCTCTTATTAGATCAAGCGGAAATAACTGTTGTAATTGGCCAGACTTTTTTACTCTTTTGATGTATGCCTTGATGAATGAAGTCCTCTTTTTCCTTGCTGTTTTCAATAATTCAGGTAGTAATTCAGATGCATCAATTCCACAAAGTAGATTTTTGTTAACGTCAGATTGTTTAAGCCGGTCGACTAAGAAACCAAGATACTTATTCCTGTTTAGTATTCTATCTTTATTATGCTTAATGAGATTAATGACTTCATGTCTAAATTTGCTTTTTGACCAGCCTATAACATAACAAAATGGTGAAGGAGATAAAAAGTAGTTAGAAGTGGACCCCAAAGCTTGGACACTTTTTCTCACTTTTAAGGTGTAGTGTTAATCCTGCGGTGTTATTCATTAAGCAGCCAAATCTTTTGACGACTTACTATTCAAATATACCTGTTCCGGTGTTTGCCTACCAA
>JADHTQ010000114.1 GCA_016784965.1 Bacteriovoracaceae bacterium | reverse complement strand
ATCCATGCTTAATCCTTTTGTAGATTTAATTTTGCAACTAAAGCCTATCAAAAGAATTACGATCGGCCACGACTCGTGGCCGTATCGTCATGTAATCATTGAATTAATCTCTTAACTTAGTAGCATTCTCTGCTGGCACGATATGTTGTTTCTTATAAAACAACGTAGTCTCCATCTTTAATGATTACTTTTGATGATCCATCTTTCCAAAACAGCTCAATCAAGCTCGCCTTAATAGGGGAATCCTTGGCATATACAATATCTGTATGGTTGACGTTCTCCAATGAACTAAAATCTTTAACTCCAGTAATCCCTCCAATGTGATCACTCCTTCCATAGGCAAAATGAAACCCAGCTTTCTCGTCTTCTAATAGATTCCCCCAAACTACAGCAGAGGGGTTACAACCAAATGCAAACTCTGCAATATTAGTACGGGCCTGATCCTTATCAAAAAATTCTCTGTAAATGTCAACATCAGAACTTTCTCCACTAACATTTACGATGTGATTCTTTTTAACAGTGAATACAACCAACTTGCCATCTGCACCCATCAATGGAATCTGACCTTCCGTCATACTTGGAATGTCTTTAGTCTCTCCTTCATAAGTGGCCCAGCAAATTTCTCCGCTTGGTAAGTTAATCAAAGGAAATGATTTAGCAAATCTAGGAAGTTCTCCTGCATCTAAGTATATTTTACGAAATCTCAGGTCAAAATATGCTACATGCCCAGAACTAAACTTAACTTTTCCGCCGACTGCCCCTTGACAAACATCTTCTAGGTCATGGCATCTGTTTGCAACTATTTTATAATCTGCAGCTAGGGCCGTTTGCTCCATACGTTTTGCTAGCATTGGTAAAGATGCAGCTCTAAAATCTTCATGTTCTTGGGCCCACCTAATTAAAGGAGCCGATGATGAAAATTCAGTTAAGGCCAAGGCGAAGGTCGCCTGCTCTAAAGCTTTCGATAATTGAATAGGTGTTCCTTCTGTAAGGGGAAGATCACTGTTATGAGATCCAGTTGCTGGAAATTCTACCATGGGCAGTAGTTTTATTTTAGCTAAGCCGCTTAAGCTCTTATGCCATTGCTCTGCAAGCAATCTTCTTTCTTTCCACTCCTCATTATCACTTATCTGGTTGTGTGGAATATCAACGATAATTAAACCGACCTCCCCCTCTTCTAATGCAAAAACTGTATCTATCAAATTTACTGCATCAAACATAATGATCCTCCTTTGATCAGGAATGTATAATATATATAGATGCCAGGTTCTTTTTTTAAATCTTACCATCATGCAAAAAATACATAAAGAGTTAATCAATTATTCCTTTTTAAATTAGTGAATAATCTAGTATTATTTTCAAAGGCATCAAAGGCATTTTTTATTTAAGGGCCATCAAATTTGAAATACATAACTGTTGTTCTTTTATTATATCTCATTAACCTCTCCTATGGAGCCGATAAACTTAAAAGTCATATTGATAAAGTTGAGTTTGGAGGGTTAAAAAGCATCCTAAAGAAGCGCTATATGAGAGTTTTAACTACCAAGAATGCATATGATTACTATATCTATCAAGGGAAAACTAAGGGCATGCAATATGAAATGGCGCGGGAGTTTACCAAATATTTAAACAAAAAATATATTAAAAAGGGTAAGTTGAGAATAGTTTTTGACATGGTTCCGGTTAATTTTGATCAGCTTATACCCATGTTAATTACTGGCAAAGGCGATATCATTGCAGTAGGTATAACTAAAACGGCCAAACGAGAAGCTTTGGTTGATTTTACTGATCCTTATCAGATAGTTGATGATGTCATCGTAACCAGAAAGGAACTTGCAAGTCAAACATGGAAACATAAGACCTTTCATGTGCAAAAAAATTCTAGTTATTTTAACTCTCTTTCTCAGCATTTCGGTTTAGTTAAAGTCAAAGAAGTTGATGCCAATTTACATGCTGGACATATTATGGAGTTTGTTTCTCTAAAAAAGCATGACTATACCCTTGTTAACTCTTTTTGGGCAGAAACTGTTGGTAAGAGATATCCTAACTTGGTCATCCTAAAAGACAGGCCTTTTAGAAAAGGAGTAAAGATTAGCTGGGCAGTGAGAAAAAAGAACCACCGCTTGTTAAAAGAACTAAACTCCTTTTTGCCAAGAGTGAAGAAGGGAACGCGACTTGGTAATATTTTTAGTAAAAGATACTTTTATGATATTGGGAGAATAAAATCTAAAGATTTCGATTTGGCAACATCCAAGATTTCAAAATATGATGAATCTATAAAAAAGTATGCTAAAAAATATGGTTTTGATTGGAGGTTGCTGTCAGCATTATGTTATCAAGAGTCTCGATTTAATCAAAGTATTAAAAATAAATGGGGGGCAATAGGCCTATTTCAAGTTAAACAAAAGACTGCAAATGAACCTTACATCGCAATTAGAAATATTACTGGTGAAGCAAACTACGAAAATAATATTCATGCAGGTGTGAAGTATCTTGCCTGGATAAAAAAACGATACTTAGACCCCATTAAGAAAATCGGTGAGGAGTCAAAACTGCGTATGACGATGGCCGCATATAACGCAGGTCCAGGACGCTTATTAAAGGCGATGAAGAAGGCAAAAAAGATGGGTCTAAACAGTCACAAATGGTTTCGTAATGTAGAATTAGCAATGTTAAAGTTAGGTTATCCTGAGCCAGTAGTTTACGTTAGTGAGATCAATAAGCATTATGTGAGCTACCTGCTTTTAGGTATAAAGTAGAAGTTTGGCCAGCACATACTAAAAAAAATTATTTGCAAATCATCCCACCTTCGACCCAAGCTTGGACTTCTGCTTTTAATTTTTCAAATCCACCCTGAAGGAGTTCTCCTGACATTAATTCTTCCGGCAATCTACCACTTTGTGGAGTTGCCCCTTCAATGCCCCACTTTACACGAGGACTTCCAAATACGTGTTTGACAAAATCTCTGGCCAATATTTTTTTGGATTTAAATTGTGCTTTCATTGAACGCTTAATGGCCTCACAGGTTTGTTTGGCATTCATACCTGATGTGTACAGGCCAGGTTGGGCCTGCCAGTCGCCGGGGTGCTGGAATCCAGTCACTTTTTGTTTGTGACATTCGATGCATCTTTCAGCTACTCTTTTTTTGTGAGTTGTAAAAGAGAGCCCATTTAGTTTTTTCTCATAAAAATCATGGCATTTGGTACAGGCCCTGGCTTGAAACTTAGGATAAAGATTAGTGCTAAACAGAGTATCTTTATCTATCTGAACACGCTTTTTAGGTGGAGAAAAAATATTTAACAATAAAGGAGTCAGAAAAATAACGGCCACACATGTGACAAATACATAAAATATTTCTTTCATCCTTTATACTCCTATACTCCCAATTAGAGCGATACTGATGCTCTCATTTTGACATTTATCACAACTCTTTATGATAAATTTTGGTAAGTATTTTTATTTTCGTGTTTGTACTTTAAAGTGGACCCCATAGTCAAGACCAGGTTTACCTTAGCTATAAAAGCTTCACAGCTTCAAAGTTACCAAACAAGAGGCTCGCTATTAATGAGTTTTCAGTGGTTTACGTTTCTGTGAGGCTAGATCCCGATATTATTTAGAGTATCAATAAGCTGTTTGATAAGACCCGCTAAAATGGGGTGCTCCTCTTGGACTTTCTCATAGGTTTTTTGCAGGTTGTTAATAAAAAGATCAGGATGATCGACCATGTCGATATGAGCATCATCAAGTTTGATATTAATTTCTGCAGCTAGTTTCAACAGAGTTTCTTTTTCAATGTTTTCAAGTTTATCAGTATGGGCCAAATCTGCTTGGATCTGTTCTAGGATATCTTTATATCTATTATTTTCCACCGCTTACTCCTTTAATTGACGAAAGCTTTCCTAGCAAAATACTCTCACCTTTAGAATAATTTGTCATTCTCTCAATAGGTTCCAATAGGTTCCAGGTTCCACAATAGGTTCCACAATAGGTTCCACAATACACAATAGGTTCCAGGTTCCAAAACGGGACACACTGCGCCCACATTAGGAACCTGGAACCTTTTGGAGGTAATATCTTACCGTGGGAGATAAAACAATTGATTTTTGGGGGAAAAAGAAGGAGAAGAGATTATTAACAATGATTGTCAAAGGATTATCATGAAAAAATTTATCGCATCAACATTGGTATCAGTATCTCTTTTAGTTACAAGTGGGATCTGTTTTGCCAACAGAACTATCTATGCTCCAAACGTAAAAATTAAATTTAGTGCAGATGGGTCAGGCAAAGCCTCAGGCTCTCTTTTGGCAGCCAGAATGAGCACTGATCGTTTTGAATTTATTGGTTGTCATATTATGGGTGGTCGCCAAGCCGGTGTTTCATGCACCGCCAGGAAAGGTTCTATGAGAAACTCGGCCCGCTGTTCTGCTGCCTATCCAGGGCTTGCTGTTGCAGCTGGAGCAATGACTGCTTTTAGTGTAATTGAGTTTACATTTGGCAAAAAAGACAGAAATGGAAACAGGGCATGTAAAAGTTTGATAGTTAAAAACAATTCGACTCAAATTCAGTTGCCAACTGACTTTTAACTAGTAGTACAGCCCACTTTTTGGTTCCAGGTTCCAAAACGGGACGCACCAAAACGGGACGCACCGCGCCCACATTAGGAACCAGGAACCTTAAGAAGAGGAAGGAAAGAATCTTAAGGTAAGGACGAAGCAATGAAGACAAAAAATCGATGTTCATGGTGTGAAGGTAATGAGATATATGAAAAGTACCACGACGAAGAGTGGGGAGAACATGTAAAAGACGATAAGAAGCTTTTTGAGTTTCTAATTCTTGAGGGGGCACAGGCCGGTTTGAGCTGGCTAACCATATTAAAAAGACGGGATGGCTACAAAAAGGCCTTTGCGGATTTTGATGTTGAAAAGGTTGCGCGGTTTACTGAAAATAAAATTCAAAAGCTCCTCTTAGATCCGGGAATTATCAGAAACAAGCTGAAAGTAAGGGCAGCCGTTTCTAATGCAAAACTATTTATTGAAGTACAAAAAGAGTTTGGAAGCTTCTATAACTATAGCATGCAGTTTACAGGTGGAAAACAAATTGTAAACAAACGTAAAAAAGTGAGCGATATCCCTGCTACTTCTTTGGAGTCGGATGCCTTTAGCAAAGATCTCAAAAAACGGGGATTTAAATTTGTCGGCTCTACCATTATTTACGCCCATATGCAGGCCACTGGTATGGTCAATGATCACTTAACAAGCTGTTTTAGATACAAATAGTAAATTAATAGGATTAAATTTTATGGTTTATCTATCAAACGTAAATATCAATAAACCATTTACGTGGAAAAAATATAGCCAAAAGATGTGCAGTGATTGTATGGCACTTTGTTGTCAATTGGCAATTGAGGTTAAAGTTGCGGATTTAGTACAGATGGGTATTATTGATGAGTTTGAAGGGCAAGGGCCAATCAAACAACTTGCTAAAAAACTTAAAAAAGAAGGGGTGGTAAGATTGTTCAATTTAAAAAGAGAGATCTTTACACTCGCACGATCAATGGATGATACGTGCATCTTTTTGGATTCTGATCTTAGGAAGTGCACCATCTACGATAGAAGGCCTAAAACCTGTAGGAACCACCTAAAAGTAGGCCCCAGACCCGGTTATTGTGCTTATATAAAGAAGAAGCATGACACCAAGTAATTTTTACTCCCACTGATGACCAGGGTGAGACCAATCCTCACTATCGGCTTGACCTGCAGTCCATTCTACTTCTGCACCTTTGTAGGTGAGGTGGTGTTCATCCCACATCTCCCCAGTGCCATATTGTTGCCTGTGGGTAAATTTGTCATTTTTGTTGTAGCCTAAACCGGCTTCAAGATGGTCAGGAATATAATCGAGGTCTTTGTCAACTGGCTCTGGGGTTGATAAACACTGATCATTACTGCCTACACTAAAGCGCCCAGTTTCAGGCCAACCCCCACGAGGATTCCACCAAGATTTCCAGTGTTTCATGTGGAGAAGTTCATGACCAACTGAAACGGCAAAAGCATCAATCCCGTCGAGAAGCTCCCCG
>JADHTQ010000011.1 GCA_016784965.1 Bacteriovoracaceae bacterium | reverse complement strand
TTTTTTACGAATGGATTCCTTCTTCATGAGGGGAGATTATGGCAGAAAAAAATTAATCGGCCCAGAAAAAAGGCCTTACATTTGAAATGTTAGATTGTTAACTGGTGATCTTGTCATGTTAGGGTGTGAGGAGTTACCTAAATAGAATGAATTTTTTGTAGAATTCAGCCCGATTCTTTGCTAACCTACTAATATACTGTTTTTTTAATTTTTTCGGAGGATATATATGAGTTTAACTAAGGCCGATATTGCAGAACGCATCTACAAAGAAGCCGGTTTTGCCAAAAAAGAAGCGGCAGATATGGTAGACATGGTATTCAAGTTAATGAAGGAAACTTTGGCCAAGGGTGAAAAAGTTAAAATCACAGGTTTTGGCAATTTTTCTATTCGGGATAAGGCCACTAGAGTTGGCAGGAATCCGCAAACAGGTGATGCGATGGAGATTCAGGCCAGACGAGTCCTGACTTTTAAGCCTTCCAATGTTTTAAAAGAGGATGTAACTTCACGCTACATTCACCGCTTAGATGACCAAGGGAATGAAAACACTTCTCTTCCTGCCCAGGAAGGTACCAGTAAAGCGTTGAACTCATTTATTGCCAATCGTGAGGAGGAGGCAAATCGCAACGATAATTCCGACTAAATCAGCATATAAAGGTCCCAGTAAGCATATGATAAATAGCAATGTTGTAGTTCCAGCGAAGGCCCACTTCAAAATGAATGAGGTTTGCAGTGTTACTGGAATTAAGGCGTATGTTTTGCGCTTTTGGGAATCTGAATTTGAGGAGATTGCACCTGTTTTTGCAGCAACAGGCGGTAAGCTCTACAGCAAACGTGATATTGATGCCATTTTACAAATTAAAACACTACTTTTTCAAGAAAACCTTACTATAAACAAGGCCAAAGAAACTTTAAGGAAAGCTTTTGTTAAACAAGTTGAAAATGAACCTCCTGTAGATACCGAAGATACCGAAGAGATTATAGAGACTCCCTTGGAAGAAGTTGGGTCTATAAGTATAGATGTTGCTCCCAACACAGAAGATTTTATCGCTACCACACCGATACAAAATATGCTGCAAAAGCTTGATCCTGAGAAATTGGATGAAATTAAATCGGGGCTAAATAAGATTATTTCTATCACCGATTATTTAAAAACACTCTGTTAAAAATTTTTGATTTATCTCGGAGAAGGAGCGGGCCTTGCGATTGTGCCGCCAACTTTCACTGCGTAATAGCCATTTTCTGCTTTATAGGGCCCCAAAAACAAGTTTAAAATTGAAAACTCTTCCATAAACTTTTTTGAAAACTTTATTTCGCCTAATAAATTTAACTTAGAAAAGGATGGGTTAAAACTATTTACCTTAATGGTACCATCAAACTTGGCATGAATGGGGGAGTTTTCATTTCCAACAATTAGTGACTCCACTTTAACTGCAGATCTTTTATAAGTGGCCTTAAGTAGTAAATTACCCATCATGAGCTCAGGTAGGTCAAATCCGCTGATATTTTTTGGCCCTACTCGTAGATTTTTAGATTTAAGAAGCACCTGGGCATCTTTGATGGCCTTTTTGGTAGTTATAACTTTTGCTTGAACATCAAATAGCCCATGAACAAAGTCAGCTCCGGTGAGTTGTTCTTTGAAAGAATCAATATCAACTTTTGTGTCTTGAATCATAAATGTTTGATCTGAAAAAGATAAAGAGGGATATATGTTTGCAACTGATTCACCTTTTTTAATATTGAGATGAAACTTTGCTCCAGCTGGGTAAATATTTGGTATTTGAGGGCTTATGACAATGTCTTCTAAGTTTAGTGAGACTTGGGGGTTATTAAAGCATTTCCCAGATATTACAGGATTGATGACAGTGACTTTAGGAAGAAAAAAAGACATATCAAGTTTGTCATATCTAATTGGGCATGATCTTAATTGTTTTAATTGCCCGATGATTAAGTTGTTCACGGTGTGTTTCATGGGAAAGTTGTAAGTAAATCCAAGGGTGCAAGAAAAGATAATGAGAAGCATCAGTTTAAAAAAATTCAATTTTGAATTTATATATACATCTTCTGATAGTTCATTATAATTGATTTTTTCTTTCATATCTATTGACTTTGTTTTAATTGCTTGGAGAAATGTACTAAGTGAAAGTCTCCATCAAGAGTTTTATTTTTCTTCCTAATGATATTTAGATTAGTAATATTCATTTTTTCTTGGTCTAAAAGTGCTGTCAAAAAGTCTGCTAAATCTGTTATAGTAAAGCGATTAAAATTGATATCAGAATCAAACGAACTTAATCCTTGCGTTGGATGACCAAGTTTAGAAGTAGTTATTTTTACCTTGGATTCATCTATTTTTTTTATATTTAGTATACTGTCGATTTTTTGTTTAAGTTGGGCACCTGTTGTTATTGTAGAAGGTGATAGTATTTGTCTACTCAAGCTAGAGAACTTTTTTTTGTTGGCTTCAATATCTTTTATAGTTTCTAAGATTGCCAGGTTTACATCATATGTGTTTTCAATACTAATGTTTGTGATAAAAAAGATCATACATAAAAAAATAGGAATGACTAAAAAAATAACCGTAAAAAGATGATTAAGCATTGTTTGGACACTGCCTTCTAAGTGTGACACCCTATTGATGATCTGTTGATGAAGCGCGGAAGACATATATCTGTCAACCAAATCAAAGAAAAAATTATCAATATGTTTAAAAATTGGAAATAAAGATGACATTTATATTGCCTCATATTGCAGGGTTAAAAATGTTTCCCTTTTTTTCAAGGATGCACCTTTTAATTCTAGCGACTTTAAATATCTATGCATCTGATCTAATTGATCTGAGTTTTCACTATAAAACTTGGTATAAATATTTCCACTTTTGTTTTTATAAACCTGTAATTGAACATTTTGATATTTAGTAAGAGTTTGGCTCAATCTAGAAAGCGGAGTTAAGGAGTCAACTGTTGACATTTTCTTAACAAGAGCAATTTCTTTTTTAATTACAAGATTTTTTTTCTTTAAGATTTTAAGCATTTTTTCAGGATTTTTTCGATAGCGGCGCTGATCTTTCTTTGAGATATTTAACCCTGGTTTTTTAATAATTTTTGATATTTTTTTCCGTAGGGTACGATTTTTTGAATTTATAACAACTTTGTTAATCAAAAGCGACAAAAGGATTAAGACTGTGATCATCAGCACCCGTGAGGCACAAAACATAGTAGAGTGTAGTGAAATGCTATTGATATAATTAGAGGCAAAAGCACCTTTTAAAAAGTTTGGCATTGTAGTATTAGAAAGTTGTGTAGCCGCCATTAAGTTAGTGAGTGAGTAAATGAAGCGATCGTTTTGTGCACTGTGGAGTTCACGTTGTTTTGACCGACCAAAGATCTTTAAAGGGCTTACTTTAATTGACAGAGCTTCAGTTAAGTAATTTGCAATATTATTAATATTACTTGTTCCACCTGTTATATAAAATTGGTTTATAGAGCTTCCGTATTTTACTCTAAAGCCAAGCTCCCAGCGCCTTAGCTCCTGTACGAGTGGATCAATAGTTTGCTCCATTAATTTAGCAAAATCTCGCTGGCCTTCATCAACGTTTTCATACTGGTCACTGGTAAGAAAAAAACAGTTTTTGTGCTTGTAAACGGTTGCTTCATCCAGCGCAATATTATAGGTCCGGGAAATTACATCTGTAATTTTTTTACCTGCAATGTGAGAGATATGATTGCTGACAATGTGTTTTTCATAGATGAAATATGCTTTGGTCGTTGAGTGTCCAATATCTAAAATACACAAGGGGCCATCAAGTTTGTTCAAATCAATAAAATTTTCATAGACAGATAATTCACTGGTTAAGATCGCCGGGATAATTTTGTGGTTTGATAATGTGGTATGAAAGGTCTCAAAAGTTTGCAGTCTGGCAATATTGATTGTGGCCAGTGTAGTTTTGAGTTTTTTGCTCAACTTGGTGGTATAGTGGGCATCGGAGATAGAAAAAGGAAGATTTTCATCTAATTGAAATGGAATCATCATTTCAACTTTTTTTCTATTTGTGACGGGAAGGTTTAGATACCTGGTAGTAATAAACTCATTGGGTATTTGAAAAATTATTTTTCCGTCAAAATGCTTATTCTTGAGATAATTATGAATGATAAAAGTGATGATATCAACTATTGTTGCTTTATCATTTAATTCTTTTTGTACCTTGGATATAAATATCCGTTTGGTTTTTTTAAGAACAAGAGATTTTCTCTCTAGTCTTGTTTCCAGAAATTTTACGGAATGAGTACCGACATCTATCGTTAATATGTTCATATCTATATTTTAACAGCAGTCAGCAAAAGGTGCTACTGTTAAATAATGATTTCTCTAATCCGAGGCAGCAGTAGTTGGATAGGTGGCTGGTTTGGATCCTCGTCAGGTGGCGGTGGAGGAGGAGGTTCCTGTGGCGGTTCCAAAGGATCATTCGGTTCAGGGGGAGGTGGTGGTTTGGGAGTAGGTTTGGGCGGAGGTGGTTTTTTTGGCAAATCTACATATGCCACAATTTTATAACTTATCTCATTGACAACGCCTGTAGAAATTATTTTAAAAAGTTGTCCGGCAACTCCAATACTAAGCCCGGCATTTGATAACTCTTTCATTCTTTGAGTATAAGTTTCCTCATCAACTATAAAGAGCTTTCCTATGACGGCTTCTTTAAAATCGGCTTCGGATGAGAAAGGGTGCGGGTCTTTACTTTCATTATCTCCAGTTGCCTCCTTACCATCTCGATATTCAAAGAAATTAGTGATATGTTCTTTTTCTATATCTGGAAATATGACCTTTAGTTGTGCTTCTGTGATTTCATTTACCTGGATAATAGATACGTTGTGGACGCTAAGTCGATCTTTGATAAGGTCGACCAAGGCATCGTTCCAGTTTAGTAGCAAGTATAACTCGGAAATGGATGTTAAAGGGGCATGCTTGGGAGTAATATTATTGCTCACATAATCGGACTCAACACTGGCGGTGTCTTCGAGGGCCTCCTTATCGTTAACGTAGAACTTTAATTCTTTTATCAATTGCTCAGGTTCTACATCACCATAAATTGTATCGAAATCTTCATCCTGTTCCTTTTTGCTTTCTAGAGATTGAGTGAGTGACTCGATAAGTTTTTGTTCAATATATTTATGGGGAGGAGTGGTGCTGGTACTTTCTGGTTCATTGGCTGCTGAACTGCTGGGTTGACCATAATCACCAGAGTCATCTTTGAAGGGTATTCTTAAAGTGTTGGGATTTAAAAATCCTGATACACTAGACATTTCGACAATCATAGTGCCTCGAAGCAGAACACTTTCAATTAGTTTATTTATGGCATCTTTAGTGATGAGGTTGGCATTTTTTGGTATGGGCGGAGGATAAGCAAAGGGCGAAGTAATAAGCGCTTGCAGTTTATCCGGACCAAATACTTTGGCCAGGTCTGGATTTTTTTGCAAAATATTAAATGCAATTTGATATATTTTAAGTTTAGCTATGGCAAACTGTAGGCCCGCTTCAGCATTTAAGCGGGCTTGATATTTATCTTGTAGGTTTCGGTTTCTAATTTTGTTGAGTTTAATTTCAAATGTGAAATCGGCAATAATGTAGGATAAAATGGAGACTGTTGCCAAAACCATTAGTATGGCAACGCCCCGCTGATTAGTCTTGAGGTTTCCCATCTATTGTATTACCATCTTTGTCAAGTGTTACATCAAAATATGGCCAAAGGGGCCTGTAAATTCTTTCTTCTGTATGCTCATTTTCCATTGAATCCACCCAAACCAATACTAATTTTAACCCTCTAATTGCCTTGCCACCTTTTTCGAGCTCTAAACTTTTTGATACAAAGTCAGTCTTTTCATCGTCCCATATTAGAAACTCCAAAGACTTCACATTTCTAAGAAGCAACTGTGGTTTCACTTCGTCCCAATCGTGCTCTTTTGAGTATGGATTATGTGGAGTATAATATCTGATTAATTCATTTGGAGCAAACTTCTTGCTTTGATCTTCGATGGAGTTACTTCTTAAAGTATATTTAAGCCAAGCATAGTTTGATTGCCTTGAGTCAGAGACTTTCCTTTTATTTGAAGATGTCAAAAAAACAATTGATTGCCTATCTGGCATCTCAAATATTGGAACAGGTATACCTTTTTCAGTAATTTGCGGGTATTTTTCACTAGGCTTAAACCTGGAGGCAAGCCGTTGGTTTTCCTCTGAATCGGAGCGGCCCTTTTTTTTGATTGCAGAAAAATATAGAGGCGAGTAAATCAGAGAAAAATCCAGGCGAAATCTTGAAAGGGCAGTTTCAACTTGCAGGAGCTGTCGATCCTCTGCAATAGTGCGGTCTTTTGTCGTAGTGCTTTCGTCAACAATTGAGTAAATATATAACATTAAAATTGATAGCAGGGTAATGGCGACCAACACCTCAATAAGAGTGAGCCCAACTTCTTTGAAAAAGTGCTTTTTATTAAAAATTTTCAAACTCTGGTTTTGCCTTTTCATTAATTAGCCAAGTAGACAGATCATATGAAAACTCTGTTTGCTTGTTTTGGACAGTAACTTTCACTTGCCATACAGCATCTTCTAGGAATTTTTTTATATTTTTAAAAAGGTGCTGTTGTATGCCTGCTGCTTCTCCGCTTTCTTGATCTTCATCATCTTCACTTTTTCCCATAATTTGGTCTATATTGGGCATTTTTATTTTTTTATACTCAATAGTATAGTGGTAGTCTTTATTATGTTCGAAATCTTTTGTTTTTGGTTTGAGAGTAAGACTCTCCACAAGCTCAGGTGGTGCTATTAATACCTCATTTATTTTTGAAAGGCACAACTCGCGTAAAAGCAACTCTTCTCTCATCATAGTTGAGTCAGAAAGATTATAACCAATGGAGGTAACAAACATAGTGATAAAAATGGAAAAGATGGTAAGAGCTATCATTACTTCAAGAAGTGAAAATCCTAATTGGTAACGGTAGTCTTTGTTCAAAAATTTTCCTCCCTCGACCAACTCATAAAAAGGCCCTCGGCAAGATCCATTTGTTTATCTTCTAAGTCATCTTCGTCTGCAAAGTCCTCAAGTGTTATAAACTTTCTTTTAAATTCCATTGTAAAGGCATTGATACTCAAAGTAGCAACTTCGTCATCAGTACCAAGAATTATTATAGCACTATCTTTTTCACCAGTTGGATAAATATAGATTGAGGAGTGGAAGTCGCTTTTTAGCTTGTCGTGAATAGAGGTACCAATTCCAAGAACTTTAACTCCGTCGGGAAGAGTTTTTCCACCTTCGTGAAATTCTCGAATTTTGTTAAACTTTCTGTTTAGATCCTTAATCTCCTTACTGTGTTTTTTTCGTTCATTACTACTCATTGAGTCAAGCTCTTTTACTTTTGAGATTGGTATGACATATGCATCATCGGGGCCATATTCTACGGCGTACTCTTGAGGGGTCTTATCTAGGAAGAAATGGAGACGAATGATTCGATTTCTAAGGGCCGCTTCATCATTTGAAAATCTTATCGCCTTTTCGAAGCGATCAAGAGATTCAGTCATTATTTGGCGAGTATTAAAAGTTATATTGGAGACGACTGTAAAGATTACGACTACTAAAAATAGGGCCACTAAAACTTCAATTAGCGTAAACCCTTGGTCTGCCTTCTTTGGGACCATGTGGGGGGTAGTGTGGCTACTTCTTCTTTGGAGGATAAAAGATATCATCCTCGGTGTTTTCTTCATTATCAGATCCAAGGGATTGGAGTGTAAATTTATTATTATCTGATTCATAAATAAAAGGTTCGCCCCATGGATCATCTGGAATTTCATCACCATCTATATAGCCATTTGGTGCATAATTTTTACATTCCTTGCCACCTGTTGGCTTACTAATTAGGGCCTCGAGCCCTTGATCTGTAGTGGGATAAAAATTGCAATGCCGCCGAAACTCCTTAAGTCTTCCGGCCAAATTTTGCATTTGTATATTTGTAGACGTCCTTTTGCCTTCCTCTAGAGATTCATAGATCTTTCCTGCAACAAATGAACCGGCAATGGCCAAGAGAGTCAATGCCACTAGAATTTCCACTAGAGAGAAGCCACGGTTGCTACGTGCTATAACTTTAACGGTTTTATAATTATTATTTATCTCCATATATGGTCTCCTAAAATATATTTTTTTATTTTATACACTATTTATTACTAACTCTCAACCTAATGTATCTTATTAAGCTCCATCATGGGAACAACGACCGAAAAAACGATGAAGGCGACAGCAAGCCCCATTATTATCATCATAACTGGTTCTAAGATTGAGGTAAGTCCATTAATTTTGGCGTCGACTTGTTCATCATAATTTTCAGCAATAATTTGTAACATAGGTTCAAGTTCACCGGATTTTTCACCCAGCCCAATCATATGGGTAACCATGCTGGGAAAAAGGTTACTTTTAGTTAGAGGACCGACTAAACTAGCTCCCTCTGCGACATTAATTTTTGCTTCTTCGACGGCCGCTTGCATGTGTACGTTGGAAACTAGATTTTTAACAATTTTTAAGCTGGCCAGTATTGGAACCCCAGAGGTTAAAAGGGTTGCTAAGGTAGAAGTAAATCTTGCAATATTAATCATAACCAATAATTCAGCAATAATAGGTAGGTTAAGTAAAAGAGAGTGCCACTTCTTCTTTCCTGAAGTTGTTGATATATACTTTTTAAAAAGAAAAAAACTGGAAAAACTTCCGATAATAACTGCCCACCAGTACCCTTGCAAAAAATTTGATATCCAAATACAAATTTTGGTCTGAAGGGGGAGCTCTCTTTTCATAGTGATAAAGATTCTAGTAATTTTAGGAATTACGAAGATAAAAATGATCCCCATCATAAATGAACCAAAAAATACCATTACGATTGGATATGTCATGGCACCTTTAATTTTGTTTTTAAGCTTAACTTGTCCTTCAGTAAACTCAGCAAGACGCACGAGCACAATGGCCAAGTTACCTGAAGCCTCACCAGCGTCTACCATGTTGATGTAAATATTATTAAAAACCTTGGGGTAATCTGCTAGTGCCTTGGCCAGTGATGAGCCTTCATTAACTTTTTGTTTTACCTCTGACATGACAATTTTCAGACCGGGATTGCCCGCCTGATCAACTATAGCACTTAGTGCCTCGACTAAATTAATTTTTGCCCGAATTAAAGTAGCTAACTGCCTTGTCATAAGAGACAACTCTTCTACCTTCACTCCAGGACCAAAGCTCATGGAACTATGGTGTTTGAGTGCCTCAGATTTTTGCTCCTTTATTTCAAGCAGCATGATACCCAAGGTTCTTATTCTTTGCTTGGCAAGATTGGCACTTTCGGCATTAACTGTCGATTTAACCTCTTTTCCTGTTTGATTTAAACCTTTGTAGCTATATATGGGCATTAATTTTGTTCCTCTTCATTGATGGCACGTGCCATCTCCTCAACTGAGGTTATGCCGTTAAAAACCTTTCTCAAAGCGTCTTGTCTTAAGGTTTTCATCCCTTCTCTTGTGGCGGCTTTTTTAAGTTGACCTGCGTCGGCCTTGCTCATAATTAAGGGTCTTATAGTATCAGAAATGACTAGTAGTTCGCAAACGGTAGTTCTTCCAGTATATCCGTTGTGATTGCATTTAGGGCAACCGACTGCTTTGAATATTGTGGCTTCTTGTGGAACTTTTGAGACCCTCAAGAGACTTAACTCAAACTCTGTAACTTGTATCGGCTCCTTACATGCAGTACAAAGTGTTCGCAGTAATCTTTGGGCCAAGATAGCAATTAGTGAAGAGGCGATTAAAAAGGGTTGAACTCCCATATCAATGAGACGATTTGGTGCAGAAGAAGAATCGTTTGTGTGTAGGGTAGACAAAACGAAGTGACCAGTCAACGATGCTTCAATTGCCATTGAGGCAGTTTCTAAGTCTCTGGTTTCTCCCACCATTATAACATCTGGGTCTTGCCTGACAATTGATCGTAGGGCAATGGCAAACGACAGATCAATTTTTGAGTTTACTTGGATTTGTGAAATACCAGGAACTTCATATTCTACAGGATCTTCAACGGTGATAATCATTTTGCCAGGTTCGTTAATTTTATCGAGTAATGCCATTAAGGTAGTTGTCTTTCCAGAACCTGTCGGTCCGGTTACATAGATTACACCATGTTTTCTTTTGGACAATTCTTCAAGGTTGGCAAGGACGTGTCCTCCATATCCCAGCTGCTCAAGACCCATTACCGATTCGCCCTTTTCTAAAATTCTCATAACAATGCGTTCACCAAATTGGACTGGTACAGTACTTAGTCTGATGTCGATATCTTTACCAGCCATTTTAATTTTTATACGACCATCTTGGGGGAGTCTTTTTTCAGCAATATCTAATTTGGCCATAACTTTTATTCTAGAACTAACTGCGGCATGAGTTTTTAAAGGTTGCCGTAATATTTCTTCCATAACACCATTGATGCGAAAGCGATAGATGGTCTCTTTATCATATGGCTCGATGTGGATATCAGAAGCACGCTCCTTTACAGCTCTAAAAATTATCGAGTTTACAAAACGGATAACAGGTGCTTCATCTGCTCCCGCATCGAGAATATCAATCGGCCCGGCTAAATCCAAGTTTTCATCAAACTCATCTTCAAGTGTGCTTACAATGTTTCGATTTGCCTTTTCATATACTCTGTTAATTGCATCTTGAATGCGCAAAGGAGAGGAGACGAGAAGCTTTATATCTTTGTGGAAAATTTCATGCAAATCATTTAAGGCATCCTCATTAAAGGGGTCAGAAATGACGACTGAAACGGAATAGTCAGTTTCAAGTATAGGAATTACTTCATGAAATTTTGCATAGTTAATGGGTAAGTCAATAGTGATATTGGGGTCGATATCATCGACTTTTATTTCGTTGATATATGTAATATTAATCTGCTGACAAATAACTCTGGTGATATCGTGTGGATGGATGTAATTTTTTTTAAGTAAAATTTCTCCAAGTAGAAGCCCTGACTCGGATTGTATTTCTAAAGCTTCGGCCAATTGTGCTTTGGTGAGAGATGTGTGCTCTAAAAAGAGTTGACCAATCTTAATTTGTGTAGGCCTATCATTTGTGCCTTGTTCATTTACAATAATATCATCCATTTTTACTCGTCATCCTTTTCAACTATTTCATCAATCTCCTCAAGATCTGCCTCTTCGATTCCAACTTCTTCTACAGCTGGTTCTTCTTCTTCTTCTTCTTCTTCTTCTTCAGCAGGACCAATTGTAGTATGTTTGTTGAAGGCCCTCGTACTGCCGGTATCATAAAGGGGCCCCTCATCTTGTTTTTTGGCTTTCTGGTAGAGCTCTTTCATAGTAGTTGGGAAAGCGCCCTTTTCGCCAACAGCATCTTTGAGGTGAACGGCCCTGCGGTTTAAGACATCTTTTAATTTTTTGGCCACAGTGTTTTCATACGAAGATAAAATGGTAGGAGTTAAAAAGATCAATAAATTAACTTTTTGAACATTTTTGGATTTATGTTTAAATAACCATCCCAAAATAGGGATGTCGCCAAGAAGTGGTACTTTGGTTTCTTTAACAATTTCTTTATCGCGCATCATTCCGCCCATTGCCATGGTGTCGCGATCCCTAACAATTACAGTTGTAACAGCACTTCTCATCACAATTCCCAAAGCCTGTGAGCCAACGGCTTCTGGCAGAGGTCTGCCTGAAAAATCCTTCATGTTTTGATCAATTTCCATTTTGATAAAACGAGTTGCCTTATTAATATGAGGAGTGATTTTTAACTTCAATGAGACATCTTGTGCTTTAACTGAAACAGTGGTGGCACCATTTGGAGCAGTTGTCTTTTCAAGAGTTGGTACTTGTTCACCAACTTCAAATACTGCTTCAGTATTATCTAGGGCCAAAATTTGGGGGGTGGCCAAAAGATTAGTTTTGCTATCGGTGGCCAAAGCCGTCAGTAGGCCATTTACAGATTTTACAGAAATTCCCCCACCCAAATCAACTTCTTTACCCGCTCCACCTCCTAAGAAAAATCCAGTGAGGCTAGGGACACCCTTGCTTTGAATTAGCCCCATGAGATCGCCATTGGTGGATGATCCAATCCGATCGGTGTAGCCCTTACCGTATGCTCCTACAATGCTGACTCCTACCTTCTGATCGTCACCAACACTTGTCTCCATGATCATACCTTCGATATACACTTGGTCTCTTGCGATATCAAGTTTTTTTATGACATGTTCTAATGTTAAATAATCTGTTGGTGAAGCGACCACAACTAATGCGTTGTTGTCTTTGTCGGCAGTAATTTTTACTTGAGTATTAAATAAAGCAGCAAGCTCATTAGAACTTCTGGATTTGCTAAATCTTGATCCTTTTGTGCTAGTTGATGATCCTACTAGGGAGGATAAAGTTTTGGCGAGTGTTTCAGAGTCACCGTGTCGCAAATAATAAACATGAACTTGTCCAGAGCTGGCAGATAAAACTTTAGTGTCCAATTTATTAATTAAGGTCCGCAGACGTTTTGCCCCTTGGGCGTTGGCCATTGCAATAATTGAGTTGGTTCTAGTTTCTGCGGTGATATCATTGATGCTTATTTGACGTTTTTTTCTACTTGATCTTGATTTTGATCTACCTGATCCTTTGAGAATTTTTTGTAAAAGTTTGGCCAATTCTTGTGCGGAACTATTTTTTACTGGAATAATCAGCAGATTTTCTTCGTGTCCAGGAACGTCTACAAACTTGATCAAACGTACCAAACGATTGATATTTGCTCCAGTATCTTGAACAATAACAGTATTTGTTTGCTTTATATCAATGATCCTTCCATATCGCGACATAAATGGTCTAAAACTTCTTGTAACTTCGGTGCTGTTGATGTGCTTTAGCGGCAAAATCTTCATTACGTAGTTTTCAGTGTTGGGAACATAGCTTCCAGTGTAGATTTTAGTAGGGGTGTAGCGGATGTCTCTAGAACTTACAATTTTATAAAAAGCACCCGACTTAACCATAGTGTATCCATTTAGATTAAGTGCAGTCAGGTAAGCCTTCCATGCATCACCGACGGTTATCGGTGATGGTGCCATAATGGTAATTTTGCCTTTTAAGTCTTTATCTAAAACCAAGTTAATTCCCGTTAGCTCCTGCATGTGTTTAGTCAAGTCGATTAAACTAGTACTGGGAAAATCAAAACTTGTAATGACTTCTGGGCCAAAAGCGGTTTCTGGATTTAAATTTACATATTTTTTATTTTGTGCAGAGGACACAGAGTTAATTCCGGTGCCTCTTCCAAAGATATCTTCTTTATTTGTGTCGTTTGCATTTTGGGGAGAAACAGGTCGTGACCCTTTAACCTTTTTATTGGCCAAAGAGCTGGTATTATATTTAGTTTTCGACTTGTATTTTTTGAATCGTTGAGCATATGCTTGACTAATAAATATTGTCGTGACCAATATTATCATTAAACTGGTTGGATAAATTTGTCGTTTCTTCATAGATGTTTCCCACTTTTTATTCAAAGTCGTAGTCATAATTTTGCTCAATACCATTTTTTTTCATGGTTAACTGCATACTGTCTATTTGTTTAATCCTGCCAAACAGAGACATTACTTCATTTAAACTTTGTATTTTTTTACCATCAATGGCAGTTATTACATCACCATTTTGGATATTGAGCTGGCTGTAGATACTGCCGGGTACAATTTCGGTTATTTTAAAGGAGAGAGAACCATCAGGATTTTTCATCTTAACCGCCCTGGCTTGAGTTAAGACGTCATTCATATCCTTGAGTATCTCGTCCCGAAAAGCTTTTTTGATAGTAAAGTGGTTACCCTCATTTTTGATGGAATCATTTATTTTGGCATTTAGAAGCTTTCTGCCTTTACCGGGCGGAAGAATCTTGTAATTGTTTTTAGCTTTTTTTCTCTTCTTTTTGGAGGCAATTTCAATATATTCACAATCTCCAGTTCTAATATTTTGCACGACTAATTTTTTATGCTTAACCCGACCAATGGTTGCCACATTGTCAATAAGGTCACCCTCTCTAATGTTTACAAGAGACTTTTTGCTTTTAACTGAAACGGTGGCCAAAGATTTTGTTGATTCCTGTAAAACGGTAGTACTGATCAGTTTTACGGGGAGGGAACTTTTTTGGTTAGAGGAGGTACAACTTACATTTCCTCTTTTTTTCCTCTTGGGAGCTTTTGTACTAACTACTTTTTCAACTGTTTCATCATTGACTAGAGCGTGAAAAATATTGTTGTCTTTAATTTTTTCCATAATAGGCCGAAATCTCTTTTTAGATTTATAAGATGCGACCATCGCACTTGGAAGTGGTTTTGACTCTTTTACCAGTAGGCTAAGACCCATGGCAGTGAATTTACCGACAAGGTAGGAACTTGTAATTACAAATGTAACAATAAAAAATTTGTGTACACTTACTCTAGAGGATGGATGAAATACCTTTAGTAGCAGTTCATCCCAGTCGAACTTTTTAAAGCTCTTTCCCATTTTTTTAGGATTGATTTCTTGAGTATGGTCGTTTTCAAGAAGGTCTATGTCGATCTCTGCATTGGTATCGCCATCGCTTTGCTCAATCTCATCATCCGGATTTTGTTTCTTTTTAAACTTTTTTAGAAAATCAAATTTTTTCATCATTTTGTTTTTATGGTCTTTTGTTTAAATTATTAAAATTTCAAGTGTTACCCTAATTTTAATGCATCTGTATAATTTTGATCAAGCTTTCTTTTTAAGGAGAATAATTTGCTGCAAAAAAAAGCTAAAACCGAGCAAAACACAATGGTAATTGTCTAATTACTTTCTTCACTATAGAATAAACTCTATAATCTATAAGTCTAACAAGGATACATCAGATGACAGGAATTTTTGAATCGGTAGTAGGTAACTTTTTTTATGGTCGCATTGATGAAGAGGCCGTATTCCCCTATCCGAAACTAAATGAAGAGCAAAAGGAAATGGCAAAAGATATGGTAAATGCTGTTTCAAAATATTGTACAGAGGCCATAGATAGTGAAAAACTTGATCAAGATGGTGAGATAACCAAAGAAATGGTTGCCCAGTTGGCAGAAATGGGACTTTGTGGTCTGGCCGTAAAAGAAGAATTCGGAGGAATGGAACTTGATTATACTCTTTATGCCAGAGTTATGGGGGAGATGGGTTATTTTGATGCGTCCATTGCTACAATGTTGGGTGCGCATCAGTCAATTGGGTATCGAGCGCTCATTAACGTTGGTACAAAAGAACAAAAAGAAAAATGGTTGCCCAGGTTAGCAACAGGTGAAGCATTGGCGGCATTTTGTTTAACAGAGCCAGGTGCTGGGTCAGATGCCTATTCAATAAAAACCAAGGCAGTTAAAAATGATGATGGAACCTATACTATAAATGGCCAGAAATTGTGGATCACAAATGCTGGAATGGCCGAGTTTTATACTGTCTTTTGTAAGACAGAAATTTTGATTGATGGCAAACCAAAAGAGAGAATTTCTTGTTTTGTTGTGGAAAAAGGTACACAAGGGCTAAGCTTCGGCGAAAAAGAAAAGAAATTAGGAATTCGTGCCAGTGAAACAAGGGCCGTCTTCTTGGATAATGTTGTAGTTCCCTCTGAGAATCTGCTAGGTGAGCCGGGCAAAGGTTTTAATATTGCCATGGAGGTATTAAATACAGGGAGGCTTTCTTTGGCCACTGCTTGTGTTGGTGGAATGAATAGGTTTATTAAAGAAGCCGCAATTCAAGTAAAGGGCAGGAAACAATTTGGAAAATCCATTTCTGAATTTGGAATGGTTCAAAGAAAGATTGCCGATATGGCTGCCCTTTGTTATACCGCAGAGTCAGCGGTCTATTTAACAACGGGTAGCATATTAAGAGGTTTAAAAGATTACCAGCTGGAATCTGCTATCTGTAAAATTATGGCCTCAGAGTATGTTTGGAAGATTATCGATGAATGTTTTCAGTTGGCAGCAGGAAATGCCTATATGCAAGAATACCCTTATGAAAGATGGATGAGAGATGCAAGAATCAATAAGATATTTGAAGGTACAAATGAGATTTTGCGCTGTTTTATTGCACTCACTGGAATTCAAGGTCCTGCAGATGATCTAAAAGAGCTTGGAAAAATGGCAGATGTTAACGCTGCCCTACAAGATCCCATTAAGTCATTAGGTCTTATTTCAAAGTTTGCCAAAAGTAGATTATCTAAAATGGTCCCGACCAGATCTCTTACTAAATGTCATCCCGACCTAGAAAAATATACAGCATATTTTTCTACCATGTTGGGTAGCTTTTCTATTCAAGTGGAAAATACGTTAATAAAGTATGGTAAAAAAATCATCGACAATGAATTTCCTCAAGAGCGAATTGCTAATATGGTAATCGAGCTATACGGAATGATCAGTGTTTTATCCAGAACGACTTCTCTTCTAGAAGACGATTCCGTTTCACAGCAGAAAAAACAATATATTTTAGATATAACCAAAATTGCATGCAAACAGTCACGGCAGCGATTTTACTCAAATCTAAAAACAATGGTAAAAAATAACGATCGGTTAATTAAAAAAGTTTCTGAAGTTATTGTGGAAAATGAGGGCCTTGGCATTGACATTATCGATTTTTAATTTTTGGGGAGTTCTGATTGCATTTATGATTTTGGGGTGTAGTTCATCTAAGTCTACACCCCAAGTAGAAGTCATAAAGCCTAAAAAGAGCACTGTAAAGAAATCCAAGGCAGAGAAGAATGTTGTTTCTGGGCCGACAAGTACTCTTTTAAGTCCAGATTTTTCTGATATGACAAAAGCTTATGGCCTGATGGATGTTGAAGCATCACTTCTGTATGCTACTGACTTTAACAACGACGGATGGACAGACTTAGTTGTCTTACCCAATTACTACTCATCTCCAGTTTTTTTTCTATATGATAAAGACCAAAGTAAATTTAACAAAATTAATTACTCTCCATTTGTAAATCCCATTTTAGCTTCATACTTAGGATTTTATGACCTAGATAAAGACGGAGTTAACGATTTAGTTGTAGGGACGGTAAAACAAAAAACTCAAGTTACTCAATACCCTCTTCGGGTCTTCAAGGGGGAAATAAACGACAAGGGTGAAGTTCACTATACACAAGTCGATAGTGGCGTCGGCTCAGTCATGCCCACTACGTCAGTTATTTTTTTAGATTATAATCTCGATGGTCATCTCGATTTATTTCTTTCAAATTGGCACCGCCATGATGCCAAGTTTAAAGGATTTGTTCCCGATAAATTATTACAGGGCAAAGGTTTTAAATTTATAGATGTTTCGAAGCGCTTGATTGGAGAGTATGACATTCGTCAAGAGACAAAAAACTACCACAATGCCAAGCCAACATATAGTGCTTCTATTTGCGATATAGATCAAAATGGTTATCCAGATATTCTAACAAGTTCAACTAGTGGGTATAACAATAAGTTGTGGTTAAATCTGCATGATAAAAAGTTTGGAAGAATTTTTAGAGATTTTGGTAAAGCTTCCGGGTACGCTGCAGATAAGGTGGGAGAGCTTAAGTTAAAAGGAGGTGGCAATACTCTTTTTTCAACTTGTGCAGACTATAACAACGATACTGTTATGGATGTCTTGGTGGGAGAGTTATCTCATAGCTATGATCCAGAATCAAGAGATCGCTCAAGTGTTTTAACAGGCAGTACACTATCTTTTCCTCCAAAGTTTTATAGAACGATTTACACAAATGATTTGGGGATGGATAGTTGGAATCAAGCAGATAGAAGAGGAGTGTTTTTTGATTATGATATAGATGGATTGGAAGACATCTTGATAGATAACTCAGGACTGCCTCCAAACCCACGAACAATTTTATTTAAACAACAAAAAAACCACTCTTACGATGATGTCGCTACACTTACAGGGATCGATATTTTAAACCCCTCTGGCTCAATCGTTATGGATATTAACCAAGATGGCTTATTAGATCTCGTCTTAGGGCAAAACAAAGTAAGAAATGCAAAGATGACCTCTAGGTTGTATGTATTTATCAACAAAATTAAAAGAAATAAAAAGCGCTCTATAAGATTTTTTCTGGAAGGAGATAGCTCAAATAGTGATGCAGTTGGAGCGATGGTTACTTTAAAAACAAATATGGGGACTATAAGAAAGTGGGTGCACTATACATTTGGACCTTATCCTTCACAAATTGAAGTCGGCACTACTTTTGGCCTAGGAAGTGATCGAAGGATCGCAGGGGTGGAAGTAAAATGGCCTGTGCTTGATAAAAAAACAAAATTACCACTTGTAAAACACTATAACATTTCACGCTTAAGGCTCAAAAGTCACCTCGATGTTACTCTCTGTGAAGGAGGGAAATTTTTTATTGGTAAAAGCAAAAGCAAATGTAAGTAATAAATTTTTTTTGAGCAATTGGAGATAATGAAAAATGGTAAGAGTAAAGAATCATGAGCATGTACATAGTGTTGTTTGGGATATCGTTTTGACAATTATTACCTGTTGGATTTTTAACCTTTTTGTCCAGTACCGACAAATTTGTTCAGTGAACGTAATGATAGGCCAGCAGAAGTACAACTTTTTAAAATGGTTATTATTATCATTCATTACGTGTGGTATTTATCACATCTATCACGAATACATTTTTTCAGAAGATATTTCAAAGGCCATGAATCAACCAGACAGTAATGATGGGATCATTTGTCTTCTACTTAGCATCTGTGGTTTTAGCATAGTGGCCGATGCTATCCAACAGGACAAGATTAATAATTATTTTGAAAATATTTAAATGAAACAAAACACCAACCGCAACTACATAAGCTGGGCAATAATTTGCTTACCGGTTTTGTTTGTTTTGGCCGTTTGGAGTCTAAAGTATATCGTATCCGAGGTACCTGACCCACTTACGATCTTGCCCTTCAAATGTCCATTTAGGTGGATAACTGGTTTAATGTGCCCCACATGCGGGATCTCTCACTCCATCTATCATGCTCTACACGGACAACTGCTACTTTCAATAAAATCACATCCGCTGGGCCTGGCCCTAATCATCACTGTTTTTATTAACTATATTGGATTTATCGTGAATAAAGACAGATTATATCAGCTAAATAAATTTATATCTAAAAGATTGATCCTTCCCAACCTAGGAATACTCGTGTTTTTGTACATGGTTTGGGGAGTTGCTCGGGTTGCCTTATCTTAAAATTTTCATGGGCCGCTTAAAAGTTATATCAATGATCATTGTTTTGTTCTCCCTTTCATTTCTCAGCAAAAGATATCCTGCAAAATTAGTGAAAAGTGTGGGGAATCGATTATATGGACTGCTAAAAGATACGCCGAAAAATAGTTGACTTTAACTGTTTGAAATGGTTTAAAATAACCCAAGATGAAAGCAACCAAACAGCTCCAATTAAATATAAAGGAAAGAGGTCTGCCCCCAAAAAAAGGGGATAGAAGCAGAACCTCTAGTGGAAAAATTGCACATATCCCTCGTCCAAAATTGACCTGTAAAACCCCAGCGCATATCAATATCAAAGTGAGAAAAGATATACCGAATTTAAGACGCAAAAGTATTTTTAAAATGCTAAAAATTGGTGTTAAAAAAGCAAGGATGAAGGGCCTGAAGGTTATTCATTTTGCCCTTGTTTCCAACCATTTGCATTTGATAATAGAAGCAGATGGAAATAAGGAGCTCGCCCAGGGAATGAGATCACTTCTCATTAGTTTTGCCATGAATATTAATAATAGTTTAAATAGAAGAGGAAGTCTGTTTGTAGATCGTTATAATATGGAAGTCATTAAAGTTCCAAGAAGGATGAAGTATCTTCTATCTTATGTATTTAAAAACAACTCTAAACATCAAAAAAGAAAGTTTGTAACAGATCCATACTCTTCTGTTATCACTTTTAATGAGCAAGAAGTCCTTTTTGGCAAAAAAGTACCCAGTCCCTTTGACCCAGAAACCAAAAAAAAGCTAAAACGCTTCCTTGGAAGCTTTCTGTCTCCTCCTGAATCTTGGTTGGCGACTACTGGCTGGAAAATCACATAAAGCAGCACGGCTTCAGGTAGTAAATGATAAGTTCCACAAGTAGAGTGTTACCCATGTCTCCGGAATAAAATGTAACCCATGTCTCGGGTTGCACATTGCCGTTGCCGTTGCTGTTGCCGTTTCCGGGTATATACCGGGCACATAGGTAACACTTTTTAAACATTGCACCAATGGAGGTGCTTATGCCGTGGAAGGAGTGTTCAGTTATGCTTGCACAACCTAAATGTTAATTAAACCATGAATGATTTTCATGCTGATTGGTATTATTAAAAAAAAGTCTATATATCAGTAGTCATTATAGCTGTATGATGTTAAGTTGAGCAAAATTCAGACAATAGCCTGGTGCGTTGATGGCATTTTGAGGCACACCCAAGTTGGAACTATAATAATGAAAAAAATAAATGAAATTGACAAAAAGAAATCAAAAAAAGTTAGAATTTCCAAGGACCCTGGAAAAACTGTGTATATAGGAAACTTAAGTTATCAGAAATCAGAAATACAAATTAAGCGGATGTTTTTTAAATTCGGCAACGTAAAATCTGTAAAATTAATTACTGATTTAAAGTCGGGGCAGAGTCAGGGCATTGCATTTGTCAAGATGTCGCGATCTACGGAGGCACTTAATGCCATAAATGCTCTAAACGGGCAGGAGATTGATGGCAGAGTTGCTAAAGTGAGTGTTGCTTTAGAACGAAACCAAAGTAATGCTTTTATACCTAATCCAAAAAACAAGGCCATGGATATGGACATAGACGCCGATATTGATACAAGAGTTACTAAAAAAACTAAAAAAGCTAAAAAAGTATCATCTAAAAACTCTAATAATAATAAAAAACAAGGGTTGAGCGTTCTATTTGATTATCTAAAAGGATAGTTACAACTTGCCAAGCAATTCATTCATTTGCTTAATAAAGGTTGACTCTTTGTAGAGGTAACCATCGACTTGTGCCAGGATCGAAAGACCAATTTTGTGCTTTTCAACAATTAAATTGATATCGTAATTGCCAAGCTCTTTTGCTTTTTTAAACAAGCGCAAGGCCTCCTCTAAATGATTGTTAGAATCCCAATTTTGAAATTTGGAATCGTTTAAAATACTTTTAATGTCGCCAGCGATAGTATTTTTGATATCTGGATCAAGCTTGAGTAAATCGATAATACTGCTGCACTTTCTAGAATAATGGTAGGCATTTGCCACTTCTTCTGTTGATATTTTATTATCAACTTTGGCGACTGCGACGTACAGGTGGGCCTCTCCTTGGCTTCTACACGTAATTATAGTTTGTTTGTCCATGAAGTTAATTCTCCTAAAAATTCTATTTGAACTTTGCCATTAAAACTCCGGCAATAGCTCCGAAAAAATGACCTTCCCAGGATATCATGGCCGAAGTTGGTAACACACCAAATATCATGGTTCCATAAAATATTAAAATTAAGATAGAGATGGCCAGGTATTTAATCTTTCTTTTAAAAAATCCAATTGATGCAAGATAGCCAAACAAACCAAAAATTAGGCCCGATGAGCCAATATGATTTCCACTTCGTGCCAATAACCAGGTGAGGCTTCCTTGAATAACCATTAAAGACGCTATAGTAAGTAGGGTACTTTTTCCCTCAAGTAAGGTGAATATGAGCCCAAAAGTCAAAAGGCCTACTGTATTGGTGAGCAGGTGAGAGAAGTCGCCGTGTATGAAATGTGATGAAATTATCCCGACTAAACCAGGTATACTTCTTGGATATAGACCAAATTGATAGAGGGGAAAAATATAACTAAGTCCAAAGATAAGCCAAATAAATACTATGAAATAGACAAGTATTTTCAAATTACTTAGGTGTTTTTTTAATTTTTTCATTAGCAGCATTTGTAAGTTGCCTTTTTTAATCTCTTAGATCCGGGTACCATATTAATATAAAATACAAGGATTAGCATATGACCGAGGGCCAAAACAATAAAAAAAAAGTAATTCTTGGAGTGCTTGTTGTTTTACCTCTTCTAATCGTGCTCTTAATAAGTCTGGCGATACGTATATACGGGACGACCGTATTGGAGCAAGAGCTTAAAGCTTGGGTAAAAGAACAAGGAGTTAAAAATCTAAATTTTACAATCAAGCACATATCTTTAAATGAGACAGATATTACAAATGTGACCTTAGGCGACAGCAAGTTTGTGTCTATTGATGAGGTTAAAATCAAGCATCCTGTGGCAAAACTTAGGACCTATAAGGTAGACTCCCTCGCTATAAGTGGTCTAAAGTTACACTTTTTGATTAAAGACAACAAGGTCGATCTAACAGAGCTAGAAAAGACCATAAAACTTGTATCTAGCAACTCAAACTCTAAAACAGAGCCGGGCCTTGTAATTGTTCCACTTGTTCAGAAAGTGCTGGTAAAAAAATCATTCATCCAGCTAGATGCAGATGATTACAATATCAAGATTCCTATAGATACCAAGATCGATATTAAAAGTGGCGAGCTGACACTAAGCTATGATGAAAAGTCGATCTTAAGTGGCAAAATGATTTATGGTGAACAAGTAGTACTAGAAGATATATCAGTTGATACTAAATTCATTTTGCATTTGTACAACAACAGGGCCAAGTTTCAGCTTGATAAATTTGCTGTTAGGTCCAACAAAGATATCTGCTTTGATGAAGGCCCTGGTGGGGCCAAGAGTTGTCTTGAAAATATGAACCTATCTTTAGGGGACCCTCCTGCCCAAATTGATGTTGACTTTCAAGATCATCAGCATCCTTTTTTCAAGTTTGGAATTTCTTTCATTTCTGATCATCTAAATCTGCGACACAAAAACCCTATTTCATTGGAGCAGTTAACGTGTAAGGTATCTGGTAGTGGCAACTCAAAGCAAAGTAACATCGATCTGCTTTATGAGTTAAAAAACTTAAAAAGCAATATTTTAAAAAAGCGAGATTTGCTCCTGTCTTCTAGTGGGTCAGTGAAGGTTTTAAATCTGCAACAAATTACTTCTTCGCACCATGTAGTGGATGAATTGAAGTTAGTAAACTTAAAGGCCACAGCTGATTTTGATGTTGCTTCAAAAATGGCAGAAGTAGATTTTTTAACAAATGTTAAACTAGAGGATGATTTTACTAAAATTGTTCAATATCTGCCAAGCTTGAAAGAGCAGGTACTCAAGCCGACAGGTGCTATCAATGTTATTGGCAAGGTCAAAATGCATGGATCAAAAATGACTCCTGTCATTCGGGCAAAACTGGATAAGATTTCATTTGAGTCCTTTGGTGCGGCCATAAATGGGATAAACTCCAAAATCTTACTAGATAGCATAACGCCACTAAACACATCAAAAGTGCAACAAATTACAGTAGATGAAGTTAAAAGTCATATTTCAATTAAAAAGATTGACTTGCAATACAAACTTCTTACCAAAGATGACCTTTACATTAAATCTTTTAAGGCCCAACTCTTGGGTGGTTTGGTAGAGTTTAATAAAGTCAAAGTGGACCTTAAATTTAAAAAATATCCCAAGGTTTTCTTAAAGGCAGCGGGGTGGGATTTAAGGCAAGTTTTAACCCTTTTTCTAAAACCTGAAGCAATTTCTGCAACAGGCAAAATCAGTGGGATTTTGCCACTTAGTTTAATTGGAACAAACTTTAATGTAAAAAATGGTAAGCTACACTCAGATGCTCATGGAATTGTTCGTTATCGTCCGAATGAGGCATCTCCTTTGAAGCTTGCTAAGAGCAAGGAAACCGCAGACCTTTTAATGTATTTAGATAATTTTCATTATAAGACAATAACTATGTTGGTTTCAGCTGACAAAATTGTTATGATTTTTTTAGGTAAAAATCCAGACTTGAAGAATGTAAAGCGGCCAGTACGTTTACAGATGACTTTAAATGGTAACTTGATTAGAATGTTTAAAAAAGAGTTGGAAGCATATCAATTGCCACAAAAATATTTGAAACATAAAATGTTATAGGTAAATTATGATCAAAGTACTTAAAGCGACCCTGCTAATTAGCTCACTTTTTATCATTTCTGGGTGTTCACCTACAGTAAAAATTGCGGCTTCAGACAAACCAATTGAGATTAATCTAAATGTAAATATTGAGCATACAATCAAGGTCAAGGTGGATAAAGAGATTGATGAAATGCTTGAAAATGATGATAAAGGAATATTTTAATGAGTGAGGTTACCATGAGAAAACATATGTCTTACTTTCTTGCGTGTTTGTTGTGCGTTTTTTCTCTTTATGGAAAAGGTCTAAATGATTATCGAGCAGAGGGAGCAGTAGGAGAGTTAAAAAATGGCTACATTGAGGCCATAAAGCCAGACCCAAGCGATGAATTAAAGGCCTTTATTGAGAAGGTAAATAAATTGCGCAAGCAAAAATACCAATCGCTGGCGAAAAAAAATAAGGTCTCCCAAGATAGCGTTGAAGCAATGATGGGTAAGAAGCTATTTGGTAAGCTAAAGAGTGGTTTTTATTATAAAACTGATGATGCTTGGAAGAAAAAAGAGTAAAGATATCAACTCATATCTGTTTCGATTCAACCCCAATTAACTCAGTTCAGGGCAGCTTGTAGTGCAAAGCAAGACTTAAGTGCCTGAAATTGCTGATTGTAAAATGTTCATATATGTGTCACTCACGCAACACAATGTTGCGGAAACATTGACATAAATCCGATTTCTGATATAACGCAGACAACAAAAACATTTATTAGCATCAAATTGGATAAATTACATGAATGGGCAGCTGTCTACATTTACTGAAGTGAAATCATATAGAGATATACTTCGAAATGAATTGGAAAAAAGGTGTAACTGTAACCCCCATTACTCACTTAGAGCTTTTTCTCGTGACCTTGGATTAAACCCCTCCAGGTTTTCGCGAATATTGAACAATAAAGAAGGACTTTCAAAAAAATACGCTCAAATAATTGCCAAAAATTTATCTTATAATGAAACTGAAAGTGAATATTTCTGTAATTTGGTTATCGCATCTGATGCAAGATCTAAGGTTGACAGAAAGGTCGCTGAAACAAAACTTCTATATTCAACTGCCAAGCAAAATAAATCAGCAACTCTTGAGTTGGAGACATTTAAGGTAATCTCAAATTGGTATCACATTGCTATTTTAGAGTTAGTTGAAATAGACGGTTTTAAAAACTGTCCCAAATATATCTCCAGTAAGTTAGAAATATCAGAGTTTGAGGCAAAATCGGCAATTGATAGACTGCTGAAATTAAATCTTCTTGAGCTTGACGAGCTAGGTGATTTAAAACGTACGGCCACCAATCTATTTACTCCAGATGGAACTCCTTCAGAATCCATAAGAGCGTTTCATAAAGATATTATAAATAAGGCGTGCATTGCGCTGCAGACCCAGACTATAGATGAAAGATATTATTCTAATACCATGTTTGCTGTTTCAAAACCTCAACTGAGTGAGATAAGTAAAATGATTAAGAATTTGCAAGCTTCGGTAATTGAATATTTAAATCGCACAAATGATGAACCAAAAGATGAATTATATAATTTAAGCGTACAGCTTTTTAAACTGAGTGCCAGGAGAAGTAAAAATGAAAAACTTAATTAGTAGTCCCCACCCATATATGATAGTACTATTGTATTTATTGTCTACCTCCGTCCTAACTGCTAGATCCCCGATAGGAGTTGGGAACGGAGCAGACACTGTTTTATCAACTTTTGAAATCGCCCAGAAATTGGTTCAGGAGAAGTTTGTGGCCGCGGCCAAGAATCCACGGGCCTATCTTCTGATACCAGAGGACCGGAAGTTGTTTGAAGAAAAATCGATAGAGTGGTTGGGAAAATTGATGACAATAGAATTTGATTCCGTACCCTCAATATTTGAGCTTGATGATGAAAGTAAGCTCAAAAAACCCAAAGCTGCAAGAAATATGGATGGCAATTTAGTCGAGATTAGTAAAAGCTATTATAATGATCATAACTTTACCATTGAGCAGGCAATGGTAGTTGTCATTCATGAAGCTGGACATAAAGTTGGTATCACAGATCACGATCAACTCGATAGAATCGGTCTCGCCATTGCTGATAGAAAATCATTTCTAGACAAGTACACCAAACTTCTTGGAATGCAACAATTGGAATTCAATGCTTTTCGACTTTATCTTTTCATGAACGCATTAGAGCAGCTGCAAGTAGAGGCCTTTGATGAAAAGTTTAAAAGGTATTATGAAGGATTGCCTACAAGAGAAAAAAAGCGTTGGGCAAAAATTATGGGAACGGTTAATAATATAGATGAGTTTTCTGCTTTCTCTGGACAAGTAGCGATTCTAGCTTTTGCACAAATTATGCTTGTAGGTATGTTTACAGATTCGGATTCGTTAAAAGGACTTGTTGAGCGCAGGTCATTTGCAATATCTGTGGGTTCAATTGCAGCAGTCGATGCGGCTTTCATTTTAGGAGCTTCACTTTCCTCATCGTTTGATTTAGGACAAAGAGTTGAGTCTTTAGAATCTGCTTGGACTATCTTACACAATGATAGAGATGATGCCGAAAACTTTGTCATGGGTAGACTTGATGAGGTTATCACCCAATATCTAACGCCCCTACAGAATCTATTGTTAATTACAGAAGCTCAAAAACAAACTGCACATGCAGTTATCAAAGACAAAATGATTGATTACTACTTGTATATGAAAGCTAGATCTAACAAAACATCTTTGGAAAAAAGAGCAAATGATGAAAATAAACCTGGAGAGATAAAAATTTTAGACATTCTTGTAAATGAAGGAATAATTGAACAAAAGCTTGTTACAAGTATGAAAGAGCTAAGTAGTAAGATTGCTGCCTTTAATAAAAGATTTGCTGAAGAATCAAGCAAACAGGTAATTGGTAAAAACGCTGAGGTAATGGTGTTGGCCCAAGATGTAATCAAAGTAACTGAGGTCTTTGAAGAAATGTTTGAAGTGTTTGTTAGAAACGGAGAAATTAAAGGAAGGACCCTTGATAGTTTTAAAGAAGTGTTATCTGCAAGTAAGGCATCTAGAACAAATGCCCAGTTATGGTTTCATGCCTCAGCGGTATACAGGAATCAATAAAGGGATTCATTGTAATGTTGTTTAAAATAATACTAGTAGGTACTATTATATTTTTTTCAAACTTCGCTTTTTCAAGCGAAGTTTGTGTATCTGCACTAAAATCTTTTGCAAGCGAATTAGAAGTCAACCCGATAGAAAAAGTCTTACAAACTGCCACCCATCGTTATAAGAATTTTGCCAGCGTTGGCAAGCACCACAAAACATTGGTGAAAGAGAGCAGAAACAACAATCCCTCACTAAGTTGGATCTTGGGAAGTGATTCATTTTGGAAAACTCTATCTAGGTCGCTAAAAAATGCCAGCACCCCTTACACAAAGGAAACTTTAGATATTTTAGCAGACTCACAAGTTTCTACCGGAATTTTTCAAACCTCTTTTGTCATAAGTTCCATCTTTTCTTCATTTTCGAAAATATATAATGTGATGGCAATTGATAGTTTTAAGTATATCAAACCATGGTTGAGTGGGGAAGGGTATCAATGGCAGCTAAGTGGGCAAAGTACCAAAACCAAAGCAGTGCGGATATTTCAAGGCCTGTACAATAGGCCGTTTAGATTTCTGGCACCACTTATCACTCCAAGAATAGAAAATCCGGTGAGTGCCCTATTTGCAAAAATTTTTCATAATCCTCACTACAAGATATCTCAAAAAGAAAGGCAAATACTTATTGAGAATAATACCTTAGAGCAATTTAAAAAAAGAAGAAAGTTTTTACTACAATACCCCCGATTTAGATTATTTAGAAAAGGTGTCGGCACTACTGGTTCCGTGGCCCTTGGAGCATCGGGCCTTATGATTTTAAATCATGGAGTTCAAGTTTTTAAAAATGGTATAATGTCGAAAGATCAATTTAAAAAATCCAAAAAATATGATTTGAAAGATCATCAGGTACGCTTAATTATCGAAACAACACCTTTTCCTCACGCCTCCATTCAAATAGGACGCTCGGTATATTCTTACGGAGTAAAGCAGCTAAGTTCATCACCCGTTTCATTTTTTTTGGCAAACAATAGTGAGAAAAAGATTCTAACCCAGGGTAATGAACAGGTAGAAGGTTTGAATTTAGAAATCATAGAGCAGGCTTCAATTCAATATTGGGATCACTACTTTAGTGAAACACAGATCCCCAAAGATGAGAATCTGGGCAAGCAAGTACTGCAAAGAGGTATAACTGACCTGGCCAAACTAACCCAATCAATAATTGATAAAGCGCCAAGATCACTGTTTATGGTTACTCTAAATCTTCAAATGGAGCAAGTCGATGAGCTTGTAAGGCACTTTGAGATGTCTAAAATCAAAATGTACAAAAACAAGACTCTAGTTAACGATTGTATGACTATGATCACAAGACCACTAGCTAAGTTTGTGGGTATTGATTTTCTTCCCTATTTTGATGCTTCTCCAGGCCAAATCATGACATATTTTTCTCTTATCAAATCATTGCAAGATTGGGGGCCCCTAGACTCTTCACAAGTTGAAGATGTGATACAGGTCAATGTGGATGAAGTCTCAAATGACCTTTTGATCATGCTTAGAAATATGGAGATATCATTATTAGAGGCCAGAGCATTTATTGCAGTAGCACCGATCTTTGCACCTAGAAGATTAGCATTATCCCTCCAATATAAAGAAGAACAATTGCAGTATTGGAATAAAACTCAATACCAAAACCTATTAAATCTTATGGATCAATTTAAAAATGATTTGGAAAATGATCCACAACTATCAGCGGCGATGTCAATGCTGGATGGACTGACACTATCGCAGCAAAACTGCGGCCAGCTGGCCCCATTCAAAGCACTTGCTTTAAATATTATTAATAATAAGGAAGAAGAGTTATTAAAAAAAGCAAATTATAAAAGGGCCCGCTTTTTTGATGTAGTGTTTGCATCATCTGGACTGGATTATTTAGGTAAGAAAAAAAGTGAAATTAACCAACTTTGCAGACCAAAGTAATTAAGCTCAAAAAAGCAGTATAATAAAGTTATAAGTCTTACATTTTTACATACTTGAAAACTATTCAATACTGTTTTTTTGATATCTGTTATATAGATGCAAAATTATTATACAAATAAACAAATTCTGTGGAGTAGCGTTATGGAGACATTTATTGGTCGATTAGTTTTATTGGCAATCCTTATATTTCATTTCAATAATGGGTTTGCTATAAATAATAACGAAAAAACAATATCTAGAGCACCTGCTACAGCAAGTGCTGTGAGCATTTCTAACCAAGCATCTGCTATGATTGCTCCAAGCGGTCAAGTCAGTGTTATTTTGAATAATAATAAAGCGTTTGAACAAAAGTTGGAACTCATTAACAATGCCAGTCAGAGCATTTATTTATCCTATTATATCTTTGAAAATGATCAATCTACGGCCGTTATAGCTAATGCTCTTATTCAGAAAGCGCGCAGCGGAAAGCAAGTAAAAATCTTAGTTGATTATCAAAAAAATTATAGCAATTTAGACTATTTCAGAATGTTAGAGCAAAAAGGTGGATCAAACTTACAGGTGAGGTTTTATAATCGACCGACAAAAAATATTATAAGAGACGCTATTTACTTAACCATGCCTTGTCCAGATGGCACGAGTTTTGGAACCAAAGCGTGTGTTAAGGGTAAAATTGCTCTGACTAATAAAATTGTTGATAGGGAAGCAAAAGGCCGCTCTGGTTATGGAAATGCCAGTCAAATTAGCAATGCCTCCTCGGTGAAAGCAAAAGACGAGGCAGTACCTTATTCTCAACTATTTTTATCTGGGCTACATTCACTAAAACCTCAAATTATGGCCATGGCGATAATAAAAGGGCAAAAATTAGATATTGCAGATATTTTAAAAAGCACAGGTGGCAAAAAACTTAGCAAAAAAGACAAAGAGGATTTGAAAGAAATTTTAAAAATCTATTATCTATCTAAAACTGCAAGTCCTGTAAAAAAGTACTACAACAAATTTAAGCTAACAATTGCCAGCATGTTGTATAAAGACACTGTTCCAGGCCTCATTAATGCTATCGCTACTTTAATTCCATCAGAGCTGCACGGAGATGGTAATAGGGGCAATGATTGGAACTACATAACAGATAGCATACATCACAAACTGCTGATAGTGGACAACAAGTATATTCAGTTAGGCGGAAGAAATATGAGTAACTCCTACCATATGGATCCAAGTGCCATGAGTGACAAGTACTCCTTTATGGATGTCGATGTTCAAGTAAATGCTGCCCGCGGTGGAGATGGTGTTGCTGATTCATTTTTAGAGTTATTTAACTATCGTAGGTTAACGGCGACAATTGCCGATATCGACAAACATGCTTCCAATGATTTTATGGCAAACTTCACAAAGTATGCAAAAACCCAAGCAATTTGTTTGGCCTCCAGTGCTTTAAAAAACAAAGACGACATTTTATCTAAAAGCAACTTGCCCAAATCAATTGTAGATTATCAAGAGTGCGTGGACTCAAAGTACCCCAAAGATTTTGACTCACGCTCAACACGTATTGAAGATCAATGGGATAAGCTTTTGGTTTTAGCTTCACAATACTATAATGATTATCAAGAATTTTATTATACTGGGGCATTTAAGCAAATGCTTAGAACAAATTTTGTGATAGACCCAAGACTTGAGGAGACTCAAGGCAATGATGCATATTTTGGACGGACTTGGGGGGAACAAAAAGGTTTCATGATGGCATACCTTGAAAACCTTCCATATGATAGATGGGAAGAAGAAGAAGATGCACGCGGTGAAGAGTCATGGCCTGTTGAGCCTAGCGAGCGCACTAGAACTTATGGATCTGTTGATAGTAGATCGTATGATGCAGGAAAGGCCATCCATACTGTAATTGCAAGTGCCCTAGATAATGTGTGTACACAAGCAGAAAAGGAAAATAAACAAAAGCACATCATTTTTCACAATGCTTACATGCTTCCTCCAGCAATATTTTTGCGAGAGCTTAGAAAAATGGCAGATGGTACCTATGATTGTAGTAATGTCACAGTTAGATTTCTAACCAACTCAACTGCAACGACTGATATAAAGGTAGTTAACTTCTTTGCTAAGTATATAATGGAGGCCTTCTTTAAATATGTTAAGCAAGCAAAAATGGAAGCATCTCCACAGCAGAGGTCTAAGCACGCAAAATTTGAGTACTACGAATATATTGGTCAAAGTCAAAAAAGCAAAGATTTATCTCTACATACAAAGCTGTTCATCATAGGAGATGATGCTTTTATTGGCTCTGCAAATATGGACCCTCGATCTTATATGATGAATACAGAAAATGGGTTTTACTTTAGGAACGTACCAAACTTTGTAAATGAATACGTCGACTATTTAGATAAAATTGTTAACAACAGAAGCATTACAAAAGATATCACCAGCACTTTTGAAAATGCCACTGACAGTGATTTACAACAACAAGACGAACGGTTGATTGATTCGCTGCTTAAGAAGTATCATGTGTATGAGTTTGTAAAAGATAAAAAAGAATTAAAAATATTAAAAAAACAAGTTAGTCGCTTGTTGTCAAAAGTCCGAGACCTCGCTCAAAAGACCGTAGAGTTGGGAAGTGATAAAGATGAGGCCAGTCTTTTACGTCGATTTTATCGCACAGTGATAACTGGAAAGGACAAAGGCGACGAATTCAATTATCTGTTAAGGTTAATCTAATTTCGGCCTGTTAGGGCGATTATTCAACAAACCAAACAGTCCATTTGTGACCCATGGCAAAAACAGCCGGGTGTCTGAAAATTGACACATGAAAATGTTTGCTGCTAAAATGTATGCGGGTGTCGTTAAAAGAAACAGTGATACTGCTTTGATACTCTCTTAACAAAAGGCCGCTTGGTGGATGACTTGAATTTTTTGCATGAATCATTTGAGTGTGAAGATAATCCCGATAGAATAACTACAGCTAACAATTTACCACTACCTGATATCTACCTCGTGGAAGACGATCTGGTGTTGGGTAAGACTATTAAAAAATACCTAGAAAAAAAGTTGAGCCTACAGGTTCACTTTTACTCTAATCCAGGGCAGTTGGTTGAGTCTCTACAGAGTCATCCAGACCTCTTTTGCTTAATAACGGATATTACCTTTGACGAGGGAAGTGCTGATGGGCTGTTTCTAATCGACTTGTTAAAAGAGAAAAAACATACCTTTATGAGCATTGTGATGACTGGTTTTGCCTCTATTGAAACTGCAATTAATGCCACAAAAAAGGGCGTATATCATTACCTGACTAAGCCATTTGAGCTGGATGTATTATTAGAGTTAGTTCAAAGAGGGTACTTAGAGAAATTTAAAATTGATGGACAACAGTTAATTCGTCAAGATAAACCAAATCAGGCAGATGATAAAAATACTGAATCCACTAAGCTCAGCTCCTATGTATACACAGATAACTTTAAAATAGAAGCCCCAACTGCCGAAGATACAAGTTTTGGCATGATAGGACGTTCAAAAAAAATGAAGCAGGTTTTTGCCCGAATTAAAAAGGTTGCCTCGTCTGCTTCTACGGTCTTAATTACGGGCCCATCCGGCACGGGCAAAGAGCTTGTCGCCAGGGCCATCCATGACCTTTCGTTTCGTGCCAGTAAACGAATGGTCTCAGTTAACTGTGGAGCAATTCCAGCTGAGCTACTTGAAAGTGAGCTGTTTGGACATATGAGGGGAGCATTTACAGGTGCCATTTCTGACAAAAAAGGTAGGTTTGAGCAGGCAGATAGAAGCAGTATTTTTCTCGATGAAATAGGTGATATGCCCATGGCATTGCAAGTAAAAATATTGCGGGTGCTACAAAATAGAGAAGTGGAGCCAGTTGGTCATACCGAAACTAAAGCAGTTGATGTTAGGATAATAGCAGCTACTCATCGCAATTTAGAAAAAGAAATAACTGAAGGTAACTTTCGAGAAGACCTTTTTTATAGGCTCAATGTAATCCCAATTAGTATACCTCCACTACTTGAGAGGCGTGAGGATATTCCACTACTTATCTCATATTTTTTATCAAAATTTGTAAGCGCTGATGGCAGAAATAACCTCGATTTTAATTCAGAAGCTCTAGAGCTTCTCATGGGTTATGATTGGCCAGGAAATGTTCGAGAACTAGAAAATCTCATAGAGCGTTTGGTTATCTTAAAAGGTGGGAGCGTTATTAGCTCAGGGGATCTGCCTGCCAAATTTTTTAGAAATAGGATGCCCTTTGATTGTTATAAGCAGTTAGTGGAATTGCCAGATAATGGGATAGATTTAAAAAACATCTTATCTGAAATTGAAGACTCTCTCATTCTACAGGCACTTGATAAAACCAAAGGCAATAAAAATAGAGCATCAAAGCTTCTTTATCTAAACAGAACCACCCTTATCGAAAAAATGAAAAAAAAGGGACTATCATTCCAGTAAGTTACTCATGAGCTAACTGGTGTCAAATTGCACTGTAAAAATTTTGCCTATGAGAAAAATTTTCCTTCCAAAATATTTAAAAGGATGTAGAATAGATGTTGTGATGGATTTTTCAGGATGAATGTAACCTATCACCAGCACTAAAAAACTTGTCCTTCAAGAGGCAGTTTAAAGGGCTACTCCACGAGGACAGATAGAAACAGGAAGTTTCATGAAGATGTTTAAAAAAGCAATCAAAATTTTGACACTTTTTTTCTTCTATAATTTAATTTGTAGTTTCTCTGTTTTTGCCCTTGAAATCAAACAAGAAAATTTCAACACTCACCTTAGATGGAATCTGTATGCCAAAAAAGACCTACTCCACATAAACAAAAAAGGAGAGATAGTTGAAATTCAATCTGTGTCTAACGAGACCTTAGTTGAATTAAAAAGAAAACTCTCATTTTTGAAAAAAGCTAAAAGGTATTACAGGTCTATTACCATCAAGCACTTAAAATCTAGTAAGTTAAAAAGCGGTGTTAGTAATACTTTTTTAATTACGGTAGTTTTGGCCAATAAATTTGTTGATCTATTTTCATTTTATAAAAGTGTTGAAAGAAAACATGTCATGGATTTTTGGATTGATGGCGATGTGGTTGCTGTCAAAAAATCGGCTACGTTAAAAAATAAGGTGGTCGAAGCACAAAAAGTAAATGTTAAATCTACAAAAAAACAAAACAAAAAAATAAATACATCTAAGGCCATAAAGCTCATTAGTATCCCAAAATCCACTAATTCTACTAAATTAACTAAAACAGTTAAAACCATTGTTCCAAAGCATACAAAAGGTCGTCGCATTAAACTAAAAGAAAAGTTTAAGGGGTACCGTGATTTTAGATATGGGGCACCCTTTGTGTGGGACTATAAGCCACTTAGACCGCGATTTGCAAAAAGTGTAAACTTGGGAAGCAAAACTCCTGAGCTATTTTACCCCATAGAGGATCGAGACATCGACAAAGGAGACCAAGAGGCCCACTTACAATTATCAATAAACCTATTTCGAAAAAAGAAGTGGGGGTTGATGTACAAATCTATTGAGGTTTTTAGAAAAAAATATGGCGATACTGCTTTTAGTGACTTAAACGAATATTTAAAAGCAAATGCACTTCTACGTAGTAACTTTGTTAAAAAAGATAAGATTACTGGCAAGATGGCCATTAACCTTTTAATAAATATTTCAGAAAGTACAAGTAACTACCAATTGCAAAAAGGCTCACTCAAATACCTACTTAATTACTTCATTGAAAGTAAAGAATATATTCAGGCATTAAAAAGAGCAAAAAAGCTGTTTGTAATTACAAAAGAAAAATTTGATATAGAAGAATCTAAGTATGCTGCAGAAGCTATGCTATATAGCCTTGCAAGGCTAAGGCAACATAAGGTTGTAGGAGAGGTTATCCAAGATAAGACTATCCAGAAGTTGTTGCCCGTACAAATTGGTATGGCCTATAAAATATACACACTTCTAGATGTTGACAGAAACGACGAAGTTATAAGAGAGTATGAATCTAAGGCGTCATCTTTATTGGCACCAATTCATCCGGTGATTTTATTTAATGTGGGAGAAGCTTACTTTCGCATTGGTCAGTATGAAAAGGCCAGTAAGCTCTTTGATAAATTTATAAAGCACTACTCCCATTTCACTGAATCTTCTCATGCCAGGCTTAGAATCGCACTGGGTTATGACATTTTAGAAAAGGGCATTAAAAAAACAGAAGAACTTTATAGAAATGCCATCAATCGCTCTCAAGATCAAGAAGTCACATATGAAGCCAAAATTAGGTATGTGGCACTTAAGAGTGTTAGAAAAATTGACCTAAAACCTGCTGATTTAGAAGTTAGAAGTTTTTTTAACAATAACTTTAAGGAGAGTTCTTTAAAAAATAGAGATCTAAAAAAACTTCTATGGATTGTAAGGCTTAGGTCTTTTATTGTTGATAAAAAGTGGAACGATGCCCTTAGCTATTTAACAGCTGTACCTGTTAATTCGTTGGCGCCAGCGGATGTGAGAGTGTTTAAAGGAGATGGCTCCTCTATTGTTTACGGACTATTGGAGGATAACTATAAACAATCAAATTACTCAAAGGTTGTTAAGATTTGGGAGTTATATAAAAAACGCTACGTTGACAAAGTGGCAATGGACCCTCATATGAATTTCATGGTTGGCCACGCTTACATCAATTTAGGATTGTATGATGGGTTTAATCGTTTATATAAATCTTTTGCCAAAATACAAGATGCCGCAGAGCGCACCTATCCTATCTGGCACAAGCACGACAGACGCTATCGTCCCAAGGAGATGCTGTTTGAGCTGAAAATACTAAGAAATATTAAGTTGCAAAACTGGAAGGTCGTAAAAAAATTAGTAGGCAAGCTTGATCGGATCTTTCCTCGAGCTTCGAAGGCAAAATATTACAAAGGTCTAATTGCATACAATGAGAAAAGATATAGTGATGCAATTAAACACATTGAAGTCTTTTTAGCTTCAGACATCAAGAAAAAGTCAATGTATGATGTCAGCCAAACTGCGACATTGATGAAAATTTATCTAGATTCCATTTATCAGCTAGGATTATTGGATAAATACAAATTAGTGGCAAGTGCACTACTAAAGGATACCCAAGTATATATTAATAGTAAGCATCCCGTAATGAAAAGTGTTGCAGAATATATCTCATATATGGAAATAGAGATAATGTCTTCTGAAAAGGACTTGGATGAGGCTCCTTTGTTTTTGTCCAAGATCTATAAGTTTAAAAAACGTTTTAAAAACTCGATACACTTGCCAAGAATTGAGTATCTAAACGCTCTATCTTTAATCGCAAATGAGAAGATAGAAAAAGGCAAAGAGATATTGCAAAAATTAATGAAGGATATAAAAGTTGATGCATATATCAAGAAGTTAGCAAGATTTGAACTATCTATGATAAGAATCAGGGAGGCAACAACTATTTAAAGTTAAAGAGAAAAATTAAAATTAAGCATAGAGTATCACCTTAGGAAGAGGTTTATGACAGGAGGTCAAATGGATACAGTAAATGTCGAATTATTTGGAAAGGATCCGAGGATTCAAAAGGCCATCAACACTGCCAAAAATGTTTCTGTGACAAAAGCATCTGTTTTGATAGTTGGAGAGGTAGGCATCGGCAAGAAAACGCTTTGCCGCTTTATTCATCAAAATTCTAATCGAAAAGATCGTCCGTTTGAAGTCGTTGATTGTTCACTTGAAAAGATAGATGTTGAAAATGCACTTTTGGGCCATCGTGAAGAAAGTACTGGCAAATTTTATAAAGGTGCCTTGGAGAGCGCTAATGGTGGCTCTGTAGTACTTGCTAATATCGATTCTATGGATGAAGTCCTACAAAAAAAGTTGCATAAAATATTAAATGAGCTTGAGGATTATGATATTGATATTCGTATAATTGCGACTACTACGAAGAATTTGTCAAAGCTTGTCGGCTCAGGAAGATTCTACAGAGGTCTATATACTCACATTTCTAGAAATGCCATTACGATGTGTTCTCTTAGAGAGCGACAGGGTGATTTGGAAATGCTTATTAGGTACTACGTAAATGAGTATAACGAGAAGTTTAACAAGACGATAGTAATCGACAAAAGTGCAATAAACAAGATGCTAGGTCATTACTGGACTCACAATGTAGAAGAATTAAAATCAGTACTACAATCTGCAGTTGAAAATTGCACCACTAATATTCTAAATGAAGAGATATTAGGGGTTGGAGAGAAAAAGAGTGAAAGCTCACTAAGTTATGAAGAAAATGAGGGTATTAGGTTAATGTCCTTAAAAGAGGCAGAAAAACTGCTTATCAAGAAGGCGCTAATTTTTACCAGTGAAAATCGTACGCAAGCAGCTAAGATTTTAGGAGTATCAATTAGAACATTAAGAAACAAGATTAATGAATATCGCAACATAGGAAGTCCTTACTTTATAAACCTTAGGTGAAAGCAAAGAGGATACTTATGAAAATAGAAGACTTGACCATAAAAACATTGACCACTGCTCTAAATATGAGACAAATGCGACAAGAGCTTATTTCAGCAAATATCGCAAACGCAGAGACGCCAGGATATAAGGCAAAGCGAATAGATTTCGAGGAAGCCTTGGCCCGAGCAATTGACCTTGATAAACTTCAGAGTATGCGTACCGATGACTCAGAACACTTTGGCGTCGGCGGAGGCAGTTTTAAAAATTTGAAGCCTGAAATTTATGAAGATACAAATGGGATGGTTACTGAAAATGGTAACAATGTTGATAGGGACAAAGAGTTGGCCCTAATGGCAGAAAATGAAATTATGTTAAGTGCTGCAGTTCAGTTGCTAAATAAGAAATTAGGTATACTAAAGTATTCTGTTTCAGCGGAGAGGTAACTTGACATAGAAGGAAAAAGCGTATGGATTTACTTACCAGTATTAAAATTAGCTCCTCGGGACTTGCCTCCAACAAAAAAAGGATGGCAGCGATATCTTCTAATATCGCCAATGCCCAAACTACAAGGACGGTAGAAGGTGGTCCATATCGACGAAAAGAGGTTGTTTTTGGATCAGAGCCGGCCAGAGAAAGCTTTTCAGACATCTTGGCAGGTGAGCTGGATGCCAACGCAAAATCGGTGCATGCCACAGAAGTTCTTTCTACTGATCGACCTCCAATACCTAAGTATGAACCGGGACACCCTGATGCTAATGATAAGGGATATGTAATGTATCCAAATATTAATGTCATGGAAGAAATGGCAAATATGATTGCAGCTTCTAGAAGTTATGAAGCAAATATTGCAGCAATGAATACTGCGAAAAAAATGGCAATGAAAACCCTTGAAATAGGAAGATGATATGGCAATAGAAACATTAGGCTCAATGAGTAACATTTTAAAAACAGGCGATACAAAAACTTGGACTAAGAGTGCCGATTTAAAGTTAAAAGATCCGTTCACACTCGATGATGCGACCAAACTGAATCCGAGTAACGATGTTAGCTTTAACGAAATGTTACTAGATTCAATTATGGATGTTAATAAGTTGCAAAAAGATGCCAATCTAGCAATTCAAAAACTGGCGACTGGAAAGACAAAAAATATTCATGAGACACTGTTGGCGGTAGAAAAAGCTGATATCGCCTTTAGAGCAATGAATCAGGTTAGAATTAAGGTAATAGATGCATACAAGGAAATTATGAGGATGCAAATGTAAATTTAAGAATTTATCTGTATAAATATTAGGAGGATCCATTGCAAGATTTTCTAGAAAAAATTTACCGTAATTTCATGAACTTCTTCGAAGCGTTAAGTATAGCAAGAAAGATTGGTGTTGTAGCTATAACTGGTATTATCATCGCGGTGATGGCGGGAATCATTATTTGGGCCTCGCATACAAGATATGAGACGCTTTATAATGACCTCAATAAAGAAGATGTTAAAAAGATTACGATTTTATTAGAAGAAAACAAGGTTCCCTATCAAACATCAAAAGATGGCAAAAGCATACAGGTGCCAAAAGAGATGAAAGAAATTTGGCGTGTTAAAATTGCCACTTTGGGAGTGCAGTTGAGCGGTACAGTTGGCTACGAAGTTTTTGATAAGCAGACCTTTGGTACCACTAGCTTTGTGCAAAGAGTGAATAAGCAAAGGGCCCTGGAGGGAGAGTTAATTAAAACCATCTCTTATATTAGAGGAATAAAAAGAGCAAGAGTACACTTATCCATTCCAGAGTCATCTCCCTTTATAGCAGAGAAAAAACCACCTGGAGCGTCGGTGGTTTTAGAGTTAGAAAGAGGAGTTAGCTTGACTTCCACAGAAATTAAAGGAATCGGATCTTTGGTGTCAGCCGCTGTTGAAGGGATGAGAAACGAATATGTTGTGATCTTGGATGATCGCGGTAAGAAATTATCAGAAAATGTTGGTGATCCCATGACTGTTTATACGGCCAATAGGATCGCACTTGAATCAAAAATGAACAGATCATTTGAGAAGCAAGTAGAAGAAATTTTAGCAAGAGTAGTTGGTGAAGGCAAAGTGATCGCAAAAGTATCTGTTGCACTAAATTATACCGAATCCGTATCTACTGAAACTTCGTATGATGGTGAAAATGCAGCGGTGCTATCTGAAGTAAAAAATTCCCAGAAACTAGTGGGCAGCCGACCGTCTCCTCAAGGGATTCCTGGTGCCAGAAGCAATCTCCCTGGTGAGAAGCCTCAACCTGGAATACCTGAAACAAAAAACAATGTGGATAAGGCCCTAACTACGACCAACTACAATGTACCAAAAATAGTGACAAAATCTAGGCAGCCATCAGCAGGTATAAAAAGGGTCAATGTAGCAGTTATGATTGATGGAAGACATGTGCCCATGATTGGTGAAAATGGGAAAGCAGTGATAGGCGAAGATGGAAAGCCCAAGATGCAATATGAGAAGTGGTCCGATGCAGATGTCGCTAATTTTAAGGCGATAGTTATGTCATCTCTTGGAATTAATGAAAAAAGAGGTGATACCATTGTGATTAAAAATATGGAATTTGCTCAAGAGGATATGGCGACAATTGAGGCCATTATGCGCGAGCGAGAAAATAGAGAATTGATTAAAAACATTGTTAAATATTTGGCAATTGGTTTTGTTATTGCGCTATTTTTCTTCATGGTAGCTAGGCCATTTATTCAATGGGTTACTGATAATACTGTTGAGTCAGTAGAGGACTTTTTACCAAAAACACTAGAAGAGTTGGAGAAAGTTCAGACTAACCAGAAGCTTCCAGGTCTTGAGGAAGCTCTACCACAAATTGAAGAAAAACTAAATCCCGAAAAGATTGAAGGTAATATGCTTAAGGAAAAAATTATTTCAATTGTCGAAAATAATCCATCCAAAGCGGCGCAGATAATATCTGAAATGATTCACGCGGGTGAGTCAGATAAGCAGATAGCTTAAAAAAGGAGAGATAGGGCAGTGGAAGATAAAAAATTAGATCCAGATGTAGAGTATGCACTGCTTTCCGGACGAGATCGAGCAGGGCTTCTTTTGAGCTCCCTAGGGGTTAGTACCACTCAACTAATTTTCCAACACATGAAGGACAACGATGTAAAACGAATGATAAACATCATGTCTAACTTAAATAAAGCACCGATCTGGATGGTTAAGCGAATCTTAGAAGATTTTTACTCGGCAATCAATGAGGATGCTGACTTGTTGTTTTCAGAAAATAGAGGAAAAGATTTTATCGTTAATGCTCTCGGTGAAGAACGTGCCAAACAATTGTTAGGCCAAATTATTGATGTGGCCCATAGTAATACTTTAGAATCTTTAGAATTAGTAGATACAAGAACCCTGGCTAACTTTTTAATAAATGAACATCCCCAAACAATTGCTTTAATCGTAGCTCACCTTGCAGCTGACCGCAAGGTAGATGTTTTAAGAAGGCTTCCTGAAGGCTTGCAGGCAGAGGTGGTCTTAAGAGTTGCAAACCTAGACTATGTTTCACCTGAGCTAATTGCCCAGTTAGACGATGTCTTAAAGACTGAGCTGTCAACTCTTGGCTCTATTGATACAAACCAACTAGGTGGTGTAGAGCCGATCGCTGAGATGCTCAATGTAATGGATAAAAATAATGAGAAAAACATTATGATCAGAGTTGAGGAAAAAGATCCAGAACTTGCCGAAGAGATTAGAAAACTTATGTTCGTATTTGAAGACCTCAAATACATCGATGATCGTGGTATTCAAAATCTACTTAAAGAAGTTGATAATCAAAAACTTGTTATTGCACTTAAAACAGCTCCAGAAGAGATCAAGATTAAGCTATTTAAAAACATGTCTAATAGGGCCTCAACACTGCTCAAAGAAGATCTTGATGCGCTTGGGCCAACAAAACTATCTGATGTGGAAAAAGCTCAGTCTGAAATCGTACAAAAAGCAAAAGACTTGGAGTCACAAGGTAAAGTCTTTATTTCTAGAGGTGGAGAAGGTGATACGATGGTTTAATAAGTACGGAGATACTTTATGGGAACCAATACTGAAAACATGAATATTAAAGACTATAAGTTAAAATCTTTTACCAAGGTTATGAGTGTAGATGTAGAGGGTGCAGAAGATTATAACTTCAGAGATTTAGAAGATATCTCAAGTTTTTCCGGTGAAGTAGAAAAAGATCGTGTTCTAGAAGAACGAGAGCGTGCCATAAGTAACTCATTTAAAATCAATCCAATAGTTAAAGAGCACAGAGGGTTTTTCAAGCAAGAAGAAAAAGTTAGAGAAACGAGAATTAAAAAAGACGTTGAGAGGCAAATTGATAGAATCAAAGAAGAAGCCAGAAAGCAGGGCTATGAAGAAGGGGTGAAGCAAGGAAGAGAAGATGTTTATAATCAAACTAAGGTTGAAGCTGAGGAAAAGATTGAAAGGCTTTCTGACTACATTTTAGAGGTGGTCTCATTAAAAGAAGAGATCATGCAAAAACAAAAAAAAGAAATATTTGAGCTAATCAAAAATCTTTGCCGATGGGTTATCCTTCGTGAGCTAGAACAAGATGGTGAATACTTGTCACGGCTGTTAGAGAAGCTAATTGAAGAGATTAAGGTGAAATCAAACCTCTTGTTGAAAGTTAATGCTGATGAGTTTGAAAATATGTCTGAAGTGTTACGTGTAATAAAAGAAAAAATTGGGCAAATCCCAAATGTCAGAGTTGAGGTTGACCATGATATGGACAAACATGGGATAATTTTAGAGTCTGAAAATGGAATTATAGATGCCAGTTTGCCGATGCAGTTTCAATATCTTGAAAAATTATTTGAGTCAGTAGGCATCTATGAAGTGGGGCCAGAGCTGGTAGATGATGATGGATAGATCAATACAACTTCAACCAATCTACAAAGCATATGAGTACTCTTTGCCATATCAAAGAATTGGAAAGATATGTGGTAATAAGGGTATGATTTATGAAGTAAATCTCCCAAAAGCAGTAATTGGCAGTAATGTTGAATTTGTAACTGATTTTGGTGATTGTGTCGATGGTGAAGTAATAGGTATTAAAGAAAATGGATGCCTAGTAATGCCTTACAGGGATGTAGGTGGCATAAACTCTGATACTAAAGTTTATTTAAAAGACCTAACAACAACAATTAAAATATCTGATGCTATGCTTGGTCGGGTTGTAGATTATCGTGGAAATCCAATCGATAACAAAGGACCAATTGAGCCACCTCACGAATCAAGAAGTATCTTCGGAAAACAACTAAATCCTCTTGATAGACCTCCGATCATGGAGCCTTTAGATGTTGGAATCAATGCCATAAACGCCTTTATGACGGCGGGTAAAGGGCAAAGGATAGGTATTTTTGCCGGCTCAGGTGTGGGTAAGTCAGTCTTGCTCGGTATGATGGCAAAAAATACTACTGCCGACGTGAATGTGATAGGTCTTGTCGGTGAACGTGGTAGAGAAGTGCTAGAATTTATTGAAAATGACTTGGGTGAGGAGGGACTTAAAAAGTCAGTAGTAGTTGTCGCCACTTCAGAGTTATCTCCACTAATAAGATTAAAGGCAGCATATACAGCAACAACAATTGCAGAATACTTTAGAGATAAAAATAATGATGTACTATTAATGATGGATTCCATTACACGTTTTGCAATGGCCAATAGGGAAGTAGGGCTAGGTGCAGGTGAGCCTCCTGGACAAAAAGGTTACCCACCTTCAGTATTTTCAAAACTACCCAAGCTCTTAGAACGGGCAGGAACTAAAAAAGATTGCGGTACTATTACCGGCATTTATACAATTTTAGTAGAAGGTGATGACATGGATGAGCCCATTTCCGATGCAATCCGTGCCATTGCTGATGGGCATATTATCCTTAGCAGGCAGCTTGTTGCTAGAAATCAATTTCCTGCAGTTGATATTTTACAGTCACTATCTAGAGTTATGAATAAAGTAGTAACGCCTGAACATAGAGTCGTGGCATCGCATATTAGAGACCTATTGGGTGCTTATTATGATAGTGAAGATTTGATCAATGTTGGTGCTTATGCCAAGGGGTCAAATGAAAAAGTTGATAAAGCTTTAGTAATCCATGACGAGCTATATAAGCTACTTAAACAAGAGCAGTATATGGAGCAGGTAGTTCAGTTTGATGACTTGTATGAAGCATTAGTGGAGTTGGCCAAAAAGGCAGAAAAGGAAGTAAACCCACATCTGTTTGAAAGTGAAGAGCAAGAAGAATGAAAAAATTTAAATTCAAGCTAGAAAGCTTGAAAAAAATGCGAGAACTAAAAGAAAAGCAAATTAAAATCGAGCTTGGTAAAATTGTCAAACAAACCTATGATGTTAAAGTTGAAATACAAAAGCTAGAAAGAGATATTGAAATTGGTTATGAGTCACAAGAGGGACTGGTCACCAAAACTGTGGGGGCCAGATTTATTGGCTTTTATCCACTTTATATCGAGGGTATCAAAGCGAAAATCAAGACCAAAAATGATGAACTCTCGCTGCTTGAAAAAGAGTATGAGCTAAAGGTAGAACAGTTAAAGCAGGCCAGAGGTAAAGTTAAAGTATTAGAAAGGTTTGAGGAAAAAGAGTTTGCTCACTATAAAAAAGAATCAAAGAAAAAAGAACTGATGACGATTGAAGATTTGATCAGAATGCGTGGTAACTTATGATAAAGATAATATTATTTGTAATTATGACATATACTTCTTTTAATGGATTTGCTGCCGACAAAACTGATAAAGGTGAACAGGCAAAAAAGGCCAAGAGTTACTCACATAAAGAGTTCTTGGAAGCTGTAAAAAAAGAGGTGGCAAAAAATTTAATACGTCTTGGACAAATCAATATTGTAGATTTTTCTAAGGAGTTACTAGACAAGGAGGAACAGTTAAGGTTAAAGGAGCTAAAAATTGCCAATAAAGAGGCACAACTCAAGGTTAATCGCAAAAAATTTGAAGCGCAACTCAATGAGCTGGATGAAAAACAGAATAAATTAATTGGGTGTATCGACAAGCATCAAGAAGAAAAAAATAAAAGAATTTCACATACGGTGGCCACTATTTCGGGTATGAGACCAAACGTAGCAGCAGCGGTATTGTCAGAGCAAGATGTTGAAATTGCAGTAATAATACTTGACAAGCTCTCTTCGGAAAAGGCTTCAAAAATATTCAACAAGATGGATAAGGAAATTTCTGCCAGGCTTCAAAAACACTACCTGAATATGCAAAAATAAAGAAGAGAATAGGAGTAGTATGCAAAGTGTTGGCTTAAATGATTTATTTATAGGTGCCTTAACTGAAAATAATCAAGTTGGTGAAGGCCCTCAAGTCATCGATCAGAGTGTTGATGGGGAGATAAACAAGTCGTTTATGGAGATTTTATCCAACATGCAAGATCCTAAAGAGGCATTAAAAACACCTGTTAAAAATGAAAAAAACATTGATCCCCAACTGATAAAAACTTTGGGTGAGAATCTTCAAGTTGCCGATACAACGGATGATAAGCAAAGCATTACAGGTCCAAAAGCACAAAACCTTGATCAAAGTAAAACTACTCAACTTAAAATGATTGACCCCAAGGAGAGTGAAAAACTCAACCAGCTCCTTTTGGAAAGTAATAAAAAGATTGTCAAGCAAGTGGTTAATGCAAAAAAACCTGAAGCACAAGTACCGTTGCTTAAGGGCAACAAGACTATAGATGTTGCCAATAATGACAAAGTAAAACTAGATAGTGTAAGCGTTGTAAAAGTAGACACTAAGCAGCTAATAGGTAAAAATTCACAAGAGGGCAAGACTGAAGCTACGACCAAGGTACAGACTGCACCTAAGATTGCCCAAGAAGTGGCTACAAAAGAGCAAACAAAACCAGCACTAGCAAAAGAAGAAGCAAATGTTTCTGATATAAAAATTGCTGGCGCCAAAATTAAAAACCAAAAGAAAGTAGCAGATCCTAGCGCTAAAGTACTCCTCTTTAAAACTAATAAAAATGAAACCATAGCAAATCAAGGTCCTAGAAAATTAAACAAAGTGGGACCATCTAAAGATATGGGCGGGCGAAAGTCCCAAGTCAAACAGGAATTGCCTGCAGAGTTAATAGCACAAAAAGCTCAAGCAAATGAGCGTAGCTCGATATTTAAATTACCTAGTGATGCAAAACAGACAGCTTCACAAGTTGAGAATCCATATGTAAAAAAAGATATGTTCAAAAAAGCAAAGCAGATGCAAAAAAATCCAGATGCCATATCTTTGTTAAAGAAGTTTAATAAAAAAGCACCGACAAAAGCGACTACAAAGGTTGCAGGGATCAAACGAAACAAACGACCTGTAAACTTAATGGATATCATGAAAAACGCCAAAAATTCCAAGCTGGTTATGAGTGAGAATATTGAAAGTAAGGTCAAAGAGTCTGTGAATACTACTAATGGCAGGTCCAATGTAGTGAATTTTGCAGCAGCCATTAAGCAGCAAACAGACACACCTATAAAAAGTGAAGCTTTTGCCCCAACCAAAGTACTGGACTTATCAAGTGTAGGGCAGCTTAATCGCAATGAAATGATTAGCCGGGTTTCAAAGTTTATAGAACAAAACAATATTGAAAATTCCGATGCAATTGATCTAATTGTAAAACATGATGATTTAGGTCATATAAAAATTAATGTAACAAAACATAATATAAACAATTTAGTAGATATTGAAATTACCACTACCTCGAAAGAGGGGGCGGTATTTTTTAGAGAAAATAATGGAGAACTTTTAAACAGTTTAGCAAATACTGGTGTTAAAGTAAGTGATCTTAAGCTAACAAGTGCGACGAATGTCTTAGACTTTAGCGATAGTTTCAAAAACAGTTCTAAGCAGCAAAATGAAAATAGTCAATTTATGGAAAAAGAAGCAGGACATTTCCAAAATAAAAATGATTTCCATCAAGATGCAGATTCCAGAAGAAGAAATGCAATGTGGGAATATTACAAAGAAAAAATGGGAGCATAGATGCCAGGTATTGGTGTTCCAAAAAATTTCAAGGCAAATCCCTTTTCTAAAGTTGCCTTACATAAAGGACAAAAGTCCGCCAAACAGCTCAGCAAAAAAGAGAGTAAGCAACAGCTATTAAATAGGTTAACCGGTAAAAATACTGAAGGTTTTAAATATGTAGATCAAAAGACCCATAATAAAATGGGTAAAGATGATTTTATGAAGCTGCTTGCTACTCAATTAAAAAATCAGGATCCCTCAAACCCCATGGATCAACGAAAGTTTGCTTCCGAGTTGGCCCAGTTCTCCCAATTAGAACAACTTGCAAATATCAATACCAAGATGACCCAGCAGGGAGAAAATGTTGGTGTTGAGCGCAAGTATTATGGAGCAAGTTTTTTAGGTAAAGAGGTAACAACAGCAGGTACCACTGTAGATTATAAAGGCAGAGGCGATAGGGTAGACATTCCATTTTTTCTACCAAAAAATGCCAAAAACTTGCTGGTTAGAATTTTTGATAATAAAGGACAGCTAGTAAAACAAATTGAAAAAGCAAATATGTTCAAAGGAAGTCAATCAATCATCTGGGATGGCAAAAGGGCGGACAAAGTAGACGCGGCAAAGGGAACTTATACGGTACAGGTTAAGGCATGGGATGAATCGGCCGCACAATTTGATGGGCAAACCAAATCCAAAGGCATTGTCACCAGTGTTCAATTTAAAGATGGAGAAGCCGTTTTGCAGATAGATGGGAAAAAAAGTGTCTTTTTGCGAGATGTTGAAACTTTTAGACTTCCGTGGCATAATGGGCATAAGGGCAAAGAAATGGCCAAACAACTGGCAGTAGATAAATATAAAGGCATTGCACAGTAGGTTTTAATGGTTAATAACAAAAAAATTGATGGACTCCTGATACCAGCGCTTAAAGAGATTAATAAGCGCAAGCAGGTGGACCTTGATAAGGGGCCATTAGATAAAAGCAAGCCAGGTGAGTTTGATAAATTACTTTCAGAAAAACTTGGCAAGAAGTCAGGCTTACCCAAACTGCAAGTTTCAGGGCATGCTGCCAAGAGATTACAAGAAAGAAATATTGCCTTAGATGGCTCTGAATATTTAAAATTACAAAATGCAGTAGATAAACTAAAAAATAAAGGAGGAAAAGAGTCTTTAGTAGTAACAAAGAATGCTGCTTATATTATTGATGTTAACAATGGAAAGATTGTAACGGCAGTTGACAAAAATAGTATAACTGAGAATATATTTACAAAAATTGATTCAACTGTTTTTGTAGATTAAATAAGCTGATAAGTGGCCGGTCCTTTTTGGAGGCCAAACTTTTGTTCTTTTAGCAAGGGTATTCAGCGCGACAATCCAGGAGGGATACATGGGTGGTGGAATACTAGGTTCATTTAATATTGGGATTTCAGGCCTAGCGGCAGCTGGTGGTCATCTCACAATTGTAGGTGATAATCTTGCCAATGCTGCGACCAATGGCTATAAGGCCTCAAGGGCCGAATTTCAAGATGTGCTTGCCACTTCTTTAAAAGGAATTGAAGGTGGAGATCAATTCGGGGCCGGTACCAAGTTGGCCCATATTAAACCTGTTTTTACACAAGGAAATATCGCCAGAACTGATAGCATTACCGATATGGCCATTTCTGGTAACGGGTTTTTCACTTTAAAAGGACGTTTTGGTGTTGGTTATACCAGAGATGGATCTTTTAATTTCAATAAAGATGGACAATTAATAAATGGTGATGGCCACAAAGTTTTAGGTTTTGAAGCCGATGAGCTCGGCAAGATGACTAATAAAGTGGGACCCATAAGGCTAGGTAACACCACCATTCCAGCAGAAGCAACCAAAACATCTAAATTATCCATGAATTTAGATTCACGAGAAGATATTAAAAATTTCAATATTGAAAAACCCGCAAAATCCTCTAGCTTTAATAGTACCTTAACCGTTTACGATAATGTTGGTACTGCCAGGCTAATTAGCTTGTTTTTTAATAAAGTCGAAAAGAATGTTTGGGAGTATCACGCAGCAGTTGATGGAACAGATGCAGTAGGTGGTGAACATGGGAAGTTGTATGAGATGGCTTCGGGACAGTTGAGATTTAGTGGTAAGGGGGTTTTAGAAGAAGAGATAGAAATTTCAAACTCCTTTGATTTTAGTAAGGGGGCAGAACCCGGACAAAAGATTGAATTCGACTTTGGAGAATCAATAAAAGAGGGCGGATCTGGACTACAGGCCTCTACCCAATATGGATCTGATTCGGCAATTGCCCGAAACACTCAAGATGGATCATCTGCTGCAACCCTCACCAGTTTATCATTTAATGATGAGGGTATCTTGACAGCGGTATACAATAACGGAGAAACTAGAGATATATCCCAAATTGCCATTGCCAAATTTGAAAACAACGAGGGACTATTTAAAATTGGTAAAAATATTTTAAAGGAGAGTAAATCGTCAGGCCAAGCGGCCCTAGGTAAGCCTAGAGAAGCAGGAAGAGGGGAGGTTCTATCTAAGTCGGTAGAGCTATCCAATGTTGATATCGCCGGTGAGTTCATCAACTTAATGGCCGCTCAGCGAAACTTCCAGGCAAATACTAAGACGATTACAACTGCGGATCAAATGTTACAAGAGATTATGAATATTAAAAGATAAAGCTAGAGGTTTTTAAAATGTGGAAACTATTGTTAGGTGCTGCTGTTATAATTATAATTTGTATTGTTGCGGTCTATTATCAAATTATGAGCACCGGGACGTTGTAAAGAATTCAGTTAATTCTTTAATGTAAGACGGAAGTTTTTTATAGTTTAAAGTTGCCATATACACCGGGGATTGCTTAATCCCCGGCAGTTCATAGCATTTCAGTGAATCATTCGGCATGAGTTGATGATCTGGCACGACGGCGATGCCCACATTATTTCTAACTAAATTCAAAATGGTAGTGATCGAGTTTACTTCTACAATTGATGAGCTAATTTTTTTGCTGACCCTATAAAGGTTGTCGTCTTGATTGTAGATTATCCATCTATAATCATGAATTTTTTTGATATCAATCTCTTTTTTACTAACAAGAATCAATTTTTCTTTGAGTATTGAAAGAGACGATACTAGCTCCGATTGAATATTTTCAGTGGTAAAGGCGATATCAAAATGGCCATTTTCAATTCCCGTTTTAAGATTCGCGGGTGTATCAACTTTTATGGTCATATTTCTTGTATATTTTTTGTAAAACTTGATAGTTATTGGAGTTAGCCAGTTTTCTAACAGACCATGCAAGACACCAATTTTTAAAGGCCTTGTGTCTTCTGCAAAAAAAATGTCATTTGCTGCCTGATCAAAGGTAGAGGCAGTTAAGTAGAGTTGTTTGCCTTTGTTGGTCAAAATTATTTTTTTAGATGAGCGAATTAAAAGTTCTAGTCCCAAACTTTCTTCTAGTAACTTTATTTGTCTGCTTACTGCAGATTGGGCGATCTTTAATTTATCAGCTGCTTTAGAAAAACTTGAGTATTCGGCGGTGAGAATAAATGCTTTTAAATAACGATAGTCAATCATATGCTAATCTTCCCCGATAGCATCAACCGGACAGACGTTCATCGCATTAACGCAAACCTCTTCTTCTACTTCAAATTCAGGTTGTGCTTTAACATATGCAAACCCCGAATCGTCGTCCATCTCAAAAAACTCAGAAGCCTCCGTAATGCAAGCTCCACAAGCTATGCACTGGCTGTCGACAAAATATTTACCATCGACATTTTTTTCAGTTTTTTCTGATTTGCTTGCCATTTGTGCTACTCCTTGAGAGTCGTTTTAAAAGACATTAAAAGTTTTAATGCTAACTGATTTTTTCATAGCACTTATAAGATCTGAATAAAGGTTTTTAGACAGTGCACTTTGTCTTTTTTCTTTTTCAGTTTTAGGGTTAAATTTTTCACCCTCTTTGGATTCTTGGTGTTTGGATATTCTCAATATAGTTGTACTTAGCAGATCGTCAAAAACAAGGACTTTAGGACTTGAAAGTTGTTGAGTAAAGAGTTTATCTAATTGTTCGCTGGTGAGAGTTACAGTGCCGCTTGCACCTTCGAGTAGATTTATAACTACCTCTTTTTCGTAGGTAAGTTTATATTTTTTTTGATATTTATCAAGGGCCTTCCATTTATTATCAGTTAAGTAGCCTTTAATATTTTTACTTAGCTTTTGGGAAAGCTTTTTAATTTCGGCACCTTTATTTTTTCTGATTTGATCCTTGGCAATTTTATCCTTGTGGTCTTTAAAGTCTGCATCTTTTTTTTCTTTTTTATTTACTACATAAATAATGTGGTAACCAAATTCCGTTTTAACTGGCTTGGAGATTGTCCCAACTTTTTGGGCAAAAGCTACTTTTTCAAATTCAGGTACCATTTTTCCTCTACTAAACCAACCAAGATACCCTCCGTTTTCTTTCCCCGATGGATCAGTGGTGTTTTTGTTTGCTAGTTTGTTAAAATTCTTGATGGTTACAGATTTTGCTAGTTTTTCAATTTTTTGTTTTACCTCACTTTCTGTCTCTGGAGTTGTCGATAGTAAGATATGCCTGGCCTCTATGCTTTCTTTTTGATCTAAGCTAGGCCTTTGTCCATTAAAAATTGCTTGGACTTTTGTTAAATTTTCTTTTTTGCTCAAATAAGCAGTTAATTCCTTATCTGTTATAGGTATAAATTCTTTCAAAGAATCCTTGGAAAACTTCACAATGTCTATCTGGCGCTTTTGTTTTTTAAAAATCCCCAGATCTTCGATGTATTTACTAGAAAGGGGTATATTTTGGGCAAGGGTTCGCGCTTTTGTATTTTGCAAACCTTGAGCGATATCGGCTTCAAAACGTGCTGGAGTTAGCCTATTTGCTGTAAGTAGTTGTTTGTAGCGGCTTATGTCAAATTGGTCGTTTGTTTTAAAATATGGAAGGTTTTTGATCTCCTCTTTTATCTCAGAAGCGCTGGGAGTGACTCCCATTTTTTCACTAAAAAGCAGAAGTAGTTTGCGATCAATAAGCAGCCTTAGAGTGTTTTCTCTAATTTTAAAGCGTTCGATTTGCTTTGAAGTTAAGCTTTTGCCTCGACCAAACATTTGGTTGTAAAAAGTTAACTGGCGGCTATATTCGGTTCTAAACTCTTCGATTTTAATCAGCTTGTCTCCTACTCTAGCTATAGTGTCAGGTGTGCCTTGCATAGTATTGTACCCACCAAACATAAATGAAATAACAATTAGCCCAATTAGAATTGTAACCAAGAAACTGGAAGTCTTTTTTTGAAATGTCCCAACCATAAGAAATACCCTCTTCACGTAGTATAAAATTGCATAATGTAAAAGATTAAACCCTGCAACTTAATTCGTAAAGATTATTGGCAGTTAATGAGAATTTAGTTATCATTGCAATTACTTATAATAGTTAATACCATGGGTATAAATTGAAGGTTTTATCTGAGGACCGACAGCGTCCAAAAATTATCGTTAATGTAATAGTGCTATGTGTAGCACTGTTTGGTGTGTCAAAAACTGATGTGAAGCTTAGTAAAAGCTCTGCATTTGAAAGACTGATGGTAGATTCAGTTGCTCCCCTCCAAAAAAGCATTATGCAGTCAAAACAGTGGGTGTCACTATTATTTGAGGATTATTTTAATAATGTAGCAGCGAGTAAAAATAATCGAAGCTTCAAAAAGGAGATCTCTAATTTAAAGAATAAAATCTTTAAATACGAGGAGCTGGCAAAAGAGAACAAACGCCTGAAAGATCTGCTTAAGTTTGGCGAAGAAATAAAGGCCCAACAAGTTTTAGCGCAAATTGTAGCATGGGATGCTTCAAGTGATTATAAAGTAATTCGGATCAATAAAGGAGCACGAGACGGGATTAAGTTACAATCTACTGCCGTGACTGCAGAGGGCATTGTTGGCTATGTGTATCGTTTGACGGACCATTTTGCCGATATCTTAACAATCCTTGATACCAAAAATAGAGTTGATGCCATTGTGGAGCGCACTAGGTCTCACGGAATCATAGAGGGGCTCTCCAATGATAAATGTCTGATGAAGTATGTGACGAGAATTGAGCCAGTTATTATTAACGACGTTGTCATTACTTCGGGACTTGGCAACATCTATCCCAAGGGGATCAAAATCGGAACAATCTCCCGTATCGACCGCGAAAGTTATGGTATTACTCAGCACATCGAGATAACTCCAAGCGTAAACTTTAACCGCTTAGAAGAAGTAATTATATTATTCTTTAAACGAAATGAGTTACATAAAGTTGAATGGGATGTGTTGGATAATCCCAAGTAGCTGGCTCGAGCAAAAAGAGAGGTCATGAAAGAGAGGTCATGAAGGAGACAATAGGTTGAAATTAAAATTATTAGATACATTATTTCCGCTAGGGCTTACTTTGTTGGTTCTGTTGGCACTTGAGATTGTTGCCACCACCGTGTTACCTATGTTTGGTGTTTCCCAGTATCGCTTACCCTTTAATATTTTGATCGTTTTATACATCGGCTTTAAGCTTGAAACCCCTGCTATGGCGGTGATGATTTTAGTGGTTCAATATTTTCATTCATTTTTTACAATTGAGGGATGGGGAATGGGCACCTTTGCTGGTGTTTTAATTTGTATTATTATCTCCTATTTGCGCGATTTGATGCATTTGACGTCAGCCACACTGACTATTCTTTTGACCATGCTATTTCAAATGGTCTGGTTTGTAATATTGTCTCTTCTAATTTATTTGAGATGGGGAGATTGGAATTACATTTTGGAAAAATTTTGGCGCTTTATTCCAGAGTCGATTACTGTTTCACTACTGGCCCCGATAATATTTTATGTTCTAGATCGAATCTGGAAGGGCACTCTTTCTGAGGCCTTTGGAGAAGAAGCTTAATGCATAGTGATTATGATTTAGTTAAAGCTCACAAAAATAGAGCAGAAGCAATGGCCAACATTGTATTAATATCTTTTGGCATAATTCTTGCCAGACTGTGGTACCTGCAAATTTATAAAGGTGACACACTTTATCAGTACTCAATAGAAAATAAGTTGCGCAAAGACTTGATTCGGGCCCCTAGAGGAATGGTCTTTAGTAGGGATAATAAGTTACTAGTGCATAACACCCCAAGATTTGATGCTGTAATTATCCCCCAATACCTCAAAGAGGAAAAGGGATCTATTAATAAACTTTCAAAAATTTTAAGCCTCCCAGTAAAAAAAATCCAAAAAATTCTATCTTCTAAAAGGACTCATCAAGCAAGATATCAACCAGTCATCATCAAGAAAAATATCTCTAGAAAAGAGGTTGCAATAATTGAGACTGAGCAATATAAAATGCCCGGAATTAGTGTTAATACCTTCATTAGTCGCAAATACAATGATCGAGAAATTGGGGGGCATCTTCTGGGTTACATTTCAGAAATTTCCCAATCCCAATTACCAAAATACCGCAAAAGAGACAACGTTGACTACCGTTTGGGGGCATTTATTGGTCAAGCAGGTCTTGAAGAACAACATGACTTTGAGCTAAGAGGAACAGATGGGTATAAATTTGTTGAGGTTGATGCTTTTGGGAGACTAAAAAGAAGAATTTTGTCTGCTGAATTATTTAATATGATAAGTAATAAACCAGCAAGGCCCGGCAATAATATACGTTTGACTATTGATCAGGACCTGCAAATGAGCGCCTACAAAGCATTAGAGGGAAAAACTGGCAGTGCTGTGGCCCTGGATATTAAAACTGGTGAAATCCTAGCGATGGTATCAAGGCCTTCTTTTGACCCATCCCAATTTGGGCGTGGGATAAGTTCTGATTATTGGAAGGAATTAATAAATAACAAATTTAATCCTCTAAGGGCCAGAAGTATTCAAAACCACTATCCGCCTGGATCGACGTTTAAAATAATACCTGCCATTGCAGCACTTGAAGAAGGTATCGTTGATGAAAATACTTCGGTTACTTGCACTGGAAAATTTCGTTTGGGAAGAAGAACTTATCACTGTTGGAAGCAATGGGGGCATGGAAAAGTAAGCTTTATTAAGGCGCTGCGGGAGTCTTGTGATGTCTATTTTTATAAAATTGCCACCAAATTAGACATCGATGTATTGGCAAAATATGCTAGGATGTTTGGTTTTGGTACAAAAACCCAGATCAAGCTTCCAAGAGAAACATCGGGCCTATTTCCAACAAGAGAGTGGAAGAAAAAAAGAAACGGGGAGGATTGGCAAGCAGGAGAAACACTTTCGTGTGTTATTGGCCAATCTTTTGTTTTGGTTACCCCCCTACAATTGGCCATTTCTTATTCAATCATCGCAAATGGTGGCAAACTGTTTAGACCATTTTTGGTCAAAGAAATTTTTTCAAATGCGGGAGAAGTACGCAAAAAAATGCAACCAGAACTGGTGTCAGAAGTTAAGTTGAGTCCCAGAACCTTAGAGTTGGTGCGCGAAGGATTGTTCCAAGTTGTCAATAGAAGAAAAGGAACAGCTTGGTGGCACAGAGGTATGGGAATTAGAATGTCTGGAAAGACAGGAACCGCTCAAGTCGTTAGATTGAGTAGTGAAAAACTTTTTGAAAAGTGTGAGGAAAATGAGTACAAGCATAGAAACCATGGGCTATTTGCGGCTTATGCGCCAAGAGTTAATCCCCGCATAGCAGTCGCTGCGATTGTGGAGCACGGTTGTCATGGATCATCAGCAGCTGCCCCCATCGCAAAAAGTGTTATTACAACCTTCATGGATAAGTACCTGCCAAGTTTAAAAGAAAAATATAAAAAAGAAGATAAAATAGCATATTTAAAATTTCTAAAAGAAGAACAGTTGCGCAAAAAGGAGCTAGAAAGGCGTAATCAAGATCCAAACAATCCAGACCAGGAGACACAACAAGAACAAGCTGAGGGGGAGCCGTGAAAACATCTGGTATACTCGGAATATTACAAAGATATGATTTTAGCTTTTTTATCATCAGTATCTTAATTTTTTTAGTGGGAATTTTAAATTTATACTCTGCTACTCATACTACTACTGTAAGTTGGCTTCAGGGAGTTTACAAAGTTCAAATTTTGTTCTTTTTGTTTTCAGTTTTTGTGGCAGCAATGGTTAGCTTTATATCACCAAAAATTTTCTTTAAGTTAGCATTGCCAGCGTACCTAGTTAATACTTTATTATTAGTGGCAGTACTCATTCTCGGACATAAGGGAATGGGGGCACAAAGGTGGTTAGTGATTGGTCCAGCAAGAATTCAACCATCAGAATTGATGAAGATATCGATAATTTTAATGTTGGCCAAGTGGTACGCAAAGCATGGACCTGTAAATGAACTGGGATTAAAAGAGCTAATTGTTCCCTTTATAATGGTATTTCTGCCTACTATTTTGATCATTATGGAGCCAGATTTAGGAACAGGGCTCATTTTAATGTTAATTTTTGGGGTGATCTCTTTTTATAGAAAGTTAAAATGGAAAACCATATTTATTATAGGTCTCATTACCATTGTAAGCGGTAGTGTAATGTATAAGTTTGGTTTAAAGGCCTATCAAAGAAGAAGAATTTTAACCTTTTTAAACCCCGATGCAGACACCAGAGGATCAGGCTACAATGCCATTCAATCAAAGATTGCAATTGGTTCAGGGAAAGCATCAGGCAAAGGTTTCATGAAGTCTTCTCAGGCATCATTTAATTATTTACCAGAAAAACATACAGACTTTGTCTTTTCTATATTTAATGAGGAGCATGGATTTATTGGATCATTCTTTTTAATTTGTCTGTATTTAGTGTTAATGTTGAGGCTCATTTGGCTGGCAACGGCAGTAAATAGCTTTTTTGATTCAATTATCTGTGTTGGGGTGATGTCGCTTTTTTTCTGGCATACTTTCATAAATATGGGGATGGTGATGGGAGTTTTACCAATTGTGGGGCTGCCGCTTCCATATATGTCTTATGGGGGATCGGGGCTTTTAACCTTTGGTATTTGCATTGGTATCGTCACATCGATTAGCAATTCTAGAAAATTTTTCTAAGATAATATTGTTTAATTCTGGCATTGAACTTGCATATTTATAAGCAAGATGGCCTCTTTCCACGATTACAAGGGAAGATAAAGGAGAAAAAAGTGTCAAAAAATTTGTCAGTTGTAAAGGTATTGATTTTACTAAGCACGTTTGTTTTATTTAGCAATTGTTGCTTTGGTGGAGTTAAAAGTAAAACATTTAAGTCTATAAAATACTCCCTGTGGATGGATGGACTAACGAGTGAAGACAGCGCTGTAAAACTAGCTAAAGAGTTAAATCTGGGGCAAGCTCAGAAAAATATGTCTAAACCTAAGTTTCCAGAAGAGCTAATCTTTATCCTAGATACTATCTAAGCCAGATAGGTAAAGAGGCAGGCCATATTCTTTAAAATCAAGCAATTTATTAGGTCCAAGTATGTATTGTAAAAAATCGGCCATCGAGACTTTATACTCAATATCTTTATGGATGAAAGTAACCATCAAATCATCTAGCGCATTTATTTTAAGTACTCCATTGCCTATTTTTTCTAAGTAGTTATTAAATCGCTCAACGGAAGCAATCCTAATGAGCGCCATGCTCATTATTTGTAAATCATCTAATTTTTGGCCTAATCCATTTACATAATCAAGCTCTTGGTCTGGAACCCACAATTTATAGGGTACAAGTTGCCTGTAAAATTCATCTTTGAAGGCAGCAGATGCCCCAAACTCATGGATAACATTTTCTAAATCATGCCCCTTTCCTACAAAGAAATACCCTACAATGTTTTGGTTGTTATCTTTTTTAATATACAAGCTTGTTGAGTGAATTTTTACAAGTATTTGCCAGTCATCAAAACTTCTAAGAACAGTTGTGTAGCGCTTTAGTGTGGATTTTTCATAGATAGATTTAAGCTGCCTGAAATCACTTTCACTGAGGGAATTAAGAGAGACTTTTTTAAAACCATACTGCTTGATAAAGAGTTCTTCATTAAATGTAGCTTGAGCTGTTTGGAGTTGGCCTCCTGCTGGAAAGAACTTAAATTTACTGTAAAGGTCCTGTAGATCGCTCCATAAAAAAAATAAACAAATGTCATTTTGATACATAGTAATTACTTTTTGCATCAGATCTTTATAGAGTCCTATGCCTCGGTGTAAAGTATCAATGGCAATTCCGCCTATAAATGCCACGGGCATTGAATGAGTATTATTTCCCAGCTGCCTGAGTGTTAAGCCGATATGGCCTACAACTTCTTTGGTCTTGTTGCAAATAATTATATGATTATTTGCAAAATTAGATGGGTTGACTAGTGGGTAAAAATCGACTGCAAACTGCTGTGAACTTGGATAGTTAAAAGAGCTTTCAACAACCCTTAAAACCTGATCAAAAAGCTCGGGCTTGTCCTTGAGTGTAGAAAAAGTGTATTCAGGTGATGTTTTCATAGATATTAAGGTCTATTTTAAGTCAACGGAGAAAAATTGACTATTTTTTTTACAAATTTTATTAAAGTTATCTATTAATTGTTCGATAAAGTGTTGAACGCGTTGTGAGTAGTGAGTTCTTTTTGTTACTCATACCGCTCTGGCAAGAAGGAGTCTTGCTAGGCCCAGAATATCAAGGAGGATGTCATGGGACTTCGAATTAACACGAACGTTGCATCGATAAATGCCCAAAGAAATTTGGGGAAGACTCGATATGCGATGGATCGTACTCTTGAGAAATTGTCTTCAGGACAAAGGATCAACCGGGCAGGTGACGATGCAGCTGGTTTGGCCATCTCAGAGAATCTCAAAGCACAGATTAGAGGTCTGTCTCAAGCGGGTAGAAATGCCGCTGATGGGGTATCTCTGGTTCAGATTGCTGAAGGTGGCTTGTCGGAAGTGTCCAACATTTTAATTAGGCTGAGGGAACTTTCAGTTCAAGCAGCTTCAGACACTATTGGCCCCACGGAACGGAAGTTTTTAAATGTTGAATTTGAACAACTGACTTCAGAAGTGGATCGTATCGCTAACTCAACCGAGTTCAACAGGGTATCTCTGTTAAATGGAACTGGTGCTGTATTTGACATTCAAATAGGCACAAGAAATGACCCCATTACAGATCGCTTGTCATTTGATGCATCCAGTGCGGATGTAAACATTGCGGCCCTCGGATTGAATTTAGCGTCAGTAGCTGACAAAATTTCAGCACAAAACACATTGTCATCACTTGATCAGGCAATTGTGTCAGTTTCGGGTATTAGAGCAGACTTTGGTGCTCTCCAAAACAGACTACAATCGACGATCAACAATGTTGCTGTGAGTGTTGAAAATCTGTCTGCTGCAAATTCTCGCGTAAGAGATGCGGACATTGCTGCAGAGACTGCTGCTTTGACAAAAAACAACATTCTGTCACAAGCCGGTACTTCAGTGTTGTCACAGGCCAACGCTTCCACTAGAAATGCATTGCAGTTAATTAACTCTGCTTCGCAAGTGTAGGTGAAAAATTTTCCAGGAGGGAAGTGATGTATGTTTTGAGTGGTTAAAGATGGCTGTCCTATAACTGATTCAACTGCAAGACTTTGGTTGTAGAGAAAGCATTTATAAAAGCAATTATTCAAGAATAACTTTTATTTGTTAGAAGGATTTTAGTTACTTAATATTAACCTTATTTGGCCAGAAGGGCCTTATACAGTACAGGAGGTATGCGATGTTTAGAGGGAGTTAAATATGGGTTTAAGAATTAACACAAATGTTGCTTCGATATCTGCGTTGTCGTCTTTGAGCAAAAGAACGTCACAGATGAAAAACAACTTGAGGAGATTGTCCTCAGGGCAGCGGATAACGAGGGCGGCTGATGATGCTGCAGGACTTGCAATTAGCGAGAAGTTGCGTGCAGAAATCAGGGGTATTGGGCAGGCCAAAAGAAATGCAGGGGATGCCATTTCTTTAGTGCAAACAGCTGAAGGAGGTCTAGGTGAGATATCAAATATCGTCATTAGATTACGAGAGCTGGCAGTGCAAGCGGCTTCAGATACCATTGGTAACGATGAGAGGCGTTTTACAGACATTGAGTATCAACAACTCAAAGATGAGATCGAAAGGATTGCCAAGTCTAGTGAATTCAACGGCATTAAATTGTTGGATGGAACTGGAGGCAGGCTGGACTTTCAAGTGGGCACAAAAAATGACCCCCTTTTGGATAGACTTACATATGATAGTACGTCGGGGGATGCAACACTTACTGCTTTGGGTATTATGTCTGAAAGCGTTAATACAAAAGAAGGTGCACAACTATCTCTTAAGAAACTTGATGATGCACTCGTGCATATCAACGGTACTAGAGCGAATCTCGGTGCGATTCAAAACAGATTGTCTTCAACCATTAGCAATCTGGGGACAAAAACTGAGAACTTTAGTGCTGCTAATTCACGAATTAGAGATGCAGATATTGCAGCAGAAACTGCTGAGTTGGCCAAAAACAGAATACTGGTACAGGCGGGTACATCAGTATTGGGTCAGGCAAATGAATTTCCGTCAATTGCTTTAAAATTACTTGGATAATTGTTAATGCCCTTTGCTTTGAATAAAGCAAGGGCATTTTTTATTTAAAAAACACTGTATGAATTTAAATAGATTTGAGATGATGAAACTATGAAGAAAAAAACAATACTCATATTTGGTATCTCTTCGTTTGTTGGCTCAAACTTGGCAGAGTTTCTAAGTGCTGACTATAAAGTAGTTGGAACCTACCATAAGACCAAAACGAAGATACCTCGGGTGTTAACTCTACCGTGCGATGTTCTGGCCAAAGAAGAAGTACAGTTAGTTATTTTCACTGTAAAGCCTGATGTAACTATTTATGCAGTAGGGCTTACTTCTATTAGTGAATGTGATGAAGCTCCCGCCATAGCTGATGCCCTCAATACCCTTGGACTTTTTAATGTATCTGAATACTGTCAAAGATATAAATCTCAAGTTTGCTATATCTCTTCTTCATATGTCTTTAGTGGAGAAAATAGAGATTACCTGGAATTAGACACTCCAAATGCCGATACAGTCTATGGAAGGACCAAGTCATTTGCGGAGTTTTTTTTACAAAAGTCGTCACTAAATTACATGATTTTTCGTTGTTGTAATTTATATGGAAGATCCTATAGGGCCAACCATTACACCTGGTTTGAACAGTTACAAAGAACATTTTTAAACAGGGGTAATATGGTATGTGACAACTTTGTGCACGATGGGTTTTTAGATGTTTATTATTTTGCCATGATAGTAAAGCTTGCGATTGATATAGAGCTAAGTAATAGACTTTTGCAAATAAGTTCTGCTGATTATTTAACTCATTTTGATTTTGCTAGCAAATATTGCAAAATTTTTGGAGAGACTCAAGATCTCATACACAAGGGGCGTTGGCAATTTCCACAACTAGATATTAACACTCCAGACAACGATGGTACTGGTTTATACTTTAAGTTAAATATCTCAAACGTTGAAAGCCTCATGGATATGACTATGCCAACTTTAGAGGAGTCACTGCAATTTACCTTTACTAGAATGTTTGGAATAAAATCTAAGTCCAAAGTAAAAGCAAATAGTAGTGATATAAAGTTTATCTAGCTGAGCAGCGTATGAACTCAGACAAGTAGTGCCTGGTAAGTGAATCAATATCGATAATTTCACCCTCAAAACGCCATGAAATGCGATTAAAGGGGCCAACATGTGCCTTAATCTTATGGGGAGAGCGTTTTGTTTCCTCGCGGTTTGAGTTATTTACTCTTGCAGCAAAAAGCTCACCATTGCTTGATAAAAAGCCAATTGTGATAAGATCATGGGCCTTGCGAGCAAAAATTAATCTCAAGGAGTGACGATAGAGCATAAAATCGTTAACAGTATTAGAAATTTTAAAAATTTTAATCTGAGCTTCATTTTTATTATTACTGCGAAACTCATTGAATTTTGAAACATAGATTTCAAAGCGGTCTCTAATGGTGTTCATGTAATCAACTGAAGACTCTTCAAGATAATGAACAGGGTTTAGGTGTTCATTGAAACTTACGACTCCTGACTCCTCCATGTTGAGTTCCTCAAGGGCCAAGTTTTCAATCCAAGTCGTTGATAATTCATTTGGGTGTGTTAGTAAGTCCATATCTATATCATGATAGGAGGATTAGAAGCTGTCAATAATAATCAGCAATTAGGGGGGCCTTGACAGACACTCACTTTGCAAGATCGACCACTTTTAAATAAAGTGGGCGCGATTAATAATCACTTTAGGCCTCCAGCTACCTATGAAAAAACATAGTACCGGCTCGCTCACCATGACCAGGGACCACTCCCGAATTCTTTGCTTGTAGGACGAACATTTTGGTGAGTGTCTGTATTTTCAAGACCCAAAGTTATTATACTGTAAAGAAAATTATTATCAAGGATTTTGGGAGAATTAGTCCATTTGTTGTACAAAGCCATCAGCTTTGCTAAAAACACCCTGGGTAAGGCCCATCAGACGGGTATAGGCAATGTCCTTGAATTTAAAGACAATTAAGGCAACAACGGCAACCAGCAGAATATACTCTGTTGACGTTTGACCCTCATCATCTTTTAGATATTCTCCAAAACTTTTAAATGTCTCTTTTAGTATAAAGTAAATCATAACGGCCTACCTTGTTTAAACTCTTTCTTTTCTAGTCGGGCAGAAATCAACAAAACTTTAGTTAATTACTGATTAAAAGCTACATACAGCTAACCGCTCTTTAATTTTAACACACCGAGTTATATTAATAAAGTTTTTCTTGTAATTGACCGTAATCACATAAAATGAAATATATTTAAAAATATATAATCTCCCAAATTGGCAAAAATTTGTGGCGACTTCAAGGAAATGGTATACTTACTCATTAAATGACTCGCGATAAATTTTTCACCTATCTTTTTGTCTTAGTGCCTATAATGGTTTTTTTTAGTCATTCTATTATAGATAGTGATTTTTTTATTTGGGTACAGATTGGGATAGACACAATCTTTTCAGGGAAGCTAATAACACATGATACCTATAGCTATCTTCCAACCAAAGAGATGGTTTACCCCGCATGGGGTACCTCTATTTTATATGCCTTATTATATAAGCTTACTAACATTGAAGCCGTAAGCTTAATCCACAAACTGGCCCTGCTTACATTTTCTCTATTGGTTGTCAGGACATACCTCAAACCACACCAAATAGGATATTCTAATAAAAACATTGTACTGCTGATCTTTGCTACCTATGGTGCATCTTCTCTATACTGTGATCGGCCTGCCATGCTTGTTATTATCCCAATGTTTTTTGTTTACAAAAAGATAGACTTAAAGTCAAAGCTTTGTCCTAAAGACCTTTTGGAGTTATTTTTGTGGACAACTCTTTGGATTAATCTCCATGGCTCAGCATTTATAATACTGATTCTGCTTGCCTGGAAAATTACCGCGACATCTGTAGTTTTAAAAAAAATTGAATATTCATATATTTGGGCCCTAATTTTGACCACTTGTGCTTTGAACATAAATCCTTTCTTTTTTAAAGTCTGGGGTTATGCTTTGGAAACAAGAAGTGTGTCAAAGCAAAGGCTTCTAAGTGAGTGGCTACCAACCTTTTATCCAATTTTTGACGAACAATCTTTAGTTTATTTAATCTTATTGTTATACCTAGGATTTGAAATTGTAAGAAATAAAAGCCGGTTAATTAGTTTTCTCACTTCGCCATATATACCACTTGTAATCATGGGGGTGATGACCTACAGACATGTAGCACTTGCTTTTTTATTTTTATTTCCCTTTCTTTGCAATAACCAATTAGCACTTACAAAGTGCTCTGAATCTATGACTAAAACTAATAAATTGACTAACAAAATAAATCAATTAGTACTATTTGCCTTAGTGCTATTAACAACCATGATGCTTCCGTTTTGGAAGGAGAAAGTCAGCTTTTTTCTTCCAGAGAGTAAGCGCTCCTTGTACTATCTAGGGCAACCTGAGGCTGAGATAGCAATGATTAAAAAACTAGACCCTCATGCAAAGGCCAGGATTTTTAATCAGTATGAGCTAGGGAGTTATTTAATCTTTAACCTAAAGAATAAAATTTTTATGGATACTAGAAACATAATTTATCACAAGCAAGACAGTGACAATTACAATATGATATTAAGTGGTAAAAAAGGGATGGAAGACAAGCTTAATCACTATTTTGTAGACTATATTTTAATGCGGCAGGAGAAAAAAACAGCGAGGTTCATCCAAAGCATTCAGCGCTCTTCAAGCTGGCAAACATTATCAAAGGGTAAGAGATTTTTTTTAGCAAAAAGGTCAGATAAAGCACACTAACTTTTAACCATAAGCCTTTTGTCCGTTGAGCTTTACCCCAATTGCAGTTATCATTGTATTATGCAAGTGAATAAAAATATTAGGGGACAAGCAGTCATAGAGTATATTCTCCTTTTTGGACTTATTGCCTTTATTTCAATAAATATGGTCAAAGGGTTTAGTTCGTATATGGGAAAAACAGTAGGAGGACTCGGTGTAGCCCTTACCAACCAGCTAACAGTTGGAGTGTGTGAAAAAGCATGTTATTATAAAGGCTATAAAAATTAAGTATGCCAATTTCAATCTATATATTTTTAATCCTGCAATTGTTGATAGTATCTTATTATGATCTAAGAGAGAAAAAGATTTACAAGTGGTGGCCACTTCTAAATCTTGGCCTGTACTTTACCCTGTGCTTTTTGCTACCTACGTATTATGTTTTTTCATTAGAAGGGCTGCTATACCCTATATTAATTTTTGTTTTTGGCTTTTTGTTTTTTTTAATGAAAAAAGCTGGAGTACATATTGCAGGAGGCGGAGATGCAAAGTATTTGAGTACAGTATTTCTGCTTACTCCTCATGGCCTTCACTCTACATTCTTGCTCCAGATACTATATTCGACAATTTTAGTGGGTCTTTTGATGATAGTTAATAACACTATAAAAAATTTCCATGAGATAGTATCATTAATAAGGGGAAATAACTGGAGATTAGTAGGGCAATTTTATGGGAAAAAATTTTCATACGCTCCGGTAATTTTACTGGCATGGATGGGTATTGGATGGCTATACAAAAACACAATGTACTAAAAACTTTCACCCGCACAAGTGACGGCCAAAGTTTGGTTGAATATATCATGTTGCTTGCTATGCTTGGAGTTATTTCTCTAGCTGTAATAAAAAGCGCTCCATTTCAAAAATTTATGGGCGAAGATGGTGAGTTGTTTGCAAAGTATCGAGCTTTTATGGAGTACTCCTATCGACATGGTTTAGGAGGTTCTGGGCCATCCAATATCAATTTAAACACCGGTAAACATGATACTTTTATGAAAAATAACCAAACGAGATTTTTTGGAAATGACGAAGCCTATCCGTGATACATTTACAAGCTCCAGCGGACAATCAACAATGGAGTTTTTAATGTCCTTTATCTATATTTTTGGTCTTTTGGCCATGTTTATCAGGGTCGCAGTAAATACTACAAATGGCTACTTGGTTCATTATGCTACCTTTATGGCATCTAGGGCCTATCTGGTGCACGATGAAAACAACAGTTCTGCCACTATCGATGATCAAAGAGCAGAGGCCCATGCTAAAGCAGTATTTAAAAAATATAAGGTAACTGAATTGATACCTCAAAGCTCGGGCAAGCTTGAAGTGAGATCTCCAGGCGCAGGAGGACATAAACTGCTCGTTGGAGTTTATCACAGCTTCAAGCAAAATTTTTCTCCGATGCCCTTAGTTGGCGGAACGACTCCAGTGGAGCTTGTCTCTGAATCATTTTTAGGGCGAGAGCCATCCAGACAAGAATGTTTGGATGGAATATGTAATGCTTTTAAACAAATTGATGGATATAGCAGTTGTAGAAATCATTCAACGTTTTTTGATAACGGTTGTTGATTATGAAGTATCGTGCAGAGGAAGGTCAGGCCATATTTGAGTTTGTGGTATTTTTACCATTTATGATCTCTCTTGCCTTTATCCTAATAACATTGGGAAGCGCTATCAATGGTTCCATAAACCAGCAAAAAGCAACGAGGAGATATTTTTACTTTCTGACCAAGGGTAATTCAATGTTGCCAAATATAGCAGTACTAACGAGGTTAAAGGGAAAAGTAAGAAGTGTTGGCTTAGATGCAGTGGGGTGGAAAGAAAAGACACAGGGACGAAGTCCACTTGCTCCATGTTATTCATTGAAAACTGTTATCTCTAAAGATCTTCCCGGTGACAATTGTGAAAGCAAGGCAACCGGAAACGAAAGCAGACATATAAAGCTATATACCATGTATGGAGTTTGTACTGGCAGGTATACTATCAGACGAGATAAGTTTTTTTTAAATTTCAAGTCTCCGACGAAAATTGGTACTTGCGCTCTGTTGTGAGAGATGGATGTTTTTGCCCAAGGGGCCTATAGAGGGAAAGTTTTATAAAATAGAAGATATTAAATTTGATAAAGGAAAAATTGTATGAATACCAGAGCTTTTACCTTGGCCTTAGTGATCGCAATAGCTGCTATGTTTATGGTACATACTTACATTGAGGATCAAAAAAGTTCCTTGATTCGAGATTATGGTGTCCCAAGTACGGTGGTAATTGCCAAAATGGATATAAAAGAACTCGAATTAATTGATGATTCGAAAATTACTACAAAAACTGTTCCCCAAAACTTTTTATCACCAGGGCATTTTAAAAATATGAAGGCCCTACAAAACACAGTGGCAACAGTTCCAATTTTAAAGGGGGAGCAGATTACTAAACCCAGAGTAACATATCCCGGGGCAAAGACTGGTCTGTCAAGACAAGTGAGTGTCGGAAAACGTGCGATGTCTATAAATATAAATGCAGAACACGGAGTAAGTAAACTAATTAAGCCAGGTGATAGAGTTGATCTTCTTGCAGCGATAGATTATACAGCGGGTAGAAAGGATAAGCAGGAAACTAAAACGGTTTTACAGGATGTCTTGGTGCTATCTACCGGTTACAATATGACCAATTCAATTCCCATATATGGAATGAAAACACCAAAGGTGATTAGGAAGATGAATGCGAGTATCTATACTCAGTACAATACAGTAACACTAGAGTTGTCTCCTTTTGATGTACAAAAAATCGTTTATTTAAAAACCTTTGCTAATGCAAGGCCATATTTAAGTTTGCGCAACAACAGTGATAAAGAGCAAGTCGACCTAGGGGCGACTAAAATTTTTGATCTGTTGGGGAATAATGTTGAGAGACAGGAGGCCAAGCGGTTCTTTGCAGATAAGTATAAAAGGAAAAAGTAGTTAAGTTTTATAAAAAGGCATGTGGTGAAAATTTATTTAATATTACTATTTATAATTTCATCTGTACCAGCAGTCTGGTCCGCACCCACTACAGCGACTAAGAAAATTGAAGTAGTGCTAGGAATGCCCGAGAGCTTTACCCTTGATTTTGCCGCTTCGAAAGTTATCGATAATGGTGCTCCCTCTGTGGTGCGAGTTGATTTTTATCCGCAACTAAGAGAGATTAAGTTTTACGGCATTAAAGCAGGAAAAGCACGAATTACTCTAAGAGATACCACCGGCTCTCCACGAATGATTTATGAAGTTAGAGTTACCTCCAATAAGTTATCTGCCATGATTCAGCAAATGAAGCTTTACTTGGGCGATGTTGAGGGCTTAGAGTTTGGAATAAAAGGAGATACTGCATATATCGGTGGACACATTGTAGTTCCAAGCGATATTGCCAGAGTGGGTATTATTCTTTCAGACCCCAAATATAAAAGCGTGATTCGCCTCATAGAGCTTTCTCCCCAAACACAAAGAATCATTGCCAAGAGAATGCAAGATGAGATAAACAATGGCGCGGGTTTAGGTAATGTAACTGTTCGAATTGTAAATAAAATTTACTGGTTGGAAGGTAGTGTAGAAAACGCTGGCCAAAAAAGTAATGCTGAAAGAATTGCCGGTGCCTTTTTACCAGATAGTATTTCGAGTTTGTTTGCAAAAAGTAGCAGAAGAAAATCAGTAAAAGGCAAGCCTGCAATTATGAACTTTATTACCCTAATACCAGCTAAAGAGCAACCTAAAGAAGTACCTAAAATGATTAAAGTTACAGCACAATTTGTTGAGCTTGCTAAGGGCTATAAGCGGGTGTTTGGCTTTCGTTGGAATCCGATATTAGGCACCGACGGCGGATATATTGAGTTTGGTAAGAACTCTAGCGGAGGAGTAAAAACAAATTCTAAAGGAACTTTGTCTGGAATCATTACTAACCTCTTTCCCAAACTAGCATCTGCTAAGAGTGCAGGATATGCACGCATTGTACAGTCTGGTATGTTTTTAACTCAAGATAAAAAAGAAGGAACAGTTTTTAAAGAGATTACTACTAATTTCACTATAGGTGGAGGAGAGTTTGAAAAAGGTGCACAAGCGAAATCTACTTTCAAAGTATCTGTCAAGCCAGATATTATAGCCAAAGAAAAGATTTTACTTTCACCAATTAAAGTGACGATAAGTTCTGTGGCAGAAGGGGATCTGCCCTCACAAGTCAAAAATGAGATTTCAACACAAATTGTAGTAAAATCAAAAGAGTCTGCGGTAGTGGGAGGAATTTCTATTAATAGTTCTCGTACAGAATTTGATAAAAATCCACCATTTCAAGAAAACGCAACCGCCCAAGAGGGGACAGGTATGCCCCTATTTTCTTTTTTAAGGTCCAAGTCCTACGAAACGACCAAAAGTCAATATGTGGTCTTTATTACACCAGAAATCGTGACATCGGCTTCAGAGGGAACAGATAAGATAAGACGTAAATTTAGAAAGAGGAGAAGGTAAGTTGGTAGGATTTATAATAAGTATATTGGGGGGCAAAGGTGGCGTTGGCAAATCACAGTTTGCTGCCAATTTGGCCTACGCCTACGCCGGAGAGTCTCGTGGCAAAGTATTGCTGCTAGACTTTGATCAAGCGGCTGGTGGTGATCAAAACTTAATAACTGGTGCCAAGCCAAAAAAGAATATAAAAGAGCTATCTGATTTTCCAGGTGCCATCGACCCAAGAAGCTTACAGCCATTTTTGACTAACGTTGCCCAAAACGTTTCTTTTATTGGACTACCTTTGGATTCGACTGCAGTTAGAACCATCAACGTTAATGGCTTGGGAAAAAGTCTTAAGGCTATCCCAAATATTTTTCCCATTACTATTATTGATGTAGGAAGTGAGCTTTCTCCCTTGGCGATGAAGGCCTTGGAGTATTCAACGCTAATTTTTTTAGTGGTTACTCCAGATATTTTAGCAGTCAATCAAACCATTAGAATTTATCAAGAGTTGATTACCCATTTATTTCCCAAAGATATGATGCAGATTATTTTTAATAAGCATGATCGCGGGCATCCCGTAACATCTGAAACGGTCGGTAAGCAAATAGGTAAACCAATTTTTTACAACATTCCAAAAGATGATCAAACCTGCATTATGGCCTTAAACAAGTCGCGCCCTATCATGGTGCTTGCCAAAAATAGTGCTTTTGCTAAAGCTGTTATAGATTGTGCTAAGAAGATGATACAAAAAAGTATCCTCAAAGCATTGTCCAAACTGTCTAAGCCTGATACTTCCAAGACCGCCAAGGAGGTGGAGCAAGACGGTGCTAAGAAAAAGGGTAATACACCTTGGACTGACTTGAAGTCTAGAATTCACAAAGGGCTTGTAGAAGAGATGGAGGGCAATGATCCATCGGATGCCAATGACCCACAAGCAATAATTATTTTACGGGAGCAAACAAAAAAACTAGTTGTAGAGTTACTTGGCAAAGAGGACACAAAGGGCGTGCTAAATACCAGAGAGGATATGACCCAAATTGTGAAAGAAATTTTAGATGAGGCCTTGGGACTTGGTCCGCTGGAAGACCTACTGGCAGATGGGCAATGTTCTGAGATTATGGTCGTTGGCCCATATAAAATATACTATGAACACTCTGGAAAAATTAAGTTATCAAAAGTAACTTTTACCAACGATCGCCAAGTTTTAAATGTGATTGAGAGAATTGTTGCCCCCATTGGTAGAAGAATTGACGAGAAAACTCCATACGTGGATGCCCGTCTTCGAGACGGATCGAGGGTTCATGCAATCATTCCACCTTCATCCATCGATGGTTGCACCATTACCATCAGAAAATTTCCAGAAGAGCGTTTAACTTACAAAGATCTAATAAAGTTTGGCTCCATCACGGAACCGATGGCTGACTTTATGAGAATTGCGGTAGAGGCACATCGAAATATTGTTGTAAGCGGTGGTACGGGCTCTGGTAAAACAACTCTTATTAATATTTTAGGATCATTTATACAAGCAAATGAAAGAATCATTACTTGTGAAGATTCAGCTGAGTTAAGTTTTCCCCAAGAGCATATTGTGCGTCTAGAAACGAGACCACCGTCGCTTGAAGGCGATGGCGCAATTGATATTAGATGCCTTGTGAAGCAGACTCTGAGAATGAGACCAGATAGAATTGTAGTGGGGGAGTGTCGTGGCGGAGAGACTTTGGATATGTTGCAAGCAATGGGCACAGGCCATGATGGTTCTATGACTACTGTTCACTCCAACAACCCACGTGAATGCATAGGGCGTCTTGAAACTCTTGTTCAGTATGCTGGAACCTCAATTACTCCCAAGGCCATCAAGGAGATGATAGCAGGTGCTGTACACCTTATAATTCAGCAATCCAGGTTAGATGATGGTTCGAGAAAAGTTTTAAATATAACTGAAATTGGTGGCATGCAAGGTGATATCGTTACTTTGCAGGATATTTTTGCTTTTAATCAAGAAGGTATGGATAAAAAGGGTAAAATAATTGGTAAGTTTCAGGCCAGCGGATTTATACCCAAGTTCATTGAAAAGCTTGAACGTCAGGGGTACAACATACCAAGAGGTATTTTTCAAACGGGGTAATACTCTTTAAAGGGATAGAAGGAGCATAAAAAATGGATATGATAGTTGCTCTGCTTGGACGAAATGGCATTATTGGTGCGATAGGCCTTTTGGTGTTTACATTTATTTATATTTACAGTGGCAAGATCTTTTATTGGATTGAAAATCAAACATATGGGACCAGAAACTATATTTTAGATAAACTAGACTTTTTACACATAGAAATAAACTCAAACTACATCACATACGGTCTTTTGTTTTTGTCTTTTGGGTTGGGATCTGTAACATTGCTAATTGTCGGCCTATTTTTGCATCAATGGATGTTAGGATCTGTACTGGCGCTAATACTGTCATTTCTTGGTTGGAAACTTCCAAAACCGGTTATTAATTTTTTAGTGGCCAGAAGGATTAAGGCATTTCAGTTGCAAATGGTTGATGCCCTGACGCTACTTTCAAACGGGATACGTGCAGGCCTTTCTCTTCCTCAGGCCTGTGGTATGATTGTAGATGAAATGCCGGCCCCGATATCCGAGGAATTCAATACGCTACTTCAACACAACAGAATTGGTGCTCCCCTAGAGGAATGTTTTACCGCTTTGGCCATTAGAATCCCTACTGAAGACAATGAAATGTTTGTTTCTGCTGTTAATATTCTCAGGGAAACAGGTGGTAATCTTGCCGAAACGTTCGATACAATCGTTGGTATTATACGTGAGAGAGTTAGGCTGCAGCAAAAAATCGATACTTTTGTAGCACAAGGGATGTTTCAAGGTGCTACGATTTTTGCTATGCCGTGGGCAATTGGTGCCATCTATTTTTTTATGGAGCCAAAATCGATGATTCGCGTATTTGAAAGTCCTCTTGGGATCATGATGTTAATTGCTGCCCTGGTGTTGGATATAACGGGAGGCTATGTTATGTTAAAGGTGGTACAGATTAAAATATGAAAAAAGATTAAAGAATAGTAACTAAAGGTCGATTAGGCTTATTGAGGTTAGGGAATAATTGGACTTCGATCAAACCAAGGATTTAGCAATGAACTTTTTTAAAATGTTTTTAATTTTGGTGTTGCTGTCTTTTAACACGTATGCTGGTGTTAATTTGAAAAACGGTAATTTTTATATATCCTACACGGATATTGTGGTTCCAGGAGGGGGGCACGATCTCGAGATCGTTAGAACCTACAATTCAAAGTCAACAGATAATGGCTTTTTTGGAATCGGCTGGGGAACAGCTTATGAAACATATCTAGTGCCGGCCGCAGATGGCTCGGTTGTGGTTCATGAAAACGGAGCAGGGGCCCTGACCAGATTTACGCCGAAGGTAGCAGTTAACGCCGAAGCTGCCGCTAAAAAAATTGTCGATGCCATGAGAAAAAGATCCGCTCTTTCACAAAAAGCGGCCAATGATCTCATTAAAAAACTAAAAAATGATGCTGAACTTAGGCAAGCATATGCTAGAAGGTTTGAGGTAAAAGCTCGCTTGGCCGCAGGAACAGTTTTATACTCAAATACCAGAGGTCTCCAACAGCTACATGTTGTAAAAAGCGGTTATAAACGCGTATACAATGATGGCAAAGAGGAGTATTTCAGCAAGGTTGGCAAACTTACAAAGATCAAAGACAAAAACGGATATACTCTTAAATTTGTATACAATAAAGATGGCAACTTAAAGGCCATCAAAGATTCGCAATCCAAGCAGTTGTTTTTTTCATGGTATCCAGATAAAAAAGTTAAAGAGATATGGTCAGCTGGTGATAAGAAAACTTTTTACACCTACAAAGGACACAACCTAGTTCAGTCCAAGGACGTTGCAGGCAATATCTTTAAATATACATACGACAACAACCACAATATGACTCAAATCGCCTATACGGATTACTCCAAAATGAGCATTAAGTATACGCGCAAAACTCAGTTTGTGGAGAAGGTTACTTCAAGAAATGGGGAATCAACGGAATACAAATATGATCAAAACCCCAAAAACCCTGAATTTCACTACTGGACCAAAGTTACCAAAAAAACCAAAGACGGTAAGGCAGTCTCTTCAAATAGATATGAGTATGAAATTAAAACCAGGCCAGATGGCTCGCAATACACATATCGAATTGCTACGCAAGTAAATGAGATTAATACAGAAACTATCTATTCAGAATGTTGTGGGCTTCCCCTAAAGATAACCCGTGGAAAACACGTAACTAACTTTGAGTACAACAGCAAAGGTCTTTTGACCAAGAAAACGTCTACCAAAGGTACCTTTGTACAGCTCGATTACCACAAGAAGTTAAACAAGATTACAAAAGTGGTAAATAATGATGGTTGGACCAGCTTTAGCTACGACAAAAAAGGAAATTTATCAAAAGCAGTAAATAGCGGTGGTAAATCAGTCTTACTTATTTATGATCGAAGAGGAAGAATCACTAAAATGGTAGATTATGCAAAAGCTGCCAAGAAAAAGAGAACTCTCTCTTTTACCTACAATGCTCTAGGAAAACCAGTTGAAATTGCAATGAGCAAAGTGGGAAAAATCAATGTAGCATACGATAACTATGGAGAAATTAAAAAGGTTGAGTCAAAAGCAGGACATAAAATGGCATTACAGGTAACCCAAGCATTTCAGTCACTTCTAGCAATTGTGAAGCCTGCTGGTGTGAATTTAAATATGTAAGCTTATTTAAATAAGTGTTTATAAAGTAAGCATTAAATAAGGAGACCTCAAAATGAAAATATTATCCGCTTCCATATTTGTACTCATGGTAGCAATCTCAATGAGTTATGTGACAACGGCACATGCTGCGGGACCTACTGAAGCTGATTGCGCTAAAATTAAATTCTTATCTGCAGAAAAAACTGTAATGAGCGAAGCTGGTAACTCCAGAGCAAATACAGCTACCTGTATTGGCGTTTTAAAAGAAACACCAGAGTATCCAGATGGCACAGAAGCCACCCTTAAGCCAATTTTGGACTTTTGCTGCCAAAATACAGCACCTTCAACCGTAACGGCTACCCCTTGTCCTGCTAATAACGATTCTTCTGGCACAACCGGCGCCCCAGTCGTAGACCAGAAAACAGACGCTACCCCAGCAGGCTCGGCCCCCAGATAGGCAGGTAGGTGCCAGCAGACATGTGGGACTACCCGCATTACCCAGGTTTTTGCCAATCGTTTCCACCAAACGTGTAAAATCTTTTAACACAAGTTAGACAATTGACGGCCCCATTAGATCCAACTAACTAATATTGCAATTCACTCAAATTGGCATGCATCCTGCATTATAAATAGTAGTACAAATAAATTGATCCGGGAGGAAAGTATGAAAAAGTTAATAGTTGTGTTTATCGCGTTTGGAGTGCTAATGCCTTTTGCTTATGGTCGTACTCACTCAGTACAAAATATTGGGGGTTACAACCTATACGTAGCAAGTGCTGATGCACATGTTGATGGTAAGGTACCTGGACAGTCTGGTGAAGATTGTGCTCTGGCAACTCAAAATGATCACCAGAGTATAGCTAAAGCTAAAGTTGGGCAAAGAGATGCTAAGCAAAAGCCAGAAACTGCAACATCGGCAAACATTTAAAAAGACCGCATTTAAAAGACATGCATCGTTTCCCCACCTTCGATGTAATATAAAAAGCTTCTCATAACTTACTGTGGGGAGCTTTTTTTAAATGCCTTCAGAAATTGTGTAAATATTTGGCACAAGTTATATTTTTAAACGGCCCCTTATATCTCAACCTATTGAAATTTTAGTATCTAGCTCATGGCACGCATCGTGCAATATTCATAAGTAAAAGTTAATCAAAAGCATTAAAGAATAAATGAGGCCTGGAGGCAATTATGAAAACTACATTGATCACACTATTTATGTTCATTTGTTTAATTTCGTTATCATATGCTATCGTGGGCCCAAAGCAACCAGTAAACATCAATGGTTACCAACTATATACCACAGCTAGCAGCACTGATGGTGCCATAGAGAGAAGTGGGCTAGGGCAGCTTGGGCCTGCTGATTGCGCTTTAAATACCCATAACGATCAAAGTGCGAAATTCAAGCCACACTTACCACCAGAAGGTGTTGAATCTACTCCTTCTGGGATAGAGGCCGCCACGGCAACAAGTATTAATAATCTTTAGAATCCAAAATCCTGGTATAAAATTTATTCATTCTAATTGACGATTTGACCTGTAACATCTATAAATAGGTTATTATCTTAACCCACTGATTTATGGTGAGCGTAGTTCAGTTGGTAGAGCGCCAGATTGTGATTCTGGTTGTCGTGGGTTCGAGTCCCATCGCTCACCCCATTTTTACATAAATAATCGAATATATGAATCAAAGCAATAGTGTTTGTTCCGCTTGAAACCAGTTGATTCCCTCAGTATTCCAAGCTCTTCAAGCTTTTTGGTAAGACTACTTGCTGTTTGATGTGAAGTGTTTAGGACATCCTTAATTTGATTAATGTCCAGTATCGGTTCGGAATACATATATTTTATAAGCTCTTTTGCCTTTTCAGCTCTTTGTCCTAGACCAAGTATTTTTGAGTCACAATCATTTCTAATCGCAATAATTTGCTCGAATGTTTCCTTACTTTTTGTTGCCGTTTCGATTACACCACTCAAAAAGAACATTAACCATTGCTTTAGATCATGAGAATGCCTTACTACTGTTAGAGCATCAAAATACTGACCTTTATTTCTCGCAAAAAAATCAGATAAGTATAGCGTAGGTTTTGACAGGATATTTTTGTCGATTAAATAAAGGGTAATTAAAAGTCTGCCAATTCTTCCATTGCCATCTAAAAAAGGATGAATTGTTTCAAACTGGTAATGACCAATGGCGGCCTTTATTAGTTCGGGAACTTTTATTTTGTCGTTATGCCAGAATCGTTCAATGTCTGTTAGTAAATGAGGTAATTCGTCTTTATGTGGAGGTATGAAGAAAGCGTCTTTAAGGCCGGTTCCTCCTATCCAGTTTTGAGATGTTCTTATTTCTCCGGGATATTTTTTTTCACCTCTTGCTCCAGATAATAATATTCTATGTGTGTCTTTTAGCAATCTCATTGAAATGGGAAGGTTAGATAACTCATTAATGGCATAATTCATTGCCTTCGTATAGTTGATAACCTCTAGCCAATCATCTCTTCTTTCTGGGTCTACGTCACTTTCTTTTAAAAGTGCTTCATCGAACTCTGTGCTTGTTCCCTCAATTTTCGATGATTCTGTAGCTTCTTTTAAAACGTGCATTTTAATAAAGAAGTCTACGTCTGGTACTAGCTTTGAGTAAGCATTTAGCTCTCCTACCATTCTATTTGCCTCAGACAAGACAAGGTTTATGTCTGCATCATTCAATTTAAAATGCCTATTTATAAATCCTGGGCGAAAGCTCTTGTATTCAAGTTGTTCAACAAATTTACCTGAATTGAATTTGCTAACCATGATTTTATCCCACCTAGTTTTAAATAGTTACATGTTTCAAAGAGAGGTATCCTTACATAAGATATTTCTTATGTAAGAATTGGTCAACATTTTTACATAAGAGATTCTATATGTAAAAAAGATGGCCCGTAAATATTTGATAGCAAGAGTCAAGAATGAGGGGGGATTTAGCAGATTTTCGCGCTCCGGCCATATTTATAGACTCCCCGTAGCCTCAAAGCTGTTCGATACTCATCAACAAACCCACCCATTTACAAGTAAGACATTGTTCACCTTTTCCAGACAAAGTGCTCCAGAATCTAGGAGAATTGCTATGGATCCAAAACCGTACGAAACCCAACATTAATCAGTGTACTGTTGGGATTGATGCCTAATTTTAAAGTAGTTCTGGTCATTATCGCCTCTGTGTTCCAGGCACCACCTCTGATCACTCTCATGGTTTCATTGGCAGTTGAGCTTCCGTAACTACTTTTAAAATAGTCATCACACCACTCCCAAACATTTCCACTCATATCATATAGGCCCGATGGAGAGGTCCTAGAATAAAGGCCAACGGGGGTTGTTTGTAATGCAGACGGTTTCACTTCATAGGAGTCGCCACTATTTTCTGTATTGGCCCAACTCATTTGAAGTTCATCAGAAGAGGTACCGTATCGGTACTTTTTGTTTGCAACTGGATCCCAGCTGGCGGCCATTTCCCACTCGGTTTCCAGGGGAAGGCGTTCTCCACAAAAGTTGGCATAAAACTTTGCTCCATAATAGGAGACGTAAACCACGGGAAAATCCTCTTTACCTTCATCTACTACAAACTTATCTCCTACGAATGCAATTTGGCCAAATTTGGCCGCCTTTTTTGTTTTAAAAAGAGTATGGGAGAGGTCATTTGCATCAAAGACCACGCCATCAATTACAACAATCACACCTGCAATATGTGCGCTATTTAAAAATTTTACGTATTGTTTATTGGTAACTTCATACAAGCTCATCAAAATGGGGCCTGCTGTTGATTGATGTCTGGGGTGCTCACTGTCCCATCCAGCACCTTCTTTCGCTCCCATGGGAAACTTATTTTTGGCAATATAGACTTTTTTATCAAGCACCCTATTTCTTGCTAATTGTCTTCTAATAGTGATGGTTCTTTCATTTTCCGCCAATAGTTCATCAACAATATAGTTAGTTAAGTCCTTTAAAAAGCTAGCTGTTTGCAGCTTCGCACCTTCTCCCAAGCGGATAGAATTTGGAGTTTCTAGGTGAAGAGCATATTCTACTAGGTCACTTCTAAGAGTGCCATAAGTTCTAGTTCCCAGGGCCGAATAATAAAACGGCACCGAGACCCCCTTGATGGTATAGGTTTGATCACTTCCTAGGTTTCCAAAATATAAAGCAGGGGGATTTTTAAAGTACTTGGTTCCATTTGCTTTATAAAACGCTTTAATTTTTTTAAGTTGCGTCTTTGAAAAACCAACACCGACCCCTTCTATAACTGGACGTGGCAAGGTCGATCCATTTTGGCCCTTATAGGTTAGATCGTGTCCGTGGAAACTTACAAAAAATTTAAACCGTTTATCTTTTTCAATACGGGCAGTTTGCCATAAACTATTTTGGTATTTTTCATAAACGGAAATTGCATCTTGATTCCAAACGCGCGTTTTATAAACACCGGTAACGGGCTTGGGTAGCTTCATAAGGGGTCTATTGCAGTCATACCAAAAACCTCTGTATGTAAGTCTGCAACCATAATAGGCAACACTTGGAATCTTAAATTCACTAGCAAGTACCTCTAAAATGGCTCCAGTTTCCCAATCACCATCTCCATGAGGGGCGCTAAAAACTATCCTGGGCCATAAAGTGGGGATTCCTTTATATTGCTTAATGGAAAGACCCACAGGTTTTGGCGGTAAAGTGATCAAATCTGGGGGGACATAACTAAAGATTAGAGTATTTTTGCCCTTTTTTACTCCTAGCTTTCTGGCCAAATATTTATGTAGTCCAAAAACGGTAGAGCTGGTCAATTTGCTATACACTCTAAGTTGCATCCTCTTAGTGCCCAATGCGACATAAATGGGATCACCCTCAGAAATACCAATCCTGCCAATAATTTTTTTAGGTAAAAAAATGGCCGGACCAAGTTGCCTGGAGTTGGCAGGGGGCTTAGTATAAACTGCACGATAGCTATATCTCGTTTCATCATACTCGAGATGATCAGCATATAGATTTTGAATGAAGCAAAGCAGTAAAATAATTGGCATTTTTAAAAAATTTCCCCTCTAGTAATTTATACTAACAAGGAGAAATTTGTATTGTAAATAAATTCTTTAACTGACAGGTACAGTGGCAACAGTGAAGGAATACAAAGGTGCTCATTTGACCCATGATGATCCTCACCAACAACCTTTAAAATCAGAATTGGTATGTCTAAGTTGGCGAAATAACGGGCATCAGAGGAGCCGTTTTCCGCTTTTATATGGATTTGTCTGTTGAAGTGTTTGGTCATAATTTCTTGAAGCTTAGCAATGTAATGACACGCTGGGTCAAGGTAAACGCGCTCACTTTCGGTTAATGGAGTGAATGTTACCCTTTTGTGTAGCAGCGCTTCAATCTTCTTCTTGACCTCGTTAATGGTTAAGGCCCAAGTATAATATATATTCATTTTTAATTCAGCAAAGTGGGGAGGGTAGTGGTTCTCATTTTTTACATTAATATCGTAAACTGAGTGAGTACTATACCAATTATCTAGCGCTGACGCCCTGTGCTGATTGTCGCATAATTCCTTGATTTTGCAATAACTACCCATCAAAATATCAAAAGCATTCTCACCTTCCCACACATAGGGATGACGACCAGGATTGGCACTGGCCTCTAGTTTGAATTTTAAAATGCCCTTTTCTGCGTATATAACTGAATGGTTGTGACCTCCATCCCCATTAATAATAATATCTGCGCTATAGCCAAGTTCTGCCAGTTTCAAAGCCCCGTTTAGGCTTCCAACCTCTTCATCAAAAGTTAACATAAGGCCTATGTCGAGATCATCTTTAGAAGCAGCAATCTCCTTTAATAAGTGCATGGAAATTGCGGCAAATCCTTTCATATCAGAGGTCCCGCGCCCATAGAGTCGATCATTTATAATTGTTGGGATAAACTGTGACTGGTCACCATCAACGACATCCAAGTGGGCCTGCAGCAAAACCTTCGGAGTTTTAGTTTTTTTAGTTGTAATTACTAAGGCCGGCAGAGAGTTGAATTGATGTCTTGCGATATGCAAACCGCTATGTTTAAAATAATTTATGACAAAATCTTTGACCAAATGCAGCTGTTCTAGATTGGATGCGGTAGTTTTAAACTCAACAAGCCTTTCAGTTAAAAATACTAGCTGGGTGACAATCTGGTCTTGATCGGAATTATCCATAGATAATTATAGCATTTATCGGGAGCAGTATTCTACATCTATAATAACGTAACTATAATTTGTTGCTTTTGCAATGCGGTATAGTCCCTCTTCACAGTAATAATAATTAGAGGTGTTGTCTAAAATTAGGTACTCATTATTATTATCGTCCACAATTACCGAGGAGTAAGAATCGACTTCCTCACCTAGTGCCATTTGGGAAGTGAGTGATCCCGATACAGTAAATGAAGAGCTGTCAGCACATACTGCAGCAGATGTTGATAATAAAATTGCTAGGATTAAGATGGTGTTTTTCATGGTTTTTGCCCTACATAATTTATGTGTTAAAAAAAGATGCCCCCCATAGAACACAAAATTTGATAGATGTAAAACATTAATTACCACTATATATATCAAAAAAAATAGTTTGCGCTATCGAGATAAATATAGCAGATTAATATAGTATAATATTATCATAGTATTATATTATGTTAATGTTATATCAGGGGATTTAGTATTTCAAATAATAACAGTGTACACATAGCAGTCAATAATCTACGCACAAGCTTTTTTACAAAGCAGGGAGAGGTCAAAGCGGTCAATGATATCTCCTATCAAATCAAAAAGGGAGAGATCCTAGGCATTGTTGGGGAGAGTGGTTGTGGGAAATCAATCATGTCTCGCTCAATTATGGGGCTGATTGATCCTCCGGGTAAAATTGTATCTGGCGAGATCCTATTAGGCGGCGAGGATATCTTAAAGTATAGCGACACTCAGATGGAAGATCTGCGAGGCGACAAAATTGCTATGATCTTTCAAGAACCAATGACAGCACTAAATCCAGTGATTACCATTGGAGATCAGATTGATGAGCAGATTATTAGACATCTCAAACTGAGCAAAAAAGAATCTACAGAAAGAGGGATAGGGCTTTTGTCCCGGGTTGGAATCCCTTCACCTGCTCAAAGATATAGCAACTATCCTCACCAACTATCAGGTGGCATGAGACAGCGAGCAATGATCGCTATGGCACTTAGTTGTGATCCAGAACTACTTATTGCAGACGAACCGACAACTGCTTTAGATGTCACTATTCAGGCCCAAATTTTGGACCTGCTTCAAACCCTTCAAGAAGAAAGCGGTATGTCGGTTCAGTTTATAACCCATGACCTGGGTGTCATTTCTGAGTTGGCCGATGAGATTCTTGTAATGTACGCCGGCAAGGTATGCGAAACCGGAAAAACCGACACGATTATGAATAATCCCAAGCACCCGTATACTCAGGCACTGCTTTCGTCAATTCCAAAATTTCGCACAAGAGTTGATAGATTAAAAACAATCCGAGGTACAGTACCCACTCCTTTAAATTTACCAAAGGGCTGTGCTTTTAGTAATCGTTGCCAAGTGGCCACTCCAAGCTGTGAGCTGGAGGTAGCAAGTTTAAAAAGTGTAAAAGGAGATGATGAGCACATGGTTGCCTGTCATTTAGAAAATTAATGGAACAAGAGATCATTTTAAAGGCCCAAAATATTTGTAAGTATTTTCCTTTGAAAAAAGGGCTCTTAAATCGTCATGTAGCAGATATAAAGGCCGTCGATGATGTGTCTTTTGAAGTACAAAAAGGTGACATCCTTGGTGTCGTCGGCGAAAGTGGTTGTGGAAAGTCGACCTTAGGTCGGACCATTATTCGCTTATACCCACCCACCTCGGGAAAAGTCATGTTTGACGGCGAAGATTTTACCAGTCTTACAGGTGAGCAGCTGCGGGCAAAAAGAAAGCAGATCCAGATGATTTTTCAGGATCCCTATGCGTCTTTAGATCCAAGAAGAACAGTTGGGCACATCTTGGCCCAGCCGTTTAAAATTCATAAAATGGGTAATAAGCAAGAGATTAAGGATCGGGTAATGGAGCTGCTTAAAACTACAGGCTTAGATCCGGTCTATGTAAATCGCTATCCCCACGAGTTTTCGGGCGGGCAAAGACAAAGAATCGCCATCGCTCGATCAATTGCACTAAATCCAGGATTAATTATTGCTGACGAGCCAGTTAGTGCCCTGGATGCCTCCATTCAGGCCCAGATTTTAAATTTGCTTAAAGATTTGGGAGAGAAAATGGGATTGACCTATATTTTTATCTCTCACGATCTAACTGTTGTTGAGTATCTTTGCAACAAAATTGCAGTTATGTATTTAGGCAAAATTGTCGAGATAGGCCCGCGGGACGAGCTTTTTACTAATCCCAAGCACCCATATACTCAGGCCCTAATGGAGTCTATTCCTAAGATTGGACAGGGAAAGAAAACAAAGAGGGTCTTTTTAACTGGTGAGGTTCCAAGTCCCATTAATCCACCAAGTGGATGTACTTTTCATCCGCGATGCAAACATAAAATGCCAAAGTGTTCACAGCAAACACCTAGTCTTATAACAACTAATAACAATAACGATCACCAAGTAGCTTGCTACCTGGAACAATAGGGGGAACTTATCATGTCTAAAATAATTTCAGTTTGGCTTGTTGGCTTCATGTTACTATTTGTAAATCAGGGGCTTTGTGCCAAAAAGCTTAGCAATAAGCAGTTAACAATAGGTATCAGTCAAGAGTTTGAAAACTTAAACCCGTTAGTGAAACAGATGTCTGCCACCAGCTACATTTATAGTTTAGTGGGCAGAAGTTTAGTGGGAATGGATGCCGATGGGAAGACTTCTCATCAGCTTGCTGTGACTACTCCAACACTTGAAAATTCCATGGCAAAATTTGATGGAAAGGGCAAAAACAGAACTCTCAAAGTGGATTGGGAGATAAAAAAGAACGCCTCTTGGGGTGATGGAAAGCCAGTTACTGGCCATGATTATAAATTTACATGGAAAGTGGCGATGACCGATACGATCTCAATTTCCAGCCGAGACGCCTATGAAAATATTTTAGATATTGTGGTCAATAAAGCAAATCCTAAGAAGTTTTCCATTATTTATAAGTCACCTAAGTGGAATTTCAATAGACGTTTTGCATTCTATGCTCTTCCCAAACACTTGGAAGAGGCCATTTATAAAAAGTATAAAAGCAAGCCTGGTGCCTATGAAAAAAACTCAATGTATGTCTCAAAACCAACACACCCAGGGTTGTATAATGGGCCATATGTAATTAATGAGGTAAAGCTTGGAAGCCACGTTGTGGTTACTCAAAACAAGCACTTTTACGGAAAGGCCCCCAAAATTAAAAAAATTGTCTTGAAGTTAATTCCTAACACAAACACTTTAGAGGCCAACTTGCGCTCAGGCAACATTGATATGATCTCCTCACTGGGGCTTAGCTTTGATCAAGCACTTGCCTTGGACAAAAAGGTTAAAAAAACGGACATGGGTTTTGATGTTAAGTTTAAGCAGTCATTAACTTACGAACACATAGACTTACAACTAAAAAACAAAATCTTACAAGATATCCAAGTCAGAAAAGCCTTATCAATTGGAATTGATAAAAAGGGCCTGGTAGATGCACTTTTTGAAGGTAAACAGTATGTCGCCCATCATTCCTTTGCTCCCATTGACCCTTGGTATACAGATAACTCTAAGGTCGTTGTAAAGTATAAATATTCAAGACGATCTGCCAAGAAGATGCTGGATAAAGCCGGCTGGAAGTTATCTGCAGACGGTTTTCGCTACAAAAATGGCCAAAAACTAGCATTTACCATCATGACTACCTCTGGAAATAAAGTGCGCGAGTTGGTGCAGGTTTACCTCAAAGATCAGTGGAAAAAAATTGGTGTAGATGTACAAATTAAAAATGAGCCTGCAAGAATTTTATTTGGTGAAACATTTAGAAAGTCAAAGTATAAGGCCATGATTATGTATGCCTGGACTAGTTTACCTGAAGAATCACCTAAAACCACCTTTCATAGTGAGTTTATCCCGACAAAAAGCAATAGCTTTACTGGCAACAACAGTATGAATTGGAAAAATAAAAAGGTCGACGCCATTTTAGAAGAGCTTGACGGAGAGTTTGACCAAAACAAAAGAATCAAGCTCGCTCACCAGATCATTAATTTCTATACTGATGAGATCCCTGTAATTCCACTATATTTTAGGGCCGATGTTTCAGTAGTTCCCAAAAAACTATCGGGCTACAGACTTACTGGTCACTCTCAGCTGTCTACCAATCATGTAGAAAATTGGAGTGTGGAGTAGGTATGTCAAACTACATCATCAGGCGTTTAATCCAGGCATTTTTTGTGCTGATTATTCTATCCTATTTGTGCTTTTCAATTCTCTCGCTAATGCCGGGAGATCCTGTTGATGTAATGATTACTTCTAACCCCAAAATAACAAAAGAGGATATCACTCGCCTTAAAAAACTCTATGGCCTAGATAAACCAAATTATGTGCGCTACTTTAATTGGCTTACCTCAGCGCTATCTGGCGATTTGGGGTACTCTCGCGTTTATAAGATAAAAGTGGAAAAGCTGCTCGGGGAGCGCCTCATTAACACTTTTATTTTATCGGTTTGCTCTTTAGTCATGGCAGTTACTATTGGGATTGCAATTGGAGTTTATGCCGGGATGAAAAAGGGATCGAAGTTTGATTATATTGTAAACTTTATCTCCTATGGGCTCATCTCCATGCCATCTTTTTGGCTTGCCATTGTTTTGATTATGATATTTTCCATCTGGATACCAATCCTGCCTGCCGGGGGAACCAGAACTGTTGGTGACAATTCAATTGTGGGCCTTACCTCGATACTTGATCGAATAAGATATCTGATATTGCCAGCACTTTCTCTTGCCTCCTTGCAGCTTGGTATCTTTGTACGTTACGCCAGGTCGGCGATGATTGAAGCTTTAGGAAATGATTATATAAGGACTGCCAAGGCCAAGGGGCTTGGGCCGTCTCGAATACTGTGGAATCACGCTTTTAGAAATGCATTGATTCCGCTGATTACAGTGGTGACGTTGAGTCTTTCTGGTATTTTTTCCGGAGCGATAATCACTGAAACTGTCTTCTCCTACCAAGGGGTTGGCAAGTTAGTCTATGATTCCATTATTGGGAATGATTTTAATGTGGCCATGGTCTCTTTTATGATCTCAGTGGCCATGATTCTCACGATGAATCTGTTGGCAGATATATTATATGGCGTGGTGGATCCACGGATTAGTTACAAGTAATGGAGCAGTCAATGAGTAGAGTTGAATCAAAAACAATGATTCAAATAATTGCAGGTCAGTTTATGGAGCACCGCCTGGGTCTTTTAGGGGCCATTGTGGTGGTACTTTTTATTGTGACCGCCCTTTGTGCTCCTGTTATTTCAAAACTATCGGGGCATGACCCGGAAGCGCAAAATATTTACGGACGCAATCTGCCACCATTTTCGAGGGTAACCCTGTCACAAGATGCAAAAGAAGAGGCCTTAGAAAAAGTATTAGATGCAAATCCAGTACTTGTAAAAAAAATAATTGCTACCTTTAATAAGCACAAAATTATAACTGGTGGAGAAGATGAGCTCTTTGAGCTATTACACACCATAACACCAGATCAGATCAACCAGATTTCAAACATTGATCAAGAGGAAGCCGCTAAATTTAGACAGATTGTAGGTAGTTTCTCTAAAACCCACCTCTTGGGCACTGATGAGTTGGGACGAGACTTATTAATTAGGTTGATTTATGGAACGAGGGTATCAATTGGTATCGGCATTGTGGTAGCACTTGCGGCCATGTTCATTGGGCTTATTATCGGCAGTATTGCTGGTTACTACGGTGGTGTGGTGGACATTGTACTTTCAAGAATTATCGACTCTCTTTTATCCCTTCCTCTTTTGCCCTTGATGATCGTGTTAGCGGCAGTAGATCTAAAAAATATTCCATTTTTGCACTCCCTAATTAGCGGAGACAACGAAAGTATCGTCAAACTTTTTATTATATTAGTGCTGTTTTCTTGGATGAAAGTGGCCAGGCTTGCAAGGGGAAGTATCCTGTCAATTCGTGAGCATGAATTTATCTTGGCAGCAAAAACCTTAGGTGCCAAAGACATAACAATCATTATAACTCACATTATACCCAATATAGTTGCCCCACTAATTGTGGCAATTAGCTTAAATATTGGTGAGTCAATATTAAATGAAGCGGCCTTAAGCTTTTTAGGGCTAGGAATTCAGCCTCCAACACCCAGTTGGGGAAATATTTTATTTAATGCTTTGGAGACCATTAATCAAAATCCCATTTTAGCGATAGCACCAGGGATACTGATATTACTTGCGGTTGTGAGCTTTAACTTTATAGGTGATGGACTACAAGATGCCATAGATCCCAAAGCAATAAAACGGTAATGACTGAAAGCAAATAGTCAAAAAAAAGGAAGAAAAAATGAAACGCCATTTAGTAAAAACCTACCCCTCCAAGAAACTGCTAAAAAAGGAAGATCAGCTCGCTTATAAGCTTGCCCAGCTTGCCGTAAATAATGTGGAGATAGATGGGGCAGCAGCAGAAATGGTGGGCAATAGAATTATCGATAATGCGTCAGTTGCCATAGCTGCAATTAATCGCAGGCCAGTGCAAGTAGCGAGACAGCAGGCACTGGCCCATCCTAAATCATATGGGGCCACAGTCTTTGGTTTGCCAAGCAAGCAGCGATTTGATTGTCACTGGGCAGCTTGGGCCAACAATGTTGCCGTTAGAGAACTAGATATGCACGATACATTTTTGGCCGCAGACTACTCCCATCCAGGAGATAATATCCCTGCAATTTTGGCGGTAGCTCAACAAAAAGGTATCAGTGGACTTGATCTTGTAAAAGGGATCTTGACGGCCTATGAAGTGCAAATCGACTTAGTAAAAGGAATTTGTTTGCACGAGCACAAAAAAGATCATATCGCTCACCTGGCACCTGCCGTGGCAGCAGGAATTGGTACCATGTTAAAGCTTGATACCGAAACCATTTTTCATGCCATTAACCAGAGCGTGCATTTGGCATTTTCTACTCGTCAATCTAGAAAAGGAGAGATCTCTAGTTGGAAGGCCTATGCTCCAGCTCATGCCGGCAAGCTTGCGATTGAAGCAGTAGATAGAGCTATGCGCGGTGAAAAGGCGCCAACTCCAATATATGAAGGTGAAGACAGTGTTATTGCTTGGATGTTGGGTGGCAACAATAAAGAGTATGAAATTCAGCTGCCAGAAAAAGGTATGCCTTGTTTGGGGATTTTAGATTCATATACTAAGGAGCATTCGGCTGAGTATCAAGCGCAAGCTTTGATTGACATTGGGATTTCCCTTAACAAAAAAAATATCGATCTATCCAAAGTAAAAGAGGTGATAATTCATACCAGTCACCATACCCATTATGTAATTGGAACCGGCTCAAATGATCCCCAAAAGTTTGATCCAAATGCTACCAGAGAGACCCTAGATCACAGTGTTATGTATATTTTGGCAACTAGTTGGGAAGATGGTTGTTGGCATCACGAGCGTAGCTATACAAAAGAGCGAACAAATAGACCATCAACAATAGAGTTATGGAACAAGATTAAAACAGTTGAGGCAAAAGAGTGGACCGATGCCTATCACTCAACAGATCCGGCCAAGAAAAAATTTGGCGCTGAGGTTGAAGTGAAAATGGAAGACGGCACAACAATTTGTGAGAGACTAGATAATGCCAACGCCCACGCAAATGGAGCAGCACCATTTGGTAGATCTGGATACATAAATAAATTCCAAGTACTCTCTGAAGGTCTTGTGGAGTCAAGTGAAGTAGAGTTGTTTTTGGAGTTAGTAGGTAGCTTGCCTAAACTGGATCACAAGCAGTTGTTGGCATTAAATGTTGTAATAAAAAATGGTCTGCTAGAAGGTGCTGTAAAAAATAACGAAGGCATCTTTTAAATAAAAGAAGGACTTATGCAAGAAAGTAAAAATTTAAAAATAATGTTAAAGGCCAAACAAAGCTTAACCTTTATAGGCTCACATAACCCATTTATCGCTAAACTGGTAGAAAGAGCAGGCTTTGGAGGTGTCTATATTTCTGGAGCGGGTCTGTCGAATAGCTTAGGGCTTCCAGATACCGGCATTTTAAAGCTCGATGATTTTGTCTATATGGCCAAACATATCACAAAGGCCACCTCGCTTCCTGTAATATGCGATGCAGATACTGGCTTTGATGATATTGAGGCAACTGTTGAGCAGTATATAAAAGCAGGACTTTCAGCACTACATATTGAAGACCAGGTCTTTCCCAAGCGGTGCGGCCACTTAGATGGCAAAGAGGTTATAGACGCCAAGCTTATGTGTCAAAAGATCCAAAAAGCAACTTCTGTGCGCGATAAACTATCCAAAGATTTTTTAATAATTGCCAGAACCGATGCTCGTGGTGCTACTAATGTTGAATCAGACCAACAATTTAGTGAATCTCTAGATCGTGGAAAGCAGTACCTGCAAGCAGGTGCCGATATTATTTTTCCCGAATCCATGCGCACAGAAGATGAATTTCGGCAGTATAGAGCTGGTGTCGATTCTTTTCTTCTTGCCAATATGACCGAGTTTGGAAAGTCCCCCTTCATCGCCCATCAAGATTTTGCCAAAATGGGGTATCAAATCGTTATCTTTCCGGTAACTATTTTTAGATATTTGGCAGGGCAAGTTGATGGTGCATTAGAGGCCATTATGCAAGATGGAAATCAAAGAAACTTAATAGATGCAATGATGAATAGGTTAGAAGTGAATAAAATTTTAAAATATGACCCTAAAAATTAGGAGTACAAAATGTTAGAAACAATTGAAACGGTTAACACCGGCTTAAACAAAATTCCAGTTTGTAAATCTGCTGTGTCTGCTACTACCGTGGATGATGAGTCAAATCCAATCTTAATGTATAAAAATTATAGCATTTATGATTTGGTTCAAGATTCATTTGAGGAGTCAGTTTATTTACTTTTAAATAGTACTTTGCCTAATAAAGCACAACTTAAGGTCTTTAATGAGGAGTTAAAAAGCAAAAGACAGCTGCCCCCTGAAGTGGTTGATCACATTATGACCTATCCAAAAAATGTTCATCGCATGGACTACTTAATGACTACTTTGTCTTATGCTCGGATGTTTGATGAGGATTACTATAACCCCATTTGGAAAGATTCTAAAGCAAAACCAGAAGAGCTAGCAAGCTTGACCAAAAAAGTGGCCATTTCAATGGGAGCAAAAATTCCTACCATTATTGCCTACGGTGAGAGAATCTTTAACGATTTAGCAACCATAGCTCCCGATGACAACCTTTCTGGTTCGAGAAATTTTTTACATATGATGGGCAAGGATGTAAGTGACGAGGAGGCAAAGGCCTTGGATACAACCCTTACGCTTTATCTGGATCACACACTTAACAACTCTACCTTTTTGGCCCGAGTTGCAGAGTCGTCTCGAACAGATCCTTATGGACCATTTATCGCGGCTTCAGTCGGACTAAAAGGAGTCTTACATGGCGGGGCAAACGAAATGGCCCGACAGATGTTTGATGAAATAGGCTCACCTGATAATACCGAAAAATATGTCTTGGATAAGTTAAATAGGGGAGGAGTAATTTTTGGTTTTGGTCACAGGCTGAGTCACTATAAAACTGGTGTAGAATCAAGGGTCAAAATAGCTGAAGATGTTGCCAGAAGGTTAACGAAAAAAAATGGTCGAGGGGACTTAATGGAGATTTATGATCGCCTTAAGGCCGTCATGATGAGTGAGAATATCCCAGAAAGAAAAAGAAGGGCACCAAATTTAGATCTTCCTGTTGCAGTAATTTATAGTGCACTCAATATTCCAACAGAGTGGAATACTCCCATTTTTCAATCGAGCAGACATTTTGGTTGGGTAGCACATATGATTGAGCAAAGACTAAGTAAGGGGCCTTTGTATCGGCCATCCCAAATTGCCATTAACGGTAAGTTTGAAAACCTTAAAAAGTACCGCCCATTATCTGATCGGTTAATCAAATAAAAAGCGGCACCTTGCATTTGAAATCACTTACTCTGGGCCACCAAATTCAGAAATGATACTCACATTAATATCGAGAAAGCTGCATATTTGGACCCATTGAAACGCAGAGACACCAAGTTTACCAGCTTCAATTTTAGAAATGGTAGATTGGTTGACTCCAATTCGATGGGCCAGTGAGGTCTGAGTAATTCGTTTTGCGTGCCTTGCAGTTCTGATATTGTTTGCAACATATTCATTAAAAACAATTGTGGTATTCATAGCGTACTCCTTGAGAAAAATTCAATAATAAACATCAAGTTTTATTACTATTAATACTAATATATTCCCATTTTAGATATTTATACAATTGGTTGTCTCTATAACTGAATAGAAAATATTGATCTTGTTTTAAAATCTATATGTTAGCTTTTTTAGATCGCCTCACCCATTAGCTCTTGTAATGTATTAGAGTAGAGTTCCTTTAAACCGCCAATTTTAACTCGTAGTGATTGTGATTCAAATACTGGTGCCTCATCATCTTCTTCACCAATAGTGCTTTGTACCTTGATGTGGACCAAGTTAAACCTCAAGTCAATATCGTTTTCGATCAAGACAATAACCATATCTTCTAGAAGAAGTGCCCAATCTTCATCCCAATTTTCTTCGATATCAAAAACATCAAGCTCCACGGCTATTTCTGGATTAAAATCATCCTTATCACTTACTAAAAGCCTAACACTAGTTGCACCATTGCTAAGCTTTAGTTTAGGGGCAGAGGTGGTTGTAACTGCAATGCGCTTATTTCGAGTTAGTCGAACACTTGGTTTACCTAAAATTCTATTATATTTGTTCTTTAGACCCAAAACTTTGATGCGAATGTAGTTTGACTCCATCTGTCCATAGGCCTGTTGGCCGCTAGTAAATGGAGTAGCCTTTAAATAGACATAATCAGATAATATTTTGACATTAGTTTCTATCAATGTAGTTATAAAAGTTGCCGTAAGGTCTTCCCAGTCAGCATTCCAGTCAGCTTCTAAGTCGGAGATGTTAACGTCAACTGTAGTCTCTGCCGCAAAATCATCTTTGTCACTTACAACAATCTTTGCCCAATTTGCTTTATTTGAAAGAGTTAACTTTGGTGCTACCGTTGTGGTAACTTTGTGCTCTCTATCGCGAGTAATTTGTACCTGAGGTCTTTGGGGGTAATTAGGTCTTCCGCCATATACGGGCCTTCCATATGCAGGTCCTTGACCTCTATATCCACCTTGTCTTGGTCCTTGTGCTTGATTTTGCCCCATCCCAGGCATCATACCACCCATCATATTACTCATCATATTCATCATACCCATCATGGCGTGGGCATTTGGAGAAAGCATTGTTTGAGTTAAAATAATAGTTATTGCTACAAATTTTACTATTTTGATTTTCATATATCTCTCTTTTTTATTTAAAGTAATATTAATTATTGCTGACTATTAATTTGTTGTGAGTAACCCTTAAGGCCTGCAACGGTTACTGGAACATAGTTAGTGTCTGGGTATTTACCCAACTGACTATTTTTTGAAAATGTTGTCACAGATAAAATTACTTTATCACTTTGTAGGAGATTCTCTTGGGCCAGATACTTTAGACCTGTGGTCCAAATGGTGCTCCAATCTTGTTGTGTATCATAAATGAATACATGGGCCATTCTTTTAGTATCAAAGGAGGCATTAATGCCTTGAGCGCCTATAAGCTCTGGTAGAAGCTCAGGTAAAATGATGTGTATGTACATCTTTTTGGCATTGTTATCAGTTAAAAGTTCTGGTGCTTGCTCAAGGTCAAGCTGTTGACCTGTAAATGGTTTAACCAATATTACGGGTTTGTTTGCTGCTGTTAAGGTTTGTCTGCTTAGTCTAAGTCTGGCGCGTTTTCTAGGAGCTGGTGTAGTGGTATCATTGGGGTCATTTATTGCCAGTCTGGTTCGTAGTCTTCTTCTTGGTCGCCTTGGCCCGGGGTTACCTCTTCTTGGTCGCGTGGTAATTTGCTCACCCCGCGAACCAGTTTGTTGAGCTATCTCACTTTGGCTTGTCTGTCCTGTCGCCAAGGGGATTCGATCGAAATCACACTGTGCTCCATATCCTTGCGTGGGCGTCGTTCTACCTCTTCCGGCAAAAGAGGTAATTCTATTACTCATTAAGCCGATTTTGTCTCCGAAACAATCAATTCCTTGAAATCCTAGTTTCATTCCGTCCGTCATTCCATTGACCATGTTGTTCATTAGACCGAACATTCCGCCTTCTTTACCATTTTGATTTCCACCCCCCATGGGATTCATCCCCTGCATCATTTGCATGGGCATTTTCATCATATTCATCATCATGCCAAAAAATGCATGTGACTCATTGGTGATAAGAAGTGTGCTTGCGATGATTAGTGTCCAAGTTTTGATTTTTACCATAGGCCCTCCCCTCCTAAGTGCCCGAAATCAGATGTCCGGGCCTCATATTATGAAATTATAATATATTAATATAATGGTTTGTCAACTAGAAAATACATTATTTTTTCACTCAGGTGTTTTTTGCGTCAAAAACCCGTGACGGTAGGCGTTAACCGAACAGTTCCAGTTGATTTTTTTTAGATTTTCTAAGTCGTAGCAACTTTTGATTCATTGCTTTTGCTCGGATAATTTTTTTTTGGGCGTTGTCTAAAATTGTTTGTAAGTTCGAGATTTGTTCAGAATTGAGATAAAAAAAACCAGTATTCCTGGTCAGTTGGACGCGTATGCATTCATCATTTTTATTTGCAGAAATTTCTAAATCGCTTCCATGGCCGGATTTTAATATTTCTTTCATAGCACAAGACAGTATCACAATTTTAATAATTGTTTTAGCTTTAAGTCAAAATTTCGTAAATTTTTTTTATGTGGGCCAACTTAAGGTGATAGGATATTAAAATATTCAAGGTTAAGACAGCAGTAACCGATGAGACAATCTAAGAGAGGATGAACTAATTAGGTACATTTATATTTTGGGAGGTTAAGTATGAATTTAATGAAAGTAGTGTGTTTTGTTTTCTTTCTTTTGATCAGCTTTTTTGCTTCAAGTGCCTTTGCTGGTGATGGAGTTTATAAAAGTTTTTTTGGCAATCAACAGTATAACTTCACTCAAGATGATGAATACAGCCAGTATGCCTCATTAAAGTGTCATATGGAGGAAGAAGATCCAACTAGTGATAGTTCGCAAGAGGTTGAGGTATGTGGTCCACCCGTGGAGTTAAAACACTGCCCCTCCAGCTTATTTGGAAATTGTGACGATGAAGAAATAAGAAGAGTGAAAGCAGAAAATGCTAAGCGTCTTGGAGAATGGATTCAAAATGCCTCCAAAACAGACCCTCAATTATACAGAAGTCGCCCAGATCTTTTTACTGATGCAAAACTGGACAGGCTAGGATTTGCCAAGGCAAAACCATTTAGAAGTGCCAGAGCTGCCTATAACACCGCTGGCGGGCACTTCAATCAATCACTGGCTACAGTACAGGCAGTGCCTGGTCAGGTAGCGGGATTGCAACAAGATGTACAAAGACACAGAGTAGGTTTGCAAGTTGCAACACAGGCCCTTAGTGGTAGTACTGGAGATGAGGATCAAGCAGCTTTAGACCGGACTTATGCAAACGCCACTCAACACAGGCAGGGACGAGATAGGGCAAGAACAGACATTAAAAGAACAAAAGCACGAGCAGGTCGCATGCCTGCTCAAATGGATGTAGTGGAAAGTGATCTAAAGCAGCGCTGGAAAAAATTAAAAGATGCTTATGGCAATTTAATGTCAGTTGCTCACCAAGAGATCATAAAAAAACATCCCGGATTTAGAAATTTCAGTGAGAACAGAATTGCGATATTGGCCCAAACTGAAAGAGGTAATGAGTTTAGTCAGTTGAAGAAGCTTATAGAGGATTTTCAGAAAAAAGAAGCCAGTGCCATGAAAGCTTTAAAGTCACTTGATGAGCAGCGATTTAATATGAAGCTGTTGACCAGTGACTTGGATAATTTGCAACTTCAAAATGATACGGTAGATATGTACACCCAGCTTCTTGGATCTACTAAAGGATTCAACAACACTCTTCTTGGCAAGCACATCAACAACCAGATCAAGCGATCTCAGGCCACAATGTGTGACAACATTAATCAATGCATTGATGGGGCCAGCAGCAAAAGAACAGGTGTAACCCCTGTAACTCGCTTTGGTGCCATAAATGGAGGAAAATTACTTAAAAAATTAAATCAGTCATTGGGAGAAAAAGACAATACTCCCATAATACCAACAACTTCAAGATAAAGGAGTTAATTTAAAAAGTTCTTTAAAGTTGGAGGGGCAGTTATTTTTGTTATTGCAGGAAAGTTGTCCCCCTCCTCCTTTTTAAAAGATCGCATGCATTGCCTCCTCTCATCTTTTATAAAATCACCATAAGGCCTTTTTACAGCAATTCCTTCTACCAGACCAGAGTTAGCATTAACCACCGGCCCACCAGAGTTAATTTCGTAAATATCCAAAGGTGCAGTAAAAAATTCGTCATGAAAATTTCTAAAAACTTTTGCATTAGTAGTAATCTTTAAAGGCAACCCCAGAGGAAATCCACTGGTAAAAACCTCGGCCCCATCTTCTAACTTACCATGAGTCCTAACTTGCAGATAAGAGCGATCAATAACAACTCTATTTAATCTTAAAATAGAAGCATCAATATATTCTCCAATATGGGAGTCAATAAGCGTGCATGTATAAACTTTCTGCTGTGGAATTTTTCTATCACTATGAAGATCTTGGGAGTTAAAATCAAAAACCCATAAAACTTCACGACACTTCTTTTCTGCGCGCACGCAATGCCCGGCCGTAACCAAAATATCAGGTGCCACCAAAAAACTGCTACAAGTCGCCCCAACCTGCTGGTCATAAAATGGCTCATCACTACACATTGGAGCAGAACTGGCAAAATTAGGAAACTTCTCATGTAAATATTTTTTCTTTAAAGTGTAGTTTCCATCCCTATCAGGAATCGGACTCTCAAAGTTAGACAGAGGAATCATGGCAGCCGTGGCCCTTGCAACCTTTATATGCAACTCATCGGTCAACTCCAAAAAATCTACCCGATCATCAGTCTCCCCAATAATCCCCCCAAATGCCTGAAATATTGCCGATGCCATAAAGAGAAAAATGATAAAAAAAGCATAATAAATATATCTATCTTTCATAGAAAATGTCTCTGGTTAAAGTAAGTGAGTGAAAAACCGTGTTAAATTACAATGAGTTACAATATGGGGTCGAATTTGTGCCGAATTAGCATAATAATATCTCGTTTAATTAAGTTAGCCGCCACAACATAACACATTGCGGCAGCCAAGCCAAGACATTTTTTATTGAGTTTTCTTAAAAGTTCAAAGAAGCCCCAATCATAGCACTAGTTGCTTTGTTATCAAGTGTCGCTGCCAAAGCAGCATTATCCTCAGCATTTTCAAAGGTAGCAACAGTTGTATTGAAAGTAACCTTATCGTTGAAGCGATACTTATACCCAAACGCAAATTGAGTCTGGGTTTTTGTGTCAGCATCTGTCTTTGCAGTGTCTAGGTCATATTTTGCTTGAGAAAAGGTCCCAATCAGACTGTGTTTTCCTAAATCGTATTGCAATGCCAAGAAAAGTTTAGATATGTTTGGTTCATTAGTGGTAGTAGATTCTTCAGTTTGCGTGTCCATATAGCTTCCAGCTAAGGTGAAACTACTAAGCTTAGTTTTTAAGGCAACAATTAAGCGGTTTTCTTGATCGATGGTTTTACCCCAAAAATCTAGAGTAAGCATGTTTGTTCCGTGTCCTGAAATGTAGCCTAGAGAGAGGTTTGATTTAGATGCTCCTAGTTCAAGGTCATAAGTAAGTAGTGACTCGACGTATGTGGCAGAGTATGCTGAATTTAAACCTGAACTTTGTTTTAACTCATCACTGTAATTATTATCAAGAGATACTGATAGTTGAAATCCATAAAATTTTGGTGACTTGTATCCAAGGACATTAAGAAATTGTCTTGAAGAGTAACCAATACCTGAACCAGTAGTGTTCCCGTTTTGGACACCAGAAATGTCTTTTGCTTGATCATAACCAATGCCTGCTGCACCGGTGTCTACCAAAGGATCAATTAAAGCACCTACCAAGGCAGCTGCAGTATAGGCCTTACCGATTTTAATTTCACCATACCTGTGTTGAAACTTCAGTCCAACCATTCGAAGCTTCAGTATTCCTCCAACGTTTGTTGTTGTCGCTCTCGGAGCAAGTCCTAGCTCTCCAAAATACATAATATTCAAACCTAGGTTTTTAACATTATATAAACCAAGTATACCCAATCTTGAGGGTAAGTTTTCAACCGTATTGACCGGAACCATTTTTCGATATCCAGCAACATCTTGATCGACATAGCGAGTTTCAACATTAACCTTTCCATAGATTTTTGGTGAAGCGTAGGCGTTAGCAGTAAAAAGTAAAGCAGCAATAATTAATAGTAATTTGTTCATAAATAACTCCCTTGTGTAGGGCATATATTAAAATAGAAAAATGCACTTTGAAAGGAAAAGTTTACTGTGCCTGGCAGCAAACACCATCAAAGATACCAAGGAAAGTTAAAACAGCTCATATTGCTTAAGCCTCGTTTAACATTTTCCAGGCAAAGTGTAGCTTGCAATTTTTGCAATGCCAAACACCTTTATATTTTTTCGAGCATTACATTGCCTGCATAGTAATTGGAGGTTGGTGGTGTCATTGCTGCCACTTTTTGCATAACTTTCGAGGTGATCAATTTCTAAAGCATATATTGATCCACAGTTTTGACATTTTCCATTTGCCTTCTCATAAACAACTTGCCGAGTGGCCTTTGGAATGTAACGAGTTTGTTTTTGTTGCTTATGTGCCTTGGTGGCCTTAAGTGATTTAAACTTTTTCTTCTCGGTAGCCACGATCATATTATCCAGCATTATGTCCAATAAATCCTCTGTAGAGTGATCCTTTTTATGAGCAAGCAGCCCTTTTAATTTTTCAAGCTTAGCAAACGTTTCTTTTTTTATAGATAGATGCAGCCTAACTCCACCATCTGCTTGCTTGTGATTACGCTCAGCTTTTGGTGCATCAATAATCCCAAGTTCAACTTTAACTTTATCCAATTTCACTTCACACTGCTTTTTTGTCATCCCTTTTACATCGCTTACAATTTGCACCTTTTTATCATCCCCTAGATCACACTTTTTAAAAAGAGAACTGATCATATTAGCATTAGTTAAACTCAAGCTCCCACTATCCAAACTCTTCTTAACTTCAGGCAACTGCCTCCCAAGCCTCATAGCATCTATCCTGCGATAGGCCTCTTGTTCAGAAAACCCCAACTCCCCTTGGCAATAAGCAAACAAAGATGAATACTTCAAATCACAATAAAGCTTACGCCGCTCAATCTCTGCCAGGTGATCCAAAACTTTTACAGATATCTCATGGTCTTTCCCCTCGTTGTTAGATAACGAGTTTATAACACGTTCGCATTGCTTTTATAAACAGCACGACTGTCCACAGGTCCTGGTGGTGGGGTTGGTGAGGGTTCGTGGTGTGTAATGGAGCGTGCGTTTCGCCTACGACACTTCCTTGTAAGTGATGTATGTAACATTTTTGTTGCAAGTTCTGTTAGAGAGGCTTAAATGATCCGATAAAGAAATTACTAAAAAAATTATAAAAAAATCACTTTGTCTGGAAAAGTAATGTTCTAAGTTATTTACTATTAGGTATGAAACGAGAAACAGCAACAGCAACAGAAACAGCAACGCTTTCTTTACAACTTAAAAACTAAGGTAGTCTGTATATGCGATCTAAGTATCCTAGAAGATAGGCAATTCGTTTAATCATTCGTTTGGCATCATCCTCTCCCAAAAATTCAACTAGCTCTTTTTTAAATGCCACGGGATCGAGGTCTGCGAGCATTGCCACAATTCTTCTTCCTTCTCTTGATTCAGCAAAATCTAAAATGGGATATTCAATTACTTCAAATGGTCTGTAGTTGTATCCGCGACCCGTAAACGACATTCCATTGTCGATAGAGAAGATCCCTCCGATGATATCTACTAAAAAGTTATCCTCATGGCGGTCGCCGTTATCAATTATGAAATCTAAAAAGGTCTGTTTAGCGACGAGCTGGCTTTGCATTCTTTGGCCATCCCAACCGGGATTGGTATTTGTGATAAATTTTTGTAGGGACCCAACTTGTCCATCTACAACTCGAGCGACCGTGGGGGGGACTAGGTTAAATCCAAAATAGCGGTCAATTTGATATGCCAATACTTCGGCTCGGTAGTTTTCGCCCCAATGCCCTAGGTGTGGTTTGAAAATTCCGGCACTTCCATCTTCAAAGGTGACTTTGAAACTTTTGGTAGCCCCCATTTCTATTGGAGTCGACTCTACAATTTCCATCGTCTCTAATTTCTCTTCTATGGGGAGCTTTTTTATATTTCCCAAACGGATTAGTGGAGTATCAAGTAATTGTGAGTGGGCCAAATGGTTTTCAAAATCAACCGTTCTTTGGGGGTTAAACTTTTGTCCCTTTAAAGCGTGGTCGTAGGTGGCGTGATGTATAAATTGGGAAGATGAAAAGAGACAATCTTGTAGATACGCACCCGAGGGAAACAATACCAAAAGAGAAAGTAGCAGGTACAAAAACAGTTTGAGCATAACCTTAGTTTCCAATGGGCATAAGTATTTGAGTTATATTGCTTTTTAGCAAATTGCTACAAACTTCTAAATGTAATAGGAGCGGATTGTAAAAACTACACGCTGCACTATAAAATGTAGTCAGTAAGCAACTATTGACGCATGCAGTCATGCTTGTGTGATATGCCTGTTGTATGAAATTATATGCTCATACTTTAACCTGAATTTTTCATCCTAAACTTGATCTGATCTTCAAATACCTGTCCTGGTCATTGACATGGTCATTTTTACGATATTTTTCCTTAAGCAGTCTGCAAACAATAAATGTTGGCCTATTATACAAAGAAAAGTAT